>JAIOYV010000050.1 GCA_021740905.1 Bacteroidales bacterium
CCGAACTCATCTCTTTTAAACCCTTATTTATGGTGTTGTGAGAAACGCCTAAAAGTTTCCCAATCTTTGTTTTTCCTCCTCGACCTAGATAAATAGATTCACTTGCTAAATAAATCCGCTTTTGTTCTTCGTTCAGTAAGGGTAAAATCGAGCTTAGTTTATCTGATAATTTCTTGTCATCTTACATTTTTCAAAGATAAAACAAAAACTCAAATAGTCAACTTATATCATAACAATTCCTAAACCTGGATCAGTCACCGGGTGAGTACTGCGCAAAAGTAGCGGAAAGTTGAAACCACGCGGCTTTTCATTCAAAACTCACCCGGTGACTTGTAAGAAGCTTGTGCGAGTTTCCTATTTATATTGCATCCATTAAAAAAGCCACCAATACATCCCCTGTGGATCATTCGTGGCCTTGAAATATTGTAATGAACTACTATTTAGTACCAATAAGAAAACTATTGATTCTTAGGGACACTATTTAGTTTCTGCCAGGATAATTATTTTATTCTCTGCCGATTCGATTACCCCTCCTGCAATATCAAAAGAATATTCTTTGCCATCTGCAGCAATAATCCTGACTTTCCCTCTGTTAAGCGTGGAAATTATGGGTGCGTGGTTGTTCATTATCTCAAACGAACCATTGCTCCCGGGCAATTGGGCCAGCGTAGCTTCGCCTGAAAATATCTTCTTATCGGGGGTTACAATTTCTACAAACATCCTTTTATGTTTTATTCAGCATTAATACATTTGACCATTTGCCAGAAATTCCAAAAACCAAATTTCAAAAAACAAATAATTTCCAAATCCCAAAAGGTCAAATCCGATAGCTATTGGACCAGAACGTTTTGAACCATTGAAATTTGACTATTGTCAATTATTTGATATTTGATTATTGTCATTTGCTATTTAATCCTAAAGCGGTATAATCCAGCACCTACTTTGCAGCTGCGATCATCTTCTCACCCTTTTCGATGGCTTCCTCGATGGTTCCCACAAGGTTGAAAGCTGATTCAGGATATTGATCTACTTCGCCATCCATAATCATATTGAAGCCCTTAATGGTGTCTTCGATGGATACCAAACAACCTTTGAGGCCGGTAAACTGCTCGGCCACATGGAAAGGCTGCGAAAGGAAACGCTGTACACGACGGGCACGGTGAACAACCAACTTGTCCTCTTCCGACAACTCGTCCATACCGAGAATAGCAATGATATCTTGCAATTCCTTGTAGCGCTGCAATATCTCTTTCACTTTTTGAGCTGTATCATAATGTTCATTGCCAACGATATCGGGGGTCAAAATCCGCGAAGTGGAATCCAAAGGGTCAACAGCAGGATAAATACCCATTTCCGAAATCTTACGGTTCAACACAGTAGTGGCATCCAGGTGCGAGAAAGTAGTGGCAGGGGCAGGGTCGGTAAGGTCGTCTGCAGGTACATAAATAGCCTGTACCGAAGTAATAGAACCTCGTTTGGTCGATGTGATCCTTTCTTCGAGTGCTCCCATTTCAGATGCCAAAGTGGGTTGGTAGCCAACAGCAGAAGGCATACGACCAAGTAACGCAGAAACCTCCGAACCGGCCTGGGTGAAACGGAAAATATTGTCGATGAAGAAAAGGATATCGCGGCCACCGCTTTTTTCGTCGCCATCGCGGAAATTCTCGGCAATGGTCAATCCTGAAAGGGCAACCCGGGCACGTGCTCCGGGAGGCTCGTTCATCTGTCCAAACACGAGGGTAACTTTCGATTTTTCCATTTCCTTCAGGTCGACTTTGGATAAATCCCAGCCACCTTCTTCCATGCTTTTCTTAAATTCCTCACCATACGTCATTACATTGGCTTCGAGCATTTCGCGAAGCAAATCGTTCCCTTCTCGGGTACGTTCGCCCACTCCGGCAAAAACAGAAAGTCCATCGTAAGCTTTTGCGATATTGTTCATCAATTCCTGGATCAGAACGGTTTTACCAACACCGGCACCACCAAACAATCCAATCTTTCCACCTTTTGAATAAGGCTCGATCAGGTCAATTACCTTAATCCCTGTATATAACACTTCGGTATCGGTAGATAAGTCCTCGTATCGTGGTGCAGGACTATGAATCTGATAGCCTCCTTCTTTACTAATTGGGCCAATACCATCGATAGCATCACCGGTGACATTCAGCAAACGTCCTTTCACTTTATCTCCAACAGGCATTATAATGGGCGATCCAGTAGACACTACATCAAGGCCACGCGATAAACCATCTGTGGAGTCCATTGCAACGGCACGAACCGTATTTTCACCAATATGCTGCTGACATTCGAGGACCAATATGGACCCATCTTTACGGGTAATTTCCAGGGCATCGTAAATCTGGGGAAGTTCGCTGCCTTCCTGCTCAAAGCTCACATCAATAACAGGTCCGATTACCTGCTGAATTTTGCCAATGTTTTTCGACATATAGAATAATTTTAATTTCTTTTGAAAACAGAAAGTCAAAGCTTTCCTTTAAAAGGTGGCAAATTTAAAACTTTTTCAATTAATAAAAACTTAAATAGTTCAGAGTTGAGGAGTTCAGAGTTCAAAGTTGAAAAGATTTCGAAGTTGGGTCTTACTGCGCAATAGCTTCGAGGGTAAAAATTGGTGGGTTCTGAATTGATAAATTAGTGAATTGAAGAATTGGTTAGTTGATAAAATTAAGGGATACATTTATCGGACATTCTTGAACAATGATGGCTTTGTTCAAAAGCCATTGTATAAAAGGTCTTAATAAAATTGTAATTTCCATATTGAACCTAAAACCTGGAACTTTTCAACTTTTCAACTTCCAAACTCTTCAACTGAGAACTTTTCATCTATTTCTTGCGCGAAGTGGTATAGTTTACCATCTCGATGAGGGCCGATTTGGCTTCGCTTTCAGGATAGTCTTTTATCAGGTCTAGTGCCTTCTTCTGATATTCCTCCATGCGCACAGTAGCGTATTCGATACCTCCATTTTCTTTTACAAAACGGATTACCTCATCAACTTTCGACGATTCGTTGTTGTTTTTCCTGACCAGCCGGATGACATGTTTTTTATCGGAAGACGAAGCATTATTGAGGGCATGGATCAAAGGAAGGGTCATTTTCTTTTCTTTGATATCGTTCCCCGAGGGCTTCCCGACAAGATTGTTTTTCTGGTAATCGAATAAATCATCTTTTATCTGGAAAGCAATGCCCACAAACTTTCCGAAATTCCACATGGTTTCGACCGCCTCGTCGATTGCCCCGGCCGATTTTGCACCACCGGCGGCGCAAGAAGCGATAAGTGTGGCTGTTTTTTTTTCGATTATTTCAAAATAAATATCCTCGGTTATATCAAGTTTCCTCGCCTTTTCGATCTGCAATAATTCCCCCTCGCTCATCTGCCGCATGGCTTCAGAAACAATTCTCAGCAAATCGAATTCCTGATTGTCGACCGACAGCAACAAGCCCCGCGACAATAAATAATCGCCCACCAACACAGCAATTTTATTTTTCCAAAGGGCATTTATCGAAAAGAAACCACGGCGCTGATAAGATTCATCCACCACATCGTCGTGGATAAGGGTAGCTGTGTGCAGGAGTTCAATCAACGAAGCTGCATGATAGGTCGACTGTTTTACACCCCCGTTCATTTTAGCCGACAAGAACACAAACATGGGCCTCATTTGCTTGCCTTTACGCCGGATGATGTAGTTTGTAATAATGTCGAGAAGAGGCACTTTACTCTTCATGAAAGATCGGAAGTACTTCTCGAACTCTTCCATCTCGTTCTTAATTGGCCCCTGAATTTTACCTAGTGCAGTCATCCATCATAAAATAATGCGTAAAGGTAAGAATTTTTATGAGACAGATTTTTAGTCGGCAGTTCTCAGTCGGCAGTCAGTACTGTATTAAAGCAAACTTTTCAACTCGGAACTTTTCAACTTAGAACTCAAGACCATTTGCCAGCCATAATAAAAATGGCAATATTTGGTTCATCATATTTTGATTGTAGAATGAAGCAAGAACAACAACAAGCATATAGAGAAAGGGAACAGCAAAACCTGAAAATAATCGAAAACCTGAAACAGAAGATCAGTCGCATGGGTTGGGCCCGGGGAATTGTTTTTGTGGCTGGCTTTAGTTTTGGCATTTGGCTGGCTTACTTAAGCTGGCCTGTTTCTCTTGCTATCTTCCTGATTTCGGTGATTATTTTTGCCAGGCTCCTGATGAAAAACATCCAACTCAGGAAGCAATTGGAATACCATCAGGAATTGTTGAAAATAAACCAGGACGAACAGGGAGTACTTCAATGGAAATACGATGTTTTTCCGGATGGAAAAAAATACTTCGACCCGGATAAAACCTTTCTTTTCGACCTTGATATTTTTGGCGAAGGAAGCATTTTCCAGTTCCTCAACCGATCGGCTACCCAAAGCGGTGAACATTTCCTGGCAAGCCTTTTATTGGATCAGGAAAAAGATCCTACCGAAATTGAATCGCGCCAATTGGCAGTGGTTGAATTAATGCCTTTGCTGGATTGGCGGCAGGAATTTCAGGCATCGGGCAAAATGGTGAAAGAAAAAGAGGAAGACCGGATTAGCCTCAGAAGCTGGATGAACAGCGATAAGTTCTTTCACAAAATACCGGGCATCAAATTTATTCTCCGCTTGGTCCCTTTTACAAGTGCCCTGTTTCTCGGGCTCGTCATATTAGATATTATCCCGGCCAGTTTGTTGATCATTTACTTGCTTATTCCTTTAGGGATCGAAGGCTTCCATCTACAAAGCATTAACAAGACCCACAACCTTGTAAGCAAAATGTTGTCGCTGGCCAGGAAATATGCAGTATTGTTAGAGAAAATCGAAAATGGCGATTTTAAAAGTACCCGCCTTGGCAAACACCAATATTCCCTTAAAAACGAGAAGGGGGCTGCCAGCCGGAAAGTAGCTGAACTGGCCTCTCTCATCCATAGCCTCGACAACAGGAACAATATGATTATGGGGGTTATCCTAAATGCCCTCCTGCTTTGGGACCTCAAATTTATGTTGAAATTGGAAGACTGGCGCAGCCGGAACAGCGAGGATTTCGATCGATGGACAAAAGTGATTTCCGAGTTCGATGCTTTTTCGAGCCTTGCCAACTGTGCCTATAACAACCCACAATTTGTCTTCCCCGATGTTCAGAAAGGAGAGTTCAACTTATCGATGAAAGATGCCGGACACCCATTGATTCCTGATGATGTTCGGGTAAACAATGATATTTCAGTGGAAGGGAAGGCTCGTTTCTTTATTATCACAGGGGCAAACATGGCCGGCAAAAGCACTTTCCTCCGCACCCTGGGTGTAAACCTTTGCCTGGCTATGACAGGTGCACCGGTCTGTGCTTCGCGATTTATGTTTAAGCCTGTTGATGTATACACCAGCATGCGCACCAGCGATTCCTTACAAAAAAACGAGAGCTATTTTTTTGCCGAACTTAACCGCCTCAAAATCCTTATCGACCAGTTGAACCAGGGAAAGGAACTTTTCATCATCCTCGACGAAGTGTTGAAAGGCACCAATTCGAAGGACAAACGCTTGGGTTCGTTGGCTTTGTTGAAACAACTTGTGGGCATGGAAGCCACCGGCATTATTGCCACCCACGATGTGTCACTGGGCGACCTGGAGAAAGAATTCCCTAGCAATGTGAGCAACCGCCGCTTTGAGGTAGAAATGGAAAACGATGAACTTATTTTCGATTATAAACTAAAAGAAGGCATCAGCCAAAATCTTAATGCTACGTTCCTGATGAAAAAAATGGGGATTACAATATAGTTGGAATAGCATTTAGGGGGTGTACGACAAAATTCCCTATGCATAAAATGTTTTGTAAAAGATGCTACGAATGCACGAATTCAAGAAATATCAATAAACTCAAATAAATCAATCCAAGGATTGATTATTCGTGTTAATTGCACTCATTCGTGGCTATTTTCAGATATTAATTATGAGTCCACTCCGACAAGTAGAATAATTGTCCCGAAGGGATAAAATTTGAATAACCACCGGTGAAGCCGGTGGAAAAGAAATGGCATATATTTCCCAGCCCTGAAAGGGCTGAACTATTAACATGCTAAAATTCAGCCCCTATCAGGGCTGTACATTGATACATCATCTTCCGTCCCGTTTTCCGGGACGGTTATTCAAATTCAGTCCTTTCAGGACTTTTTTTATAATTTCCTACTTGTCGGAGTAGACTCAATTATCAAAAGGTAAATTAGTCGTACACCCATTAGCAATAATTTCTAACCAGTGTCCCAATATTCTCCCCCTTTATCAATTTGAGGAGATTGCCACGGGTGTTCATGTCGAAAACCAGGATGGGCAAGTTGTTTTCTTGGCACATTGTAAACGCCGTCAGGTCCATAATTTTCAGACCTTTTGAGTATGCCTCCTCAAAAGTGATTTCATCGAACTTTGTGGCAGTTGGGTCTTTTTCGGGGTCGGCAGTGTAAACCCCATCAACACGGGTTCCTTTCAAGATAACATCTGCTTCCATTTCAACGCCACGAAGAGCTGCTGCCGTGTCTGTAGTAAAATAAGGGTTTCCAGTTCCAAAAGTAAAAATGACAACCTTCCCTGATTCGAGCGCGGCCATACATTTTTCTTTTGAGTAGCGTTCGCCCACAGGTTTCATTTCAATGGCGGTCAACACGAGGGCTTTTTGCCCGATACTTTCAAGTGCCGATTGGATGGCCAGGCCATTGATCACCGTGGCCAACATGCCCATATAATCGCCCTTTACCCGGTCGAAACCTTTATCTAGCCCGGTCATACCACGGAAAATATTGCCGCCGCCGATTACAATGCCCACTTGAGTGCCGAGTCCGCAAACTTCTTTTACCTGTTCCACATATTCGCCCAAACGTTTTTCGTCTATGCCGTAGTTCTGATCACCCATCAGGGCTTCACCGCTTAATTTGAGAAGTACCTTTTTGTATTTTGCCATGATTGATTTTTTTAACATGTGCAGCAAAGATACATTTTTTGGGTAGTTGGGGAGTAGGGTTGAAGGACAAAGTTTCAAGAAAGGGATTATTGAATCTATGCATTAATACTTTTAGATTGAGAATTATAATTTGAAGGGGTCATCTTCGTACTTGGTAAAACCAAATACTTCAATTGTATCTTTAGCCTCATCTATTTTGTAAACAACAATATACCCTTTGAATATAAGATCGCGGATTTCTTTACTATCGAAGAAAACTGACTTTTTGTTTATAAATGGCATTTTTGGAATTTCTTTAATCCTTTTAATGATTTCAGTCTTGAACTTTCTTGCTGCCAATGGCTTATCTCGTGCGATGTATTCGATCTGGAGATTAAGTTTTGTGGAAAACGATTTTGAAATCCTAAGCTTAATATTTCCTGAGAGTGTGTTCTAATTCCTCATCCAATTGATCGATGCTTTCAAACTCAGCGGTGCCATTTTCAATTTTCTCAAGCTCGGAGGATAGATATTCCTGAACAGAAATAAATTGATCTGTTTCTTTAACAACCTGAATTTCTTCATTGGTGAAACGCCCTAAAAACCACATCAGATTTTTATACACTTTATCATTTACTCGAAGTCGAATAGTTTGCATAAACTTTATTTTAAAACAAATGTACTAATTTTTTGGACGAAACTTACTCCGTAATCGCCCCCCTCATCTTCAAAATATATTTCGATCTGTCCAATGGGCTGATACCTTTGAATGGTCTTGTTTCGCCCAGTTCGTCGGGGATGGCCTGGTAACCCGAAAAACGGGTGCTGAATTTTCCTTTGCCCCCGGTCACCGAGCCTAAGCGTATGGCATAGTCCAGAGAGGTAGACAAAGGCACTTCACCTGTCAATTTTACCTTTCCGTTTTCGAATTGGGGATTGCCGAAGGTAGCCCGCATCTTATGCAGGTCAGCGGCAATTTTGCCCAGAGTGTCTTCGGGGGCGGTGATCTTAAAATGAAGCAATGGTTCGAGTAAAGTGGTGCCAGCTTCTTCTAACCCTTTCATAATTCCGATAGGAGTGGCCAGGATAAAATCGCCCGGATTCGAGTGTACCTGATGGTCTTCTTCACCCACGAGGGTGATTTTTACATCGGTCACCTCCCAGCCTTTTATGCCTTGTTTCAATGCCTTGGGAATGGTGCGTTCCACCTCGTTTTGGTAGCGTTGCCTGATTTTGTTCACACTTACTTTCGATTGATACGCAACACCCGAACCACGTTCGCCGGGTTCGATCAGGAATTTCACCACTGCCCAGCAAGGCTTTGGCATGGTGTAGGCTTCGTAGCCATAGCCTGGTTTTGCAATTGTTTCTTTGTAAATTACGGTGGGCTTTCCAAATTCGGACTTCACCTGAAACCGTTGCTCCAAAAGCCTTTCCAGCACTTCAAGTTGAATGGTCCCCCGGATTTTTATGTGAAGCTCTTTTTCTTCGCGCAACCAGTCGAAATCGAGCAAAGGGTCTTCTATGGAAAGAATTTGTAAGGCTTCGGCCAGGGTGGGATAGTCTGCCTCGTTGGTGGTAAACACCTGGATGGTAAGCAGTGGGGCATCGAACTGAAAAGGTTGAAATTGGGGTGGCCTTTCGCCAATAATATCACCTACCCCGAAAGAAAACAGACCGGCCACATAAGCCATCTCGCCAGCCTCAAGCTTGTCTATTTGCGTAAAATTCTGCCCTGTGTATTTTCGTAACTGGCTTACTTTTTCCTCTTTCCCGTTGGATGAAACGGAATCGCGAACTTTTAAACTTCCTCCAAAAAGACGGACACCTGCCAGCCGGCCTATATTTTTGTCGTGCATTATTTTGTACACAATGCCCGACAACTCTCCGTCTATTTTTCCTGATGGGGCCGGCAGAAAATCGATAATAGCCCGCAGCAAATCCTCGATTCCTACCCCGGTTTTGGCCGAGCCGGGTATCACCTGGGCAAGCAACTGCCTTTGCGTGGCTGATTTCAAGGCATCGTTCAATTCAGCAAAAGAAAATTTTTCATCCTCTAAATATCTTTCCAATAGACCCTCATTACATTCGGCAATTTTCTCTATCAGTTCGGGTTGGGCTGAATACATGCTTTCGTCCCAAAGATTGGACAGAGCCACATCTGCATTTTCTTCATTCTTCAATTCAAACGGATAAAAAGTTTTTAAGCTGAAATCGGTTTCCAATTCCTGCAAAACGGCCTCTGTATCGGAGCCGGCACGATCGGTTTTGTTGACAAAAATGAGGAAAGGGGTTTTTAATTTCTGAAGGGCTTCGATCAATACTTCGGTCTGGGGCTGGATGCCATCGACTGCCGAGACAACCAAAACAGCACCATCGAGGATCGTTAAGCTGCGTTCCACTTCTGAAGAAAAATCGACGTGCCCTGGGGTGTCGATAATATTGATGGTATAGCCTTCCCACAAGAATGAAGTGTCGGATGCCCGGACTGAAATGCCACGTTCTTTTTCAATGTCCAACCAATCAGTCTGGCTGGTGCCATTGTCTACACTGCCCAACTGTTTGATGGCCTTTGCCTGAAAAAGCAAATTTTCGGTAAGGGTAGTTTTCCCGGCATCGACATGAGCTAAAATTCCGATAATCCGGATTTTGATATTGTCTTTCATTATTCAATAATCAATAAAAAATAATCATTGAATTACTTTTTCCGTTCGTCTACCTTGGTTTTTTCAAGCTTATTGTCTTTATAAATGGCTTCGAAATAAACCTGCCCTTGCGGTCTGTAATAAACAGCCTTGCCGTGTTTCAACCCATTTTTGTAGGTAATTTCATTTTCAAGCGAACCATACTCGTACCACGATTTCCAAGTGCCATGGGCTTTCCCGTTTTTATATTGCTCCTCACGAAGAATGGAACCCCGGTTGTTATAATACTTCCACTCACCGTCTTTCTCGCCCATTTTATAAAAACCAGTGATGAGAGGTGTTCCTGTTTCATTCCAGGTACGATAAACGCCATCCAATTTTTTGTCAAGATAATTCGATTCAAATTGTGGGTTTCCGTTTTCGAACCAGTACATCCAGTGGCCATCGTTGAAATCATCTTTGTAAGCTATCTTATAACTCTTTTTGCCGTTTTCGTGCCAGCCTTTCCATTGACCATCCATTTTTCCCTCAGCAAAATAGCCCTCTGTTTTTAAAGTCCCGTCTTCGTACCACTGTTGCCAGAAGCCGGTTTCTTTGCCATTTTCAAAATTGCCTTCGTGCTCCTTATTGCCATTTTCGAAGTAGATAACCCAATGTCCGGTTTTGATGCCCATGTCGTAATCGCCTTCTTTCCAAACTGAACCATCGGCATACCAGTAGGTCCAATGCCCATCCATTTCGCCCTGCTTGTAGAAACCCTCGTTTCCTTTTTGACCATCGGTACGCCAGTAGGTCCATTTTCCATGTTGAAGGTCGTTTTCGAAATTACCTTCAATGTCAAGCTTTCCATCTTTGAGCCACCATTTGGCCTCACTATCCTTCTTCCCGTCCTTAAAATTCATAAGGGTTTCCTGCTGCCCCGACTCAAAATATTTTTCCATTGTGCCGTGGTAAACATCCTGGTTGTATCCCACCTTCAATTTAATTTTTCCATCGGTGTAATACGAAACCCATTCGCCATCTTTTTTGCCGTTTTTTGTATAGCCTTCAATCATCTTTTGGCCATTATCGAACCACATTGTGCTGAGGCCGTTGTCGTACGAAAACTCGCTTTTCTTCTGGCCATTGTCGAACCATTCTTCCCACATGCCCGTATTTTGGCCCATCTTGTAAAAGGAAATGCTCTTGGGTTTGCCATCGGCATAATATTCTTCCCATTTCCCATTGCGGTAGCCATCCTTGTAAACCCCTTTTTCTTTAAGCTGGCCATTTGGAAAATAGTCCTCCAATTTCCCATTCCCTTTCGAGAGGATGATCCTGCCTTTGTCGTCCCAGTATGAGATCATTTTTCTTGAGCCATCGGGATATCGATATTCAATTTTTTGATCCTTTCCGTTTGGGTACCAGTAGGTCCAGAGGCTGTCTTCGAGGCCTTCTTTAAAATAACCCTGAGTTTTTTTCTGACCGCTTTCGTACCACTCTAAGAAAATCCCATTAGCAAGACCATCCTTAAAATCGCCCTCGTTTTGCTTTTGGGTGGTGCCCTCGTAGTAATAGATAATCTTGCCATGAGGCCGACCAGCTTTAAAATCGGTTTCCTGAACAAGGTCGCCTCTCTTGTTCCAGTATTTCCAACGGCCAGTCTCCTGACCAAAACGCATGGTGCCCTCGCTCATTTTTTTTCCGTTGTCCCAATTGTTGGTGATCCATTCGTCTCGCTCGACCTGGGCTGCGAGTTGAAAAACAAGGCTGATCATCAAAGTGCTTATAAGGATTTTTTTCATCGTATCTTTTTTTATAAGATGCAAAAATAACAAAGACTGGAAATGCAGGCAGATTTTTTTTGGCAAAATAATATGAACGTATGGAGACCATGATTAATTCTATGATTATTATTTTAATCACCTGAAAATTGTATTTTTACTGAATCAAAAACAAGTTGCAAATAATATGGGATCGAAGAGAATAACAAGCCTGCACATTAAAAATTTTAAAGCAATCAAGGATCAGAAATTTGAATTCACCAATTTCGATTTATTGGTCGGAAACAATAATTGTGGCAAAAGCACTATCCTTCAGGCAATGGCAATATGGCAATATTGCATCGACGAATTCCACCGGAGCAACCGTAAAGGAAACAGGGGGATACAAATAGTGTTGCCAAATTTTACAGCACTTCCCCTCCCTGAGTTTAATCTATTATGGAACGATAAAACCGACAGGCAATATCCTGAAAAAAATGGGGAGAAAATACAAGAGTTTATTTTAATTGAGATTACAGTTTTTTGGAAGAATGAGAAAGGGGACGAAGAAAAATTTGGCGTTTCACTTCGATACCAATCTTCTCAATCGGTATTCGCAAAACCAAATGAAGGATGGCAGGTTTTCAAAGAATTGGATGAACAGAGCAAACTTCCACGGATAGTTTATGTTCCACCATTTTCAGGTCTCGAACCAAATGAGATATGGTATGACAATGGTATCATCCGAAAGAATGTCGGTAAAGCACAACCCGGCTCAGTACTTCGAAATCTTCTTTTCAGGGTCACCGATAAGCAAGAGGAAAACGACCGTGGAGGATACACTGACATCGAATTAAAGAACAATAAAGAATGGATCGAATTGCAGAGCCTTATCAAGCAATGGTTTGGCGTAAAACTTAATCCTCCTTTGTATGAAAAAGGGGTAAGTACAGAAATTAAAGTAAGCTACAGCACCGACTTCAGAAAAGAATTTGACATTATCTCAGGCGGAAGTGGATTTCATCAAATATTGACACTCCTTGCTTTTTATTACGGATACCCTGAAGTAAGCACCATCCTGTTTGACGAACCCGATGCGCATCTGCATGTGAACCTTCAACGAAAAATCCTGAACCATTTTAAAGCTTTGCCACAAATACAATTCATAATTGCTACCCACGCCGAGGAATTTGTGAAAGGGGTAAACGTCCAGTCGATTCTTTCCATTTTCTCACAAAGCCCGAAACGCATCCAATCTATTCCTCCAATAATCACGGCCCTGTCCGAAATTGAAAATAATTGCATCGTACAAGTTACCCAAAGCCCGTATATTTTATATGTCGAAGGCGAAGATGATGAAAGGATTTTAAATAGTTGGGCACGGATTTTAGATAAAGAAGAGGTGCTGTCGAGATTCTATATCCATAAAATGGGAGGTACAACAAAAACGGATATGAAAGAAAGGGCCGAAGCACATTTCCTGGGACTAAGGCAAATTGTGCCGGATGTGGAAAGGGTAATGCTTTTTGATTACGATAATGAATCAACAGCTTTTAAACCAGATAAAGACAATCCTGTTCTTTTCGAGTGGAAAAGAAAAAATATAGAGAACTACCTACTTGTACCTGATTCTTGGAAAAGGACAATTTTATTCTTGGAAAATATTCTTGAACCTAATCTTTTTACGAATCCTTTTTTTGAACAGGTCGATGTTTTTTTTAATGAACAAAATTTGACCCTTCCACCTAAATCAACCTGGCAAAATGTAAAAGCAAATGTTTTTGAGGTAGTGGATGGGAAAAAGTTGCTTTTTGAAAATGAGGATTCCCTGTTTCAAATTCTAAGGGAATTGTCTGGTCATATTATTAATAGAGAAACAGTGGCAATGAATATGGAAATTGATGAAATTCATAGTGACATTATTGAGTTTTTTGAAAAGTTGGAATCAAAAATTCCAGTTGTTTGGATTCCTGTGAAGAAGTAGTAACCTCATTTTCACAACTTATAATCCATGTAGTTTCTTCATCTCGTCCACCAATCCCACAATATCGCTTTCGGGATAGGGGGCCTCTCCCAAGCTATCAATAAAATCATCTTTGCCCAATAAGGCCTTCACCGTGTTGGCGGATGATTCGGCCAGGGCTTGTAAGTGGTATCCCCCTTCGAGGGTAAACACAATTTTTCCTTGGCAAAGTTCTTCTGAAATGGCCACCAGTTGTTGCGATAACCAGGTAAAAGTAGAGGCTGAAAATTGCAATTGAGCCAGGGGGTCTTTCCAATGGGCATCATATCCGGCAGAAACCAAGACAATGTCAGGCTGAAATCGGCGCAGGGCAGGAAAAACAATCTCGCTGTACACTGCCCGTGCGGCTTTGTTGCCAGCATGATAAGGCAAGGGAATGTTGATGACCGTGCCTTTGCCTTCCCCTTCGCCAGTTTCGTAAATTGCCCCGGTACCGGGATAGTAGGGATATTGATGGGAAGAAATAAATAGAATGTCGGGATCGCTTTGGGTCATGGCTTGGGTGCCGTTGCCGTGGTGCACGTCGAAATCGACAATAGCCACTTTTTGGGCAAGCTTGTTTTTCAGCAGGGCTTTGGCCGCAATGGCCACATTGTTGAACAGGCAAAAACCCATAGCCGTGTTTTTCAAGGCATGGTGTCCCGGTGGCCGCACAAAGGCAAACCCATTTTGAATTTCACCCTTGGCTACTTTCGATGACAGATCAATGAGGCTACCAACTGCATTAATAGCACACTTCCCGCTCG
This sequence comes from Bacteroidales bacterium, assembly GCA_021740905.1. Lineage (GTDB taxonomy): Bacteria > Bacteroidota > Bacteroidia > Bacteroidales > M50B96 > JAIOYV01. The sequence continues at coordinate 14,115 of JAIOYV010000050.1, forward strand.
ACGGGTTGATATACGCATCGGGGCCGATAATCCCATCCAGCACACCGGTTTCGCCTTTTACCACTGCAATGTGCTCGGGGCTGTGGCACAGTTGCAACTCTTCCGGGGTAGCCTCTCGGATATGTAAACGATACATCCTTTCGAGCAATCGTTGTTTTTTTAATTCGCGGATAATGGCAAGCAACCGCTCCGAACTTTCAGGATGCCCTGGCGAATCATGCTCCAAAAAAAGGGAGTCGTAGACAAAAGTTGTAGTATTTTTTGTTTTCATTATTTGTAAGCTGTTAATTTTTTCTGTTGATGGATTCTCAAAGCGGCAGGCCAGCAATCCCAGGCTGGCAAGTGCAGCAGTCCTGCAAAATTTTCTCCGGTTGAACCCTCCCATCGTCAAAATCATTTTGGGCTAATTTAGGGTTTTCTTTTTTGACAGCTTTCAACAGGAATAAAATAAATGTGGTATTTTTGGTGGAACTATAAACAGGACTAAGTGAAAAAAGGGACTATCAAAAGATTTATTTTGCGAAAAATTGTTTTACATATTCTTGCTATACTGAAAACGGGATAAATTTCCGCATTCGGCATGATCATATAATTTCATGAGTTTTTAACACTAATCTGTTAATATTATGTTGTTTCAAAATTAAAAGAAGCGTATCATATATGGGTAACCAAAACCATAATGACATGCTTCTAATAAAAATCAGCGATGCTGAAATCCAAAAGCTAAGTTACGAAAGATATTGTTATCCATGTCCCATTGTTCAAAAAAGAATCTTTGCCACCTATCTCAAAGCAACTACAAAAAGTTCAAAAAAAGAGACAGGACGAATAGTTTGGCTGGCTGGGGATTCTGTTTCCCATTGGATAGAAGTGGATCAAGAAAATGGAGTTGATGCTCTTTACCGGTACAATTATGGCAGGAACAAAAGTGCCCTGGAACCACATTCATCCAGCATCTTAGAGTGATTAAATACTATGATACACTGGATAAGTTCCATCAAGCAATTAGCGGTATTTTCAAAACTATAAATCTGGAACAGGTTGCTGAAATGAAAAATCTTTTATCCCTTAAATTTCAAGTTTTTCAAAATGAGAATGCCGAAATTTATCCCGTTTAAAGTATAGCATAGATTACGACAGCTTGAAATTGTAAGATGTCTCCTCTATCAAATAGTTCAAAACTTTACTGTTCAGCTTAATCATAAATTTTCGTGAAAACATGTTGAAGCGGATATTGCTTTCCACATCAAGGATTTCGAACTGCAATGTAGCTTTTCCCTTGTTGTTTGAAGCCAATTCAACAAACTCGTGAATGAGCGTTTCCGATACTTCATCAAGGGGCAATTGAATGGTCAGGCCCTTGATCTTATCTTTCAGATCTGCCAACATTTCCATCGATTCTATTTTTAGTTCCATTTCGTCGGTGTTGCCATATTGCCGGTTTTGAACGGTTCCTTTCAGGTACAGCGAATAGCCCTCTGTAAAAAACTTTTTCATATCCAGATAATCCTGACCAAATAGAGTAAGGCGGTATGAGTCGGAATAATCCTGAAGGGTAATCGTGCCAAAGGGCCTACCTGTTTTAGTGGTGGCTTCGCGTACAGCGGTAACAATACCGGCGCAGATAACCTTGCGTCCCTTTAGTTCGGCCAGGTTTTGTAATTCGTCCATGGTGGTATTGCAAAAATGGTCGATCTCCACTTTGAAATCATCCAAAGGATGGGCCGATAAATAGATGCCAATCAATTCTTTTTCCTTCTTTAACTTTTCGAGTTTTCCCCAGGGAGGTCCATCGGGGATGGGTGGTTTGGTAACTTGAAAGTCGTCGCTGTTGCCAAAAAGGGTTTGCTGTTGCGAATTATTTTCGGCTTGTACCAGGTTTCCAAAACGGATAAGGGTTTCGGAAAAGCTCGAACTGTTGCCATTCTCTAAAAAGAACTGATAGCGGTCGATTTCGGGGAAACAATCGAAAGCCCCCGATTGAGCCAGGGCCTCGATGTTTTTTTTGTTCACAGAGTGAAGGTTGACCCTTGAGACAAAATCGAAAATATCTTCGTAGGGTCCGTTTTTTGTTCGCTCGTCGATAATCGAAAGGGCGGCAGCTTCACCAACCCCTTTTATAGCAGCCAGCCCAAAGCGTACATTCCTTCCCTTTCCTACATTGAATTTCAGATGACTTTCGTTTACGTCAGGCCCCAGAACCTTCAACTTCATCCTGTTGCACTCATCCATAAAAGTCGTGATCTTCTTAATATCGGTGAGATTCCGGCTTAACACAGCAGCCATGAATTCTGCAGGATAATGAGCCTTTAACCAGGCCGTTTGATACGACACGAGGGAGTAGCAAGTTGAATGAGATTTGTTGAAAGCGTATTCGGCGAACGATTCCCAATCAGTCCAAATCTTCAATACCGTTTCTTCCTTATGGCCATTTTTTGCACAGCCCTCAACGAATTTTACTTGCAATTCGGCCATTAGTTTTTTGATCTTTTTCCCCATCGCTTTCCGCAACGAATCGGCCTGCCCCCCCGAAAAGCCTGCCAGTTTTTGCGAAAGTAACATCACCTGTTCCTGATACACCGTAATTCCGTACGATTCTTTAAGGTGTTCTTCCATTTCAGGAAGGTCGTACTCAATTTTTTCAATGCCATGTTTTCGGTTGATGAAACTCGGGATATATTCCATTGGTCCCGGACGGTATAGGGCGTTCATGGCAATCAGGTCTTCAAAACGATTGGGCTTTAGGGCACGCAAATGCTTTTTCATGCCCGGCGACTCGAACTGGAACAAGGCCGTTGTTTCGCCATTGGCATAAAGCTCGTAGGTCTTTTCATCATCGAGGGGGATGGTGTCGATATCAATGTCGATCCCTTTCGAAAGTTTGATATTCTCGATGGCATCTTTAATAATGGACAAAGTCTTCAATCCCAGGAAATCCATTTTCAGCATCCCTACATCCTCGATGTTTTTGCCATCGTATTGGGCAACCAGCAAGTCGGTTTCTTTTGATGTGCTAATGGGGATATGCTCGAACAAATCGTCGCGGCCAATGATGATCCCGCAGGCGTGAAGCCCTGTTTGGCGCACCGAGCCTTCGAGGGTTTCGGCATATTTCAGGGTTTCTGCAATCAATTTGTTGTCCGATTTTCTGGCATCCCTCAATTCGCTTACTTCTTTGTAGGCACTTTCAAGGGTGGTCCCTGGTCTTTCCGGTACTAGTTTAGCCAAATAATCGGCATCGGAAAGGGGAAGTTTTTGTACCCTGGCTACATCGCGGATGGCCATTTTTGCGGCCATTGTCCCAAAGGTGATAATTTGCGCTACCCGGTTTTTCCCGTATTTCTCGACCACCCATTTCAGCACCTTCTCGCGACCGTCCTCATCAAAATCGATATCGATATCGGGCATTGAAATCCTGTCGGGGTTCAGGAAACGTTCGAAAAGCAAATTGTATTTAATGGGGTCGATGTCGGTAATTTTGGTGCAATAAGCCACTGCCGAACCCGCTGCCGAACCCCGGCCCGGGCCTACTGCGACACCCATTTTCCGGGCTTCGTTCAGAAAGTCCTGCACAATCAAAAAGTAGCCAGGGAACCCCATTTTTTTTATTACGCCCAATTCGTAGTCGAGACGCTCGGTTATATTTTCGGTGATTTCGCCATAGCGTTTTTTTGCGCCTTCATAGGTAAGGTGACGCAAATATTCATTTTCGTCAGTAAACTCTTCCGGCAAAGGATAGTCGGGCATGATGGGTTCTCGGTCGAGTTCATAATCTTCAATCTTATCGCAAATTTCTATGGTGTTTTCAAGTACTTCGGGGTGATCTTCAAAGAGATTGTTCATCTCCTCGCGTGTTTTGAAAAACTCTTGTTTGGTATATCGCATCCGGTCGGGATCATCCAAATCTTTTCCAGTATTCAGGCAAATCAGGCGGTCGTGGGCTTCGGCATCTTCAGCATTGATAAAATGCACATCGTTGGTGGCCACACATTTCACATCCAGTTGTTGGGCCAGGTTGAGGATTACTTTGTTTACTTCCTGCTGCCTATCAAACACATCGGCATCGGTTTCGGGATCGCCCGACTGGTGGCGTTGGAGTTCGAGATAAAAATCATCATCAAAAATTTCTTTAAATTCTTTGATTACTTCCAGTGCTTTATCCGCTCCGTGGTTCATTATAGCTTGTGGCACTTCGCCCCCCAGGCAGGCACTTGTTGCAATAATGCCTTCGTGGTATTTGTGCAGCAGTTCCTTGTCAATGCGGGGGTTGTAATAGTATCCCTCCATCCAGGCAAAAGAAACCAACTTGATGAGGTTTTTGTAGCCTACCGGATTTTTTGCCAGGAGGATCAAATGGTTGCCTCCCCTGTCTATCTTGTCGGATTTGTCGAAGCGGGTAGTTTTAGATACATACACTTCGCAACCCAGAATAGGTTTGATGCCTTGTTTATGTGCTTCTTTATGAAATACTTTGGCCCCAAACATATTTCCATGGTCGGTAATGGCAATGGCTTTCATCCCGTTGTCTTTTGCTTTCGCGATTATCTTTGGGATATTCGAAGCCCCATCTAAAATGGAATATTGAGTATGGACATGCAGGTGCACAAAATCGTTCATAACAGGAAAATCTAAATTTTTGATTCTTAACAAAAAACAATCATCAATCCCGGTAAGGGAATTTCCTGTAAATTTAATGATTTAATTAACCGGATTTGGGGATGTTGAAAAGTTTCGGATAAAAAAAAGGGGAACCTGATCAGTTCCCCTTTTAACTATCTTATAATGAAAAGCCTTACTTCTTATCGGCTTTTTTGGTAGTAGAGTAATTTATTTTCAATGCCGAACATCTTCGTAATTCCTGTTTTATGTCGGTTACAATTCCCATTTCGGTTTTACCATCTACTTTTAGGGATGTGGTCATTTTAGGTACCTCATTCTCGTCGCGGGCTTCACGCTCGCTGGTAATAAACTGGATAACATCTTCTAATTGAGCAAACTGGTCGTTGAGTTGGATACGGGGTTCTGTACCGTATTTTGCCTGGTACATTCTTCGTGGTTCACCTACATAAATATAGCTGACCAATGATTTCTGTTCCAATTTTTTGATCTCGGTCGCCTTAGGTACGGTTACCCTGATTTTCAATTCTGTTTCGCGCATTACAGTCGAAACCATGAAAAAGAACAACAGCATAAATACGATGTCGGGCAATGAGGCTGTTGAAATACCAGGCATTCCCCCTTTTCCTTTTCTTTGAAATTTTGCCATCTTACTTTCCTCCTACATTTCTGGGTTCAGCTTCCGATATCCTTTGCGGATAAATTTTCTTTACCGCCTCCTGCTCCTCCTCAGCTAAAGCTTCGAATTTTTTTCCAAATCTTTGCATCGAAATTTCGTCGCGCAATTCGTTGTAAGCTGCTGCCAATTCATTTTGAGCCGCAATGTATGTTTCGTATGAAGTACCCCTATCGTTCATAAGCGAAATTACTTGCTTAGAAACGGGATAAACACCAAAAAATTCAACTTCTACGTCTTTCTTTTCGGGTAATTCCTCTAAATCTCTAGGGTTTTTAATAAATTCTTTAGCTTCTTCACGCAAATTGTTTATGCTCATCAATTTACCTTCAACTTGCAATTGATTCTTACTATTGATAAGGACAATAAACACATTACGTTCCTTGATATCTGGTGGTTTCTCCATATCATCGGGCATGATGGGGGGCAGCTTTCGTGACAAACCAGAATCTACATCCATGGTTGTGGTAACCAAGAAGAAAATCAGGAGCAGGAAAGCTATATCAGCCAACGAACCTCCGTTTATTTCGGGTGTTGCTCTTGCCATAATTAATACTTTTAATCTATTAAATTGAACTTATAAGCACACAAATACTATTTAAGCAATTTGCCTACTTCGTAATACACGATTGACAAAAGTGATAATCCTGATAATATGTACATCGTCCACAAACCGGCATCTACGTATTTAGAAAACTGGTTTGGATCCATGGTAATATCATCGTAGAAGAATTTCTGATAGCCGTTAAAATGTGGAATTGCATCGGAGGCTACTCCATAAGCTACAAGTACCACTATCACCATGCTCGCCACCATAATTAGTGTTTTCTTCGAGTTTTTGGGATCGGTAACCATGCCGAGAATAGGAAACAATATGGCAGCTAAGGCAGTACCAATAGTAAGGATTATTGCCCAGTTGAGGAAAGTGTCAAGCCTTCCGCCAAGTACGTCGATTTGAACTGAAAATTCTGCATCCGAGGCGAATTGCCCTGTGCCCAGGTAGAATATCACAGCAATTACGACGGATATCACCATAAGCAGAATCACCAGAATATTTAATATTCTTGAAAGTTTATCTTTCATGATTCAATTATTTTTTTGCATTAAATTTTACCAAAATATCGATAAGCGAAATAGAAGCATCTTCCATTTTATTTACAATAGCATCAATTTTCGATACAATGTAATTATAGAAAATCTGAAGGATAATAGCTACGATCAAACCAGATACGGTTGTGATAAGTGCGACTTTAATACCACCTGCTACAAGCGAGGGACTAATGTCACCGGCAATTTCGATAGCATCGAAAGCTTCGATCATCCCGATTACCGTACCCATAAACCCAAGCATAGGGGCAATACCAATAAACAGCGAAATCCAGGTAATCCCTTTTTCCAGTAAGCCCATCTGAACACTTCCGTAAGCAACAACCGATTTCTCGACCATCTCAACACCTTCGTCCATTCGGGCAAGGCCTTGGTAGAAGATTGAAGCCACAGGGCCACGTGTGTTACGGCAAACTTCTTTCGCTGCTTCAATACCCCCACTTTCAAGGGCATCTTCTATCCCTTTCAAAAGTTTTTCAGTATTTGTCGATGCAAGGTTCAGATAAATGATCCTTTCGATGGCCAGGGCCAAACCAAAAATCAAACATAAAAGAACAGTACCCATAAATCCGGCACCCCCTTCAATAAATTTTTGCTTTATCTGCTGATGCATTGACCTTTCTTCCGGTACGTCTGCAACCGGTTCCACAACAGGCTCTGCAACTGTTTGTGCTTTTGTTGTTTCAACAGAGTCGGGTGTAGTTTGTTCTACTTGGTCCTGAGTAGCTTCGTTGGAAGCATCATCCTGAGCAAATAATCCATTCGATGCCCCAAAACTGAGCATTCCTACTACGGCTATTAATGCAAATAGTCTCTTCATGGTCTATAAAAAATTAAATTAAAATTTAGTTAAGTCTCTTATAGTAAAAAAATAATAATGCGGAGAGAGAGGGATTCGAACCCTCGGTACGATTCCACACCGCACATACGCTTTCCAGGCGTACACCTTCAACCACTCGGTCATCTCTCCAAAGTTAATTTCAAAAAATAAAGAACATCCCCCGTTTTTAGTCTTGGTTGGAAAGGCATACAGAAATTGTTAATGCTTTTTGGTTAATTATCAGGAACAAAAACCTGCCATTCTTTCCAGTTGCAAATATAATGCTTCATCTTTAAATTCATATTATTTTTTCAACTATCTCAGCTATTCAAAAACAGTATAAATATCAACCCCACAAGCTATTCGCACAATCCTTGACTTTTATCATCTTTTTACCCGGGCAAATGTGCTCGCAATATCGATGAATAAGCTGAGATTTGATTCAAAATTATCTACGGCCAGACCTTGCATTATGTAATAGCTCGAATGACTGTACAATATTGCTTGATATACAAGCACCTTCAAGCCAGTTGTCTCATCTTTTCCGTACGCAATAATTTCGTAGCCCGACAGATCATCGATTTTCGCATCTAAAAACTGAGGGTCATCTTTAAATGTATAGGGCAGACTTTTTAATCTTTCTAAAGCGTAAGTCCTGGGGTTTTCAATTTCAACCTTTCCGAGCGACGAACCGATTTTAAAGGATACCCCTTCCTTGTGATGCGTTGGAAATAAGCCATCAAGGGTGTAAACAAGTGTACCTGGGAAGGATTTTGCAAATTTCAGTTGTGTACCGTCCGTATTTATTTTGAATCCCAGGGCACCTTCCGCAGAGATATTTTTAGAGGAAATAAACTTGGCCGATAACAAGCAATTTTCAATTTGTGAGGATACCTCGGAATCGAAACCATCCGGAAATGTCCCACTTATCATAACCGATGAAGTATCGTCGCCAAAAACCAATATCCATTTCGAGAAGAGAACATCGCCCGACTTTTTGCTTGCCTTGTACAAAAGAGCCTTTTCGTTGCCAATATATTCTTCCGAACTTTTTAGTAAGTCCATCCCCTGGCTTGCAAAACCTTCTTTTGTAAATCCCTGTTGAATGGCTTTGAATGGCTTGTCCATTTCGGCCACCATTATTGTTGCCCCTGACCTGACCTCTTTTAATCCGGCAAACTTGGTGGCCTGCACAAAATCTTTGGGTGGGAACAAACTGATGCGGGTGCCGGGAATGTCGATGTAATTTGTATCGGATAATTGGTAGGGTGCACCATCTGTCTCCTGCAAGAATGCAAGTAGGGGCAGTAAAATAATTGCTAATGTAAGTATCGCTTGTTTCACTTGAATTAATTCTATTAAATCTTCATGTTTTTAGTAAATGATGTTTTTCAATCAACCTTTACTGGTATTTGTTGCCTCACAGCAATGTTAAATTTTCAATGGTGTTCGGCGAACCCTCATCAAAACTAAAGTTTGCTCTTTTACTATTTGTCATTTCCTTTTGTCTATGTATCATCTAAAATTATTTCTCTTAATGATGAGGGTTTCATCCCAAATTTTCGCCAAATATAGCCTTGTTTAATAATCGAACAATTCGTCATTTTATTGTTAGGGACATGAGAAAGGGAAAATTCATAAAGTAGTTGAAAAGTTCTGAGTTGAGGGAGTTCTGAGTTGAAAAGTTCGGACGTACTGCGCTAGAGTTACGTGGGTAAAAGTTCTGAGTCCAAATAGTTTTGGATTTCACCAACTTTGAACTCTTTGAACTCAGAACTCAAAATAGGATAATTTAAAAGTGATTTACTCAAACTAATATTTTCAAAGGAGGATTTTGTTGTAAACCACAGCCTATGCCAGGGTGTACATCTTTCCCGGCAATGTTTTCACGTAACCCGAAAATTCTAATGATAGAAGTAATGCCGAAATTTTGCTTCCCGGTAGTTTGGTCCTCATGCTCAGCATGTCGATGGGCAGTTCGCCGTATTCGCGCAAAAGGCCCACAATTTCTTGTTCTTCGTGGTTGAGTTCAGAAAAAAGTTTTTGCTGAATGGCAGTTGACTTTCCCGGTTTAATATCCCAGCCCATCATAAATTCGAGGTCTTCAGAATTTTCGATCAGCGAAGCCCTGTTGGTTTTTATCAGGTAGTGGCAGCCTTTGGAGTAATTGTCGTTTATCCTGCCGGGAAATGAAAACACATCGCGGTTGTACGACTGGGCAATGTCGGCAGTAACCAACGACCCGCCCTTGATGGCCGATTCGACCACAATTACGGCATCGGCCAGACCGGCAATAATCCGGTTGCGTTTCAGGAAATTGGTCGGGTCGAGCTTCGAGCCTGAGGTGAAATCGCTAATCAATGCCCCTTGTTGTTCAATCTGTGCGGCCACTTGCTTGTGCATCGACGGATACAACATTTCAAGGCCGTGCCCCAACACTGCGGCAGTTGGGATATCGTTGGCCAGGGCTACTTTGTGGGCACACACATCGATCCCATAAGCCAGGCCGCTCACCACCACCAAATCGTTGCGGTGATGAGCAATGCCTTCGATCAATTTGGTGCAATTGCCAATTCCGTAGGGACTTGCTTTCCGGGTTCCCACCACGGCCAGTATTTTTTTCCGGTTTAGGTCGATATCGCCTTTAACATAAAGCATTATGGGGGTATCGGCACATTGTTTCAGCCGGTACGGAAAATCATTATCTAAAAGAAAATAAGGCCGGATTGAATTTTTGTTGATGAACTCGATTTCTTCGTCTGCCCGGTCGAGTACTTTTTGGTTTATGATGTTGTTGGCAAGCATTTCGCCTACACCGGAAATCTTCAACAATTTGTTTTTCTTTTCAGAAAACAAGGCTTCGATCCCGCCTACTTGCGCCACAACTTTGCGTGTATTCACAGGGCCTAATCCGGCAATCAGGCTAATCCCGATTTTATAGCGCAAAAGTGGGTTGTTCATCAAAATAAAATTGAATACAGACTACAATTTTATACTTGCACCTATACTAATGACCGAAAGGTTTGCATATCCGAATTCACCAAATAAAGACACTTTATCCATTAGGTAATATCGTGCACCGATAACCGGTGCAAAGAATAGACGGGTCTTGTCTTTTTTGTACTCGTACTCATCAACTTGTGTTTGTAGCTCAATAGGGTTTGTTTCATAATTCCTTTTGCTTTTGCCGTACACAAGGCCCAATCTTGTTGAAAGATAAATATCCCAGCTATCTTCAGGAATAGAGATGTCGAGATATTTATTGGCTAACCCCACAGCGTGAATTGTTCCAACTGCACCACCCCATAAATAAAAATATTTTTTGTAAGCCTCTTTGGTAAACATATTGTTACCGGTATAATTCTTTGAATACTTTTGCTTGGCTTGGAGTCCAGCATATACACCAACCGTAATGTATTTGCTAAACTCTTCCAGGTCAACTATGTCGGAAATGCCTTTTTCATATTGAAAATGAATGGGTCGTGATATGCTCTCTTCAGTCAATATCTCTGAAGTGGTACCGTCGTAATATTTTTCGTAAAGGCCAAACGAGATTCCTACATTTATAAGTTTTGCCTCATCGAACTGGGCCATCAGGCTAGACGAAAAAACTAGACTGAAAATAGCGAATGTATAAAAATTCTTTTTCATAATTGATCTGCTTTAAATATTAACGGCACGAAAGTACGTAAAATTCAATTTCTTGTAACCCTGTTATTGCAATATTCTGGTTGAGGTATCACCACAATTTATGTGGTGGTTTTTCGCACACCTCGTTTGTTTGGCTTGTGGTTTTTCGCACACCACCTTTTTTGTGGAGTTTGTTACGACCCCTCTTTTTACTTCGACTTGAAAAACTCTGGCGTAAACGTGAACGTCAGGTAGGCAAAATGTGGGAAGTCGCTTTTAACACCATAGCCCAATTTCAGGCTTTCCATGCTTTCGGTGGGCAGCAAAAACGAATAACCTGCCGTCAAGGTAAACTGTTCGTCGATTTTTTTGCTGAACGTAAAATCGATTTCTGTGCCCAGCTTTTTATCCACTTCCATTAGCACATCGTCGCCCGCTTCGCTTTTGAATAGCAGGTATTCTTTGTCGAGCGAAAATTGGTGTAGGTCGGCTACCATTTTTATATCGAAAGGAAGTTTCAGGCTAAGGCTTGCAAAAAGGTCGTTGATACCATTCACATTGTTTGAAACCACCGAGAAATAGTCCATGTAGCCCAGGAATTTGTGGCCTGGCCCGTAAAGGTTGCTGAAGGTGTTTGTCTCAGTCTTGCTTTTTTCATCACTGATATCGGTGCCGGAATAGTGGTCGTAACCCAGGGCAATGGAATAATCTTTCCCGAAAGGATATGTAATTTTTGCTGAATAAAAATTGGCATTTATGTCCAGTTCTTCACGCGATTGTCCCAATTGCTGATAATAAGCTGCTTCGAGGGTTGTAAATTTGGTGGCCCATTTTACATAAGGCCCGACCGTGTACCGGTAATTGATTTCATCGATGTGGGTGATGGTTTTTCCATCTACCATTTCATCGGCTCGTTGAAAACCATCTTGCAAGGCAAGCACTGAAAAGTTCGATCCATTGTCGTCAAATTTATGGTTGAACCAGATAAAGGCAAAGTTTTTATACTGGGGGCTGGGTTCCAATTCATAGTCAATGAGGAAAGCGGCAGTTTCCGCTTTCTCGGTATTGTTGGCAGCAAGCCCGATATGGACACTCGTTTTTTTATTGCTGAACATCATCAAAGCGGCATCGATTGATTGTCCATACGTGCGCCAATTCCCACTGGCAAATAGGCGGCCATCGTCGTACACCATCACCTGCCGTCCTATTTTTACACCAAACTTTTCGGTAAACTGATATTTTGCCCAGCCCTCGAACAAGCCCAAGTCTGTATTGTCGGTTTTCCATTTGCTTTCGCCCCATATACGGGCATCCTGCAAGGCAAGCTTGGTTTCCAGTTTTTCATTTTTATAATGAAGGATCAAACGACTACGTTGGCCAACCAGCAACAAAGCATCAGACTTTTCAGTTGGCAGGGTTTTGTAACCACGCCGCCACTCGCCCCTTGTGCGGAATTCGGCCTTAATGGTAAACTGCGCCCAGGTATCAACTGAAAGAAAACATAAGATCAGGATTGATAAAATCAAGTATATCTTTTTCATAGTTTTTTGTTTTTATGCAAAGCAAAAATAAAAATTCTTAGCAAAGATGTAGTCTATGCAAGATGACCTAAACTATTGGTAGGGTTTTATTTTATCAATAAACATTCAACAATAATCATTTGAAATTGCTACTCCATTATTATTTTCCGGGTACTTGTTTCTCCATTGGCCATACCTATACGGGCAAAGTAAAGGCCACTTTTTAGTTCGTGCAAATCGAGCCGGCATGAAAATGAATTTTCAAATTTTTCCGTCATAACAAGCTCGCCCAACGGGTTAAAAATACAAATCTCAGTGATAGTCGTGTTGGCTTTTTTTAGGTTGATGTACAAGTAATCTTTTACCGGGCTGGGATAAATCATAAACCTCGAATTGTCATTTTTGTCGTGGCGAATACCCATATTCGCATCGTATTCAATGATATAATATATCCCATTATTTATATTGATATCGTTCCACTCACCTGCACTTCCCAGCATGTTTGTGCCCGATGGCCATCCTGCAAGGGCAATTGCTGCGGCATCTTGGCCTGCATAATCGTCTGGTTCATTAGGTGGTCCGCTTGATGATCCTCCCCAATTAATATAGGCACCACCTATGGCACTTCCTCCACCTGCACCTGCACTTCCCTGACCAGTCCAGAAATTATCCCCACTATTGGCATCGGTACCATCCCACAACCAAGTACCCTCTGAATATTTATCGGTAGCGCCTATCCAGATGTAGGCTATTCCACCACCATCAGAAACCGTTGTGTAGTTAGACGCTATGCCAGCTCCGCCAATAATGGCTTCGTACATGGCATATTGTTCAGTCTGGCTGTTGATTTCAACAAGATATCCTCCACGGTCCTTTGCACAGGCTGCTGCACCTTCCCATGTCCGAGTTTCTTTCACCAGCTCATAAGTACGGCCATCATACATAAAGGTGAATATATTGGCAGGGTCGGCACATTGGGCTTTTGCTCCATAAGATAAACCCAGGAAAGAAGCGATCAAAAAAAGAGTAAATGTATGTTTCATAATAAGTGTGTTTTGGTTTTTTCAAAGATAGGGATTTTTGTAAATTGATAATTCACCAATACTTCTTCGTATATTCTTATTTAACAGAATCTCTTATTTCCTTTAGTTTTTTAATAAACCTAAATGCGCTTGGTGCGTTTTTGGCAGCTCTTTCTATTGAAAATTTACCTTTAACTTTTATGGCGATTCTCCCATGTGAATGAGTACCCAATTGTTTTGCAATAACATCTGACGGGTTAAGAATTTCCTCAGGTTTTTGATTGTTACAATCTAAGCTCAGTTCCTCATCAGCTAAAAACCAAGCCTCCATTTCTCTTGTCATTACAACAAAGATTAGGTTCTCTTTAACGTAATGTCTATTATCACGAAAATTTACTATTTCATCAACAATCAATTTGGGACAATCTACAGGTTTATATTTTCTATTTTTCTTTTGGGTCTCTTTATCATCCTGGTCAACCATAATAATTATAAAGTCAACATTATTTTTATAGAGACCTGATAATAATGATTTAAAATTCTTCTTTATCCCGGATTTTCCATTTCCTAATTTAATATCATCATCAGAAAAAACAATCTGGTAAGATGTCAATAAGTATTTTTTAAATCTATCTGATGAAATGATGAATTTATCTGCTTTTCCTTCAGTAATAAACCCAACCTTTACCACGGCAATCCCCCTCCTTTAAGCATTTTGCTCATCCAGGCTTCATCAGGTTTCATTTCTTCAAAATCACCTTCCTGACATTGATTTATTAAGGTTCTTCCTTCTTTTTTACTTACAATTATCAATTCACGCTCAACAAGCTCAGCGACCAATGAGGTAGAATGTGTCGTAATCCAAATATGGTGGTTGTACTTGTCGGTCATTTCCCTGAAAAAAGGAACAAGCTCACTCAGTATTGCAGGGTTTAGACCCGTTTCAGGTTCTTCAATGCAAACAAATTGAGGATAGTCTGTTTGATAGAACAAAACAAGTAAAGCGATTATATTGTATGTACCCTCTGAAATCAAGCTTCCGGTAAATGCTTTTTTCGGGTAAGACTTTTCATATACTCTAATTTCTTCCTTACCGGAAAAGTCTTTTTCAATTGTGACTTTGTCGATTTCGGGTATGAGTATTTGGAGCCATTCAATTATTTCCTCACTCTTTGCCTTATTCTCAAGGACGGTTTTCAAAATATTGCTCAGATTAGCTGCATCTAACCATATTTTGTTATGCACTTTGATTTTATTCTCGGCCCTTTTATAATTGTCAATAAATACTCTTGAAAATGATTGGACTAATCTTTCATCTAATTTTGAAATATTCGTGAATTCTTTGCTTAACCTTTTATTATAAATATCGTATTTGAAACCAAACTTTGTACGCTGTAAGTCTTGAGAGAATTGAAAAAATAAATCCAAACTTACTTCCAGGATACTTTCTTTATTTTGAAGTGCATTAAAATTAATGACTTTTTCCTTTCCCCCAAAAATGTCAAAGACAAAAGAGCCGGTTACCATGGCCGAGTGCATCAGCATCTCAATAGCTTCAAATATGTTTGATTTACCGGTGGCATTTGCTCCTGCAAATACAAGAAATTTTGATGGATTGCTTATTTCAACATCGACCAAAGACTTGTAATTTTTAATAGTCAGCTTATCAATATTGTATTGGTAGTTGCTATGTTCAATTGTCTCAATGAAATCATCATAACTTTCCTCCTTAATCTGCTTTTCTAATTCTTTAACCGACCAGCTTTCATCTATAGCTTTTTGTAAATAGTATTTTCTTTCATCTTCGCTTATTTTATCTTTAAGTAAAGCTATATTATGACTCCAATCCAATTGCAAAGCCTTTTCATATAAATCGGGCGCACCTCGATATTTTTTGTAGAATTGCTGCATATAGTTCAAGTTTGCCAAACCATAGCCTTCTTCTCCATATTTCTTGTTTAGATAATCAGATATTGCAGTTAGTAGCTTGTACCAAGTTGTAAGATTTTTGTATTTATCAGAATTTAATAAACGAACATCCAGATTGTGTTTTTTATAGAATCTATTTATCACAATCAATGTCCAACTAAACAGATCCTTTATGCTTTTCTTTTCTTTGATATAAAAAACTGATAATTGTTCGCCTATTCTGTATCGTAATTCATTTTTGTTTTTTTCTTTCAATTGAGCTATCAGGATTTCAATCTCTAACAATAAATTATTTAGTGAATCTGTCATTTTGTATTTTATCATTACCATCTGGAATCTCCAGACGAATTATTGCCTAAACTACTATTACTATCCCAAACCACATTAATAATGCCTATCCTCAGTAAATCATCCATTAGTTCATGTCTGGAATCTCCAGACGAATTATTGCCTAAACTACTATTACTATCTCAAACCACATTAATAATGCCTATCCTTAGTAAATCATCCATTAGTTCATGTCTGGAATCTCCAGACGAATTATTGCTTAAACTACTACTACTATCTCAAACCACATTAATAATGCCTATCCTTAGTAAATCATCTATTAGTTCATGTCTGGAATCTCCAGACGAATTATTGCCTAAACTTTACCCCACAAACTCCAACACCGACTCAGTAATATGTTTCAATTGCCCCTCATCCAGTTCGGTGTGCATGGGTAGCGATAATACCGAATGGCTTAGTGCTTCCGTTACCGGGAAATCACCTTCATTGTATCGGGCGTCCCGATAGGCAACCTGCATGTGCAGTGGCACAGGATAATAAATCATGGCCGGAATACCTTTTATGGCTAAGTGTTCCTGCAATCCTTTCCGGTCGACATGGCTAAGTTGTAAAGTGTACTGGTGAAAAACATGGTTCGATTTTTCGTAGCGCACCGGGGTTTTTAGTTTTGGGTTATTGGCAAAAGCGGCGTCGTAATAATCGGCAGCTTTTTTTCGGGCAGCCGAATATTCATCGAGGTGGGGCAATTTGGTTTTCAGCACGGCTGCCTGGATGCTATCGAGACGGGAGTTTACCCCAACTTTGTCGTGGTAATAACGAACCTTCATCCCATGGTTGGCAATAGAACGAAAGGCTTCGGCCAGTTCGTCATCGTTGGTGAAAAGGGCTCCTCCGTCGCCGTAGCAACCGAGGTTTTTCGAAGGGAAAAATGACGTGCAGCCAACATGGCCAATAGTTCCTGCTTTTGAAGTGGTTCCATCTTCAGCAAAAAAGTCGGCACCAATGGCCTGGCAGGCATCTTCAATGACAAACAAGTTATGCTCTTTGGCAATTTGCATTATACTGTCCATATCGGCACTTTGGCCAAAAAGATGGACAGGTACAATGGCTTTGGTTTTTGGAGTAATTGCCTTTCGGATCGAATCCGGGTCAATATTAAAAGTATCCGGGTCTACATCGACCAACACTGGGGTAAGTCCCAACAAGGCAATTACTTCGGCAGTGGCAATAAACGTAAAGGAAGTAGTAATGACTTCATCTCCAGCTTTCAAGTCCAAGCCCATCATGGCCACCTGCAAAGCATCGGTACCATTGGCGCAGGGGATCACATGTTTAACGTTCAAATATTTTTCGAGGTCGGCAGCAAATTCTTTTACTACCGGGCCATTGATAAATGCGGTTGTATCGATCACCTGCTGGATGGCCGTGTCAATTTCTGTCTTTATTTTTTGGTACTGACTGTTGAGGTCGACCATTTGGATTTGCTTCATAATCAAAATAGCTTGATGGAAAAATATTTTTTGTTGTTTAAGAATTAGTAAGCTGCCGAAAATTGCTTCAAGAAACGCACATCATTTTCGAAATAAAGGCGGAGGTCCTTCACTCCATATTTCAGCATGGCAATCCGTTCGATTCCCATCCCAAAGGCAAATCCTGTGTATTTTTCAGAGTCAATCCCACAATTTTCAAGTACGTTTGGGTCGACCATGCCGCAGCCTAAAATTTCGAGCCATCCTGTGTATTTGCAAACATTGCAACCTTTTCCACCGCATAACATGCACGACACATCTACTTCTGCCGATGGTTCGGTAAAGGGGAAGAAGGATGGCCGCAAACGGATTTGGGTTTCGGCATCGAACATTTCCTGAGCAAAATAAAGAAGGGTTTGCTTCAGGTCGGCAAAGGAGACATTCTCATCAATGTACAATCCTTCTACCTGATGGAAAATGCAATGAGCCCGCGCAGAGATGGCCTCGTTGCGGAAAACCCTGCCTGGGAAAATCTTACGGATGGGTGGCTGACTGTTTTTCATTTCGCGCACCTGCACCGATGAAGTGTGGGTACGGAGCAATACGTCAGGTTTTTTTTCAATAAAAAAAGTGTCTTGCATGTCGCGGGCCGGATGTTCTTCTGGAAAATTCAGGGCCGTAAAATTATGCCAGTCGTCTTCGATTTCGGGGCCTTCGGCAATAGAAAAACCAAGCCGGGCAAAAATATCGACAATCTCGTTTTTTATGATTGAAACCGGATGGCGCGAACCTAATTGAATTGGATCGCCTGGCAGGCTGAGATCGAGACCGGAATATTCCTTGTCCTTTGAGGCAATTGATTCACTTAGTTGGGCCAGTTTATCAGCCGCCTTGTTTTTAAGTTCGTTGAGGCGTTGCCCAAATTCTTTTTTCTGCTCGACAGGGACCGATTTGAATTCGCCAAAAAGCTGGGTTATTGCTCCCTTCTTCGACATCAATTTTATTCTGAATTGGTCGATCTCTTCAGCAATTGTTGAGTTAAACGACTCTATCTCGTGGATTATTTCATCAATTTTGTTCAGCATAATTCATCAATTTTAAATCCCAAATTATCAAGTATTAAACATTTTAAAATGGGTCTGCAAAGAAAGGGGATTTTGGGTGAATTTCCAATGTGTTAAGACGGGATAATTTGTGGAGCTACTGAGTAGAATCAGTCATCCAGGCATGGCGTATTGAAATGATGGAGTATTGGGGTAATTCGGTGTTTTACAAAATCTTGGTCTTGATTTAATCACCATAACTCCAATTCAAACTATCATCATTTGATTCACCTAAAGTTTCAATTTCCTCTGACTTATGTAGATTTCCCGCCATTGCTCCAACACCCCAACACCAGGTCTTTTCGCTTCAAAACCTAAGATAATATTCTATTCGTTGAAGTTATTGATTGACGAATCCCCTAATTTAATACCTTTATGGTCATTTTCAAATCTTTGACAGGACGGTCGTTGGGACCGGTTTCAACGGCAGCAATTTTATCTATTACATCCAAGCCTTCAACCACTTCTCCAAAAACAGTATAAGCACCATCGAGATGCGGGGTGCCACCAATGGTAGAATATGCTTTCTTTTGCTCGTCGGTATAAAAAAACTTGTCGACCTTGGCATATTCGTCTTTCGTCTTTTCTTCAATTACCTTAATTACGTTCTGTAATTCATCGAAGTTTTGAGCCTGTTGACAGGAATCTATTTTTATCTTGTAACTGGCATTTTCCGGTTTCATGATGAAGCTGCGTACAATCTCGATTTTTGCCGTTTGGTTCGTACGGTCTTCCATTGCTGCTAATTGCTGCATGTCGAATACTTTACCTTGTACCAGATAGAACTGCGAACCGGAGCTTTTCTTTTCAGGATTTATCTGATCACTTTCGCGGGCGGCAGCAAGGGCACCTTTTTTATGGAAAAGCTTTGGGTTGAATTCGGCTGGAATTTCATACCCCGGGCCTCCATTGCCCAACATTTGACCGGGTGTGGCATTTTTTGAATCGGGATCACCGCCCTGGATCATAAAATCCTTGATCACCCGATGAAACAAAAGTTCGTTGTAAAAACCCTTTTCTGCTAATTTGATGAAGTTGTCCCTATGAAGTGGGGTTTCGTTGTATAGCTTGATTTTAATATCACCAAACTCGGTCGAAATTAGGACAATCCGCTCTTTTTCGCCCGGGTTGCCCGAAATAGAAGCACAAAACTTGTTGGCATTTAGTGCTGAAATCTGTGAGGAAAACATTATCCCCAGGCTAAATAAAATAATAAATAACTGACTACGTTTCATTTACAATACAATGTTTAATTTGACTATTTTGAAAAGAATCCTTACTATTGTGAAATCTTTCGCAAGATAGAAATTTTAAAAGTAATATTTGAAATCGTAAAAATATAAAATGATGAAAAGGTTGTTTGTTCTTCTTCCGTTGTTGATCGTATTTACCGGGATTTTCTTGTCATCATGTGTCGTAACCGATCCTCCCAGGGCAGTTGTTACCGTGATTAGAGTTGATGCAAACGATGTAAAATGGCCAGTTCCCAATTGCGAGGTTCGGCTGGATATTCCCGAGGGCGCTAATCAGCCCGATTTATTGGAATTTGCAAAAAAAGCAAAACTTACCGATATCAATGGTCAGGTCGAGTATGAGTTTAAATACGAAGGGATCATTCCTATTGTGGCTCAAAAAGGGGATGGCGCCGAGAGCTGTGGGAGTGGAGTGATTATCCTTAAAGAGAATGAAGTGTATCAGGTCGAAATTCGCCTGAGTGCTTGCGAAAACATTTAAACCATCAATGTTGAGGCATTTTCCCGCCTAAACCAAAGTAGAAACAATGAGAATTTTTTTACTATTATTATTTCCTTTTTTGGCAGTGTCAATTTTCTCGTCTTGCGGAAGGGGTGATGATCCACGGGCTGAAATTACCATTGTGGATGTGAACAACAGACCAATACCAGGTGCCACTGTCGAAATATTTGCCCCTCCAACCGACCTGATCCGTGAAGACATAAAATACACCGATGAAAAAGGAAAAACCTATCATAAGTTCCTTTTTGAAGGCACATTGGATGTAAAAGCCAAGATTAGTAAATTCTCAATTTATAGCAATCTGAAAGGAACCGGAGAAATTATCCTATCGCGCGACGAAACCTACCATACAACCATTACCCTTACCGAACCGGTAATCATCGAGGAATAAATTCTGAAATAGATTATATTTTGATTTGAAATTTTTCTTATTGTAAGGCAACCTTTCATTAAAAAATCCTTCTTAAGGAAGATAACTAATATCTTCACTTAAACTGATTCGTATGAAAAATTTGCTCTTATCCTTTTCCGTACTATCCGTATTTCTATTTTTCCCTTCTTGCATTAAAGAGCCAGAACCTCCGCGAGCTGTCATAATGGTTTACAAGTTAGATCAAAATGGTGTTAAATGGCCAGTTGGCAACTGTGAAGTAAGAATTGAAATTACAGGTGGAACCTCTCAGCCCGAACTGATTGAGTATGCATCAAAGGCAAAACTGACAGGCCACGATGGCCAGGTTGAATACGATTTTAAGTATGAGGGAATCGTATATGTCAAAGCTCAAAAAGGGGATGGCAAAGAAAGTTGTGGACGAGGTGTGCTAATCCTAAAAGAAGGTCAGGTTTGCTACGAAGAAATTCGATTAAGTGCCTGTGAGTAGTGGTTACTTAGAAAACTTTTTATATTCGAGCCACTAATTAGTGCTTCTCGCAAATAGAGTATTCCCACGGCCCTAGCGACATCCCAATTTCATCCACAATCTCGAAGCTTTTGCCGGTAAATACATCGGTGTATTTGTCGCAATAGCATTTCTCGTTGAAGGTGAATTTTTGCTCTGTTGGCGACAGGTTGATGACAACGAAAACTTTGTCGGCCCCTTTCTCGCGCAAAAAGGCAAATATGCTTGAACCAGCACTTGTACCGATTCGTTTCATCGGGCCGCCAAATTGGCCATTCCAAAGTGCCTGGTTGTTTTTCTTTAGCTTGAAAAGGGTTTTGTAGAGTATGCCCATTTCGTGCTCCTTCCAATCGATTTCATCTTTATCAAAAAAGGAAAGCCTTTTGTCTAGTCCCGCTTCCTGTCCGCTATAAATCAAAGGCATTCCAGGAACAGTTGCCGACAACACAGCCATTGCAGGTGTTGCATCGCCCATTCGCTCCCAAATAGTCCCGTTCCATGAATTC
The DNA here is from genome assembly GCA_021740905.1 of Bacteroidales bacterium. Lineage (GTDB taxonomy): Bacteria > Bacteroidota > Bacteroidia > Bacteroidales > M50B96 > JAIOYV01. The sequence goes on from JAIOYV010000050.1 coordinate 35,456, forward strand.
TCATCATGGTTCGTGATAAAATTCATGCGGATAGCGTAGGGTGGATATTCTTTCGTTGGATGAACAATAAAGCTATCGAGATCGGTGACATTTTTCTTGCCCTGGGCAATTTCGTTCATCAGGTGATGCAGGTCCCAGGCATAGTCCATGTTAAAGGCTTTCTCCAGAAGTGCAGGGTCTTCCCATTCAGCCAACATAAAAACAGGTTTTATTGAATCGAGCCGGAAACGGGTGTCGTTCCAAAAATCCAAAGGGACCATGCCAGCCACATCGCAACGGAATCCATCCACATCGAATTCCTTTACCCAGTAAGCCAGGGCTTCGCTCATGTAGTTTCGCAATTCGGGATTGTCATAATTCAGGTCGGCCACATCGCTCCAATCTTCCACTGGTGTTGTGATAACACCAACCGAATCTCTGGTGTACCAATCGGGGTGTTCATCTATCAGGGAATTGTCCCAGGATGTATGGTTTGCCACCCAGTCGAGGATCACATACATCCCCATTGAGTGAGCCTTAATCACGAGAGCTTTAAAGTCTTCTTTGGTGCCATAATCCGGGTTCACGTCTTTGTAATCCTTTACGGCATAATAACTTCCCAGTGTACCTTTCCTATTTTTCTCGCCTACCGGGAAAATGGGCATAAGCCATAGAATGTCGGCCCCAAGTTCTTGCAAGCGGGGCAGGTGATTTTCAAATGCTTTGAAATTTCCTTCAGGTGTATATTGGCGGATATTCACCTCGTAGATGGATGCGCTTTTTGCCCACTCGGGCAGAACAGGACCTTTTGCAACAAGGCTGTCGGCATCGCCTGTGTTATTTTCAGAAGTTTTCGAAGATCGCTTGCAAGCTGAAAAAGCAATTAAAAGGGTTGCGAAAACGATTGCAACAATGTTTCGCAAAGTCGAAGAAATTAAATTGTGCCTCATGCTCTTACAATTTTTGGTTTCATCCAAAAATAGTAAAAAAAAAGCCCTCCAAAAAGGAAGGCTCTCAATTTTTTTTATCTTCTACAATTAAAGACTATTTACAAGTTTTGTTAAACTTGATTTAAGGTTTGAAGCTTTATTATCATGAATAATATTTTTCTTTGCAAGTTTATCAAGCATTGCAGCAACTTTAGGAAGCAATTCGGCGGCTTCTTTTTTATCCTTCAACGAACGCAAGTTTTTAATTGCATTACGGGTTGAACGTGCAAAATACTTATTACGAACCGTGCGCACATCTGTTTGACGTATCCTTTTTTCTGCTGACTTATGATTTGCCATTTTTTCCTTTTATTAATTTATGTAGTCCGTAGGGGAATCGAACCCCTGTTACCAGGATGAAAACCTGGCGTCCTAACCCCTAGACGAACGGACCGCTTTTTAATTTTGAGCTTGCAAATGTATTTATCATTTTCAATTCATGCAAATATATTTTCATATTTTTTTGCAAATCATGAAAATTGTGCCAAGTAACTAAAAAACAGCATTATATGATTGAATATATAGCGTATTTATGTGCATCTTTCATTGGAGTATCTCACAATAGTGAAAAAACCATTCAACAAAAAGGAAAAACTTCTTCGTGGGGATCAAAAATTACGTCATTACCTCCAAATAATTTCCAATAATTTCAAAAGATTTTTTAATTTGGCGGATACGAAAACATTGCAGCAGAATTCATTTTTACCTGATAGCCTTTGCCGGGCTGTAAACTTCCTATTAGGTTTAGTCCATAAAATGGCCAGTATACATTACCCTGGTCATCCTTCGCTATGTGAAGCAGACCTGCTGTACCTGGAAGGCTGATCAGTGGGGCGAACATTTGTTCCACATTGCCTGGGCTTTGTCGCAAATATCCGATAATGCTCCAATTGGCCGGTAAACTCAATACCACATTTTGAGGGACAACCGCTATCCCGCTCACATCTAAATAATGGTTTCCGGTCCCTGTTAATTTTAGCTGATAGCCTTGTCCAACAATCATGTTTCCAATTCCATTAAAACCATATAAAGGCCAATATACCTGTCCTTCCCCATTTTTTGAGATGATCACCGTATCGCCCAATGGCTGCAACACATCGGCAATATTGGGATTGTTCGATTCGATGTAGGTCGAAAAAATGCTCCATCCCGATGGAAAGGTAATAGTCTGGGTTAGTATCAAAGGGCTTTCTGTAACTTCAATTATCTCGTTGAGGATGCAGTTGGCTGCATCGACCATCCAAACCACATAAATCCCGGCAGGGATATTCGTCAGGTTTTGGCTTGTAGCCCCATTGCTCCAATAATATTGATAGGGTGCAGTGCCTCCCATCACATTCAAAAGGATTTCTCCGTTCGACCCTCCCGGCGAAGTGACCTCGCTTACCGTGTAGTTAATGGCTATCATGCAGCCATCGTAGCCCACATAAACCGGCTTGCAAATACTGTCGGTACAGCCCGTCGAGGTAGTGATGGTAAGGCAAACAGTATTCAGTCCCCAGTTCGACAGCCAATAGGAATTGGAAGGGTTTTGAACGGATGAAGTATTGCCATCGCCAAAATTCCACGACCAGGAAGTGATACTTGCATTGCTGTTCGATTCGTCGGTGAAATGACCAACCATTATTTCGGGGATTGGTGAGCCTTCAACGAAAAAACTAAAATCGGCCTGGCAGTAATTCGTGGCTGTATCGCCCACAACCACTGTCTGGCAAGTAACATCCGAACAGCTATCCGCAGTAATTATTGTAAGGCACACATGGAACAACCCGGTTTGGTTAAACGAGTGAATTGGATTTTGCAAAGAGGAAAAGCTACCATCGCCGAAATCCCAAAACCAGGAGAGGATATTTCCAAAGGAGGAAGACTGATCGAAGAAGTCGTAACAATTGATGCAGTTCACCATCGTATCCAAAGCCCATATAAAATCAGCTTCGCAATCGGGAATAAGGTTGATATTTATTGTATCGCAATAGGTGTCAGTGCAGGAGTCGGATGTCAAAATGGTCAGGCAAACAACATACTGGGCTGGTATCATATTAAAATATCCATGCTGCGGATTTTGAAGGGTCGAAGTTGTGCCATCGCCAAAATCCCAGTACCAGGAAATAATGTTGTTCCCTGTTGATAAATCATCAAACAGAAAAATATCCATGCTCAGAGGTTGCTGCCAGCTTGTGTCGGGATAAAAGATAAAATCGGCATTACACTGTGGTGGATAATAGGCAATATTAATAGTATCACAATAAGTGTCGGTGCAGGAGTCGGATGTCAAAATGGTCAGGCAAACAACAAACTGGGCGGGCATCAAATTGAAAAAACCGTGCTGCGGGTTTTGAAGGGTTGATGTGAAACCATCGCCAAAATCCCAGTACCAGGAAATAATGTTGTTCCCTGTTGATAAATCATCAAACAGAAATACATCCATGCTCAGAGGTTGCTGCCAGCTTGTGTCGGGATAAAAGATAAAATCGGCATCGCATTCGGGCACGAGGCCGGTCACAGTGAATTGCTTTTGGTATGGAGGGACAAAATCGCCCACAAAAGGTCCATTTATGCTGATATTATACGATCCAGGCAAAAGTGGTCCCAAAGTAAAAGTATGGGAATATGGCACGAGAATCATTAAACCCATACCGGTACTACCAACATTGAAATGTACTTCCACCGTATTTCCGTTCATTACAAGATAGGCTCCGTAAACCACAATGTCGGTGCTCGAAAGATTGCCTGAAACCACCATTGTGATCAGATCATTTTCGGTTGGGTTTTGGGGTGAAAGGTTGATGTTTTCGACATAAAAATAAGTTTGCCCAAAACCGGGCACCGTCCAAAACATCAAAAAAAGAAGACTTAAAAAGACACATTTTTTCATGACTAACAGGGTTTTAATTCATACTTTCAAATAACTGTGCAATCCGGGTTAAGAAATTGCGACTAAATTTACGGCTATTTGGTTGAAATTAAAAATCAGAATATCGCTTGACATGACTTGCTCTATTCCGAAGCCAGACTACTTTGAATAAAGGCCCCGGTTTCCGCACGAATGATCTTTTTCAATTGAAAATCCCTCCTATTTCTGGACTCCTTGCTCAACATTCTTCGCCCGTTTTGAAATTTCTTCTTTAAACTGAAAATAATGTTTTTCGATGCGCTTCACATAGCCCTGGTCTTTTATAAAATCCCTGAAAACCTTGTATAGGATATCGGCATATTTCGATTGCTCATCGCCCGTCAATGCAGGAGCTTTGTGATCGATCACCTCATCGTTTATTTCATTGGCACCTATGAATTTGCGATAGTATTCAAAGTCTTCCCAGCCATAGCGCATGGTGGCTAATGGCGATTCTTGCCCCTGACAGGTTACTTCGATTATTACATCCCGGCAATCACAACCTGGATCATCACAAAACAACTCGATGAAATTATAAGTACCCAGGGGCAAGGGACTTGTCTCAACATCAACAATAAGCGAACGGTTTTCTTTAATTGCTACATCGGGCAATACATAAAACAAAGGGATGTGTGCCATAATTTGATTGAATAATTTTTGGCAAAGGTATAAAACAAGCCAGGATGGAGAGTTGACTTTTATCATCTGTGAATCTGTGGCAGGTTATCTCATTTCAAAATAGCCAATAGATTCCTCACTACTTTACCAATGACAGTGTTTTGAAAGGGGCTGGTTGATAGTATTGTTGGGAATCACTAATGAAAAACAATAGTTGAACCCTTTCAGGGTTCTATCATCATAATGTCCGGCTACTATGCACTGCGTACATGGCTATTCATGTTTAATCCCTTCGGGACTGCATATCCGCAAAGTGGAATTACGCAAAATTGCGCAACATGGTGACGGTCAGCAAGGAAAGTGCATTTGACTAAGGCAGAATAAAGCAAGATTATGCACTTGTGCCGAGACTTAAACGAGACCAATGGTCTTAATTTTTCACTTAGTCTCACTTGTGATAATATTTCGCTGATATGCAGTATATTGCGTAGCCTGAAATTGCTTTCATAGGTCTACTTTTGACTAATAATAATTTAAAAAAGGAGATCAAAATGAGCAGCAATTTGAGAATCAACACGGCAGCCAAATTTTCAAAGAAAAATTTCGCTGGAGAAGTTCCTCTCTATCTGAGGATTACACTAAACAAGGATCGCACAGAAGTATCGTTGGGGAGATGGATATTAGGCAAAAATTGGAATCCTCGACTTAAACGGGTAGTAGGCATTGGAGCTTCAAAAATTAACAACTATCTGGAAGACGAGGTGGCATACCTCAGAGGAATTAAGCGAGAATTTGACATTCAGGAAAACCCTTATTCAGTAGGTGATATTAAAAACAAATATCTTGGATTATCAAACAAGGGAAGCATTAATCTTATTAAGAAATTTGAAGAATACATATCTTACATGAAAACCTTAGAAGGAAAATCATTTACCGATGGGACTATTCAGAATTACCGAAACACATTAAAACATCTCAGGGAGTTTGTTCAAATTAAAAATCATTCATCGGACATTCCTGTAACTTTGGTGGACAATAATTTTATTCGTGAATACGATAGCTTTTTACGTGTTCAAAAAGGACACATGCACAACACAGCCACCAAGAATTTGAAGCGATTGAAACAAATTATTAGTGATTGCCAAGCTATGGGTTCAATCTCGATAAATCCTTTTCATCGCATAAAGTTGGGGTTCAAACCAAGTAACAAGGAAGCCTTAACTGAAACTGAGTTGAGATTATTTATCAACAAAGACTTTAAACTCGAAAAATGGAATCAGGTCAATGACGTTTTCGTATTCTGTTGTTTAACCGGACTTTCGTTTGTTGACGTGAAGAATCTAAACCCTTCAAATCTTGTTGTTTTAGAGAATGGAGACCTAATAATAAAAGGTCACAGACAGAAGACCGATGAGAAATATGTTGCCTATTTATTACCCGTTGCAAAAAGGATACTTAAAAAGTATGAGAATCACCCTGTTTGCGTTCAAAAAGGCGTATTACTTCCGGTTTTAGGTAACCAAAAGATGAATGACATTCTGAAAGAAATTTCTGCGATATTGGAAATTGATAAGCACGTATCGTCTCACATTGCTCGCTACACATTTATCACTACTGTTGCAATATCAAATGGGATGACCCAATCCATTACTGGGGCTGTTGCCGGGCAGTCAACTCTACAAATGGTTGAAGCATATACAAAGTTAGATGAAATGGAGGTTGTAAGGCAGATGAAAATGTTGGAAGGCAAGTACTAATTAAAGTACAAATCTTAATATTCAGTATTCATCTTCTGGATAAGTGAATCTAAGAAAACCCAGTTTATTAAGTAAACTCCGTCACTATTGAAAGAATTAAACCCATTTCTGTGCCGGAAGTGGGTTTTTCTTTTTTTGCACCTGTGAAATTCAAGATGGAGTACTGTCCCAGCCTCGCTAAATGGACGGAATCAATTTTACTTAAAAATATTTATCAATTTTAAAAAAATATTTACTCAAAAAATTTGTCATTAATTTAATTCTATTTACTTTTATATCAAATACGAAAGGAAAGAATCAACGATTATAAACATCCCGGGGCAAATTACCGGCAGAAGCTTAGGCTTCTATTTGACAGACTGACTATTTATATTTTGGGAATTTAGATTACAGATGCCCAAAAGATAACAAAGCCAATACAAACCATTTTAAGGGAACATTAAAGCGATAAAGTACAAAGATTTGAATGAGTAAATGCCACTTGTGTAATTAATTCAATCTGAAATGAGTACAAAATGCAAATCGTTTTCAGTGATAAGGCCGGGCGATCCCCATGCTCCTGTGCATTATTATATGCTGAAACAAAGAACCACTGAAACCCTAAAACTCTGCTACCCTATTTTACTTAGAATGAACTTTGGAAAAAAAACTTTTTCTCCTCATCCAATCGCACTATCTCAATTTGTATATAGAAATGAAAAAATATTTGTAAAGGATTAATTTAATTAGAAATAATATGAAACAGCTTTATTCTCTGGTGTTTACTTTTCTGTTAATGATCTGTTTTGTTCATTCCCAGAATGTTTTTCAGATCGGTTCAATCCCGACTCAAACGGTTTACTTTGGCGATACATTATCATTTTCAGTATCTTGCCAAATAGCTAATGCGAATTATTCCATTAATTTAGCGAATCCTGTTGTTGGGAATATTAATTTCAACAGCCAGCTAATCACCTTCACCTACATTGGAAATGCAGGGGATAGCCAGTTTTATGTTGAGTTTGTTGCAACTAATGGTATTGATTCTATTTCTCAATCTGTTACTATAAATCCGTTGCCAAATCTTCAACCAATACCAGGAACGATGTCGGGCTATACATACGGAAGTTTTAATGTGAATGAGGCCGGTGCTGCTGTCTATTCTGTTCCGATCACCGGATCGCCAGGCTCGGCAGGAATGGAACCCAAAATATCCTTAAATTATAGTTCACAGGGTAAAAATGGATTGATCGGTCTTGGGTGGTCTTTTGGAGGATTATCAACTATTAGCCGGTGTCCTGCAACAAAAGCACAAGACAATTTTATTGATGGAGTAGATTGGGACTCGAATGACCGCTTTGCCCTTGATGGAGAAAGACTCATGGCAGTTCTGGGTGGTACTTACGGAGCCGATAATACTGAATACAGGACAGAACAAAATGTGTTTAACCGTATCCGATCATACGGAAGTGCGGGAAGTGGACCATCCTATTTTATGATGTGGTCAAAATCCGGACTAATATATGAATTTGGGAATACATCTGATTCAAAAATTGAAGTTTCAGGGGGCAGTTCATCAACTGTGATGTACTGGGCTGTGAATAAAATTACCGATACCAAAGGGAACTATATTACTTTTACCTATGCGGAAAACAATTTAACCGGGGAATATAAACCTGTCCTAATATCCTATACAGGGAATGCAAATGTGGGATTATTACCTTATAATACCATAGAATTTTCGTACGAAAGCAGACCTGACACTATCGCAATTTTTAATTCGGGTGCTGTGCAAAAGCTTACTCAGCGTCTTCAACTTATCAGAACGTACAATAACAATTCTTTGGTTCGCTCTTATACTCTTAATTATCAAAATATTGGTACAGGTTCACCTTCCCAATTAATTAGCATCACAGAATGTGGAAGCGATGGAAATTGCTTTGACCAACCATTGATCTTTGAATGGCAACCAGCAAATTCACTCTCCTTTTCAAATTCCGCCAACCTGATTGCAACCACCGACCTGAACAACAGCAATGCATACATCTATACCGGCGACTGGAATGGGGATGGAATCACAGATTTCATGCGCTACAACTATTCAACTGGCGACAATAAATGGTATACTAATCAGGGCAATAATACATTTACCATTCAGGATAACTTATTGACCCCTTCTTCAATTGATGGTGGTATGGGTTTGTTCTTTGGTGATTGGAATGCTGACGGATTTTCAGATGTAATGTGGTATAATAATACTTCTGGTGAAAACAACTGGTTTATTAATCAATATACTAATGGTAATATCGTTTTTGGGATAGCCACATACAATACAGTTTCACCTTACTCGAATTTGGCTGGAGGAACCGGACTTTATTTCGGTGACTGGAATGGGGATGGATATACAGATGTGATGTGGTATAAAAACTCCTCCGGCGAAAATCGTTGGTACCGAAATACAATCAGTGGAAATACTATGAGTTTTACTGAGTATTCCAGTTCTATTTCGTCGGGACTGATTTCAGGCGGGACTGCTATTTATCATGGCGATTGGAACCGGGATGGGATTACCGATGTGATGTGGTATAACAAAACTACAGGCGAGAATAAATGGTTTATCCTGTCAGGAAACCTGACTTTTACACCTTTTAATTCACCTATTACAAATTCACAAATTTCAGGAGGAAAAGGAATCTACTTTGGTGATTGGAATGGTGACCAAATAGTAGACCTGATGTGGTGGAATGATGCAAATGGAAGCAACACCTGGTTTGTTAACGAAGGGGATATGACGTTTAATGTACGGCAGAATTTGATCACAACTTCATCCCTCTCAGGTGGCACGCAACTATATCACAATGACCTTAATGCAGATGGCTTTACCGATGTATTGTGGTATAATAGTTCATCAGGGGCTAATAAGTGTTTCTTAAACCAGGGGTATTCACAATTTGCAGAAATTACAACCCCTCTTGCAACTTCACAAATTTCAGGGGGTACTGCATTGTTGATTGGCCATTACAACAAAGATGACATTTCGGATATTTTCTGGTACAACAACCAAAATGGTACCAATAACTGGTTCTTCAATAATGCAGAATCATCCCGCTTTATTACCAAAATTACGAATGGGCATGGCGTGGAAACCCTTATTACCTACAAGCAACTGATTGACAATACAATCTACACAAAAGACAACCAGGCAGTATATCCTAAAATGGATTTTCAGGGGCAATTGAATGTGGTTAACTCCTTTAGTGTTACCAATGGGTTGGGTGGCTATAACACAATATCTTACAAGTATTTCGGTGCTTTACTCGATTTACAGGGAAGAGGATTCCGGGGTTTCACCAAAATGGAAACCATTGACGAAACCAGTGGGATAAAAACCATCAATTTTTTTGAAAGAGACTATAAATACATAAGCAGCAAGCTGAAACGAACTGAACAGCGACTTGCCAATGGCACTCTGTTAAGCGAAGTTGACAACACCCTGGGATTAATGGTCTATTACAATGGTACAGTACATTATTCGTATGTAAGTGGAAGTGTGGCAAAAAAATATGAACTCGATAACAACCTTAACTCTTACTTAATCAGCACTACGACCAACCATCAGACTTTTGATGATTATGGAAATCTCACTATGGCCGTAGTAGATTATGGAGATGGCAATATTGACACTTCAAAGAACTTCTATACAAACCATTACGATACATGGATTTTATCACGGCTCGATAGTGCTGTGGTTATCCGGCATACTCCGGGACAACCCACGCTCCAAAGGATATCTACCTTTGAATATGAGCCAAATACAGGACTAATTTCAAAAGAAACCATTGAACCCGGAATTGACAGCCTGAAGCTGGAAAAAACATACACCCACGATGATTTTGGGAATATTATACAAACCCACCTGACAGGTTACAATGGATTGGCCTACGAAACAAGGACACATACCACCAATTATGATACACAAGGCCGTTTTGTTTTGGAAAGCATAAACGCTTTTGGACATACTGAAACCAAAAGCTATGAACCCCTATTAGGGAATATGATCTCGCTGACCGGGCCGAATGGATTGACAACTACCTGGCAATATGATGGATTCGGCAGAAAAATAAAAGAAACAACAGCAGATGGAAACCAGTCTGTTCTATCGTATCGAAAATGCAATACAAGCTTTTCTGCCCCCAATGCGGTTTATTTTATTCATTCGCAGTCAACTGGATCAATACCATCAGTAACTTACAACGATATTCTGGACAGGGAGGTACGAAAAGTTTCAATAGGATTCGATGGCACTGCCATTTACGTTGACCAACAGTATAATAAGCGGGGACAGGTTGTTCAAACTACCGATCCTTACTTCAGTGGCACTTTGCCTCAACTAACAACTTTTCTGTATGATACTGTCGGGAGACAAATAACCCGAATTGATCCTGGCAACCGGATTTCTCATACCTATTACAACGGCCTGACTATTACGGTAAGCAACCCACTTAATCAAACTGCCACCAAGATTTCTAATGCAATGGGTAGGATGCTTTCCAGCAAAGACAATCAAAACAATGCCATCCAATATGTTTATGATGCCTTTGGGAATATCATTCAATTGATTGACCCGGCAGGGAATACTACTGAAATGCAATACGATATACGGGGTAATAAAATTTCCATGACTGACCCGGACATGGGTAGTTTTTCGTATACATTAAACTCATTTGGTGAGTTAATATCAGAAACCGATGCGAATGGCAACATTACCCAAATGACCTATGATGGATTGGGCCGTCCAATCCAAAGGACTGAAACAGAAGGTATAACTACTTGGATTTACGATACACAACCGTATGGCATCGGAAAACTTACTTCGATTGCTGGTCCTGATAGTATTTCTGAGGTTTATCATTATAATGATTTGGGAAGACTTTTTAAGACAGATGAAATTATTAATAACCAAACTTTCTCATCTTCAAATACTTTCGACCAATTCGGCAGGGCTAAAACCCTTGTGTATCCTTCAGGATTTTCCCTGAATTACGTGTATAATCAGTATAATTTTCTTACCGAGGTAAGACGCAATTCGGATAATTTCCTGTACTGGAAAGCTGAAAATATCAATGAACGAGGGCAATTGGTGCAACAAAAGCTCGGAAATAATGCAACAACGCTGCATGACTACAATGATGTAACCGGTTTCCTGGAAGGGATAACCACTACCCATATTGCAGATACCATTCAAAGTCTTGGATTTCAATTTAACGAAATTGGCAATCTGGTAGCCAGAAGCGACATTCAGCGTGGTTTACAGGAGGATTTTTGGTACGATGACCTGAACCGTTTGATTAAAACAAAAATTGCCGCAGGCGACAGTACTTTCCTTAGTTACGACATACTTGGAAATATACTTACAAAATCGGATGTAGGCACATATATATATGGTGAAAACGGAGCTGGTCCCCATCAGGTGACTACTGTCCATACTCTTGACACTACTATTTGTATTCCCTCATTGTCCTGCAACATTCTATACACTTCCTATGATAAAGTCAAAAACATTTCTGAAGGCATCAAGGAAATGCAACTTTTTTATGGCCCCAACCATAGCAGGAAAATTATCAAACACCTTGTAAACGATTCGATTACATATACCAAGTATTACGTCGGGAATCTGTATGAATTGGAAATTACCCCGGAAGGTACCCGTGAACTCCACTACATTCGTGGAGGGGAGGGGGTTGTTGCCGTTTACACCGAACAAAGTAATGGGCAAAGTAATACACGCTATTGGCACAAAGACCACCTCGGTTCGGTTCAGGCGATAAGCAATGAGCAGGGTACAGTAGTGGAGATATTAAGCTATGATGCCTGGGGAAAACGGCGAACTGAAAATTGGACTGCCTTGCCTGATTCGGTCCAGGCATCCTATATGCGTGGTTTTACCGGGCACGAACACATAGACTTGTTTAACCTGATCAATATGGATGGCCGTATCTATGATCCCATACTTGGTCGCTTCATCAGCCCCGATCCATATATACAGGCTCCTGAAAATACTCAAAGTCTCAATCGCTATTCCTATTGCCTGAATAATCCACTATCGTTATTTGATCCAAGTGGTTATAAAAGTTTTTGGTCGCAGATATGGAAACCTCTAGTTGCTGTTATAGTAGGTGTATTAACAGCAGGAATAGCTTTAGCCATTGCTGCACCGTTGATAGGTACTATAGGAACTGCATTTGGTACAGCATGGGCAGGCTTTGCAACTGCTGTTGTATCAGGTGCTGGATTTGGATTTGGAATGGCGTTTTCGGGGAGCTTGCTTGCGGGAGGCAGTATCGGAGATGCGTTTAAAGTCGGCTTAACAGCCGGCGCAATTTCAGCGGTAACGGCGGGATTAACCTTTGGAATAGGTGAATTTTTTAAAAATGCTTCTGATTTAATTAGATACACTATTAAACCAATGGTGCATGGAATTGTGCAAGGAGCATCAAGAGTAGTACAAGGTGGTAAATTTGAACAAGGTTTTTATGCTGGATTGTTCTCAAGTGCGCTTGGTCCAATGTTAGAAAACACAGGATTAAATGATTTTGGCAAAGCTGTAGGATATGGAATTATAGGTGGGGCTGCTGAAGAAATTGGTGGTGGAAATTTTGTAAACGGTGCCGCTACTGGTGCGTTTATTTATTTGTTCAACGAAAGGCCTCATAATGAAGAAACTCAAAAAAACATCAATCCTCATGGGACAATAGAAAAGGAACCATCAAAAACAATGGGCAAGTTTTTTTGGGAAGGAATTTACCATGATGCTTTTATTGAACCCACTTTAGCAGTCAAATTATTAGATGCATTACCCTTTCATATACCTACTTTATTGCGTGATATGACTAATCAAAGCTCTGCAATGGGTATGATAGGAGTATTTACAAAGAGTGTAGCTGTTGATGTAATATTCTCCGCCTCTACGCAAGGGTTAAAGTATTGGCATTCTGTTAACCAAATGGGCAAAATGCCAAGTGGAGGATTTAATGCAATTATGGAATGGAGCGCTAGATTAGGACAAGAACAACAGTCTATCAAGAACTTTGAAAGATTTCAAGATATTTTTGGTGTAGCGGAACTTTACGACCACCATATTAACAACTAAATACATTAATTATGAGATTTTTAATAATATTCAACTGTGCACTTTTGTTCAATTATTCTTATTCCCAAACCATTCACTTCCAATACGACCCTTCCGGCAATCGAATTCACAAGGAAGTATTGGGCAATGTACCTGTCGTTCAGGTAAGTGGAGATACAACAATTTGTTTCGGAACAGGGGTTTCGAGAAGTGTTAATGGCAATGGGGTCTACCATTGGAGTACTGGTGAAACGACACCTTTCATTTCAGTAGCGCCATTGCAAACGACAACCTACTATGTTACAGTCACCGGGTCGAATGGCTGTACAAAGTTGGATAGCTCAAAGGTAATCGTGGCGGATTTGCCAGTGTCATCAATCATTACGGGAGATACCATCGTTTATCCTGATTCAACCCGGGTATATTCTGTGGCTTACCATCCGGACGCTTCGTACTTCTGGGAGGCGACAAACGGCACTGTCGTTTCCGGCAATGGAAGCAATGTAGCCTCCATCCTTTGGGGTAATGCCGAAGGCGAAGTGATGGTCACGGAATACAGCCAGGCGGGCTGTGCGGGACAGCCTGTAAGCCTTGAGGTTCATCACCTGACCCAACAGTGCTTTGATTTCAACGGGGGATGGAATCTGATGTCGTTTTATATTCATCCACTGAATATGGCAACGGTTAATGTATTTGAAAGCATTGCCGGCCAGTTGAATTATGTGAAGGAGGAACTTTATTTTTATGCCCCCGGAAATCCTTTTGGACAACTGACCAATATTGCAGATGGCCAGGGCTATTTTGTGAATGTTGACAATACTTTGCAATTCTGCCAATATGGATGGCTGCTTCAACCACAGGATGTTCACATTCCACTTGTGGCTGGTTGGAACCTGATAGGATATCCTTCAAGTTCCCCACAAGCAATTCAAAATGGCATGGCAGGGATAATGCCCTGGTTGTTAAAAGTGAAGAACTCGCTTAGTGCATTTGATCCGTCTTACCCACCCTTCTACAATACATTGAATACATTGAACCCGGGTGATGGATTCTGGGTAAAAGTATCTGCTAATTGTACGCTTACATATCCACAACCTACCAAGAATCTTGAAATTGACGAAAATGCAGACTATATCTGGCAACCGGTGATATATCCAAACAGTACGGTAGCCTATCTGAAGGTTGGTTTCTGTGGTAATCCGGTCCAGGATGGCGATGAAATTGGTGCTTTTGTAAATGGCGAATGTAGGGCAACGGGGAAGATTGCTATTTACCAGGGCAATAGCTATGCAACCTTAGTCATCAATGGAGTAGTGCCCGAATCCGCTACCTTCCGCTTGTTCAGAAACAACACAGTATATGAAAGCAATACAGTAATTCAAACCAATCCGGGGGAGGATTATGCCGGAATTATCGAACTTGATTTCTGTGATATTGTCACTGATGTGTATGAAAATACTGAATGTAAGGTATATCCGCCTGTTCCAAATCCATTCAGCAATACAACCACCATTTCATTTGAAATGTATACAACATCCGACATTAATTGGACTATTACAGGAGCAGATGGAAGGCAGGTGTTCAGCAAAACTCTGAATCAGATATCTCCCGGCCTGCATACAATCGAATGGAACGGTTGTGCAGAAAACGGTACTCCATGCTCCTCCGGGGTTTATTATCTGAGACTTACCACGAAAAACAGTACACAGCTTATAAAACTAATCTATTTCAGATAGTACTTTCAGTGACTTTAAGATGGAAAGCTGCTGTTTGGCTACTATATTAATTCACAGATATTTAGTATCTTAAGTATAACATATTTATTAATCAAAACGAAATAACATGAAAGCAAATTACAGAATCGTATTAGTATTGGCAATGCTGATTGCATCGCTGAATGTTTTTGCGCAGCAACTACCTTTTCAAGGCAAACTTTTAGAAAATGGGCAACCCGCTAATGGCTCTAAAACCTTCCAGTTCAGCATTGCCAATGGG
Organism: Bacteroidales bacterium; assembly: GCA_021740905.1. Taxonomy (GTDB): domain Bacteria; phylum Bacteroidota; class Bacteroidia; order Bacteroidales; family M50B96; genus JAIOYV01. Next base: position 50,795 of record JAIOYV010000050.1, read on the forward strand.
GGAAATAACTGGAATGAAATACAAACCGTACAGGTAAACAATGGCTTGTATGCGGTTGTGCTTGGTTCGGTAAGCCCTTTACCTGCAACTCTTTTCAGCCAACAGGTTGCATTAAATCTTGTGGTTCAGGTAAATGGAAACACAATTGATACAGTGCAGATTTATCCACCCATCGAGGCTGATCCAACTGTTCCATCTAATATAAAGGATGGTGTTCAGTGGTCTGATATTCAAAACCTGCCTACTCTTGATTATAGCCCGGCAAACGAGCTTCAAAACTTGGCACTCAATGGAAGTGTGTTGAGTATCAGCCAGGGGAATAGTGTCATTTTGCCTCCGGTGGAATTGCCCGAAGGCATGGAATATTCCCCAATAGATACATCTATAATTGAAGATGTCAATCAAGCGATAAGTACAACTAACCTATTGGAAGATAATGTTTGGCAATCGTTTAAAGCAAATCATACCGGCAAGTTGGAAAGTGTCTCTATTTATT
>JAIOYV010000140.1 GCA_021740905.1 Bacteroidales bacterium
CCTTTGTCAAACAACCCAACTTTCTCTTTCTTGAAAGCTGTGCTGAATGTCCTCCTCTCTTTTCGTTGACTTTTCATTTTAGCTAATTTACGAAAGTTTTCAACTAAACTTCGTGTCAACCTATATTATGAAAAGACACAACTTTGAACTCAGAACTATTTAACTACTTTCTTCTGCAATATATAAAAAGTGTATCCGTAGGATTTGGAATATTCCCGGTAAAGGTCGATTTCATACTGCATGGCATCAATTATCTCAATGGCTTCTTTATTATTCTGATAATAATTGCGGTAGCGGATTAAAATCTTCTCCTGTTCTTCATAAAAATCTTCCCATGCTTTTGTTGGAAGGGTAAAGCGATTGATAAGCCGGAAGTCCGATTTCCTGATGAATTCAATGGTTTTTTCAACAGTTCCAGCATCGGGTACTTCCTGTGCGAAATAGTTGTACACTTCTTCGGGCGGATTTTCTGCAAGAAAGTTGAAATCTGAAACAACCAGACAGCCCTCATCTTTGAGGAATTTTGCCCACTCCTGCATGGCTTTCTCAAGCCCCATGATGTAAACCGCCCCTTCCGACCAGATCACATCAAACTCCATTTCCTGAAAAGGCAGGTTGAACATATCGGCTTGCCTGCCAGAAAGCTTTCCGGATAATCCAAGTTTTTCAGCCCTCTTGTTTAGCTTTTCGATAAAAGGTTGGTAATTATCCACAGCAAAAATCTCTCCTTCGATGGCCTCCGCCAGATGGATGGATTGGATACCTGTGCCACAACCCACATCAAGAAGTGTAGTGTTTCCAGGCAAATCAGGGATCATCCCAAGAGCTTTTAGTGTAGAGGTTTTATCACCAGGTCCCTGGCGTTCCATCTCATAAAAAATATCGTAGAATAGTGCATCCATAGAATAAGGATTTACAAATAGTACAAAAGGGCACTCTAAATTGTCAGGAGTCTTTCGTTATCCTTCAAAATCTTTGTCAATGGCATACCCATCGACTTGACTTCAATATTCAGTTTTTGCAGGGCTTCAGTCACTCCCAATTGATCGGCACAGGCTTTACAGGCAGTAATGTGCATTCCGGCATCCAATGAATCCTGTATCCTTCCCTGTATGTTTTCATCCTCACTTACCAGTTTTGCCGATGCGCCCCAAACAATTAGTGTGACCTTCTCCCACCAACCCTGGACCAGAGAATTAATGGCATACATAAAAACCATTTTTTCGGCTGTGATAGGATCGCCGCTTGTCCATAAAATGTAGAGATGTTTGCTATTCATTTTACCTACCTTGTTTTTATGTAAAATAAGTTTGGTTGTGTATCTGGCTAATTTACTGCCTCGCTCCAAAGTAATTGACCCTCTTCATCATTTTCTAAATAGATGTGCAGGCCTACCCGCCAGGTTTGATAGTCAATAGGTTTATAAACACTTATTGTAAAGGAATCTCCGGCATTCAACATTATTTCAGACAGGCCTGTTCCACACCAACCAGGGCCACTGTCCACCCAGCCTGTATCCGATAATACGGATAATTGATAAATTGGAAATCCTTCTTCATAACCCCAATATGCAACTGGTTTGTTGGTCTTATTCGACAGGATGAATTCATAATTCTCGTTTAAAGTCTGTCCAGTGAAATAGATTGATAGCTCACCATCAATCAAAGGTTTATCTTTTTCGCAAGATATAGTCATGATTGCAAGAAGCGATAGTAGGATTGCTTTTTTCATAAAAGAATTTTTTCATATTGATTACTACAATAGTGTGTTTAACTTTTGTAATACCTCGTTCAATGAAGTAATTGGTAATTTACACACAAATTCTGCTTGCCTTGTTTTCCAATAGAGACTTTTTACTTGATCGGATAAAACAATCCCAGAAATTTTTAACCCATTAGGGACGGCCACTTCATAAGGATAACCTTTGCTTTGGCTTGTGATGGGACAGAGTAATGCTAATCCGACTTTCTCATTGTATGCCCCCGGGGATAGGACTAATGCAGGTCGCCGTCCTGCCTGTTCATGCCCTGCCTGTGGATTGAAAGAAATCCAAACAATATCTCCTTTATCGGGAATATACATCATCATTTCACCAAATTTCATTTCCAACTGGTAAACCTGTATCAATTTCATTGTGAATGTTGTCCTTGTTGATACCCGCTAATAATTCTCCAAGTGTCCAATTTGGTGAACTGATAGGTTTAATGACAATCTGGCCATCAGCAAAAGAAATATCAACAGGAGAATCATTTTCCAGCCGGGCATCATTCGCAAATGTTTTTGGTATCCGTAAGGCGAGGCTGTTGCCCCACTTTTGAACTTTTGTTAGCATAAGCTATTTATATTAATGTATCTACAACAAAGATACATTTTTCTGATTTATTATGAAGAGTTATTCTTTGTTCTTTTCATTGATTTTAGAACCCAAATGCCAACGATAAAAATAAATGTAAAAAAGAATGTAATTCCAATCGAATAAATTCTTTCAGAGGGTGTTCCAAAAGGATTATTATCATCTGTCAATTGAGCAGATGAAGGATCTAAAATACTAAAAAGACCAGAAATTACGCCAATAAAACCAACTATTGTGATTATCCAGCCAGCTAATAACTTGATTATCTTCATTATCAAAAATGAGTTGATTATTTCAATTTCACCACCACCTCTCCAATCTGCACAGCATTCGTAGCTGCCCCTTTTCGTAGATTATCAGAAACAATCCAAAGGTTGAGGCTATTTGGCTGGGAGTGGTCGCGGCGGATACGGCCGACAAAAACCTCATCGCGGCCTTTTGCGAAGAGGGGCATGGGATATTCGTTTTTTCGGATATTATCGAGCACTGTTACGCCAGGGGCATTTGAAAGAATGGAAAGTACTGTTTCTAATTCAAAATCCTTTTCAAAGGTCAGGTTTACCGATTCGGAATGGCCACCAAAAACCGGCACACGTACCACAGTGGCAGTGATTCCGATGGATTGGTCACCTAAAATTTTTCGGCTTTCATCTACCAGTTTCATTTCTTCGGTGGTGTAGCCATTGTCGAGGAAATCGCCACCATGAGGGATGATGTTCAGGTCGATGGGATGGGGATAAGCCATTTCTCCTTTCTTGCCTTTTCTCTCGTTTTCGAGTTGCATAACACCGGGCATCCCCGAGCCTGTCACAGATTGATAGGTGGAAATGACCATGCGGTTGATTTTATATTCACGGTGCAGCGGTGCAATAGCCACCACAAGCTGAATGGTCGAACAATTTGGGTTACTGATAATTTTATGGTCCATAGTAAGTACATGGGCATTCACTTCAGGCACGATGAGGGGCACATGGGGGTCCATTCGCCAGGCCGACGAATTGTCGATAACCGTGCAGCCCACCTTGGCAAATTCGGGAGCCCACTTTTTCGATGTAGCCCCACCTGCCGAAAACAGGGCAATGTCGGGGTATTGCGAAAGGGCCTCTTCGATCCCGACAACCAGCACTTCCTGCCCTTTAAACACAAGCTCCTTCCCAATAGATTTTGTAGTGGCCACAGGAAGTAATATATCCACCGGGAATTTTCTTTCTTCCAACACCCTCAACATTTCTGTGCCGACCAAGCCGGTGGCCCCAACAACTGCAACTTTCATAAAAACCCTCCCGAAAATTATATCTCTTAAAAAAAAATTGTGAGGGATTATTTCTATAATATCCCTACACAAAAAGCTTTTTGGAGTGTTGGAGTTTTAGAGTTTTGGGGAGAATTGAAAAAAACCACTCCATCACTCCATTGCTCCAACACTCCATCTCTCCGTTTCTCCAAGTTTTTCTAACCAAAAAATGACAAAAAAATTGTATTTTTCAAAGCTAATTAAACAGTTGCGTTTACCCAACAGATCACATCAAATAAATGTATATGAAATATCTTGTTTTATTTGGATTGCTTTTTCTTTCGGGCATAGCAGATGCTCAATTCCAGGACGATTTTTCGGATGGCAATTTCACCCAAAACCCTGTGTGGACAGGCGATACGAATGAGTTTATCATCAACGGGAACAACCAACTCCAACTAAATGGGAGCATCGTCGATACATCCTGTCTTGTCACTTCTAATTCTATTTCAAACGAAAATGAATGGGACATCTGGCTGAAAATGGCCTTTGCCCCATCGGTGAACAACAATTTGCGCATTTATTTGATTTCTGATGTTGAAGATTTAAAAGGCCCGGTGAATGGCTATTATTTGTTGCTGGGCGAAAATGGATCGGACGACAGCATCGACCTGTTTAGGCAGGCTGGTAACAATCACACAAAAATAATAGATGGGATCGAAGGGAATTGCGGTGCATCCACAAATACCATCCGACTAAAAGTAACGAGGGATGTTACCGGTTTTTGGCAGGTTCTTTCGGATATAACAGGAGGTTTTAATTTTTCTTTGGAAGGCGAGATTTTCGACAATGCCTTCACAAGCTCGAACTATTTTGGTCTGTTTTGCAAATATACAGTTAGCAATATCGACAAGTTTTATTTTGATGATCTATATTCAGGAGCTATTCAGGTGGACACAATTGCCCCGTTTGTCGAAAATTTTTCGCTGCCCTCAGACCACGAAATCAGCATCCAATTTTCGGAGGCTATTGATCAGACAAGTGCCGAAACCATTGGAAATTATCTGTTGTCGGGAATTGGAAACCCTTCAAGTGCAAGCTTTAACACTACCATTCCGCAGGAGATTTTACTCGAATTTCCCACTTCTTTGATTTCCGGGAATATGTATCAACTTTCGATCAATAACCTCGAAGATATCAGTGGAAATAGCATGGCCGATACCATTCTTAGTTTTTCATGGTTCGAAGTTTCGTCCAACGATGTAGTGATAAACGAACTTATGGCCGACCCAAACCCAGCGGTGTCCCTACCCGAAGAAGAATACATCGAGCTTTACAATAGATCGGGTGTTGACATTACCATGTCCGGTTGGGTGTTAGAGATTGGCGGTATCGAAAAAACCATCCCAACAATTTTGCTTCCCGTCAGCGGCTACCTCTTGCTCTGTGCAACAGGTGCTGTTGGGGAATTGGAAATTTATGGGTCAACGATTGGTGTGCCTGCCTTTCAGGGATTGACGAATGTGGGTCAAAGCATTAAAATTAAAACAGATCTGGGAATAGTTATTTCAGAAATTGCCTATTCCGAAAACTGGTATCAGGATGTGGACAAAGAAGATGGTGGCTGGTCGCTCGAACGCATCGACCCCAACAATGACTGTGGACAAATGAGCAACTGGAAAGCCTCGGTCAACTCACAAGGTGGAAGTCCGGGGGAACAAAATTCGATCTATGCCCCCAATCCCGACAATACGCCCCCTTTCATCACTCAATTTTATGTGTCGGATTCAGTAACTGTTTTTCTTGAATTTTCAGAAGAAGTCGACCCGGTTTCGGCTACAAACCAGGGATTTTATCAAATTGCAGGAAGTTACAATTATCCTGAAATCAGTAGTTTGGTTGAATATAATTTGGTTGAATTGGTTTTTGCCCAAGCTTTTACAGAAGAAAATGAAGTTGTGCTTCAAGTGGATGGGGTGGAAGATTTCTGCAACAATACAATGAGTGACACCAGCCTTACGTTCGTGTTTTACCAGCCCCGGCAATGGGATGTGATTATCAACGAAATAATGGCTGACCCCACTCCAACTGTAAAACTGCCCGATATCGAATATGTAGAACTGCTGAACACATCGGCCTATCCTATAAACCTGGATGGGTGGGTTTTTACTGCCGGGACAAGAAAGAAACTACTAAAGACTGCAACTATTTTGCCGGGTGAACTATTGATTCTTTGCCCGGCGGATATGTGCATGTATTTCGGTGGATTTATAAAATGTATGGATGTGCTCGGCACCACCGATTTAACCAACGATGGGACAATACTATCGCTGCGAGATAAATATGACCGGGTGGTTTCTTCTATTGAATACTCCCTCGATTGGTACCACGACAGCTACAAAACCGAGGGAGGTTGGTCGCTCGAACGGATCGACCCGACCAATTTTTGTGAGGGGGCTGCCAACTGGACGGCTTCGGAACATTCGAGTGGAGGAAGCCCAGGAGACCACAATTCCGTGCTTGCCGACAATCCCGACTATAGTCCACCCGAAATCCTTCGGGCATATCCCATTTCAAACAATCAGGTAAAACTTGTTTTTGCTGAATTACTGGATAGCCTAAGCCTTATTGATCCTGAAAATTTCAGGGTTGATCATGGACTAGGATCACCAATTTCTGTCGATCCGTCAGAACCTCTGTTTCAAGCGGTGGTGATTGAATTTGCCGATACTTTCGATCAAAACCTTTTGTATCTCATCAGCATAAATACAGTAAGTGATTGTGCCCAAAATGAAAATTTCGAGACTTTGACAACACGGTTTGCAGTGCCCCAAAAGATAGAGCCAAACGATATTGTCATAAACGAAATATTGTTCAACCCCTTGGCTGACGGGGTCGATTATATTGAGTTGTACAATCGGTCGCTCAAAACTTTCGATATGTCAGGACTCATGCTGGCTAACTGGGACGAATACAACCAGGTTCCGGCTTCGCATAAAAATCTATCGGAAGAACCCTTCCTCCTTTTTCCTGATGAATACCTTGTGCTTACTTCATCAAAAGAAAAAGTCTTGCAACAATATTGGGAGGCAGATGCATCGGCTTTTATCGAACCTGTTATTTCGCTTCCCACTTTTGCCAACGAATCGGGCAGGGCAATCCTATTGAATAAATCGCTGGTTACGATCGACGATTTCGACTACCATGAAGATATGCAATTCGATCTTCTGAACAGTTTTGAGGGGGTGGCCCTGGAGCGCATCAACTTCGATTTGCCCACCAATGACTGGAATAACTGGCACTCGGCAGCCGAAACGGTTGGATTTGGTACACCGGGCTTGCCTAATTCTCAATTTATTGAAGTGTCTGAAATGGAAACCAGACTCCAGGTTGACCCTGAGCTGTTTTCACCCGACAACGATGGCCACGACGATGTGCTTACCATCTCCTATTCTTTCGATAAGCCAGGCTATGTGGGTACTATCACCATTTTCGATGCGAAGGGCCGTACAATCAGGCGTATTGCCGATCAAGTACTTTTATCCACCTCCGGCCAATTTACCTGGGATGGCCTTACTTCCTCTGGTCAAAAAGCCCGCATCGGCATTTATGTGGTTTATTTCGAGTATTTCGATTTGCAGGGAAAGGTACATAAAGAAAAGAAGACCTGTGTGGTAGCAGCGAAATTGCAATAAACCGGATAAACCTATCCTTTCTAACAGGTCAGTTTTTTCCAATCCATAACCATTTGATAATTTTCAAGACACCTCAATAAGTTTATCTTTGCACCCCGAAAAATCCTTCATCATTAACAAAAATAGGACAGAATGAACAGAGTATTAGTATTGACAGGGGGTGGCGATTGCCCAGGGTTGAATGCCGTGATCCGTGCTATCGTGAAGCGGGCTTCCCAGGAAAAAGACTGGGAAGTAATTGGGAGTATCCAGGCTTTTGATGGTGTGCTATCCGAACCAATGAAAATTGTTGAACTTGATAATAAAGCGGTTTCCGGCATCCATTTCCGAGGAGGGACCATCCTTGAAACCACCAACAAAGGAGGCCCCTTTGCCTGGCCTTATCAAAATAACGACGGAAGCTGGTCGACCGTTGACCGATCGGATGAAATGATCCGCAAGCTCCAGTATATGGGCGTGAATGCGGTTATTAACATTGGGGGCGATGGTTCACAACGCATTTCACAAGCCTTGTTCGAAAAAGGTTTAAATGTGATTGGGGTGCCAAAAACCATTGACAACGACCTGGCTGCAACCGATTCCACTTTCGGTTTTCAAACTGCCGTGCAAATTGCCACCGAAGCTGTTGACAAATTGGTGACCACTGCCGCCAGTCATAACCGGGTTTTCCTTTTGGAAGTGATGGGCCGCGATGCCGGCTGGATTGCCCTGAACTCTGCCGTAGCCGGAGGTGCCGAAATTTGCCTGCTGCCGGAATTCCCTTATGAAGTAAGCAAGATTGTTGAACACCTTGATCATCGCTTCCGTAAGGGGCGCGGGTTTGCCAATATAGTTGTGGCCGAGGGTGCGCGTCCGAAAGGAGGTAGCCAGGTTTCGGAAAAAGCAAGTGAATTTGCTTATGAGAACATTAGGCTTGGAGGTATTGCCAACCAGGTAATGCACGAAATAGCCCAAGCAGGGTTTATGGGCGATATGCGGACTACGGTCCTGGGCCATTTGCAAAGAGGCGGCATCCCATCGGCTTACGACCGGGTACTTGCCACCCAGTTTGGCGTAAAGGCCATGGAACTTGTTCTTGAAAAAAAGTTTGGGCACATGGTATCCTATCGTCACCCATATATAACATCGGTAACCCTTGAGGATGCTGTATCGAAAAGCAATCTGGTTACCTGGGACACGGCCCTTATGAAGACTGCCCGTGGGATTGGGATTTCGTTTGGGGTTTAACGGTTTCGAGTTGATATTATCGAGCTTCAACCTAAAAAAATTAGGCACTGAGAGAAATGACAGAGATTCCTCACTACGTTACCAATGACAGTGTTTTGTAAGGGGCTGGTTGATAACGAAATCGAGAATCACAAAAGAAATACGAAAGTTGAACCCTTTCAGGGTTCCATCATCATAATGTCCGGCTACCATGCACTGCGTACATGGCTATTCATCACCGATTTTCGCAGGTTCTTAAACTGTGCATAATTTGCTCCTAAAATTAGGGTGTAAAAACAATCTCCAATTTTTTATTATTTAGCCAGGGGACAGTGATTGGATTTTGTAATTTGGCCACATCAAGAAGGAT
>JAIOYV010000051.1 GCA_021740905.1 Bacteroidales bacterium
AAACAGTTGGCTATGAATTTTAATTCGTCTTAATTTTATCAAAGCATGATATTTCGTTTTTTTTGAAATATTACGCCTGCAAATCAGTACTTTAACTCATGGAAATCAAGATTTTCAAAAACTACCGGACAGCTATGATCTCATTGAAAAAGCCATTATATTTCATGAATTCCTGATAGAAATAAAATGGGACACCAAATCCGTCGGGAATTGTGTTATCAGGAAAACCAAAAGTCCTCATTGTAGCAACATTGGCACATTTGGCCCCAAATCCGTCCGACATGTCAAAGCTAATTTCATCAAGAGGGAGAATGGTAGTGTATGTTAAATTCAACGCGGGGATTTGTTCCTCTTGAGGTCGAATATCGTCAAACCATTCATTCACTTCGATTAATGTGGCTTCTCGTACGAAATATTTGTCCTGCTCTACTTTATAGTATATGTAATGATCTAAAAGACTTGCGATAGATTCGTTGGATAAGGGATCGCGAACAAAAGCATTGGGGATCCTATCCTGGATGGCCCTTAAATTTACATGGGACAAAGGAGATTGTATTACCGATGTCATAATTCCGCCCACCCGGGGAAGCGTATTTGGCAACGATTCGAGGAGGACAATATCTCTTGAACCTGGCATCTCGTCGAGGTTTAGTTTGCGAAAATAGCCAAACCCTTCGGCCATGTTTAACGCCCAATAGTCAACATCGGCAAAAACATCGGCTTCAAAAAGACTGGAGACTCTCGAATTCTGGAAAAGGGCTTCTTCCAGGTAGTATTCCGCTTCATAGCTAAGGGTTACAAAATAGGATAAGTTGTTTTTCAGAAAGGGCATATTTGCCGCTATCAATTCATAACACCTTTGAACTACTTCGAATGCCTGGCCATGGCCATTGCTGTAATTAAAAGTAAATGTCCCAAGGGTCCCATTGTTCGAAATGGTGGTAGGGTGATAAATAATCTCGCCTTTTTTGACATTATCGCCCAGATATTCGACACCTACGGCATTCGCAAAATCTTCATGAAGCGTATACGTTTCAGTATTTATGAAATAGATTTTAGGATATGCTGTATTGAAATCCGAGATAATGTATTTCAAATACCTTTTTCCATCCAAATATTCGGCCCATTGAACATGGTCTTTTGTTACCGATAATTGCTTAAAAGTTGTAAGGCTATTAATTACAAGAGCACCATCTTCAATGTCGATGGTTTCGGCAGAATTGAATGGCCCTTGTGCCGGGATGTTGTAAAACTCGGTAATATCATCCACCCCATCTCCATCACAATCTGTTGGTGATGCAATTGAATATTCCAGAACCTGATAGTGATCGAGTGGATAATTGCCCAAAGGCTCTGTAATTATAGTGATACCCGGAGTTCCTAATGTGATGGAAGTGGATAATTCAAAATCGCCAACAGAACTATGTCTTACTTTAAGGATATAGTAGTTGTCTTGAGTTGAACCAACCGCTAATTGTATCTGCCCATTTTCATTGGTACTGTAATTAAGAATAGGTACTTCTTGACTGTAACCATAAAAAGCAAACAAAGCAAAAGTCAGTATCAAAAAAAGTCTTGGTCGAAAAGTATGTTTTCGCATGTCTATTGACATTAAGGTAAAACTATAATTTTCTTTGAAACAATACCTTCATCAAATATAATCTGAAGTATATAAACCCCCTGTTTTATATCACCAAGATCGATAGACGTTTCAACTGATTTTGTAAAGGTTTTAAAACATTCAGCTCCCGATATGCTTAACAACTTGATGTTTGTAGATTGACCACCAGGGAGACCTTTGATAAAAAGTCTATCCTTTACCGGATTTGGGTAAACCTGAACTGTATTGCTTTCAATTTTTTCAGTTGATAATACATAATAATGAAAGCTATCGTAGATTACGGTGTCAGTTCCAAAAGAATTAGTCCCAATAAGAGTTATTATATAGTATCCATTAGCCTGATAGGTATGATAGGTATTCTGTTCGTAGGAATAGGTGCTGTCACCAAAATCCCAGAAAAATTCATCGATACACTCCCCAAAACAGGAGAAATAAACTGAGTCGGCTTGCTGTTGAGGATAGTACATGGTTATGTAGGGCATTGGATCGTAAACGATATGCAGCGTGTCGTAAGATACCCCACACCCAGGAATACTGCACTCCAATACATATTGAAGGTTGATTGTGTCTTCAATTAATAAGTTAGGTGACCTGATATTCGGATTCGTCAAGCCATCGGGGGGCGACCATGTATAGCTCGCAAGAGGGTGATAGGTAGCATTAAGTGTTCTTGCATAGCCACAATAAAATATTGGCATTGGTGCAATTTCCACTTCAAAAGGTTCTATCTGAATAATTACAGAATCCACCACTCCTGAGTAAGTATTACTTAAATATAAGGTGGTATTCTCCGTGGTAGAAATAGATGTGTACGATGAGTTAGGCGACGATACACATGAGTCAGGAGTCCACCAAAAAGATCCCGAATCGGGTAGATTGCTAAAATTGAGAAAATACTCTTCTCCACAAGTGGCGGTAATCACATTGTTCAGACTATCAGAACAAATGTAGATTTCGTTGGCTCCAATAGCTGGTGGGTTTTTTCTCAAATTGCCCAAAAAATCAAACTGGGGTGCTTGTGACCAGCCTTTTCCTTGTAAAATTGGATTGGTTGCTATTCCCGGGTTTTGGCTGTCATAACACGGATCGTAGTTTGTAGAGTTAGTGTCTTGATAGCAATACATCAGAGGGAAGAAATTGTTGTGGATAATATAAGTTGAGTTTCCTACAATAGCTCTGCAAAAGTTGTTATCGTACACCGAAACATCGCCATAAGGAAGGTAAAGATGGGCACTATCGACAAAATTATTATAACAGATAATCGAATGATGGCCACCGGCATCAACATATCCATTAAAAAAAATGTTATTATGTATTCGGTAGTTCCAATTGGCAGTACCTACATCACCATAATGCAAATTCCCATACACTTTATTGTTTTCAAAAAGCAAAGCATTGTTAAAAGACAAATGAACACCATCCAGAAAAATATTTCCAATCATTTTTATATCTGTTGCCCAACTTACATCTACGTTGCCTTCAAAATAATTATCAATAAATTTATATGCCCAGATATCGGCGTGTTGGTTGCAGAAATGATTTTTAGACATATAACCTGAAGTAATCCTGATGGTTTCATTACTATTAAAGGTGTTGTTCAAAACACTATCTAAATGGAGAATTCTTATCTTGCCATTAAATACATTGTTTACCAAATCGCTATAACCTGCATCATTAATATCGACCCCTCCGTTGAGGATACTGTTTTTAATGCTGAACTGGCCAAGGCTTAGGCTCGTTTTAATGGCCATTGCCCCGGTTGAATTGAATTCGCAATTGTTGATTGTTGTACTGCCATTATCACCCGTGCAATATATACATGGCGAACTGCAAGTAATCCGACATTGATCAAATGCGATATGAGAATATTCTCCCTGATTTACAAAATAATGTTTAAGATAGATGCTTGCATCAAGAGATAAATTAGCCGGGTAATTTGAATTGATTATGCAACTTTTGAAAAAGATGTGTTTAGACCTTAAAAAGTCGATAGCCCTTGCATTTGTGGATATTGTCAAAGCTTTGAACGTAATATAAGAGGTTTCATTTAAGTCAATGGTCCCCGAGAAAATAACAGCAGTCGAATCGAGAGTTGCCGATTGAAATGTGATAGTGCTAGTATCAGATGCACCCTGTATTTCATTTAATGAAATGCCAGAATAGTACCCGGAATCAAGAGCAAAGGTAACATCACCATTAACCCCGTAGTTATATAGGTCGCTCATTGCCGCCGACAGAGTTGAATAATATCCACCCGCACTACTAATTGTATAGTAACCCGACAATTGACTGAACGCCCGAGGAGAAAAACAAAGAAATGCTAAACCAACGAGTAGCATGTAGGTTCTAAATTTGGTATGGTTGCTTATCGATTTCATGGGTTTCATATTTTGGTAATGGTTAATTTATTTGTTCCTTTTTTATCTGTAGTAAAGTTTCTCGTTATTCTATTTTTAATATGTTTCTGGCCCCCTTAAATTTGTTACTTGTTGTATATTGAATAATATATACGCCCGGTTCCAGATTTTGACAGTTGACATAAGTTACAAAACCATAGTCTTGAGTGGCTTCGTAGTTGGTTAATACCTGCCCTTTAAGATTTGTTATTGTCAATGAGGTTAACCAAACCGGCTCGCTATATCTCATTGTGAATGTTTCCTTAAAAGGATTTGGGAATATTGAAACCGTAAATTCATCGGGATACACAGGAAGTGGAAGAAGCCCAGGTGAAGGGAACTGGTAAGGACTAAAGGAAGATAGTTGTTTTATGTCTGTTGTTTGGAATGTTGAAATGTCAGAATTGTATGCAAAGCAAGTTTGATTTGCGAAATTGCATGTCCTTTCAAACACTCCTGCTCCAAGTAACTTATTTTTGAAAAAAGATAACCTAAAAAGATGGTACGAGCCTCCTTCAATATATTTGCAGTCGTTCAGGCCCAGGGTGTCGTTAATACTTGCTATGAATGATCCCCGGTCGTAGTATCCTTCTAACATAATTGAACTTGATTGAAATGAGAAACTACCGTTGAAACATCCTGAGAGAACAAAACCATATTGAGGTGAAGTTTTAAAACCTGTTAAGAAAATCTCTTCATTACTATGAAGATCTGCAAATCCTATAATTTCTGCCTTATGGTTCAATTCACCAATATAAATGCTATTGCAATTATCAGGAATAATTTGATTTTCATTCCAGCTTACGGTATCGCTAAAAACACCGGCAAAGAAAACCCTATCCTGAAAAAAACTAATATCTGTGACTTGTCGGATTCCATCATCAATAAATTTTGCATGAAGGATTTCACCCTCTTTATTTATCGTCCCAACAAAGTATTGGCCATTGTACTTGCTCTTATGTATAGCCATTAATGCACCATCCACAAAGATTGAGTCTCCACCCACAGTTCCAGTAATAAATAGTATTGCTTGATTTGAAAGAGTGCTTGTTTCAATTTCTAAAACATGGTTAACTAAATAGTAATCGGAGTAAAAATGATGAGTCCATAAGACATTTCCCGACGAATCTAATTTTGCAATGGCTGTTCCATATCCCTGCTTGTTTTTATATAAGTTTCCATTTATCGACAATGAATCAATAAACAAAATTGACGCATAAATATTTTCATCCTCGTCCAATGCCAAATTTTTTATGTATGTATTGTATTTTGCCTGAAAAACCTGGAACCATTTCACATTAAGCTCAGAGTCGAGTTTTAAGATAATGTTGTTATAATCGGATGATGTAACAAGGGGACTGCCATTCAGGAAAAAAGTGTCGGTAAAACAGAGTCCCAGCACAATATCACCATTGTCCGATATTTTCAAATCTCCATTTGAATAGCCCTTATTATTGCCCAAGTTTATTGCAAATACTTTATTCCCAGCAATATCCTGTTTTGTTAAAAAACAGGAGCCTGCAGTGTCCGATAATGTTTCTCCAAGGAAGTTTGCAGTGCCTGGAAAGTCACCAAGCGTATAGGTGCTTCCTCCTTTGTCGTGGCAGATGGAATAGACGTGATCAATTTTCGAATCAGAGCAAACGACCTGCTGCCAGTCAACAGACAATAAGTCTTGACAATAACCCGTAAAAAAAGTAGCTCCCAGTAGAAATGTCAATGTTATTATTTGCTTTTTCATTGCCTCTCTTTTTAAATTATTGAATCCCAAAATTTAATTCTACCAAGCCCGGAGTGAATCTAGCCCGAATAATCGACAAATTGATCCATAAGATTTACCTTTGATATTGTAATTATTCGATATCTCACAGTCAATTCTTTGCATTTCAAATTGAAACATCGATTATCCATGGTGTTATATTAGTTCTATCCAAAGATATAGATTCCCTTTCTAATACAGTGGATTTAACAGATTATTAACATGATAAATATCAAAACTTTATGCAAAAATACATGGCATGCCTTATTAACTCTTCCTTTTGTAAAAGTAAAGAAAATATTCATTCGTTTTTTTGTGCAAATAAAAAGGAAATCAATTTTAAGAAGAAGTAGATTTCGTCGTACACCGGATTCGAAGGTCGTATAGTATGAATACTGATCTTTTCCTTGGTACATTTTTTGTTTTCATCGGCAGACCAAAATTGAGGCATTATGAAAAAAGGAATACTTATAGTTCTCATCCCCTTTGTTGGGCTTTTTATTTCGATTTACGCTCAAAACAAGACACCTATTATTGTTCCCTATGAAAACCAACGAACTTTTGTCGATCACAATCAAACATTTATATACCAGGAAAGGGACAGTGTTTACGTTTCCATTGGATTTAACTACTATAGAGATGGGGAATTAATCTTTGATGTAACCATCGACAACCAAAGTTCAGATACACTGGCTTTTGATCCAGGACAAATTTATTTATTCAGATATGCACAAGGCTCCCTGGCTGAACAAAAAGCTTATCATCCATTAGATGCCCAAAATGTTCTTGACAGTATTAACTATTCCATTGAAAAACGGACCAATAAGATAAAGAAGAATACAGTTTTCAGCGTTCTATTGTGGGCATTTTACGTGGCCGCAGAAATTGCCGGGGCTACCGGTGATATGAATTACAATACTTTGGATGCCATTGCAGTAGCCCATGATATCGCACAAACAGGACTTGAAATTGGCCGTCAAAACAACGAGGATAAATTATATTATCTTTCGTTTGATGGTGATTATTGGTTAAACCGGGTTTTCAAAGAAGGACTTATATTTCCTCACACTTTCGAAAGTGGAAACATTCATTTCAAAGTTGAACAATCCGAAATTTTTAAGATAGATATTCCAATAGGGTACCGTATATTCAGTTATCGGTTTGAGGAGGTGTATGACAATCCATCAGAAGAAAAAGAACTGTAGTTTGAGTTTAGACCAATATAGTTAGAGAATGAATGCACCCCGTTGTTTCAAGTCCTGTCAGGGACGCAATAGATTATAGGAAATTCGAAACTTATGGTCTATTTTGCCCGGTCAGTAGTGATTTCAACCGTAAAATCCTTTACTTTGCAAATTCCCCCAGAAAAGCTAATTTTAGTCCAAAATTATTCTGATAAGTAAAACAGGAGTGGAAGCCGGTTTGGGATGGCCTGGTTTCGCTGTAAAAATTTGGATGTATGGCAGAAAAGACAGGAAAAATATTGGCAGTCGATGATAACGAGGATATTTTGTTTTCGCTCAAACTGCTGTTGAAAAAATATGTGGAAACAATCCATACCGAGATAAACCCGCACCGGATCCCAGACTTGATGGCGAAAGAGGATTACGATGTGATCCTTCTCGATATGAATTTTACCAAGGATGCAATTAGCGGCAAGGAAGGATTTGACTGGCTGCAGAAAATCCTTGAAATAGACCCCGATGCAGTGGTGCTGTTCATCACGGCGTATGGTGATACCGAAAAAGCAGTGCAGGCAATTAAAGCCGGGGCAGTCGATTTTATTCTGAAACCGTGGCAAAACGAAAAGATACTGGCCACTATTTCATCGGCGGTTCAATTACGGCGGTCGCGAAAGGAAACCGATACCCTGAAGCAAAAACAAAAAGGCTTTAGTGCAGCCATCGACCAGCCATTTCAAGATTTCATCGGGGTGTCGCCGGGCATGTTGGACGTGTTCTCGACTATTCGGAAAGTGGCCAAAACCGATGCCAGTATGTTGATCCTGGGCGAGAACGGCACTGGGAAAGAGGTTGTGGCCAGGGCACTGCACCGGGAGTCGATGCGGGCTGATGAGATTTTCGTGAGCGTAGACCTGGGTGCCATTGCCGAAACCCTTTTCGAGAGCGAATTGTTTGGCCACGAAAAAGGGGCTTTCACCGATGCCAAGGGCGAGAAACCAGGCCGTTTTGAAATTGCCTCGGGTGGGACTTTGTTCCTAGATGAAATCGGGAACTTATCCCTTCCCCTGCAAGCAAAGCTACTGACGGTGATCGAGCGTCGGGAAGTTACCCGTGTGGGGGCCAACAAAGCCCGCCCTTTCGATATCCGATTGATCTGCGCCACCAATGCCTCGATTTACGAATTGGTAGCCGAGGGCAAATTCCGGCAAGATTTATTGTACCGGATCAACACCGTGGAAATCCATCTGCCTCCTTTGCGTGAACGCATCGAGGACATCAGTTTATTGGCCGAACACTTCCTGAAATCGAATGTAAAAAAATACCGGAAAAACATAAAGGGAATTTCCCCGGCAGGATTGCGCAAATTGGAGCAATACAGTTGGCCGGGCAACATCCGCGAGCTGCAACATGCCATCGAAAGAGCTGTGATAATGGGCGATGGAAACCGCCTCGAAGCAGATGATTTCATCCTTTCATCGCCCCGCAAAGTGGATGAGTTTGAATTGGAAAATTACAACCTCGATGAGGTGGAACATAAAATCATTAACCGGGTAATGCAACGGCACAAAGGCAATGTTAGCCATGCCGCTGCCGAATTGGGGCTTACCCGTACATCGCTGTACCGAAGACTCGAAAAGTATGGTCTATAAAAATTTCAGGTTTCGCACTATTGTCAGGGTTTTGTTCCTGATTGCAACAATATTTTTATTGTTCTTCCTGATCTATAATACACAGTACCATACAAGTGCAGTTTTGATTGGCCTGTTGATAGTTGCCCAGGTAATCTGGCTCATTCAGTATGTAAACAAAACCAACCAATACCTGACCAGCTTTCTGGAGGCCATTAAATATTCCGAGTTCACCCGTTCGTTCGAGTTGAAAGGCCTGGGTAGTTCGTTCGACGAAATGAAGGGTGTTTTTAACAGTGTGATCAGCGAGTTTCAAAAAATCAGGGACGAGAAAGAAGAACAGTATTTTTTCCTTCAAAATGTGATCCAACACATTGGTATCAGTATGATAGCCTACCAGAAAAACGGCAAAGTCGAGATGTACAACAACGCCACAAAAAGGCTGTTCCGGAAAAGCAACCTTCGTTCGATTCAGGATTTGAACGATGTGTCGTCCGAATTAGTGGATGTTCTCCAGAAAATGCAAACCGGCGAAAAAGCCCTGGTGAAATTGCAGGATAATGATGACATCCTCCAGGTGGTGATTTATGCCAAGGAATTTAAGATACGTGATCAAATGCTCACCCTCGTATCAATCCAGAATATCCAAAACGAGCTAGAGGAAAAGGAAATGGAGGCCTGGCAAAAATTGATCAGGGTGCTTACCCACGAAATAATGAACTCCATAACCCCAATCGTTTCGCTGACATCAACAGTGAATGGAATGATAAATGATTTGAATGAGGACAAAGAAAGGCAGGTGCCGGCTGAAATATCAGAGAGTTTCAACGACATCAAGGGCGCTTTGCAGACCATCAACAAACGTAGCTCGGGCTTGCTGCATTTTGTTGAGACTTACCGCAACCTGACACGCATCCCCAAACCCAATTTCACAATTTTCAAAGTATCCGATTTGTTCCAACATATTAAAAGCCTACTGAACGACAACATAAAAAAGGCCCATGTTGATTTTCAGGTAAGTATTGACCCGGTCGACCTTGAACTGACCGCCGACGAGGAATTGATCGAACAGGTTCTGATCAACCTGGTCAATAATTCGATCCATGCCCTGGCGAACACAAACGACCCGAAGATTGTTTTAAAAGCCTGGTTAAGCGAGCGGGCACAAATTATCATCCAGGTGGAAGACAATGGGCAGGGGATAATCCAGGAGGTGCTGGACAAAATATTCATCCCCTTTTTCACGACCAAACAAACAGGATCGGGCATTGGCCTGAGTCTGTCGAGACAGATTGTGCGTTTGCATGGGGGAACCATATCGGCACGCTCGGAACCAAATGAAAAAACGGTGTTTACGATGAGGTTTTGATTCCCCGGGAGGGGAATAGTTGAGTAGGGAGAGTGAGTTAATTGAGGTTAAAAAGGCATGGCTGGTTGCTTGAGATATATTGGCCTAAGCTTCGACCTTGCCACTATATAAATCCCAGATAGGGAAAATGAGGTCGTAATCGTTCCAGTTTAAATTTCCATCCTTGATTTCAAATTCTGAAAATTTATTTTCATCAAGGTATTTTTTTATTGATGGGTGTAATGATTTAGAAAGAAAAGGTTTAAAATCTACGAGCTTTTCAGAACCATCATTAAAATGAACCCTGATTGCATAATCGGATAAATATTTTGCAGTTGCAATTTTCAGATTTTGCAAGTCAGTATCATAGTCCTTATAATCTATTCGAATTTTCATTATAGTCTTTTTGTGATTCGTTCAAATTCAATGTCTTTATGATAAACAAAATAATTGATCCATTTTTCTACAATTTTATCAGCATATTTTTCCAGGAAAGACTCAAAATCTTTCAGATCCTTACCCCTAAGCGGTTTTGAACCTTTTATATTGCTCACTTTAATCTCTGATATTTCTCCATTTACGATATAAAACTCTGCTTTACTTTCAAATTCTGCCTTTTTAGCATGAACATGTATCGGTTCATGTTCATTAGAGTAGAAAAAAATTAGTATTCCTAAGTATTCAAATATCTTTGGCATAATTCCACAAATTGTATTTGCAAATTTACATAATTTGCTTTTACAATCATAGTTTCACTGATCTAAAGCTTAGGTCTAAAAAAATGTCTAATTTTGAAAAGTAAACTTAAAAACAAAATACGATGAGAATACATAAAGATGAAACCATAGCCGTAATAATTGACATCCAGGGGGCTTTGTTTCCTCATATCCACGAAAATGAGAAACTTGAAAAAAACACCATCAAGTTAATCGAGGGTTTAAAGGCAATCGGGATCCCAATTACGGTGACCCAGCAATACACTGCCGCATTGAAGCCCACTATACCTTCAGTTTCGGAAACCATTGGCGAATATCACCCGATTGAAAAGATGGCCTTTAGTTGCTGCGATGAGCCAATGTTCGACGAAAATTTGGCTCTATCTTCAAAACGGAATGTGATTATTGCCGGCATCGAATCCCATGTCTGCGTCCTGCAAACCGTAATCGACCTGATCGACCGGGCATACAAGCCGGTGGTGGTGGAAGACTGTGTGTCATCGCGCAACCCTAACGACAAGAAAATAGCAATCGAACGGATGCGGAAAGAAGGGGCAATTATCACTACTTACGAATCCATTCTTTTCGAATTGTTGCGGTATTCTGGGACGGCAGAGTTTAAGGCAATTTCCAAAATAGTGAAATGAGGGACAACTAGTCTTGACCCTCTTCCATCTTTTTCCTGATAAACAAACTCTTCATCAAATCTTCTTCCTGGGGGCTCACCTTCAGTTTTTCTTTGTTGTCGTTTTGATACTTCTGGCGGATCAAAGCCAGCGCAAGTGGAATAATTGCCGTGATTGGCACCATTGCATCAGGCGGCAGGAGGCCCTTATATTCGGTTCCCATCTGCGCTTTTTGAAGGGCGTACCTTTGGTTCATTTCGGCATCCCAGGTAGCCTCCCGGGTATTTCTGGCCTGATACCCTAAAATATTGAGGTTGTTTTTCGCATTACGGATATCTTTGTCCTGTGGCAGGGGCTGGGCCATCAGGCTTTCGAGGCTCATCAAGCGGGGGTAGACCACTACTTCGGCCACATTCACCGTATCCTGAACCAGAAAAATTCCTACCAGCATGTCGGGATTGTCAATGGTATCACTTATTATCCAATTGGCTTTTTTGTACGAGATATGGCTGAATATCAACGTATCGCCCGTGCGCACCCATATTGAGAACCCTCCATCTAATGCACTCGTGGTTTTTATCTCTTTTCCGGTGATGTGTACTTCCGAAATCGCTGTCAAGCTAACCGCATCGTACACGGCCCCGGTAAAATGGATGGAATCGCGCTGGATGGTCTGGCCCCACACCGAACCACAAATTTCAACGAAAAGAAAAAGTATCAGAATAAATTTTGAAAATATTTTTTTCATCGAACAAAATTTAAAAAACTATCAAGAAATACTATAAAACGACATACAAATATACGGGATGTAGTTTAATGCAACACTGATTCGTCGAATTGAAATTGAATATCTTCATAATTATTCATTATCTTTATTGATTGAATTTTGGATAAAAATTATTAAAATGGACAGATCAATTAATGTAGACAAGGAGATTTTGGGCGGCACACCTGTTTTTGCAGGCACCCGTGTCCCAGTGAAAAATCTTTTTGATTATTTAGAGGAAGGAGAAAATATTGCTGAGTTTCTCGAAGATTTTCCATCTGTCAGCAATGCTCAGGTGAATGCAGTTCTTCAGCTTTCAAATCAATTATTGGAAACTTTAAAGCAAGTGGCTCATGAAAATATTGCTGGATGAGTGCGTTACCAAAAAGGCAAAGAAATTACTCCTCGAATTCGATGTGTTTACTGTTTATGAGGTTGGCTTTAGCGGTTTAAAAAATGGGAAACTACTTGCTGAAGCGGAAAATTCAGGTTTTGATATCCTATTAACTATCGACAAAAATATTGACTACCAACAAAACATAGGCAATTTTAAACTTGCCATAGTAGTACTTGATGTTGTAAGAAGTAGTATTAAATACATAGAAGAACTTATCCCTAAATTCAAAAATCAGATCAATACTATTGAAAAAGGGAAATCGTATCGTATTGAAAAGTAAAGGATAAAAGATTGGTTTTAATTTAAAAAAAGATTTCGCAAGCCATTGATAAAATCATTTACAAAGGCGATTCGTCAATACATTAACCTCACTCCAACACAAAATACAACAAATTCTTCACAAGCAAAGCCGGTTGCTCAGCATGAACCCAATGCCCGGCTTTGGGGACAGTCACAACCTCGGCAAAAGGAAAAATGGTAAGAATAATGTTGTCGATGTCCTCATCAAGGATGTACTGCGAGTTGGCCCCCCGGATAAACAATACCGGAAAACCAACAATGCCATTGCCTTTCTCGAAATCTTTTTCGCACATCCCTTCAAGGATGTGGGGCATGTTGCGATCAAGTGCATCCACATTAAGGCTCCAGTTGTAGCTGTTGTCTTTATTGCGGTGCAGGTTTTTCATCAGGAATTGTCGCACTCTTTCGTTTGGAATCGACTTGGCCAGCTCCTCTCCTACTTCTTCCCGGGATGTGATTTTTGAAAAATCAACCTGTTTCATGGCCGTGATAATTTGCTTGTGGTTGATCGTTTTCAGACTGGCCTCGCCGGGTGTGTTGTACGATTTTGGGGCAATATCGACCACAATCAACGAACTTATCCTTTCGGGATAATCGCGGGCAAAGAACATGGCTGTTTTTCCCCCCATCGAATGACCCACCAGCACAGCCTTTTCAATTTGCATCTTGTCCATGAATTCGAGCAAGTCATCCTTCATCAACTCATAATTATGTTCATCGCTATGCGGCGAACGGCCATGATTACGCTGATCCAACAAATATACTTCAAAGTGCTCGGATAGAGATTTAGCCACCGTAACCCAATTGTCGGAAGCTCCATACAAGCCATGAACGACTATGAGGGGAGGTTTGGCCTCGCCATATTTTCTGTAGAATAATTCCATAAGTTTTCCTCAAAATGGAACAAAGATATTAAGCAAAATTTAAAGTTGTGTGAAAATTTTGAAACCAATTCATGTTTACAAATACTGTTTTGCGAAAAAATCAATAAAGATTCAATTTTGTATAAACATTATTTTATCTTTACATAGACTAAAAAGAAGAAGTATAAAACAAGTCCTGCTAAATATCCCTGATAATAAGTATCTTGCTTTTATTAGCCATTTAAAAAGTAGGTTTGCTGACATTCAGGTGAAAGAAAAAAAATCGAAGACTTCAATATTAAATGAAGAGGGCAGCAACTATGAAATAATGACTTTGTCAGAAATAAGCCTTTCGGAGGATTGGCTATCCGATGAAGATAAAAGGTGGGACTGATTATCTCAAAACATACGGCTGTAAATTCCGGCTTCCAGACATTGGTTATTAATAAGATTATGAACCTTATAGAATAAGGGCAAGATCCATGAAAAGAAGAATGATTGTACTTACGGTAATTATTTTCACATTAGGACTTATTCAGAACTTCCATTTGACAAGCTGAGTTTTGACCGTAAGTTTATCAACACTGAGTTCTAATTGAAATATAGTAGCTTTGGGAAGTTCCCATATTTTCGCTTTCTTGCTATTTGAAACTAATAACAAAATCTTTATGAAAACAATCTTAGTGTATTTGTTGACTGGCTACTTCCTTTTTTCCTTTTCCTTTAACACTTATGCCCAAAACCCCGGCGACCGGATTATCGGCAAATGGAACACCGAAGAAAACAAGTCGGTGATCGAGATTTATAAGAAAGGCGACAAATACTGTGGGAAGATAATCTGGATGAAGAACCCCAATGAAAATGGTCAACCAAAATTGGACAAAGAAAACCCGGATGAAAACCTAAGAAGCCGAACCATCCTGAATCTTGAGATTATGACCAACCTTGAATTCGACGAGGACAACGAATGGGAAGATGGCGACATATATGACCCTGAATCGGGCAATACCTACAGTTGCATGATAACCCTTACCACACCTGACAAGATTGACATGCGGGGGTATTTGGGGTTTTCGCTTTTTGGCAGGACAACTGTGTGGACAAGGAAGAAGGAGTAGAAGAAAAAGGAGTTTTGGAGTAATGGAGTAATGGAGTAAAAATCGAACAAACATGCAACTTATTCGGCCCACACTATTGATCGACAAACAGAAATGCCTCCGAAACATCGAAAGCATGGCTAAAAAAGCAAAGGAGAATTCGCTTGTTTTCCGGCCTCATTTCAAGACCCATCAATCAGTTGAAGTGGGTGAGTATTTCCTTGATTTTGGTGTGGAGGCCATTACGGTATCATCCGTTGAAATGGCTGAACAATTTGCCAGGGCAGGTTGGCAGGACATGACCATTGCTTTTCCCCTGAACATCCATGAACTTCCCAGTATTAACCACCTTGCCGAAAACTGTAGCATCAACATCCTTGTTGAAAACACGGAGGTTTTTCCTTTCATCAAAAAAGAAATTAAAAACAAGATTGGCTATTTTATTAAGATAGATGCAGGGTATGGAAGAACAGGGTTGGATTTTAAAAACACAGACCTGATCGATTCGATTTTATCGGAAGGAGAAAATTCATCTATGCTATCGTTCAAAGGTTTTCTCATTCATTCGGGAAATACCTATCATGCTAATACAGTGGATGAGATCCTGCAAATCCATGCCCATAACCTGGGTGCTATAAGCCATCTGAAATCGAGATATAAAAAACAATATCCTGATATGATTGCATCCATTGGCGATACTCCTTCGTGCAGTCTGGCCAATGACTTTTTGGGCGTTGATGAAATCCGCCCGGGTAATTTTGTCTATTACGATGTCATGCAATATTTCCTGGGGTCGTGCCAATTGGAAAACATAGCTGTTTGTGTGGCCTGTCCCGTGGTTGCCATTCACAAAGGAAGGAACGAAGTGGTGGTGCATGGCGGGGCTGTGCATCTCTCGAAAGAATCAATCGAAGTGAATGGACAAAAGATTTTCGGATTACCAGTAAAATTGCTTTCAATCGGCTGGAAATTTTTGGATGAAGGCAATTTCGTAAAGTCCCTTTCGCAGGAACATGGTATTATCAAACTTTCACCAGAGGAAATTGAAAAAATCAATATTGGGGATTTTATTGGAATCATACCTGTTCATTCCTGCCTTACTGCCAATTTATTAAGAGACCATCAGGTTTTCGTGTAAGTGGCTATATTGAATTGGTCTTTTGATGTAGATGAAATAATTGGATTGGTCTTCAAACCAAAAAAGTAAATTGAAAATATATTTGAATGTGTAAATAATTATCCTACTTTTGCAGTCCGAAAAAATAAGAAGAAAAACGATAAAATATAAGATAGATGAAAAGGACATTTCAACCATCGAACAGGAAGAGAAAAAACAAGCATGGCTTTCGCGAAAGAATGTCGACTGTCAACGGCCAAAAAGTGATCAAGGCTCGTAGGGCCAAAGGACGGAAAAAGCTTACTGTTTCTGACGAACCTCGTCATAAGGTTTAGATAATAAATTAGGTTTTGTAATGCAGATGGGTAAAAATCGACAGGTTTTTACCTTTTTTTGTTTGCTGCAACTCAAGGTCTTTTTCAATCCTTTTCAATCACTCTATCACTTCAAACTTTTATAATCTATCTCCCTTTTGCTTTTGCAAAGTAGTTAAGATTCTGTATAATTGTATCAATAATCTAACTAAAAAAAAGAGCATGAAAGATACACCGATTGATTATTCAATTGTAAAAAAACAGATTGAAGAAAGCGGGCTTGAAAAAGTAGGCAGGGGAACAATTCGCGACCTGGTAAGGATTGTAAACAAGATTGAAAACGAGAGCGGGCAAAAATTCATCCGCATGGAAATGGGCGTTCCCGGACTTAATCCGCCCGAAATTGGCACCGAAGCCGAAATTGCAGCCATACGAATGGGCGTAGGATCGAAATACCCAATGATCGAAGGCATTGCCAGCATTAAACCCGAAGCTGCCCGATTTGCAAAACTTTTCCTTAATATTGATGTGGACGAAGCAGGCTGTATTCCAAGCGTAGGTTCGATGCAGGGCGCGTGTGCAGCTTTTTTAGTGGCCTGCCGCCGCGATGCGATAAAAGACACCCTATTGTTTATCGACCCAGGATTCCCTGTTCAAAAACAACAAATGAGGGTACTTGGGCTAAAATACGAGACATTCGATGTGTACAACTTTCGGGGCGAAAAACTGAGGGAAAAGCTCGAAAGTTATATGTCGCAAGGCCACATTTCAACGCTTATTTATTCCAACCCCAACAATCCTTCGTGGATCTGTTTCACCGAAAAAGAACTCAAGATAATTGGAGATTTAGCCAACAAGTACGATGTGGTGGTAATCGAAGACCTGGCGTATTTTGGAATGGATTTCAGGAAAGATTATTCGCACCCTGGGCAGGCACCTTACCAGCCATCGGTGGCCAATTACACCGACAATTTCCTTTTGCTGATTTCAAGCTCAAAAGCTTTTAGCTATGCCGGTCAGCGAATTGGGATGATGGTTATCTCCGACAAACTTTACAAACGTCGCTTCCCCGACCTAAAACGATTTTTCTCTAGCGATGAGTTTGGCTATGCCATTGTGTACGGAGCTTTATATGCCTTGTCGTCGGGTGTGGCGCATACGGTGCAGTACGGTTTTGCCGCCATGCTAAAGGCTGTGAACGATGGCGCGTATGACTTTTTAGATGTGGTAAAAGTGTATGGCGACCGCGCCAGGGTTATGAAAAAGATATTTACCGACAATGGCTTCAAAATAGTGTACGACCAGGACGAGGGCAACCCCATTGCCGATGGTTTCTATTTTACGATTTCCTACCCCGGCATGTCGGGTGTCGATCTTATCGAGGAACTTTTGTATTATGGTGTCAGTGCCATTTCGTTGGATATTACGGGCAGCGAGCGCCACGAAGGTTTACGGGCCTGTGTATCGCAAACCCACGAAAGCCAGATCCCTGATTTGGAATTCCGCTTGAAGAAATTTGCCGAGCACCATCCGCTGTAAATGTTCGAGCGAAGCGAGAATCTTGAGAAGAACGATTCGGGATTAAACTTTAAATAGAAAGACCCTCCTCAAAAAATTGAGGAGGGTTTCTTTATTCCTTTATTTGAAATTGAAACATCACGCTGAAAAACCAGGTGTCAGACAAAATTCCCTCAACAAAATTTCATCATCGAATTACACAAAATGATCGAATTTCAAATGTTTGAAATGGGGAATTTGTAGAATACCCCTGAAAACCTATTTTCAGAACTGAGTACTATTCAACTTTGAATTCCTTGACTTTTCAACTTTAAGCCCTTCAACTCTATACTCCTCAACTTTTCAACTTTGAACTTTTAAAAACTAAAATCTACCCCAATCTGTACCCCGGTGTAATTTAATTCAAATTCATTGTACCCATTGAAATCATCCACAGCTTTGGCGTAATCGAAACATACAAAAGGTTGCAAAGTGGTTTTGCCAAAATTGAAGTTAAAACCAGCTTCTAACCGGGGACCAACGGAACTTGCCTTAAACTCCTCAAACTTCATATTGTTTATAAGTAACCCTGGAGCCATAAAGATCGAATGACGACCCGAACCCACAGGGATATGCAGTTTTGCAAGCATACCGGGCGAGAACCTGTCGAAGTGGAAATAATCTATGCTTCCATCATCCACAACAACAAGCTTTGGTGACCAGGCATATTCAGCAATCAACGAAAAATCGATCACCCGGTTTGGCCGATACGTTAATGAAAGCCTGCCCACATAATTTAAAAATAAGTCAGTAACACCTTCTGTAATGTCAATATCCGAAGTAGATGCTGCAATATAATCGTTTACATCGCTCGGATAAAAAATGCCAAATCCGAAACCAACCCCAAAATAAAATTGCTTATTAATTTCACTTTCCGAACTGATATCAGAATGAAATTGTGAGACACCTGAAATACTAAAACACAACGAAATCAAAAGAAAAAGAGCTAAATTTTTCATGCCATAGAAGTTTATTAATTTGATCATTTTTGCAATACCCAAATGTACAAAAAAAAATCCCTCCGAAATTCGGGGGGATTTTTTTTTATTTTGAAAAAGGGTTCGACCCTTAAAATCTCTTTTCTTTGATACGGGCTTTCTTACCGGTCAATTTCCGGAGGTAGAAAATCCTTGCCCTACGGACCTTACCGTATTTGTTCACCTCAATTTTTTCGATAAATGGCGATTCGATAGGGATAATCCTTTCAACCCCAATATTCCCCGACATTTTACGAATGGTAAAAGTTTCGTTTATGCCACCACCCTTGCGTTGCAACACTACACCACGAAAACTTTGGAGCCTTTCTTTTGTTCCTTCCTTAATTTTATAAGTTACAGTGATGGTATCGCCAGCACCAAACTTAGGGAAGTCCTGCCTTGCAGCATATTCTTGCGCAACAGCTTTCATTAAATCGTTCATCTTTCTATTCGTTTTCTTGTTAAAACCCGGCAACGTTACAGCTCTGGTAAGAGGTTGCTTTTTAAGTGGGGCAAAAGTAATACTTTATCCAGATAATAAAAATATAATTTTGGCCTAAGATGTACGACATATTCCACAGGGTATGATAGGTTTGATGTTTTTTAAATAAATTCATAGTCTTGGATTAATGGAGTATTGAGCGGTACTTTGCCAATTGCACTCCAATACTCCAACACTCCATTACTCCAGAAAAAATTAATAAAATGGAAAACGACTCATCGAAGGAGCGGGTTTTTTCGTTCCCCCTTTGGGCGGCAGCCAGGTTTTCCGTTTGTAGTTGTTTCGTGACGGCAGTTTTTTCCTGGGAAAAAATCAGCCTCCACTTCAACAAGCTAGCATTTCAACCCCTGCCGCAGCAGAGCTTATAGTAGATTTTAAGCCTAATATATTTCAACTTTGAACTCCTTCAAAGCTCTACTTTTTAAACTCAGAATTCTTCCAACTCAGAACAACACAACTCCTAACTCCCCATCTAATTCCTATCTTTGCCGCTGAAAACATACAGATAAATGATCAAAGCATTACAGGATAAGTTAACCGGCAAACACGCCCCGTCGATATTGGAAAACCAGCGAGGGCAGTACATCATGCTCCTTATCCTGGCCTTTATCTGGGGAAGCTCTTTTGTGCTGATGAAAAAGGGGCTTCAATCCTTTTCGGCCAACCAGGTGGCCGGTTTGCGGATATTCACGACCTTCCTACTTTTCCTGCCTTTCACCTTCAGGATACTTCATAAACTCAACCGGAAAAACCTAACATTTTTACTTATCGTGGGTTTTATCGGAAATGGCATCCCGGCCATTTTATTCACCACGGGTCAAACCGAGATAAGCAGTGCCCTGGCAGGAATCCTGAATTCATTAACCCCACTATCTACATTGTTGGTTGGATTAGCACTATTTAAAACTTCCACAGGATGGAAAAATATTTTAGGGGTATTTATTGGCCTCTCAGGAACAGTGGGGCTTATCCTGAACGGCGAGGGTTTGTTTTTGACAGGAAATCTATGGTTTGCACTTTTCATCATTACAGCCACTATATGTTATGCTTTAAGCACAAATATTATTAAAGAAAAACTGCAAGGTCTCGATGGTTTTTCGGTGGCTGCCCTTTCGTTTTTCCTTATCGGGCCCTGGGCAGGAGTTTACTTGCTCACCTCCAATTTTACCACTGCTATGGCGGCAGATGGAGCTTTGTCCAACTTTGGGTTTATCGTACTGCTTGCTTTTTTTTCATCTTTCCTTGCCGTCATTTTATTCAACATGCTGATCAAATTCACAACTTCGCTTTTTGCCTCTTCGGTAACTTACATTATCCCGGTGTTTGCCATTTTCTGGGGGCTTGCCGATGGTGAAACAATAAAATTGGGTCAGTTTATCTGGGTCGGCGTTATCCTATTTGGGATTTATTTGGTGAACCAGAAAATCAAAAAATCTTGATATGTCAAAGACTACACGCCTGCTCTACGCTATCTCTTCTGGCTTATTGCTTGGTCTGGCCTGGGCCGATTGGATGCACTCCATCCTTCTGTTGGTGGCTTTTGTTCCCTTGCTTTTGGTTGAAGACAATCTTTTTCAGAATAAAAAAACCAACCGCCCGATCCAGGCATTTTACTATTCCCTGCTCTCATTTTTTATTTGGAACCTTACCACAACCTGGTGGATAATCTTGGCCACGCCCACAGGAATGATAATCGTTGTTTTGCTGAAT
Organism: Bacteroidales bacterium; assembly: GCA_021740905.1. Lineage (GTDB taxonomy): Bacteria > Bacteroidota > Bacteroidia > Bacteroidales > M50B96 > JAIOYV01. The sequence continues at coordinate 20,879 of JAIOYV010000051.1, forward strand.
AGTCTTTTCATGGCCACAGTGTTCTGGTTATTTCATTTCAGCAAGCGATTGCTAGGAATGAAAACCGGAAATTTCCTCTTCATCATTTTCTGGATCGGCTTTGAATACTTCCACCTAAACTGGGAAATGTCGTGGAGTTGGCTAAACCTGGGCAACGCTTTTGCAAAAGACATTGGCCTCATCCAGTGGTACGAATACACTGGTTCGTTGGGTGGCTCGTTGTGGGTGGTTTCTGCAAACATGATTATGTCGACAGGCTTGCTGAAAATCATTCAACATAAAAATGTCAAGGCAGGTTTGATTCATGTTGTCGTTTTTTTGCTCTTGATTATAATCCCGATAGGCATTTCCCAATTTATCTTTTCTACCTATCAGGAAAAAGGGGAGACCTGCAATGTGGTCATCATTCAACCCAACATCGAACCTTACCTGGTTAAGTTTGATGGAATGCCTGAAAGCCAGCAGTTGGATGTAATCCTTGGTCTGGCAGAAAAAGTAGCCAACAAGGAAGTTGATTATTTCGTTGCCCCTGAAACTTCACTGTCGGAGGCCATCTGGGAAGACGAGCTAAAAACAAGTGAATCGGTTTCACGTATAATCGGTTTTTTGCGGAAGTACTCCTCGGCAGAGTTTGTCATCGGGGCTGTGACCGGCCAGATGTATTTTGCCGACCAAGAAATCCCAGCTACAGCAGAAAAGTATGGCGATGCAAACATGTATTATGATGAATTTAATTCGGCCCTTCAGATCAGTTCCGACAGCAGTATTCAGATATATCACAAATCGCAACTTATTTTGGGGGTTGAAAAAATGCCATTTCCCGGCACACTTGGATTTCTCGAAAACCTGGCCATCGACCTTGGCGGTTCAAATGGTAGTTTGGGGTGTCAGTCGGAACGGGAGGTTTTTACTTCTGAAAACAACCCGGCAAAAGTGGCTCCTGTAATTTGCTACGAGTCGGTGTTTGGCGATTATGTGAATGACTACATCCGATTAGGGGCCAATGTGATTTTCATGATCACCAACGATGGCTGGTGGGGCACAACTTCCGGCTACTTCCAGCATACACGCTATTCGCGGCTAAGGGCCATCGAAACCCGGCGCAGTGTTGCCCGTTCTGGCAATACCGGCATAACTTGTTTCATCAACCAAAAAGGGGAACAAACCCAAACTGCAAACTATTGGGAGCCGGCAGTACTTGAAGAAACTGTATCGCTAAATAACGAGTTCACTTTCTACACAAAAAGTGGCGATTACATTGGAAGGATATTTTCATTTCTGGCAGTGCTCGGGATATTTTATACGATTGTTGCCAAGTTGAAGCGGGGTGATGAGGTTGAGTGAATAATTAAGGAACGGGGGAATTAAAGAGGTGCAATATTATCTAAAGCTTCGCTTGTCAGGTAGGCAGGGCTTGGCCTTGAAGGACTTTCACCCTTAATTACATGATTTCTTAATTTCTAATTTTACACTCATTTCCTTATATAGCTTCCTCAACAGCATTGGCCCCTTGCCCGCCATGCCGCACTACCAATTAACATCTCACTTTCAATAACAAGAGCCAGTTCTTTTTTTATCTCTGGAATTTCCTGGCTGATATTATATAAAACCTGCATCGAAAAAACCCGCACAGCAATGCTCTCTTTTTTATCCTGCATAAGATCGAAAGATAGATTAAGGATTTTCCCAATTTGATCTTCAGAAAAACGGGTGTAGGTAAATATCTTCGTAAAATTCCGCTTTACCCCATCCACTTTAAAATCTTTTAGCGTGTCGATCATCCTGTCGAGATAGGGCAAAACCAATTCAGGGTAAGTTCTTGTAATGGTTTCTAATACCCCGGCCGCACGTTGGTTTATGGGATGCGGGGCTGTGTAGGTCAACTCAAAAAGACTATCGAAAGCCTCCTTGTCGTTTCCTGCCAGATAACTTACATAGTCGATGTTTGCCCTGGAAGGGTCTACTTTCAATTGTTCGGAAAAATCGAATAGATCGGACATAGAATGAAAGTTCTAAGTTGAATAGTTCTAAGTTCAATGTTCTGAGTTTAGATTTTGTGAACTTGTTTGAGTTCGTATTCTTACTTTTATTTTAATTCGTTTCCCTTTACAGACTAAACAGGCTTGCCAATTCTCCAGACGAAATATGTTCATCTAACCGTATTTGATCAATAATTATTTTCTGATTATCGGTGACTTTGTCGGTTTATAAAATACATATCAGCTCATATCCGTCAAACAGTTTTCAACTTCTCAACTCAGAACTTCTCAACTTTGAACTACTTACCTCCTTCATTCAACAACTTCTCGATAGCCTCGTCATACTCCTTGCGGGCATCTTCGACAAAGCCATAAGCAACATCATCCACACGCATTTCACCCTTGGTAACATGTCCCAGGGTTGAAAATGGAAATTTGCTGTCCATCATAAAGTCGATGAATTCGTTTTCGCGGTGCTGGGTTACTGAAACCACTACCCTACCTTGCGACTCACCAAAAAGGAAAGCATCTTCGCGCACTTCGGCATCGCTGGTAATATCGAAGCCATAACCACGTGGCATGGCACATTCCAACAGGGTGACAAAAATCCCGCCCTCCGACACATCGTGCGCCGAGCATATCAGGTTTTTCTTGATCAACCCGCGAACTACTTTGTGAAGTTTATATTCCACATCGATATCGAACCACGGAGCAGGTGACTCCTTAATCTTGTGCCAGGAATTCAAATATTCAGAAGAAGCAATATCGTTTTTTGATTCCCCAATCAGATAAATCATATTGCCTTTGTTTTTGAAGGCCATGGTCATCTGGTGGTTTTTATCTTCGATAATCCCCAACATGCCAATGGTTGGTGTTGGGAATACCGGTACTGTTTTTCCATCAATAGTAGTCTGGTTGTAGAAACTTACATTGCCTCCTGTGACCGGGGTTTCAAATTTTCGGCAGGCAGCGCCCATACCTTTTATAGCCCCTACAAATTGCCAGTAGGCTTCAGGGTTATAAGGGTTGCCAAAATTAAGACAGTTTGTGATTGCAGTGGGCATCCCACCCGTGCAACTAATATTTCGTGCGGCTTCGGCTACGGCAATGGCAGCCCCTTTTTCGGGGTCGGCCTTTACATAGCGCGAGTTGCAATCGACTGTCAAAGCAAGGGCTTTGTTCGTGCCTTTAATGTTCACAACCCCTGCATCGGATGGAAAATTAGTGCTCATATTTATGGTTCCCACCATGGAATCATATTGTTCGTAAACCCATTTTTTTGAGGCGATATTGGGTTGTTTCATCATCGACCAGGCTACCTCGCGTAAATCTTCGGGTTGTTTTACCTGGTCGATGGAGAACTTTTTGTACTCTTTATAATAGGCAGGTTCTGTATATTCACGATCGTAAACCGGGGCACCTCCGCCCAACACGAGGGCATCGGCGGGTACATCGGCCACCAGTTCACCTTTCTGATAAAACAAAAGACGGTCTTCGGCTATTACTTCACCAATAATGGCACAATTCAGATCCCATTTCTCGAAAATATCTTCGACCACTTTTTCCTGACCTTTTTTCACAACCACCAGCATCCGTTCCTGGGATTCGGAAAGGAGTATCTCGAATGCCTCCATATTTTGCTGGCGGAGGGGTACTTTATCGAGGTCGACCCTCATTCCGCATTTGCCCCTGGCCGACATCTCGGAAGTAGAACAAATAATGCCTGCTGCGCCCATGTCTTGCATCCCAATCATCACATTGGTTTTGTTGAGTTCGAGAGAAGCTTCTAACAATAATTTTTCCTGAAAAGGGTCGCCCACCTGAATGGAAGGGATATCATCGGCTGAGTTTTCGGTAATATCAGCCGAAGCAAAAGTTGCCCCATGTATGCCATCTTTTCCAGTTGATGAGCCTACAATATAGACCGGATTCCCAACGCCGCCTGAGGTAGCCGATATCATTTTACCTTTTTTCAGCAAACCAACCGACATGGCATTCACCAGTGGGTTGGTGTTATATGAATCGTCGAAAAAAACCTCGCCACCGACAACAGGCACTCCAAAGGAATTGCCATAATCGCCAATGCCCTTTACCACACCTTTGAGAAGCCATTTGGTGCGATCGTTTTTCAGGTCGCCAAATCGAAGCGAATTTAGCTGAGCAATAGGCCGGGCGCCCATCGTAAAAATATCACGATTGATGCCACCAACCCCGGTTGCAGCTCCCTGATAAGGTTCCACGGCACAGGGATGGTTGTGCGATTCGATTTTGAAGGCACAAGCCAGGCCTTCGCCTATGTCGACCAAACCGGCGTTTTCTTCACCTGCTTCAACCAAAAGTTGTTTTCCTTCGCGGGGTAAAGTTTTTAGCCACTTGATGGAATTTTTATAGCTGGCATGTTCCGACCACATCACCGAAAAAATACTCAACTCGGTGAAATTGGGTTTTCGTCCCAATATTTCGTGTATCTTATCAAACTCTTCGGGTATAATTCCCAGGGCTTTGGCGGTTTCTAAGTTTACTTCTTTCGACATATCTGCAAGGCTTCAATTATTTGCAGCAAATATAGCAATTAATTGAAAGTGTCCAGCTTTCAGTGGGCAGTCTTCAATCCATAGTTAGCAATAGGCAGTCTCCTGTCAAAAGTTGGCAGTTCACAGCCAGCAGTCCTCAACCGGTCAAGAGTCAACAGTTGGTTTAGTCGGCAGGGGGCAGTCCTCAGTCGCCAGTCGGCATTGATACAATCATTAAATCATTTTTTGTTGGTGAAGTAGGAAAGGAAATATAAAATGGGAATAGAGTGGGACCCTGATCACTACAATTATAGAGTGATTTTGTAAGGCATCAAATAAATATTTTAGACCCAATTGAAATCGTTTGTATTTGTGGATTTCAATGTATTTCCAAATTCTTAATTTCACCCACGGCTCACCTCTTCAAAATAACTGAAGACTGTGAACTACCCAATGAACAATCTATTGACTGCCAACTGTGGTCCAAAGACTTAGGACTGCCGACTGCCGACCGAGAACTACTGACTGGCAAACTGCCCAACAACATATTTTGAAATCTTCCGGGAAATGAAATTAAGTTCTATCTTTGCAGTTTTAATTCAATTTAAATAAAAATAGCAGAAATGGCATATAGCGAAGAACTTGTCTTGTCGGCCTTGCAGAAGGTGAAATACCCCGGATCAGACAAGGACATTGTAAGCTCAGGAATGGTGGATGACATCAAGATTGATGGTCGAAAAATCAGCTTTTCCCTAATCGTAAAAAAAGAGACAGACCCTTTTATTTCTTCACTCAAGAAAGCGTGTGTGTCGGCCATCTTAACGTATGTTGGTCAGGCCGCCCAAATTAAAGGTAACATAACCGTGAAAACCAGCAGGATCGAAACGGAAAAGGTAAAGACAAAGCCCCTCAACCTAAAAAACAACAAAATCCTGCCTAATGTAAAAAACATTATTGCCGTTGCATCGGGCAAAGGGGGCGTTGGAAAATCAACCTTGGCTGTCAACTTGGCGGTGTCCATTGCCCAACAGGGTTTTTCTGTAGGGCTGATCGATGCGGATATTTATGGGCCATCGATCCCAAAAATGTTCAAAGTGGAGAACGAAAGGCCAACTGTGTTTAAGCGCGACGGAGTGGACTTGATCTCCCCCGTTTCGAGTTACGGAGTAAAAATGTTGTCTATTGGTTTCTTCGTAAACCAAGAAGATGCTTTGGTATGGCGAGGCCCTATGGCGACATCGGCACTGAAACAACTGATGACACAGGGCGATTGGGGCGAATTGGACTTCATGCTTATAGACCTTCCTCCCGGCACAAACGATATCCACCTTACCCTTGTTCAGGAAGTTGCAGTTACAGGTGCCATTATTGTATCAACACCTCAAGACATTGCCCTTGCCGATGCAATAAAAGGAATAAGCATGTTTACGGGCGACAAAGTAAATGTTCCTATATTAGGCATTGTTGAAAACATGTCGTGGTTTACGCCGGAAGAATTGCCCGAAAACCGCTACTACATTTTTGGCCGTGATGGTGCGAAAAACCTCGCAAAAAAAATGAATATTCCGCTGTTAGGTCAAATCCCGATTGTTCAGTCTATCCGCGAAGGAGGCGACCAGGGAAAACCCTCGGCACTGGACACAAAATCGATAGAAGGCATGGCCTTTACGAGTTTGGCCGAAAAGGTGATCAATCAGGTTGAACAACGGAATAAAAACCTTGCCCCCACCAAAATAGTTGAGATTACAAATATGGACGGCTGTTCATCAAATTAAAATAGCATTATGAGCTTGAACCAGGATCCCGATTTCCACGAAAAAATCCGTGAAGGATTAGACAAAATAAGACCATACCTTCAAGCCGATGGCGGCGACATTACCCTTCTTGATGTGACCGACGACATGGTTGTTCGTGTGAAACTTCTTGGCGCGTGTGGTACATGCCCTATGAGTGTGCAGACATTGAAGGCAGGTGTGGAATTCACCCTAAAACGTATGATGCCCGAAATCAAGGAGGTTGTCAATGTTCCCGATGGGGAGAGTTTTGAATAAATGATACTGACAAGATAAATCGTTCAAAATAATTTTGCAATCTGAGAATCTGTGGCTTTCATTTCTGGAGTATTGGAGTGAAATTGGCAAACTAATTCCCAAAACTCCATCATTCAATTACTCCAATATCATACTTGGTTCAAAAACCCACAGATTTACCCTACCCGTGGGTTTTGTCTTACACCCTTTTTAGGTAGGTACCTCTGCGCCAATCTTCGTGCTTCTTCATTACTAAACCCATAATCTTCCAAAGAAGGATTGGCTGTATAGGTCGATTCTTCCAATACCTGTTCAATGATATCCGACATTTCGGTAAAACTCACTTTATCTTTCAGAAAAGCATCAACCACAATTTCGTTGGCTGCATTTAATATGCAGGGGCTGTTGCCTCCCCTTCGCATGGCCATGTAGGCCAGTTCCAGGTTTCGAAAAACTTCGCGGTCGACTTGCTCGAAAGTGAGGCAGGGATAGTGAAAAAAGTCGAAACGGTCGAAATTTGATTTTATCCGTTGAGGATAAGCCAGGGCAAACTGGATGGGCAGCTTCATATCGGGCAGGCCCATCTGGGCTTTCATCGATCCATCCTCGAACTGGACAATGGAATGGACAATCGATTGGGGATGCACAATCACATCAATCTTATCTGGTTCCAAACCAAACAACCACCTGGCTTCGATCACTTCAAGCCCCTTGTTCATCATGCTGGCCGAGTCGATGGTAATTTTGTTGCCCATTTCCCAATTAGGATGTTTCAGGGCCTCATGCTTTGTAACAACCGAGAGGAATTTTTTATCTTTTCCTCGGAAAGGCCCACCCGAAGCTGTCAGATAAATTTTTTCGATGCGGTTGTTTTCTTCTCCCAAAAGACATTGAAAAATGGCCGAATGTTCCGAATCAACAGGGATAATCTGTACGTCATGCTGCCTGGCCTTTTGCATAATAAGTTCGCCAGCCACCACCAGTGTTTCTTTATTTGCCAAGGCAATGTCTTTGCCAGATTCGATGGCTTTTATGGTTGGCAGCAAACCGGCATATCCCACAATGGCAGTCAACACAATATCGATGGATGGCATTTGCACAATTTCCGTCAAGGCATCCTTTCCCGACATCACGTCGATTGGAAAATTGGCCAAAGCCTGAGATACATAAGGGAATTGCGTTTCGTCGTCAATCACAACCGCCTTTGGCTTGTATTCTATGGCCTGTTGAATAAGGAGGTCGGCATTGCTACGGGCAGTCAAAACTTCCACTTCGAATTGGTGAGGGTTGGCACGCACAACATCCAAAGCCTGGATTCCAATCGAGCCTGTTGATCCTAAAATAGCAACCCGCTTATTCATTATGAAGTGGTTTAAAAATTAATATATTTCTCTGGGTCGATGGGCGTTCCATTAAACCATAACTCGAAATGAAGATGTGGCCCCCAGGTCAATTCTCCCGAATTTCCAATAATGGCAATTGGCTCCCCAACCTTGACATGGCTTCCTACCGTTTTCAGTAATTCCGAATTGTGCTTATAGGCCGACACCAGGTTGTGTTCGTGCTGCACATGGATAATATAACCAAATTCGACCGACCAGGTAGCTTCGATCACCGTCCCATCAAGCACCACGGAAACAACCTGATTGGGTTTTGCCACAATATCGGTTCCGTAATGGTTCTGTAGCATGTCGAATTCATTGGTCACAATCCCTTTTAGGGGCGGATAAAAATGCACCCTGGAAAGGTCGTTTGCCACCATTTCCCCGTTGACCTGAGCAATGGAAAATTGGCTTTCCTGTTCCACCTGCTCGCGCAACAAGGAGTCATCTTTCGAGATGGAAAAGTCGATGTGCTCGTAATTTTGGAAAGTATCGTGGGGGTTTTGGTGTGAGGGTGGTTCCGAACCTCGCATTATGTCCTGTATCGACTGTAGGTACTGGTCGCGGATCAACAATTCGTTGGATAAGGAATCGACCATTTGGGCATTATAAACAATCATTTTTTGTAATTTGCTGTCGGGGTAGCCCGGAATCAACTGGCGCAATGGTGTAAAAGCAATGCTTGCTGCAACCACTCCAACTGTAATAAGAATCACTGCACTTATAATTAAGTAGATGCTAAAACGGGTCACATGAAGAGCCATAACCTCTTCCAGGTTGGCCTCACGCACCATTTTCAGGTGATACCTTTTTTTTAGCTTTTTGATGACTTCCTTTTTGGCTTCTTTTTTCTGTTTCATTAATGCCAATTTGTTCGCGACAAATATAGAAAGATTTGAAGGAGTGCTGTTGAAAATCAGTGTACTGATGTGTAATAAAAAAGAATACTTGAATATTCTTTGAAAAGTTGAATAATCCCATTATCTTTGCAGCCGCTTTAAAAAGCAGGTGATTGGTTCACCTTACGTTCTGATAAAAGTTTTTTTGAAAATATATTGCGGGGTGGAGTCTCGCCTAAGGCGAGAGTAGCTCGTTGAAGAGACTCATAATTCCAACAGCAATCAAGATATATTGCGGGGTGGAGCAGTTGGTAGCTCGTTGGGCTCATAACCCAAAGGTCGCAGGTTCAAGTCCTGTCCCCGCTACAAGGAAAGCCAGTTCGAGTGAATCGGCTTTTTTCATTTATATAAAAACATGAATAATTCATTAGCCTTGCACAAGTTCTGCTCACTCCAAATTTGGCACTACTAGCTTGAAATAATTAGAACTAAATTTTAAAATATGAAATACTTTTTATTTATAATCATGATTTTGGTCTTGTCAATGGGTAGTACTGCACAAGATTGGAGTCAAATAGGATCTGATATTGATGGTGAGGCCGTAGGTGACGATAGCGGCATATCAGTGTCATTAAGTTCAGATGGTAATAGTGTTGCTGTTGGTGCTCACTTTAATGACGGAAATGGCTCAAATTCTGGCCATGTGAGAATTTATCAATTGAATGGTGGTAATTCATGGGTGCAAAAGGGGAGTGATATTGATGGTGAGGCAGCGGAAGATGTATCAGGATATTCTGTATCATTAAGTTCAGATGGTAATATTGTTGCAATCGGGGCACATGGAAATGATGGGAATGGATCGATGGCTGGACATGTGAGAATATTTCAGTGGGTTGAAACTACCTGGGTACAAAAAGGAAATGATATAGATGGCGAGGCTGCTGGTGATCAAAGTGGTATATCAGTATCATTAAGTTCGGATGGTAATATAGTTGCTATCGGAGCCTACTTTAATGATGGAAATGGATCGATGGCTGGACATGTAAGAATTTATCAATGGAATGGTGGTTCATGGGTGCAAAAGGGAAGTGATTTTGATGGTGAGGCTGCAGATGATAAATCTGGATTTTCCGTATCATTAAGTTCAGATGGTAATAGTGTTGCTATAGGAGCTCCTTGGAATGATGGAAATGGTTTTGCTGCAGGTCATGTAAGAATGTATCAATGGAATGGTAGTTCATGGTTACAAAAAGGAATTGATATTGATGGTGAGGCTGCTGGTGACAATAGTGGCATATCAGTATCATTAGGTTCAGATGGTAATAGTGTTGCTATAGGAGCGAGTAAAAATGATGGAAATGGCTCTGATGCTGGACATGTAAGAATGTATCAATGGAATGGTAGTTCATGGTTGCAAAAGGGAAATGATATTGATGGTGAGGCTGCTATTGATTATTCTGGATATTCTGTATCATTAAGCTCAGATGGTAATATTGTTGCCATTGGAGCTTATGGAAATGATGATAATGGAGCTAATGCAGGACATGTAAGATTATATCAATGGAATGGTAATTTATGGGTAAAAATAGGAAGTGATATAGATGGGGAGGCGGTCGACGACAATTCTGGAAATTTTGTATCATTAAGTTCAGATGGTAGTATTGTGGCTATTGGAGCGTTTGGGAATGATGGTAACGGAACTAATGCTGGACATGCAAGAGTATTCTCTGTGAATCAACCAACTGTGAATCAACCTCAAAATTCAGTAGCATGTATTGGGACTTCAATAGTGCTATATTTTTCTTCATTATATCAAAACAGCCAATTTATTTGGCAGACAAATTTAGGTAATGGTTTTATAAATTTAATTAATACAGGTCAATACCAAGGAGTGGATAATGATACTCTGATTATTTCAAATATACAAACTGCCAACTACAGTCAAAGCTATAGGTGTGTCGTCCAAAATGGTTCTTTGGGTGATACATCAGATGTGTTTAACATAATACCTAATGGTGATATTTTACTTCATCCAAATGATTCATTTGCTTTGAATATGGGAAGTTTATACTTTAATGCACTTTCATCTGATGAGAATGCTCAGTATCAATGGCAAGTTGATGAGGGAATTGGCTTCGTTGGTATAGTAAATTCAAGTATTTATCAAGGAGCAAATTTAGATACTTTGTATCTTATAGGTGTAGACACATCAATGAATAACCATGCCTATAGATGTTTAGTTACTTCTTGTGCATTTGTAGACACTACTCAAATAGCTACTTTATTTGTTTGTGGACAGATAATAGGCCAACCTCAAGATATATTTCGTTATATTGATGAGACTGCAATAATAACTGTCGAGAATGATGATCTTAACGCTACTTATCAATGGCAAACAGGCATTGGCTCTGGCTATCAAAACATCTCAGATACAGGACAATATTCTGGTTCGAGTACTAGTAGTTTGCAATTGACTAGCGTAACTATTACCAATAACAATCAGCAGTTTCGATGTATTTCGGAATCATGTTATAATTCAGACACCTCACAAGTCGCAGTATTATATGTATGCGGTGAAGTATTGTTAGAACCAAGTGACCAAACTGTATCTATCGGTGGATCAGCCAACTTTGAATCTGAGTCAAGTGACCAAATAGCATTTTATCAATGGCAGCTAAATCAAGGCTTAGGGTTTGCTGACATAACAAATGGAGGTCAGTATGCAGGAGTTTCAACAGCTATATTAGAGATTTCTAATGTTCAGGTGTCCAACAATAATGATTCTTACAGATGTGTAATTCAGTCTGGTGCATGCCAAGACACAACTGATATTGCAATCCTTACGGTACTAAATGGAATTACCGATATTGCTGATAATGAAATTAATATTTACCCTAACCCTACAAATAATTCGTTAACATTAAATGTTGATGTAAAATATTTAGGAGAACATTGTATAATTACAACAGTTGCAGGGCAAGTCCTTGAAGAATTTATAATAGATTCAGGCACAAAAACAATTAGTTTATTATCATTCCCAGAAGGCATCTATTTTATTCGTATAGCAGATTTATATTATAATAAAATAGTAAAAATTAAATAGTGTGTGTTATCGTATAAACCTATAATACGATAATAATCTCTAAGTAAGTTAGAAATTCCATCAATTCCCGCTACTACGAAAGCCGATTCGAGAGAGTCGGCTTTTTTCATTTCCACCAACCCCAGAACAACGCTCCAATTATACCTTTGAACAAAAGAAGCGACATCGTGTTTATTACATAACATTGTGAAAATAAAGCACAAACGATGGTCCTTTTAAATTAAATCATATACTATGAACTCTGCTTCTAAAATTATTGTTTCATTATTCAATTTTTTTATTCTACTATGGCTACTTTTTGCTCTTCAAAAATTTATGAAAATAGGGATTGACATTGCTTATTTAAATATTATCATTTCTGCTTTTATTTCTGCAATTCTCGTATTTTTTCTTTGGAAACAAGATGTAAATTTCAAAACAGTTTTGAAATACTCTGCAATAAGCTGGGTTGTAGGACTTGCTTTGGGAATTGCTTTTATATCCATATATGACCCAGGTGATGCACAAGGAATTTTTCTTGCAATTTTATGGACTGCACCAATTGGTTGGATAATTGGTTCAACTTGGTCTATTTTAAAACAAAATTTGCAAGGGGCGAAAAATAATTAAACAATGCCTTTAATCACTGAACTGGATTACGAATAGTACCGTTTCTCGTTCAACCTAAAATGAAAATATCTCAGCAACACCCTGTCGGTGAAAAGCACAAAAATCAACAAAATATGTATGCCGATAATAAGGGAATATTGTTGCTTGAAAAAGGATGTAATTTGGTACCAAATTGCTGTGTCCATCCAAAACAGGGTAGCCACAGCTATTCCTGCAATAGCCAGAAATGCTGCCAAATACAGAAAAAATTCTTGCATGGATTGTCTCCAGAGGATTTGTGTGCTAAGCCTGGCCGAAAGCTGTTCGGCGAAATCGGCAGGCAAAATAAAATCAGACTCCGACCCTAAGGCATCGTCTAAAAGCAAGTCAAGTTCCTGTTCCGATATGTTCTTATGCTGTTCCATTTTTATAATCCTCCCTGATTCTGATGAACAAAAATAAGCTTTTCTTTTAAGAGTTGACGTGCCCTGAACAAGTGGGTCTTTATGGTCCCCTCGGGCAATCCGGTAATCTCTTCCATCTCCTTGTACGAAAACTCCTGGAGGTGAAACAAAGTGATGACTGTTCGAAAATGCTCGGGCAACTCTTCAATTTTTTGCTGGATAAACCTTTTCAGCTCAGCCTTTTCAAGTATCACCTGAGGATGTTCTTCAGGATCAAAAAGCTGTTTGTCGCCCGATTCATCAACCTCCTGCTTTCCAAATTTATTGTTTTTCTTCAAATAGGAAATGCTTGTATTATAGGCAATACTGGCAATCCATGTCGATAGCTTCGAATCGCCCCTGAAATGTTTCAAATTCCTGAACACCTTGATAAATACCTCCTGACAAACATCCTCCACATCTTCGTGCTGCTGAATGATACGGCACACTAAATGCCCAACCAGTTTCTGGTTTTGTTTCACCAAAAAGGTAAAGGCATTCATGTTCCCCGACAGTATTTGTTGTATCAGATCTTTGTCGTTCATTTTCCTGTGTCTGACATCAGCATGGGTGAAAATGTTTCAGAAGAAAGGTATTTCTACAAAAAAGAATTTTTCACACAAAATAATTACTTCTCTGAAACATTTTCTCAATCCACTATGTCAAACCTCCCAAACAAATAAAACTTAAAATTATGACAGAAGACATTTTAATCCCGGCCATTGTATTTTTTGCTGCTTATCACATTATCCGAAGCCTGTCGGATCATTTATTGAAACGAAAAATTATTAAAAGCGGTCATTTTGAGAAAGCTGAAATCCTTTCGCAAACCAAAGAGGAATCGGAAGAAGTAAACAAATACCCTTCGCTGAAATGGGGTCTGGTGGCTTTTATGGCCGGTGCAGGGCTTATTGTCACCAAACTGATTTATTGGAACGATTCCTCGTGGATGTACGACCGCGATGCCATGCTTCCTATTGGCATTGAGCTGGTATTTATTTCGTTGGGTTTTTTGATTTACTTTTTTGTAGTGAATTTTAAGAAGAAATAGAAAGATATGGAGGGAAGGGAACCAATCGGGTTAAAAAAGGATAGGCTGCCTTGTAGAGGGGCAGCCTACCTTAATGTATACTAAACTAACTAAACTATAACTTTCACCCTATTGGATGTTCATTACCTTTGTATCAGTGAACTTATCGCCCACTATCTTGTAGAAATACGTACCCGGGGCCAAATTACCGGTCTCGAATGTGACACTGTACTTTCCAGCTTCATAACGGCTCGACACCAACTCCTCAATCTTTTCGCCGAGGGTATTGTAAACCATCAGTATCACATTACTTGCTTCGGGCAGGTAGAACGATATTTCGGTTGCATCTCTAAACGGATTAGGACGGTTCTGGAATAGCATGAAACTATCGTATCCCTTGCCGCTGATGGTAAGCTTTTCGATTACCGAAATAGCATCCCTGCCATATTGATTATTGCCCTGTAGCCAACTTTGAACAATTAATTTCTGTTCTGTGTTGTTTTCCTGGTCCCACAATTTTAGTGTGAATACTTCGCCATTAGCAATTCCCTCTATCACATTTTCGGTTTGGCTGTCGTCGCCCCAAATTGTGATCGCATTGAAACCGTTTCGGTACACTGTACTACCTACCAAATCGCCTTTGGCATTGAATACACCAATCTCGTCGCCTTCTTGAGGGGCTACGTTCCATGCGCTTTCCAATATACCAAGGCTCATGTTATGGCCGGTATTGTTCACCTTATTGTATTTCTCAGGCAGTACGCTGATCACATCGCTTTTTGTTGGTGCAGAAGTATTCATTGCAAATGTCAATACATCCTGTGTGACCATCTTAATTTGATAACCCTGACCTGGCACCATATTGCCAATTGTGTTTAAGTTGTAGAGTGGCCAATAGATCTGCCCCCCTCCACTCTTCACAATAACCACATTCGAGACAATGGGCGAAATTACCGTAACTGCGTTCATCGGTGAAGTTCGTAGGTAACCCATAATACTCCAACCACCAGGTATGGTAATCGGGCTTATTGAAGGATTTATCAGCAAACCTTGAACCGCAAGGGTTTGAGCTGAAACCATCTTGACCTGATATCCCTGCCCCATTATAAGGTTTCCAATTGTATTCAAGTTGTAAACTGGCCAATAGATCGCACCAGAACCGCTCTTCACAATAGTAACCTGGGTGGCAATGGAGTTAAACAAAACCATCATGTTAGGGTTGACTGGGATAAGATAGGTTGACCAAATACTCCATCCCGTAGGTAAGTTTATTGCCTGGGTAATGATCGACTGGGCATTCAGGCAGTTAATCCCGCTAAACCCACCAGTTGCATAGTTTCCCTGGTTTGGATATCCTGTTAAATAACAAGCATTGCCATCGTACTGAACCCCTAAGGCAGCTTCGTAAAGCCTCCAGGTGAACACTTCGCCAGGCTGATATCCATTATCCAAAGGAGGTGTAGCTCCATAAGCTGTTACGGAAGTGGACATTCCCGACCAGTAGGCCCAGCCACTGCAAACCACAGTGCCATTCTGGTTCGAAAATACACCAATCAGGCTACCATAAGCGGCAGTAATCCCATCAAGGCTAATATTCGAGTTTTGGCTCACTATGATAAGGTGCGAATTAGCTGTAGGTGTAACAATCCATCCGGGAGGCAAAGGTGAGTTGATGGTGATGTTTTTCTCCAGGATACACCCATTTGTATCACTGATCGTAACAGAATAAATACCTGCATAAGCAGAAGCTATATTCTGGGTTGTTGCTCCATTGCTCCAAGTAAAGAAATATGGAGATACCCCACCTGTTACAGTCGTAGTGATTGAGCCATTGTTCCCACCTATAGTAGTTGCATCAACTCCTGTAAGAGTGGCATCCAAAAGGGGTGGCTGAGTAATTGTTACCGACTCTATTTGAGGGATGCCTGTTGCATCTGTTATTGTTAAAATATAGGTGCCCGGTGCAAGGTTAGTCAAAGTAAGCGATGTCGACTGATTCGACCATAAGTAAGACAATGGCAAAGTAGCCCCAGGTATTATTGGTACAACTGATGCAACTATAGAACCGTTGGCAGCCCCATTACACATAATTTGGTTAACCGAGAAGTTTACAATTGCAATATCTGCCAGGTCGCCTGTTATTTCAAGCACATAATCACCAAAGGCAGCCTGGTAGCCATAAACCTTGGCCCAATAGGTACCAGCCGATAAACTATTGAAATGAACCAGTGACTGAGTACTGCAAGAGTTATCATTGTAGCCCAAATAGGATGCAGTCCCAAAAACGGTCTGTGGACATTGACTATGAATTTCGAGTTTTGTATCGAACGCCGAACCGCAAAGGCTTACGTCCACATTAGTGGCTGCAACCGGCAATTCAAACCTCCACCACTGACGGTCGTAAGGATGAATAGTTGTCTGGTAAACCGGTGGCTCGTTGATCAACAGGTATGGGAAGGAAGTTGAACAGGATTCCCCGTTTCCATCCCAATTGGCAAAACTTGTACAGAACTCATCATTGGCAGGATAGCCATCGCCAGTTACCAGTGTTTTTATACAGATGTTGTAGGTTCCAAATGTTGAGGCATTGAACTGGGTCGGGAACGTATAGCTAATGGATTGACCCGGAGCCAAAGGCCCTGCAACAGTGCCAAAAACAGGTGTATAACCAGAAATTGTATATTGTACCAGGAAGTTGGACAAGGGCATCAATCCATTGTTGTAAAGATCAACAGTGATAGAGACATTGCCCAGGTTACTGGCTGAAACAGGAGAAGTCATAGTGAGCACTGCCCCATCGTATTGGGCGTATTGAACAAATACCGTAACCGGCACCAAAGGCCCTGCACAGCCTACTCCTGATCCCCCTGAAATGACCATATTTGGATTGGGCAAGCCCATACTCCCGGCAGTTGCATTGATCCAGTCGGTTACTACATCGTCATCGTAATTAATCCGGGTGATAAAATTGCTTGGATACGACATCATGCTATTTCCAATCCATGCAGTGGTCATATCAATGGGGAAACCATTGATGGTGACATTCATCCCATAAATCTGGGCTTCGGTCCATCCCCACGACATAAAGTCAACTACATTGCCCAGGTTATCAACAATCATGGCCCATCCCGTGAATGAAGGAGGGGTACCAGGGTTCCAGAACAAATTGCTTCCCCAATAGTTAGAGGCCGATGCCAAATCTGACTTTGTCAGCACTTGGCCTGGTTGAATCACTCCAAGGTTCCAATAATTAGGATTTACTGTATTTATATCAGTATAAGGTGTTTCACTTACAGCAACTACCCAACCTGTGGCATCTATAACAGAATTTGTTACATTTTGTATTTCAATATAATCAGGATCGCCTAGGTCAAATTCGGTAAGTGCTAGCGAACCGGCAGAACCACTGGCTGCATTTACATAATAAATT
Source organism: Bacteroidales bacterium (assembly GCA_021740905.1). Classification (GTDB taxonomy): domain Bacteria; phylum Bacteroidota; class Bacteroidia; order Bacteroidales; family M50B96; genus JAIOYV01. Next base: position 38,216 of record JAIOYV010000051.1, read on the forward strand.
GTAGTATCGAAAAGGACAGGGGTCACAAGAGTAGTGCCTGTTCCAAGTTGGTTATTGGCGGCATCGTACCAGGTATAAACATTATTCGAATCGGGGTTCACAATATTCAGTGTGGCTATGTTCCCGCCCCAAATAGTGACATCATAAGCAACCGGGCTTCCCGGGCTAATGCCTGAAATGATTACAATACTTGTTGTATCGTTCGTCAATACGGGATCGGGCAAATAACTAAGCCATGCAAATATTTCAAACTCGGTTTGAATGGTTACTGCCAGGTTTATCGCCGTAGTAAATGTGTATGTAACAACAGCATTAGGCAATATGGTACCTGTGTAGGTTTCGGTAACAGGTGTCGACATTGTTGAGGTCCAGAAAGACAATGGAATATTACCAATTACAGTATCACCCAGGTTTGTGAATGTTACCGACACGGTTTCCATGCCCAGGTCGCATCCTTCAACCGGTGCATCAATACTTGTCATTTCCAGATTGTATTGTGGATCAGCAAATAAAGAAACACAAACTCCATCGTTTCCAGGACTGGCATCGTTAGTAAGTACAGTATAGGCACACAAATCAAAGTTTCCCCCTGGAACAGCCAGGTTTCCTAATGAAACAGTAGCCGAAGTAAAGGCTGGTATAGCCCCTGTAAAAGCAGTTGTTACCGGGTTCAATCCATTTACTGTGTACACTACATCCATGCTATAAATGGTATCGCTACCAAAATTGTAAACCACTACAGAGACAGGTTGAATTGAGTTTTCCAACATAGCCCCGCTTGGTGACAAGATTGAAATAACCCCTGCATCTACCTCATAAGGAGGTTGAATGATTACTTGATAGTCCTCAGTTTCGCCCCACGTATAGGTTCCGCATGGAAGTACACTGGTGGCTGCGGTGGTCTCGACAAAAACGACCCGCATACTGTGCATTCCCAGTGTTGCAGTTCCGGGCACAGAAATAAAACCTGTAACTGTATTAGAAGAAGTAGTTGCGCTACTGAATGCAGTTTCGGCTGGCTCTGTCCACGTTCCGTCGTTGTTCCAATCGATAAATACTTTTACCCAGCAATTATACTGTGTGGTGTATCCAGGGGCATAACTGGTTGTAATCGAAACAGGATGGGAGTTGCCAAGGGTAAGAATTGCCGGGGCAACTGTCAGGTTGAAATTGGTGTACATCGTTCCCTGAGGGAATGAATAGTTGCTCATGTTGCTCAGGTCAACCTGTGTGATTTCCTCGTAGGCAGTCGAAGTTGCACTTGATACACAATAGGACGGAACGGAGTTTGTCACCGAAAAGCAAAGGGTATCGTTTATCGCATAACCATCTCCCACCAGCTGGGTGTACACACAAATATTGTAAACCCCATACGTTGACAAGTCGGCTGTTGTAGCAAAATTGAATGTGGAAGTAGTACCACTGGCTATCGAATTGATTACCAACTCAGATACTGTACTTGAAGTTGCTCCAGTAATATCATAGGTAATCTGGAATAAGTTGGCAGGCATGCTCCCCCAGTTTTGGATTTCTACCGAGATTACTTCCGCATTGCCCAGGTTAACTCCCGATGAGGGTGAATTTTCTGCAACTACCCCAATATCGTATTGCGGTATATTGGCCACATAGGCAGTAACCGGAACAAGTTCACTTGGACAACCACTTATACCTGAAGAATAGAATACAGTACCATTAAATACCCTGGGCGAAAATGTTAGGGCGAAATATGCCCCACCATGTCCACACTGTATTTTCATGTCGCTGTTTTGATAAATCTCGTTAGTTCCGTCTCCATTTGTATAATTAATTCCTGAACCGCTAACAAAAGTAATGTAGATACCATAAGTTTCCCCATCGGGAATGGTAATTCCGCCAATAGGCAATAAGGAATTAAGGTTGGTCCCTGCAAAAACCACATTGGCGCTTCCTGCAAGTGTCCATCCTGTTTGTGATCCCGTAAATCCGACATAGGAACCTTCTCTGTACCAAACTTCCATGGTCCCTGTATTATCAACATTCACAAAGAAGCTATCAATGGTCAGGTTTTCATAAGCCGTAATGTCGAACATAACCCCTGATTGTCCATTTCCGGAAACCATTGTAGTAAGCAATGAGCCAGGTGCCAAACTATTAGTGCCTGACTGAGCATATAAAACAGTGGTATCATAAAGTGGACCGATGGAAATTTGAGATCCACCGCCTAATGGAATTGTTGCTAAAGTATCGCTGAACCATTGAATAGAATCGGCTGATATGGCCCCAAGGGTGGCCATGCTGCCATACAAAACAGTAGCATCAACGGCAACCGGGGCAGCAGGTGTGTATAATGATTGTACAGTGGTCGCACTGGTGTCGTTATAGTGGTTTAGGTCGCCGGTAAGTGTGACCCAGGCCTTTAAGTCGAAGGTTGAATCAGCAGGGACGGTAAGGTTGAGCAGGGTTGTGAAATTGTAATCATAAGTGCCCCCCAATGGGATAGCTGTCGGTACCGTTTCCGTAACCACTGTGTTATTGTTCAATTGATAAGATGCGGTAAGGTTTCCAGAGATAGCATTCAGACCAAAGTTTTGGATGGTGATGGAGACTTGCTCCATATCCTGTCCGCAACCTCCTTCGGGCGATAAAATATCCACACATGCTGCATCATAAGGAGCCGGATCGATCACTATTGCACCAATGGTAAAACGGCCAAAGTTGCTGTTTTCATCTACTACTCCACCATTTATACCAGCTGTATAAAAGGCATTGGAACGGGTAGGAAGTTCGGCCTGTACACCCAACGGATAATAGCCAACAGCATTTGCGGTTTGGGCAATACCTACATAAATATCACCATTAATAACAGTGGTTGCCGGAGGGTTTAAAATTGGGAATATATAGATTGAATCGATTGCTGTGATAACAACCGGAGCCGATTGCGACAGTATGTTGCCGGCCATATCAAGGACAACCCCATAAAGGCTGTTCCCAATGGTAGAAGTGCCAACGATATAGGCGCCTACTGCCGAAACCACTTTTACACCATTGATGTGATATTTACACAGCAACAAGCCTGCCCCCGTGTTATAGCCCAGGTTTACGGCCATTGGTGAAAGATCGGCATAAGCGATCTGATTTTCAGTGACCTGTTGCATATATGTTGCCGAGTTGTTGGTATTGTCCATATCAGGAGGTACGCTAACAGTAACTGTATCAACGCCCAATGTAACTGCCGTAAACGGACTGAAAGAGACGGTTTGCACACCGGCAAATGTGAGAGAATCGATGGTCACCACATTGGTAAACGAGTTTGCACCGGAAATGGTGAGCGTAACTGGAACATTGTATTGGGTATTGGCACCCACATTCCTGACTATAGCAGTCACCACATGGTTATCTCCAGCCCCGATGGGCAACTGCCCAAGGGTGTATACAATCTCTACCATCAGTTCGTTGGCCGGTAGCAGCAAGTCAAATTCGTCGGCTCCCACATCGGGGAAACTGGAATTGCGGGCCTGTCCATCAATGTCGGTGGTAACTTGCGGGACCGGGGTGCCTGCACCATTCAGGTACGTTGAAAAGGTGTGAAGGTCGGAAGCAGAAATATATTCCCCATCGGTGTTGAGCACATCTCCTGGGTACAATGCCTGCCATGCAAGTAATGTAGAATAGGCGGTGGTGAAAGAACACAAGGTAGCCGAATTGGTATACAGGTTATTGTTGCTGCTGTTCAACATCGATATCCCTGCCGAGGTAGTACCATATAAGCAATAGCCCAGGGTGCCCAGGTTGACAATACTATTGTTTTTAAAGTCATAAGGGCCGTAAGCAGTGGATGGTATTTGCAAGTAGGCGGCATAGACTGTCGAGCCATTGGCAATCCTTACCGAGTTATAGTAAATTTTTTGATGGTTACAGTAATACACATAAAGGCCGTATTGTGTGCTGGTATTGCCTTCTGAGCTTATCATATTATTGGCGATCAAACCGGGTTCAAGGGCCGTGGCCACAGCATACCCGACCCGTAAACCATAGAAGGTAGAACCTGCATTGTCGTATATCACATTTTTGGTCACTTCAATGGGGCCATCCGAATAATACACAGTAAGTGGATAGTTGGTAACGCTCCCTGTCGGGTTCTGCAAAACGGTATTGCCATTTACCTTTACATTATTGTTATAGTACAAATACAGACCATAGTAATAATACATGGAGATGTGGTTATCAACAAATTGGTTGCCGTCTTCGCGATCAGTAGAAGTACCATACCAATATATTCCATAATAAGCACCCGTGACAGTGTTGCCTATGATTGTATTATATTGATCTTTCCCATCGGTATAGCTGCGGATACCGGCAGCATTCGAGCTGGTTGTGGTTATGCTTTGGATATTACAATTCGACAGGGTATTATAATCTGAATTTCCCCTGAATTCAACAACTCTTGCATAGGTTGTCGTGGTGGTCGACTGGAAGGTCATATCCTGAACTGTGATATAATCACCACCTGTCCAGGCAAGTACCCAGTTGTCGGTAGACCCGACGGCTGCATATTGGACTACTACATCAGTATTGATCCCGGTTGCCGACTGGAAGGTAATTGTGTTTACTGCCGAAGTTCCTAAGATAGTAGGCAAAGTTACCTGTTCGGTATAAGTACCCGATTCCACAGTAAAAACAACTGGCCCACAAACTCCATTCGTAGCCACAAAGTTGACGGCACCGGCAAAAGTGGTAAAATCGCCGGTTGCCCCAATGGTATAGTTCCCATTTACAGCAGTGGTTACACCCGTAATACTGTAGCTATCGTTCGAGCTGTTCGGATCATTGTTCCCATTGGGCAATGTTGTCCAAACTGTAAAACTATAATTACCGGTACTTAGCAGGTTATAACTACCAATCAATACATCTTGCGAATTTCCAGGCAGAATGTTTCCAGTGAAAGAGAATGGTGTTTGTGTCACCCCATTTACTTCCCAGTTGATGGTTACCGATGAAAGGGCAACTAAACCATAATTGTTAAGGGTAACCGTAATGTCACTCAAACCAGGACACAGGGCGTTGATCCCCGGCATACCTGAAATACCTGCATCGTCGTTGGCCAACACATATTCATCAGCACCAATATCCGGAGTGGTTATACTTCGTGAATCACCATCAAAATCTGTGGTTACCTCCGGAACCGCTAATGCTGCACCATCCAACAATAACGAATTCGAGTGCAAATTATCCGGGGCAAGATAACCACCATCCGTACTGACCACATCACCGGGATACAAAGCCTGCCAAGCCGAAAGTGTTGGGTAAGCAGTAGAAAACGAGCAAAGTGTTGCACTATTGGAATAGAGGTTATTGTGGTCGCTGGTAAGCATCGACATCCCTGCAGAGGTCCCATAGAGACAATATCCACCTGAGCCCATGTTGACTATGCTATTGTTTTTGAAATCAAAAGGACCATACGCTGTAGAAGTGATATATAAATACGCACCATAATTGGTGCTTCCATTGGCTAAATATACTGAATTATGATAAATTTTCTGGTATATGCTATAACCAATGTAAAGCCCATATTGTGTGCCTGTATTGCCAATACATGAAACCATATTATTGGCTATCAGCCCGGGGGCTGCGGCAGTAGCATCGCAATAATAAATCCGTAGGCCATAGTAAGTAGCACCGGCATCGTCGAAAAGTTTATTGTTGGTCACCACAATCGGCCCATCGCAGTAATATACATACATTGGATAGCATGTAGTACTTCCAGCAGGATTTTGTGCAACATAATTACCAACAAGCGTGTTGGCAAACTGATAATAATTATATACACCATAGTAATAGAAATCAACAATTTCATTGTCAATAAACTGGTTTCCATTTTCAAGGTTTGCTGAACTACCATACCAGTAAATACCATAGTAAGCACCGGAAATAATATTCCCGGAGATAATATTGTATTCATCCTTCGAATCGCTATAACTGTACACGGTAGCTGAGTTTGAACTGGTGGTAATTATGCTGAGGATATCATTGTTCAAAACCTGGTTGTAATTCGAGGAATTGTGGAAAAGAAGTACACGGCCATACGTAGAGGCTGTGGTAGATTTCATCGTAATGTTTTGAACTGTATTATAATCTGCACCATAAAAACGCCATACCCAGTTATCACCCGTACCTGTGGCAGCATATTGTACGGTTACATCAGCCTTATTGCCGGTTGATGATTGCCATGTTACTGTATTCACAGCATCTACACCAGAAACCTCGTTCAAGGTCAATTGTTCGTCATAAATACCTGGCAGGATATTAAATATTACTGGGCCGCAAACGCCATAATTTTCAATGAATGTCTGAGCATCGGTAAGGGTCGCAAAATCGCCGGCAGCTCCAATCGTGAAGGTTCCCGCAGCGGCAGTTTGCAATCCTACCAAGCTGGTTGTGTCGTTGGTATTGCTTGGGTCGACCACACCATTTGGCATCGAGGCCCATCCTATTACATCATAAATAACACCCGATAAAAAGGTGTAATTTCCAAGAAAGACAGTGGTGAAACCTCCTACCGGGATGGTATCGTACACCATAACACTGGTTTGCGTCACGCCATTTACCGACCAACTAACATTCACTTCTGTAAGTTCGACCAAACCATAATTGTTGATATTCGCAGATACCGGGATAAGCCCCGGGCAAATTGCATCAATACCGACAAAAGCAGACATTCCTGCATCGTTGGTGTAGAGTGTATATTCATCTGCGCCGATATTGGGCGTGAGTGGATCGCGGGGTTCCATATCCACATCAAAAGGAACTGAAGACAGCGGTTTCCCGGCATCCACCAAGAAGGGAGAATAGCTATGAAGGTCGGAAACACTGCTATACGCAGGATTGACCATGATGGAATGAGGTTCAATCAGGTTCAGGTCGGTAAGGTTGTTAACAGTCCAAACACCAAACAAAATGGGCGAGGCATTGGTACTGTGATAGTTATTGTAATCCTGGTACGAAACCATCCCTGCCGTCATAGCAGCATCGAGAATATTGATGGCATAACCACCCCCTGTATTGACCAAAGAGTTGTTTACTATTTCAATATTGCCATAGCCGCCGGCGGCAGCCTGGGAAACATAAATGGCCGTCGAAGTAGTTGAACCGGCTGTGATATTTATCGAATTATTGTAAATATTTACGTTGCTCGAATAATACACATACATCCCGTAAGCTGTGCTGGTCCCAACCGATTGGCTGACAAAGTTATTGGCAACCAAACCCCTGGAGGGGCCGCCATCGGCATAATATATATACATGCAATAGTTTGTTGAAGTAGCCTTTAAATGCAACTGGTTTCCAACTATCCTGAAATTGTCTTTCATGTAATAGGTATAAATCCCATAATGCGTTGAATACAAACCCGATTCGATGGTATTGTATTCTACCTTGATCCTTCCCTGATAATACAGGTATAGACCATAATAATAGAAATTCAGAATATTATTGTGTGTAATCTCATTGTTAAGTTCAGGGCTGGTCGATGAACCTCCATACATGTAGAATCCATACGATCCATTAAGTACATCATTATTATGGAAAACGTTTGCCGTATCGCCCAAGCCCGATTCGTTGACAACCACTGCCATGTAATTGGATGTGCTGGCCGCCTGAGGTGCCTGCAATATGTTTCCGGAAAAGCTATTGTGGTGGGCGCCGTTTACCAAACGGACAACCCTTCCATAAGTGCCGTTCTGGGATTTTATGGTCATGTCTTCGAACGAATAATAATCGCCACCATCCAAATTAACAACCCAGTTGTTGGCAGTTCCTGTTGCATTGTACTGAAGCACTACATCGGAATTTACACCACTGGCTGATTTAAAGGTGACCGTATTGGTGGCATTAACACCCGAAACCTGCCCGATGGAAATTTGCTCGTTGTATGTACCTGCCTCCACTTCAAAAACAACGGGGCCGCATATACCATATACAGACAATGCACCCACGGCTTCGTTGAAATTGAGGAAATCGCCAGTTGCCCCAACCGTATAAGTCCCGTTCAAGGAGAGGAAGAAAGGCAGCAGCGACAGCGTATCATTATAATTTATCGTATCGGCCACGCCATTGGGCATCGAAGTATAAATAATGATGTCGTACATGGAATTGACGAAATTCAGGGTGCCAAGAAAAACAGTGTCAGTTTGGCCCGATAGAATCGAATTGCTAACAGAAATCTGGGGTTGTGCAACACCGCCAAACGACCAGTCCACTTTATAATTAGCTGCAGTGAGACCACCATAATTGGCAACTATGGCATAAAAATCACTAACCCCGGTACAAATATTCGCGGGCGTGACGCCAACAACCCCCATATCATTATCGGATGCAGCGGTAATAAAAACAGAATAGTCTTCTGTTTCGCCGTATGAAAATGTGCCACAGGGTGCAATAGTTGATGGGCTTGTTGTTTCCACCACAATAACCCTCATCCGGGTGTTGCCCATGAGGGCATAAGCAGGAACAACCATTGGAATAGTAAAGGTTGCCGTAGGGTTCGTAACTGTTGTATAACCAATAGTTTCACCAGCATCGGTAAAGTCATAGTCATGGTTCCAGTCGATAAATACGATCGCACCCTTGTCATAATTTCCATTGCATGTCCCGGCAGTTACCGTAATTGTGTATGATCCGCCCGGACTAAGATCGGCAGGGGCTAAACTGGTGTAATTTGTGTAAACTGCGCAACCACTCGTACTGGTGTTGCTAATAGTGGTCGAGTTCCCGGCCAAACCAACATAATCAATTCGGGAGTCTGCGGTATTGGTCGCCCCTGACGAGCAATACGTTTGAGCAAGAAGTTTCCCAAAGGGGTTCATTAATAAGCCAAAAAGCAACAGTATGCCCATCAGCTTTCGAAGGTCTACATTTTTCATACTCATTTTAATATTTAGTTAGAAAAGCATTTATTCAGTCTATTCCCTTCGTTTCTCTACCATTATTATCGATTCTATTCACTGAAGTATGAGGTTTGTCAATAATAAAAACGAAAAATAAACAGATCAAATATATGTGATTGTGAGGCTCGTGACATTAAAATGAGATTAAAAATGAATGATTTCGAGCTATACAAAACCTATACAGGGCCTTATAATTACTTGATATAGTGAGAGTCAGCACTTTTATCAAAAACCCTCTTAGCTTTGTTTGGATTTATTATACCGATTACTATTTGAAAAGCGCCTTTAGTTCGTTTCTCTCCTAAAACCACTTCAAACCTGCCTGCCGGACAGGCTGGTATGTATCGGCATATACGCCCGATGAAAAATCGGGACAGGCTATTGAAACTAGCCAAATGGCTTTCAGCGCATTTTGAAGTACAAATGTTATTATTTGAGACTGACCAACATCAATGGCTCCCGTAACGATAGAGCAAGATAAAGTGATTGATGCACTGAGAGAACTTGGCAAAACTAATGAACATATTAAAGAAACCATTAAAAGGTGGCTTTATGGTGATTTTTCTTATTGGTTTGCCGAATAGTATAAATTAAATATGGTATTCGATTTTAGCAAATAGCCTTCTCCGGGTTTCATTGTTCCAATAGCATCGATATTCCATTGTGGCCAATACACTTGCCCCATTCCATTCTTTACAATATCAATATACTGGTTTGTTTGAGTGAAGACGAATCCGATTGATTGAGCATAATACCTCACATAACTGATTATTTGCCATCCCACCTCAATAGGGATTGGTGTTTCTTCTGGCCGGATAAAATCACCACAAAAGTTAATCTCCCGTGCTTCACTCATTTTTACTTGATAGCCTTGTTCCATTTCCCAGTTTCCAATTTGATTCAAGGCATATTGCGGCCAGTAAACAGAACCATCCTCAGCTTTCATAATCAGTAAGCTTGTATCAATCGGGGCCATTAGATCGGAAACCAAACTATCGAATAGGTTTATGTAGGACGAGATAAGGCTCCACCCCTGTATCAAATCCAGGTTGTGATAACTGCAATTGTGGTATTTGGCAATATATCCGTTCGAAGCCCAGGAGGGGCTGGTTAAAACAGTATCACTTCCAAAATAAACAGAAGAACCATAAGACCCGGTAAGGTAAATATCATCATTGCTGTTCACAGCCACAAAGCTTCTTGAATTTGTTGTCCTTACCGTATCAATAAAGCTACCGGGTTCATACTTTCCATCAGGCTTTAACTTTATTAAAAACTGATAGTAACCATAATATGCCAGATTAGTTAATTCTAACACATGATCGTTGATAAAGAGGTTTAGGGGAAGTCCGTTGTTTTGCCTGTATAACTAGGAGGAAACCACAATTTCACCCTGTGAATTTAAATCCATAGTTGACCAATACAAAGGACTTTCAGAATATATTTTACTTACCCATTCAACATCCCAATTGGAATTCATTTTACAAACAAGCTTCATCCCATTGGGTACTGGAAGAGGATTGACAATAGTAAAGGTATCTAAATAATAAGGGTCGAAAATGCTCCCACTTAATAATATGAGAGGCTCATTGTTGCTGTTTATTTCTATTCCAAAAGTATAAAAATGACTTGGGAAGGTTTTGGTTGATAATACATTCGTACCCCCGGAACTAAGCTTTGCTAAGTATGTGTTTGGAGTATTATTGCCAATATTTAATGTATTCATTCCAATATTTAATGTGTCGCCGCAAGCCCCACCAAAAATTATATTGGTATCATTATCATAAGCCAGTGTGTGAATCTCGACACCTCCATCGCCTCCAACACCATTTGCCCAAATATAGTTGCTCATTGGATCTATTTCACCAATAACACAATTATACCCACCACTCGACACAATTTGAATGGAGTCAAGCATGCTTATATTTTGAATAGAACCTACAAAGCCCAAATTATTGCTGGGAGAGGCTACAATATCCTCAATCCAGATATCATCCATACACTTTGCCCACATCTCATTTCCAAGAGAGTCGAATTTTACAATAAATTTATCGTAATTGTGCCCGGAGTTTGCGAAATAAAAATACCCTCCACTGTGCCCCGAAACATAAATATTACCTTGGCTGTCAACTGTAAGATGTCTTGCAGAAGCATAAGGAATGGCTTTCAACAACAAAATAACGCCAGCGGGATTTAGTTTTACAACAAAGCCACATTCGGAATATGGTAACTGCAAACCACTAATTGACATTGTATCATACTGGTCGCCTATTATGTACATATTTCCTGAGTTGTCCGAGCAAATATCATCACAAAATACCATGTCGTCGGCATATAAGCCATGTGCCCATTCCCAGTTTTGGGCAGAGCTAAAAAAGGAACATAAAATAATAAAGGATGTAAAGATTGTGGCTCTGATATGTATCGTTTTCATTCTTTCTGGTTTAAGGCTTTCATTAGACATATTGCATTACGAAGTTATATGCAAATGGTTTAGGGTAGAATGAAAATGTTGGGGTTTGGGTTGTCCAATCCAACTTTGAAAAGTTAACAGGCAAAGAGTTTGGTCGGTTTTGATCTGGGAGGGTGTTTAATGATTTTAACTTCCATCAACTCCAAACTTTCCAACACATACCCTACAAATAATATAGGCACGGGAATCGTGGTAATGCAAAACTTTCCAACTCCGAACTTTCCAACTTTGAACTCTTCCACTTTTGCGCAACAAGGCTTTAGCATAGTAGTGCAGAAACTAATAAAAAACAAAACGCCCCGACGAAATAGATCATCGGGGCGTTTTTTTAAAGTCGGCAGCGACCTACTCTCCCACATAATTGCAGTACCATCGGCGCTAATAGGCTTAACTTCTCTGTTCGGAATGGGAAGAGGTGG
>JAIOYV010000141.1 GCA_021740905.1 Bacteroidales bacterium
GTCAGTACCAACCTTTGTAGTCCTGCTTCCTTCAGTCCTTGGGTCACCCCAAGCAACCTTGCAGCTTACTAATGGTTCGAGTCGTTACTCCCGCCCATGAGAGACTTTCACCCTCTGGAAAAAAAATGAACACCTGTTGCTTGCCTTTGAAAATAAATTTGTATTTTTCGATTTTTTCAAGAGCTTACAACGGGTGTGCACTGCTGCTCATGCAGGGCACACACATTCTGTTGCCACGATCGAACTGCTGGTATTGTTAATGGACAGATCGATTGAAATAATGGAATCACATCCGGCAACGTCGGGGATCGTATCCACATAAACCCCCGATGCAGTATACATATTCCCGGCAGGCGAGACATAAGAATAACATTCCGAAACAACTATATTGCTGGTAGTGCTTTGGTTGATGGTAAGGTCGATAGAAATGATCGAATCACAGCCCACCGAGTTAGGGATAACATCAGTATAAATCCCTGTTGAAGTATACACAGTTCCCGATGGGGAAGTGTAGGTTTCACATGCGGAAACAGCCATGAAACTTGCCGATGGATCATTTATGGAGAGATCGATCACAATCAATGAATCACAACCTGCTGTGTATGGAATGGTGTCAGCATAAATCCCCGACTGTGTGAATATGTTTCCATTAGGTGAAATGTACGTTTCACATTCCACCGCGTAAATAGTATCGCTGAGGAATTCAGTCATGGTGAAGTTTATGGTAAGAATGGAATCACAGCCAAGCACGCTTACAAGAGTATCAAAATAAACCCCCGTTTGGGTATATATATTCCCGGAAGGTGACGTGTAATAACCACATTCGGTGACATCTAAAGGCGACGATGATGCCCCAGTGATTATCAGGTCGATTACCAGCAACGAATCGCAGCCCCCCGAACCAGGAATAGTATCATAATAAATCCCTGTTTGATCATATACATTTCCTGTAGGCGAGGTGTAGGTTTCACATTCCATCGCAAAAATCGAATCGGTATAAAACTCAAATATGTAGAGGTTGAGGGTAATGATTGAATCGCAGCCCAACACGGTCGAAAGGGTATCGACATAAACCCCCGATAGTGTGTACACATTTCCGGTTGGCGAAGTATAGCTGCCACATTCCGAAACCGTAGTACTGACGTAAGTTTCCTCGATCAGGGTCAGGTTGGTGACAATAACCGAGTCGCATCCAGCCACCGTAGTGAGCGTATCAGAATACAGTCCCGATTGGGTATAAATATTCCCGGTAGGGGAAACGTACGACCCACATTCGGTAACATTCACAAGGTAGGCAATGTAATTGTTCACGGTCAGGTTAATGGTGATGATTGAATCGCAGCCCACCGAATTGGGGATGGTTACCGTATAAACACCCGATTGGTAATAATTCAAACCGGAAGGCGAGGTGTATACATCGCAGGCCGAAACATTGATGGTGTCATACGTGGCTGGTTCAAAGCTCAGGTTGATGATGATGATCGAGTCGCAACCCATCGAATTGGGAATGGTATCGGAATAAATCCCTGAACTTGTTAATATATTTCCAGATGGCGCAGTGTACGTTGCCCCACACTCAGCCACAGAGATTGTACTTGAAGTGGCTGTGCCGAATGTCAAATCGATATAGATAAGCGAATCGCAACCCACAGTGTTATAAATTGTATCAGTATAAAACCCCGATGTGGTATATGTGTTTCCCGCAGGGGAAGTGTAAGCCCCTCCACCACATACAACAGGAGAAAGATTGCCTGTGGCAAAACCATTCATGGTCAGGTTGATGGTGATCACTGAATCGCAACCTGCTGCATTGGGGATAATGTCCTGGTAGGTTCCGGCAGCTGTATAAACAGCACCCGATGGGGCAGTATAACTTCCACACCCACTGATGTTCATCGTGCTAAAAGTATTTCCTGCCAAAGTAGCTCCGGTCACCCAGTTAGAGGAAGTCCCGGTTAGGGCAAAACTATTTAGTGTGCCGGTATAGTTGCCTACCGAACTGGTAGTAGTTGTTACCCCTGTATTTGTTCCTCCTGCTATGCCATTATTCAGTTTAAAATAAGCTACCAAACCGGTGGGCTGAGAACATAATTCAATATTAGCGGCAGCATTAATTTGCCCCAATGTTTTTGCATAGTTATAGACTCTGACTTCATCGATTGTACCATCAAAAAACTTGACATTATCAACCCTTCTTCCAATAAGCATAGAGGTTCCTGATGCAGTGTTCATCGATTGGGTAATATTGCCGGCAATGTCGAGCACCCCGTCGGTGTATAAGCGAAACTTAACCGAGGCACTGGGGTTATACACCACCGCTACATAATGCCAGTTGCCATCATTCACAGGGATGGTTCCGCTTAATCCTTCCCCCCCGATTTCAATTCGAATGGCATTGCTCCACAGTACATTGAACGTAAATCGCTGTCCAAGAGGAGATGCTTGGCCCCAATCGACAATTACTTGTTGCGACCCACCGGCACTAGGGTTGCAGTTGGCCGTAGTTTTAATGTAAGCTTCAATAGTACGGGCAGAAGTACCAGAAATGCCAGGAAAGGTAGTGGAAACATAATCGTCAATGCCGTCAAGGTCAAGGGCATTCTGGGCATTTGCTTGTAAACCAAAGGTTAATTCAACGAAAAGTAAAACAGGAAGTAGAATTTTCAATTTCATAATTAGGCTTTTTAATGTACTCCTACAAATTTAATCAAAATTTTCAAGGTATAGTTTTGTGGTTGGAAATGGAACTTACTGGAACCTCCAAATCCAGGCAAACTTGAAGCATGATTTTGGGTTGGCTGGTATCTTGTCTCCCTATTTTTCCAGCCTGCTGGAAAAATGCAGGTGGCTTGAGTACGTTCAACTCCTCCGGAGAAAAAGCCTGAGACAGGCTACACTGCCTGAACTTACCACTTTCCTCACTAATTGTAATATTGCGTTCTGTGGGCTTTAGTTATTTTATTTTGTTCTTATTCCTGATTTCAAAGTCTCGAATTTGAGCAAGCAACTCAATCCGTTTATCTCGGTCACTTTCATCTTTGAACAATTTGTTTAATGCAATAAACTGGTTTACCGGTTCTAAATATTCATCTGTATTCATGAAAGAAACAAGCCAACCAAGATAAGGCTGTGTAGATACTTTTTTACAATGCTTAATCACTCTTTTTGCATATTCAAGCATGTCATATCCACGCCCATATATATCTATCCATGTCATCTCTCTATCAACCAATAATCCATGTAAATAAACATTTTGAAAGGCTGTATCAATCGTCTAAATCTTAGCTGCATTTATTTGTCCAAGTCCGAAATAGGCTATTGACCAATTTAATGACAATAATGGCCTGCCAATATCATCCGGGAAATTTTTGTCAAACCACTTCTTGTATGTAATCACTCCTTTATAATCAGCAATCCGCATATACAAATCAGAAATATAGTATCGCCTGCCAGCACTATCGTCAAATCCGCCATACAATCGTTTTTCGGCGGTCAATGCAGCTCGTTGTTTCTTAATCGATAATTTTATTTTCTCAATCTGTTTTTCTGTCATGATTATCAATGTTTGTGGGGCTACTTTACTATTGTCCACAGTGGTTGGGATAAGAATAGTAGCCGATTGCGAGCTTCATTCTGTCAAGTTACAAGAAAATTGAAGCGGGCTACAGCCCTTGAATAACCTACTTTTCAGGCAATTTTTTATACCGCCTTACCGCCTGGCATTTCTTTCAATTCATAATTTGTGCTTCGTCCACCACTTGCTTCTTTTTGAATGATATCCTTCTTTATCAAATCTTGAATATCTCGAAGAGCTGTATCCTGTGAGCACTTATTAATTTTTCCCCATTTCGAGGTTGTTAACTTTCCGTCAAATCCATCAAGTAGTCTGTTTATTATTTTTTGTTGCCTATCATTAAGAATTGTGGTGGAATGTAATTTCCAAAATTCTGCTTTATGAAATATTTTCGATAAAGTCTCATCTGTAGAGTCAATAGCATTTATTAAACATTGCAAAAACCACAATACCCATTCTGTTATATCTGAATTTCCTTTTTGTGTTCTCTCAAGTTTTTCATAATACTGTTTTCTTTCGACTCTAATTTGTGCAGACATACTGTAAAACCGCCTGATACTTTTGTCAGAACGTGCCAATGTCATATCTGTAATTGCTCTTGTAATTCGTCCGTTTCCATCGTCGAATGGATGAATTGTCACGAACCATAAATGAGCTATAGCTGCTTTCAGGACCAAATCTATTTCATTTTCGTTTTCAAACCAGTCTAAGAATTTCATCATTTCTGGTTCTATCCTGTCTGAACTTGGAGCTTGATTGTGAACTTTTTCTTTTCCCATAGGTCCTGACACAACTTGCATAGGACCAGTCGTGTCTTTTCTCCAATCAGCAACTGTGATTTTATAAAGATTACTCCAACCTGAAGTGAACAACGCTGCATGCCAACCAAACAATCTATTTTTAGTCAAAGGCAAATCATATCTTTGGGTAGCGTCAAGCATCATTTCAACTATTCCGTCAACATGGCGTTCCGATTCTACCGCTCCGGCTATATCAATTCCTAGCCGACGAGCAATTGAAGAACGTACTTGTTCTATTTCCAAAAACTCGCCTTCAATTTCAGATGATTTTATTACATCTAAAGTAAGAGTATTCAAAACCACTTCATTTCGCAAATCAAAACCTAGCGATTCCATTTTCCCAAGAAGTCTGCCCTGTTGATTTCTAGCTTCTCCTAGTTTAATCATCACTTTCTTATTGTCCCAAGTGAATTCAGTCCAGTTTTCTTTTTCGTGTATATAGATATTCATTCTACGCAAATTATGCGACAAATATACTTCTTGTTCTCCGCAAATGAAACTTTCTCCGCAAAATATGCTCAGATTACGGCTAATAATCTCCGCACTGTCGTTTTTTTATGCTTGGTGGTAATGGCCGAGTGTATGTGCCGTAAGGGATTGCGGAGTAGTTTCCTGTCCCCCGGCACGAAAGTTTGAGCGGGTTTGAATGCATAAATACTCACTAAACCCCTTATGGCACATACACTTTGTTGGAATTAGTTGTTCTTATAATACTGTCTATCAATATCTTCAAGCTTATAACTTATAAATCCTGAGTCATCATCATATGTAAAACTTGTTTTGTAAAGATTTAAAGTATCTCCAATGAATTTCCATCCATAATATTCAATTTCTTCATTTTGGTTCTCTATCCCAATTGCATCAAACGTAAATGGGGTGTAAGTTTCAAGTCCAAGTGATATGTATTTAATTTTTGATGCAAAGTCCTTGGGAAGGTAATCATCTTTAAATAGGAGGTTAATTACATATTCCATCAGCAACTTTTCATTTGAAATGATTTCTACAAGGTCATTACTTGGAAATCTTTCAAAAACTCGTCCCGTTGCCGTTCCGCCCCAATAGATTAAATCTTTTTCCGGCGAGTAAATTACTTTTGTATTATTCCACTCTGGTAATATAAATGTTTTCTCATCAACAACTTCGTATTTCAATGGACCCCAGTCCATATTCCCACTGATGATTACAGTGTCATTATCATGGATTGATATCATCAAATCACCATAGAATACATTCTTCCACCTTAGAATCTCTCTTGTTTGAAGAATACTGTCCGGAAGAATTGTTGTAATCCAGTCGCCCTTCAATTTGCTCATCAATCCATTGTCAAATAATTCTAAGGTTTCTGCTTTCTGCTTATTCTCATTAGTATCTGTTTCAAAAGTTGATTTTTCTACAATTTCACCACTACTTTTGTCCCCTTGTCCTGAACAAGATATGAGAACAATAATCAATATTAAATAGATAAGTTTCATGTTCTGGGTTTGTTTACAATTAATGCCAACTTGTTAATATAATCATCAGTTAACTCTATTTTTTCTTTGTCAATCATGCTAGTTGACTTATATTTCCCAAATATGGAAATAAAAGAAATCTCGTCCCTGTTTTTTTTGAAAATGTCATCACGGGTTTTAAGATTTCTGCCATTATCGTTTCGAATTAGTTATCACCAAAAGTAAGAATTCTTTTGTATCAGCGAACACGCTTCCCCTTTCATTTTTTTTGAAGCACTCATTTATCTTTCTATTTTTGTCATCTATCATTCAGGAAATATGAAAAAGAAAGAGAAGCGGTCGATATCAGCTCAGATTAAAGAAAAGAAGCAACGCAAGGCACAGTTTACCATTTATGGCCTTATTGTGCTGGTGAGTTTTGTTTTGTACGGCAACACCCTGGGCCACCAGTATGCCCTCGATGATGTGTATGTGATCACCCAAAACCAATTTACGATGCAGGGGCTTAAAGGAATCCCCGACATTTTTTCGAGCGACCAGTTTGCCGGGAAATATGGGACCGGGAAAAATATTGTGGTGGGCGGAAGATACCGGCCCCTTTCGATTTTGAGCTTTGCCATTGGCTACGAGTTCTTCGGCGAAAGTCCCGGCATTAGTCATTTTTTCAACATCCTCTTTTTTGCACTGACAGGAATTCTCCTGTATCTCCTTTTGCTGAAATTGATCCCTCCGAAAGACGACCACAACCCTTATTTGAATATTCCCTTTTTGGCCACTTTGCTGTTCCTGGCCCATCCCCTGCACACCGAGGTTGTGGCCAACATTAAAGGCCGTGACGAAATATTTGCCCTTATGGGTTCGTTGTACGCCACCATTTTAAGTTTGCGCTATCTCGAAACCCGACAAAGGAAATACCTTATCTATAGTGGTATAGTTTTTTTCCTCGGGTTATTGTCGAAAGAGAATACCATTACTTTTCTGGCCATTATCCCGCTTACTGCCTGGTTTTTTACTGATTTTAAATATCGCGAAATCCTGACCAGCCTCATCCCTTTGGGAATAGCCACTGTTGTATTTTTGTTGATAAGGCAGATGGTGATCGGGGGCGGTTCGACCGAAATTGAAAAGGAACTCCTGAACAACCCTTTCCTGTATGCCACAACGGGCGAACGCTTTGCCACTATCGCTTATACCCTGGGTTTGTATCTTAAATTGTTGGTTTTCCCCCACCCTCTTACGTTCGATTATTACCCATACCACATCCCGCTCATGCACTGGGGCGACTGGCAGGTCATCCTTTCCATATTGTTGAATCTGGCTTTGCTGGGGTTCGCTATTTGGGGTACACTGAAGAAAAATAAAATTGCCTGGGGAATCTGGTTTTACTTCATCCCCTTATCAATCGTTTCAAATATTCTCTTCCCTGTAGGCGTGTTTATGAACGAGCGGTTTATCTATATTTCATCCATCGGCTTTTGCTTCATATTAGCTTATTTGCTCATTGAAAAGCTTCAACCCAAAATTTCAAAACCGGCCACTTTCCGCACAATTGTTTATGCCGGGATTGGAGTTGTCGTACTCCTTTTTTCAATAAAGACCATTGCCCGGAATTCCGTTTGGGAGAACAACGAGTCTCTTTTCTCCACCGATGTGGTCACCTCGTCGAACAGCATAAAAAGCAATGCAGGCTATGCCGAAATCCTTTACCACAAAGGCGAAGATATTAAAGACCTCGACGAGCGAAAGAAAATACTGGAACAATCCATCAGCTATTTTCAAAAGTCGATAGCCATCCACCCCGATTATGTAAATGCCATGCTTTTGCTCGCCAATGGCTGGTTCGAGTACAACCGGTCGGTCGATTCGACCCTGTACTATTATCTGCGGATAGTCAAGTTAAAGCCCACCATGTACGATGTATACCGCAACCTTCCTGTCGTGATCGGTAGTTTGAAGGATGCTGACAAAGAACTGTCGGCCTGGTTTAAATTCCTCGAAGTTAACCCGGAAAGATCCGATGTGAACCATCAAATTGGCTTGCTCTATGGCAAACAAAAAAACGATTTGCCCAATGCCATCAAATACCTGAAAAGAGCCTCCGAACTAGACCCTACCAACACCGATATTTTAAGCGACCTGGGTTTGGCTTATGGACTTTCAGATGATTACATGAATGCCCTGACAGTTTTTCAATCAGCCTTTCAGTTTAAGCCCAACGACAAAAAGATTTGTACCAACATTGGCATGACCTATCAGAAATTGGGCAACCAAGAAAAGGCCATGCAGTATTTTGCGAAAGCGGAGAAACTTTAGGCAGAGGGCAGTTCTCAGTCGGCAGAGGGGGGTTCTCAGTCAGCAGAGGGCAGTTCTCAATTGGTTTACCCAAGGCTTCGGAGGGTGAAAGGTAGCGACAGACCCCGAAACCAGCAACTGTCTTTTCATAATATAGGTTGACACGAAGTTTAGTTGAAAACTTTCGTAAATTAGCTAAAATGAAAAGTCAACGAAAAGAGAGGAGGACATTCAGCACAGCTTTCAAGAAAGAGAAAGTTGGGTTGTTTGAC
>JAIOYV010000052.1 GCA_021740905.1 Bacteroidales bacterium
TGAAAGAATATCAAAAGGGCATTAAGGTTACCAAATCAGATTTGGACGAAGAAAGAATTGTATTTCATCCCAAAATACCAGAACTTAACTACAGAATCTTTCCCTAATTTTGTGGAAGTTATTTTGACAGTATTACATAGTATTATCGGTGAAAATTTAAATGGGTTTAATGAAGGATTATCAGACACGAAATTTGGATATTCAGTTGCAGGAATTGGTGATATTGATAATGATGGTCATTTCGATGTAGCTGTAGGAGGTACAAAAAAGGATAATGATTCAGGCGCTGTTTGGATATTATTCTTAAATTCAGACGGAAGTGTAAAAAGCAAAACAAGGATTGATAAAACCAACTCTATCCTTTCAAGCTATTTTAATCAATCTCTTTCTACTACAATCAGTTTCGGTAGATCATTGGCCCTTCTTACGGACATAGATCAAGATGGAGTAAATGAAATCGCAGTAGGTTGTTCTGGTTACGAAACTATTTATGGTAAAGGAAGTATAGCTGTGCTATTCCTTGAATCAAACGGGGCAGTTCAAGAATATAAAGCAATACACCCAGGTATTCCAACCTTTGATGATACCGCAAATTATTTTACTAGTTTTGGTTATTCTATTGCAAGTATAGGTGATATTAACGGCGATCAATTTAATGACATTGTTGTCACCACACCTGCCTATAACGACCCCCAATGTCAACAGTGTGGTGCAGCATGGATTGTAATGTTAGACAGCTTGGCAGATATTGTTGATTATCAAAGGATAAGTGATTCGTTAGGTAACTTTGCAGGTATTCTGGGGTATGATGATTTTTTTGGTGGTGCTTCTACTGGAATCGGAGATTTCAATGGAGACTTAATTGCAGATGTGGTAATATCGGCCAAACGAGACGATGATGGAGGGAGCAATAGAGGGGCTGTTTACATACTAAACCTAAACGGAGTACCCGATTCCACCTATTATATGGGAATAAAAGAAGAACACTATGAAATGGTTTTATACCCAAACCCGGCAAACGAACAATTAAATATAGATTTGGGAAACAACCCGGATGGATACCAAAACTGGCAACTGTACAATATGCAAGGTTTTCTCGTAAAAGAATCAACCATAACCCCAGGTAGCAAGTCGGTACAAATCAATACAAGCCAACTTCCCATTGGAATTTACATGGTGAGGATAAGTGGGAAAAGCAAGTCCTTTACCCGGAAAGTAGTCATATCGAGGTAGCAACCATCATTAATAAATTATCAATTATCAATACAGGCATTAGCGTAACCCTCGCTCCCGCGCGGCCTGTCCCGTTTTTTCGGGAATCGTATCGCGTGGTTTGGGGAATTAGCTAACATGCCAGGCGATATAATCAGTGCTGGGGTTTCAATTTATTCGAGTCCTCAAAAATCCTTTCCGAAAGTTTGATCACAGATAGTCTTTGCAGATCCATTGAAATTAGCTATTTTTGTTGGTATATTAATCTTCATATTCTTATTAAACACAGGCTATGCAAAGGCTAGTAATTGACATACCAGACAATAAGCTCAACTTTTTTATGGAGTTGGCAAGTAATCTTGGTTTCAAAAAGGTAAAGCAGTTGTCAAAAGGACAACAGCGATTTGTGGAAGACTTGCAACATTCTTTGGAACAGGTAAAACAACACCAGGAAGGCAAAATAAAACTACAGACGGCAAGGGAGTTTCTTGATGAGCTTTAATATTATTGTTACCGAAAGCTTTAAGAAGCAGGCAAAGGGTATTGCTAAAAAGCACCATTCACTGAAATCAGACCTTGAAAAGCTTGTAGATTCGCTTGAAGAGAATCCAACACAAGGAGAACCGTTAGGTAAAGATTGCTATAAAGTACGCATTGCAATAACATCGAAAGGAAAAGGGAAATCAGGTGGTTCCCGTGTCATTACCTGTGTAAAAATAATGCATCAAACTGCCTATCTTTTAACCATCTACGACAAATCAGACAAAGAAAGCATTTCGGATAAAGAACTGGATGATTTATTACGTATCTCTGGTTTATTATAAAACCTGGGTATTCTCATCCCTTCTCTTTGAAATCAAAAAATGTAACTTTGACCGGAACAAAGAACAGGCAAAATTTGTATTTTGTGTTAAAGTAAGAATAAATTGGGAAGGATGACAACTGGCAAATTACATGGTAAAGATTTAAGGCTGACAAAGCTTCAAAACTATTTGCTTCGTTGTATAGACACAGGGGTAGCCTTTGTGGCTTACCGCTTACCCGAACAACACCACATCCACATTTCCCTAATCAAACCCGATGGGATAAAGCGTTTGGAAAACCCTGAGATGATGAATACTTCAAAAGGTTTCGTATTTCACCCTTTTGAAGAATCGGTCGCTTGTCCTGCCCTTTTTCTTGAACCTTCGCTTTCGTTTACACAGGAAAATATTCCTCACGACCATTCACTTACTCACCCCGAGACCTTAGGTCCCGGTGTGAGTGCCAGAAACCAGCGGCCTGAGCAAGAAATAAAATCCATCCATCAGTCGGGGGTAAAGGAAATACTGCGACAAATCGAAACAGGTGATTTGGAAAAGGCAGTGCTGTCAAGAGAGAAATTCGTGCCGGGCTATTCCATCGAACAAGGCCCCGAACTATTTTTGGGCCTCACGCAAACCTACCCCAATGCCTTTGTTTATTTCCTTTACCTGCCGGGAACAATGAGCTGGATGGGTGCAAGCCCTGAAATTTTGCTTGAAAAAAAAGGTAATCACTACCACACCATTTCATTGGCAGGAACAGCCATCGGAAATTCAATTTCGGATATTGCTTGGAGTAAAAAAGAGATCCATGAGCAAAAGCTGGTAAGCAATTTCATAGAGGAAACTTTAAGCACATTTCAAATTGAAAACTTAAATAAGACCGGTCCAAAAACTGTACAGGCTGGCAACCTCTTTCATTTGCGCAGCGATTATGAGTTTGAAGACTGTCAACAAAAAGTTGATTTTGGCCGATTGGCTGCGATGCTCCACCCTACACCGGCAGTTTGTGGATTGCCAAGGGATGTGGCGAAAGCAACTATTTCGAAAGTCGAGAAACACGACAGGGCATACTACTCCGGCTTTCTTGGCCCTGTAGATCCACAGGGCGAGAGCAACTTATTTGTAAACCTTCGCTGCCTTCAGTTTGTAGAAGGAGGCTTGTTGCTTTATGCCGGGGGTGGCATTACCAAAGGCTCGGTGGCCGGCAAAGAATGGGACGAAACCACCAACAAGGCAAATACGTTGTTGTCGGTTATCGAAAAAATATCGAAATTCGCCTGAAAATTTTCTATGACAACTGACAAGACCGGCATACAGCATCTTGCTGATATACTGTACAAAAAAGGCCTCCGAACGGCCATCCTTTCACCGGGAAGCCGGAATGCCCCATTGGTATTGGCTTTCAACAGGCACCCAGGCATTGAATGTTTAAGCATTATCGACGAACGTTGTGCTGCTTTCTTTGCCCTCGGAATGGCCCAGCAAAGCCGGAAACCCGTCGCCATCGTTGCTACTTCTGGCACGGCAGCCCTCAATTATGCACCTGCCATTGCCGAAGCATACTACCAGGAAATCCCCATGATCGTTCTTACCGCCGACCGTCCGATTGAATTCATCGACCAGGCGGAGGGGCAATCGATTCGCCAAAAAGGGATTTATGCCAACTACATAAAAGCCTCCTTCGAGTTGCCACAGGAAATTTATTCCAACGACGATCAGTGGTACAACGACAGGATTGTCTCCCAAGCTTTCAACGAAGCAACAATAGGAAGGATGGGGCCGGTACACATCAATGTCCCATTTCGCGAGCCTTTATACCAGCTTGCACAGCCCTCGTCATCAATCACGAAAATCATAACCAGGGTAGAAACTCGTACCTCTTTGCCCGGGACAGTACTGAAAAATCTTACGGAGATTTGGCATTTGTTCCCCCGGAAAATGATTCTGACGGGCATGTTGCACCCTGACATGGAACTGAATCATGTACTTGAAAATATATCAGAAAAGAGCGACCTGGTGGTACTCACTGAAACTGCATCAAATTTAAGTAGCGATTGCTTTTTCCCTTCCATCGACAGGGTAATCAGTAGTCTTAGCCCTACTGAGTCCAGCAATTTTGCGCCCGACTTGCTCATCACTTTTGGCAATCAGGTGATATCAAAAATGATAAAAGCTTTTCTTCGGAAAAACCCACCAAAAGCACACTGGCATATCGAAGCATCCGGCTATGCCCCCGACACCTATCAAAGCCTGAACAAGATTATCCCGGTAAGGCCAGTTGATTTCATAAATGCCATTCTTCCTATTACAAAAGGAAATGCTGGCGATTACCAACAACTTTGGAAACAACGCGACAAACTGAATGAAGAAAAACATCAGGAATATCTCACTAACCTTCCCTTCTCCGATTTAAAGGTCATGGAGCAAATCCTGAGGGCTGTTCCAGAATTCAGCAACCTGCAAATGGCCAACAGCACATCGGTGCGTTATGTACAATTATTCAAGCCTTTTAAGCAATTGAGCTACAACGCCAACCGGGGCACAAGTGGCATTGATGGCTGTACTTCGACTGCTGCCGGGGCTGCCTACGAAAGTAAAATACCGACTACCTTAATTACTGGCGATATTGCTTTTCTTTATGATTCGAATGCCCTTTGGAACAAACACTTTCCGCAGAATTTAAAGATCATCATCCTGAATAATTCGGGGGGAGGGATTTTTCGGTTTATCGAAGGATCATCGGATATTGAGGAGTTGGAAGAATTTTTAGAGACCCGTCATAATTTTACTGCAAAACACATTGCTAAAAACTTCAATATAGATTATACCTTTTGTGATAAACTAAACACTTTGAATGATTGTTTATCTCATCTTTACGAGAAAGACCAGGTACCGGGTATTCTCGAAATAAAAACCCCGGCAGTAGAAAGTGCCGATATTTTGAAGTCTTATTTTAAATTTTTGAAAGAAGAACAATGAAAAGAGATTGGACCAGATTAAAAGAATACGAAGATATTTTATTTGAAATTTATGAAGGAATAGCAAAAATTACCATAAACCGGCCTCGCTACCACAATGCCTTCACACCAACCACAACCGGCGAAATGAGCGATGCCCTGCGCATCTGTCGCGAAAACCAGGACATCAATGTAGTGGTTTTGACCGGGGCAGGCGATAAAGCTTTTTGCAGTGGCGGCGACCAAAACGTAAAAGGTCATGGCGGCTATATTGGCAAAGATGGTGTGCCCCGCCTCAATGTGCTGGACGTTCAGCGACAAATCCGGTCCTTGCCCAAACCAGTTGTTGCTATGGTGAACGGGTATGCCATTGGTGGCGGCCATGTGCTCCACGTAATTTGCGATTTGAGCATAGCCTCAGAAAATGCCATTTTCGGACAAACCGGCCCAAAGGTGGGAAGCTTCGATGCAGGATTCGGATCATCGTACCTGGCCCGCATTGTTGGTCAAAAGAAGGCCCGCGAAATCTGGTTTCTCTGCCAGCAATATTCGGCGATGGAGGCTTTAGACATGGGTCTTGTAAACAAAGTAGTGCCCCTCGAAAAACTGGAAGACACTGTGATTGAATGGGCTAAAATCATGCAACAGCGCAGCCCGATGGCCCTCCGCATGATAAAGATGGGCCTCAACGCCGAACTCGACGGACAGGCCGGCATCCAGGAATTGGCCGGCAACGCAACCATGCTTTACTACATGACCGAAGAAGCCCAGGAAGGCAAACATGCATTCCTAGAAAAGAGGGATCCTGATTTTCATAAGTATCCGAAGTTTCCATAATTTTGACAGTACTCCTATTCCAAAACAATCACTTGAAACATTGAAAAAAGCTGTAAATTTGCAGAAAAAATAAAAATATGACTGAATTTGCAGATAGATATATTAACCCATTCACCGATTATGGATTCAAAAAGCTTTTTGGAGAGGAGCCGAATAAGGATTTGTTGCTTGACTTTTTGAATGAGCTATTAAAAGAAGAACAAGGGCAGATAGTAAGTCTGACCTATTTAAAAAACGAACATTTAGGAACTACTGAACTTGACAGGAAAGCCATTTTCGATTTATATTGCGAGAATGAAAAAGGTGAAAAATTCATTGTTGAACTACAAAAAACCAAACAGAAGTTTTTTAAAGACCGTACGCTGTATTATTCAACTTTTCCAATCAGGGAACAAGCCAAGCATGCTGAATGGATGTACGAATTGAAAGCTGTTTATACAATTGCGATTCTTGATTTTGTTTTTGATGAAGACAAAAATGATCCTGATAAATTCAGATACGATGTAAAGCTCTCAGATATCGAAACAAAAAAAGTGTTTTATGATAAGCTGACATTTATTTATCTGGAATTGCCCAAATTTAACAAGACCATTGACCAACTCGAAACCCGTTTTGACAAATGGCTTTATGTTATCAGAAATATGAATCGCTTAGATCGTGTACCCGATAAATTACGTGAAAGGATTTTTGAAAAATTATTTGAAACTGCCGAGATTGCCAAATTCACTCCCGATCAAGCTAGATCGTACGAAGATAGTTTAAAATACTATCGTGATCTCAAAGCATCTTTCGACACAAAGTTTGAAGAGGGATTTGAAGATGGATTTGAAGAGGGAATTCAAAAAGGAATTGAAAAAGGAATTGAAAAAGGAATTGAAAAAGGAATTGAAAAGGTTGCAATTATTTTAATAAAAAAAGGATTGTCAACGATTGAAATTTCAGAACTTACTGGCCTAACCATAAATCAAATTGAGGAATTGAAGGATAATCTTTAATAGACCTTTTCAGGAAGAAGACAAACACAATATGACCAAAACCCAAGCCTGGATACACGCATTTCGTTTACGCACTTTGCCCCTGGCTTTGTCGTCGATAATTATGGGGGCTTTCCTGGCAAACTTCAATGGGCGATTTAGCTGGACTGTTTCCCTGTTGGCGGCTTTGACCACCCTCTTTTTGCAAATTCTCTCGAACCTGGCCAACGACTACGGCGACTCAAAACATGGGGTCGACAACCTGGAACGGCAAGGCCCGGAAAGAGCCGTTCAAAGCGGCATTATATCACCAAAAGAAATGAAAAGGGCTGTAATCCTTTTTTCAATGTTTGCGTTTGCTTCCGGTGTGCTGCTTTTGATTTTCGGCTTGGGAAACGCACTGTTATCTATAAAATTCTTTCTATTTCTGATAATTGGTGTAGCTGCTATCTTGTCGGCCATAAAATATACTATTGGTAAAAAACCTTATGGCTATTCGGGTTTTGGCGATTTGTTTGTGTTCCTATTTTTTGGCCTGGCAGGGGTTTTGGGGACTTACTTTTTAAACACAAGTCAACTTCGCTGGGATATTTTATTACCAGCTGTTTCGTTGGGTTTATTGAGCACGGGAGTGCTCAACCTCAACAACCTTCGTGATGTTGAAAACGACAGAAAAAGTGGAAAGCATACTTTAGTTGTAAAAATGGGCAGCCCGAAGGCAAAGTGGTACCATGCCTTCCTGTTGATCGTCGCAATGTTATCGGCATTGCTTTTTACCCTATTAAATTTTTCGAGTGCGTGGCAATTTGTTTATATTCTTACATTCCCCTTTTTCATTAGAAATATCCAAGTCATATTCAGGAATAAAAAACCAAAAGAATTAGACCCTTTCCTGAAACAATTAGCCCTGTCAACCCTTCTCTTTGCCATTGCATTTGGTATCGGCTTCTTAATCTAACACAATTCAAAAAAAGAAATTGAATACCTTTTTTCCATTGTCGGTTCAATAAATTTATATACTTTCATCTGATGAAAATTAACTGAACAGAATTATGTTGAAAGCCACATTTACTAAGCATAAACTTTCCCTTATACAGCCCGCAGCCACTTCGCGAGGTATCTTAAAGACCAGGGATACCTGGTTTCTCCTTATTTTCGATTCCGACAATCCAGGGCTCACAGGCATAGGCGAAATTGCTCCACTACCAGGGTTAAGTCCCGAATTGGAAGATAATTTCGAATTCTTCCTGAAAAATTCGTGCAAGGAAGTACACGACATGGAGGAGGAATTCAACTGGCGCTTGCAAGAATACCCTTCGCTTCGTTTTGGATTTGAAATGGCTTTCCTCGATATGGAGAACAAAGGGAATAGACAACTATTCCCATCGAAATTTTCGACAGGTGAGGCAGGCATCGAAATAAACGGTTTGATATGGATGGGCTCTTACGATTATATGTTGAAACAGGTTGAGGACAAGGTAAAACATGGATTCAAATGTATAAAGTTGAAAATTGGGGCCATTGATTTTGAGGACGAATTAGATGTGTTGCGCAAAATACGGAAAAACCACAGTAGCGCCGAATTGGAAATTAGAGTTGATGCCAATGGAGCTTTTACGAAATTCGAGGCCCTCGAAAAATTAAAGCGTTTATCGGAATTTAAAATTCATTCCATCGAGCAACCCATAAAGGCTGGCCAGTTGCAGGAAATTGCCAAGCTTTGCGACATTTCGCCCATCCCTATTGCCCTCGACGAAGAGTTGATTGGCATTAACGACATCAGGGACAAAGAGCAATTGCTGAAAACCATCAACCCACATTTTATTGTATTAAAGCCTAGCCTGACGGGTGGCTTTGCTGCCTCCGAAGAATGGATTGAACTTGCCGATGACAACGACTCCGGCTGGTGGATTACCTCGGCTCTCGAATCGAATGTTGGGCTAAATGCCTTATCTCAATGGACCTATACACTAAAATCGAAAATGCCACAGGGTTTGGGCACCGGACATTTGTTTTCGAATAATGTGCCCTCCCCATTGATCCTTAAAAAAAACATGCTTCATTACAACCCCGATATAGAATGGGATTTATCGCGGATTTATGGCTGATCTTCCCTTTTATGATATTGTTAAACTGAATGGAAAAACCTGGCCTACTGATGAGTTCAAGCATTTTGTCCAGGATCAATTAATTCATCAAAATCCGGAAAGTTGGTTGCGCGATTTGTATCGTTTTTATGTTGAATGGTTCAACCCAGACGATGAAATTATTGTACAGACTTCTGGCTCAACAGGTCCCGTTAAAAACATCCGTTTTAATAAAAATCAATTGCTGGCATCGGCGAGACAAACAGGTAGTTTTTTTAAATTGGATAAAATGAACAATTGCCTGCTTTGCGTACCTGTTGGTTTTATAGCGGGCAAGATGATGGTAGTGCGGGCACTTGTTTATGGCCTCGACTTGTTGGCGGTTAAACCCGGTTCCGACCCTCTTGTCAATCTTCAGCATCCAATAGACTTCGCTGCCATGACACCGCATCAGGTTTTTCACTCGCTGAACGAGGGACGAGACCTTTCAAAAGTCCAAACCCTGATAATTGGAGGGGGGCAGGTTTCGCCGGAACTTCTTGTGAAATTACAAAACCAATCCACAGCTTGCTTTTCTACTTATGGTATGGCGGAAACCCTTACCCACATAGCCGTGAAACGCTTAAATGGCCCCGATCAGAATAATCATTTCAACTGCCTCCCGGGAATAAAAATAAAAAGCGATAAACGTAACTGCTTGGTTATTTCTGCTAATTATTTACCTGAAGAGATTGTAACTAACGACATGGTTGAACTGCTTTCCGACAACGAATTCAAGTGGCTGGGGCGTTTCGATAATGTGATCAATTCAGGGGGGATCAAAATTTTCCCCGAACAAATTGAAGAAAAAATATCCAGTCTTATCCCAGGCAACCATTTTATTAGTTCAAGCCTCCACCCAGCCCTTGGCGAAAAAGTGATCCTGGTAATAGAAGGGGAAGAACCATCAGCAAATGAAAAATCAAATTTGTTTGAGAATTTGAGAAAAATCTTGCAAAGGCATGAATGTCCGAAAGAAATCAGTTTTGTGGAAAGATTTGAATTTACTTCATCAGGGAAAATAAACAGAGAAAAAAGCAAACAAGGATTAGTAGAATAGATTTGAAAATTCTAAACAGAGGTAATCCCAATTGTGTTAAAAAATGCGAAAACCATTTATAAAACTTACAATGGTCAATGCCGATACAGATTTGATGCGGCTTTATGAGGGAAACGAACTAAAGGCGCATTTCAAATAGTAATCGGTATTATTTTTACGGTTCCATCCTTCACCTCAAAAATAGAATACTCCTTTTCGCTACCCTCCAGCATTTCGTGTAGCCGTTGCTTGTTGGTGTCGGTAATAAAGATTTGCCCGAAATGGTTTTCCGTAACTAGTTTGATGATTTGTTTTACACGCAAACGGTCGAGTTTATCGAAAATGTCGTCGAGGAGAAGAATGGGATCAAGACCGGTTTTCTTTTTTATATAATCGTACTGTGCAAATTTAAGGGCTACCAGATAGGTTTTTTGCTGACCTTGAGACCCAAACTTTTTGAGTGGTTGGTCGCCAATACTTAATACCAGATCATCTTTGTGGATGCCTTTGGTAGTGTATTGCAAAATCCGGTCTTTCTCGCGCGAAGCCAGTAACAAGGATTTCAATTCACCATCGCTCAACTGCGACTGGTAGGCCAGTTGCACCACTTCATTACCCTGGGAGATTGTCTGATAAAACTCCTGAAAAATGGGCAGGATGCCGGCAGTAAAGGCCTTTCGCATTTCAAAAATCCGCTCACCAAACAACACTAGCTGATCATCATAAATATCAAGGGTATCGGCATATTGCTGTGGCTTGGCCGGACGGTCTTTCAATAATTTATTCCGCTGCAACAATGCCCGGTTGTAATGTAGAAGGTCGTCGAGGTAGGCGTGGTCGAACTGGGAGATTACCCCATCGATAAACTTGCGGCGTTCTTCACTTCCATCGTAAATAAAATTAGTATCGGCGGGCGATTTCATCACCAGTGGGATAAACCCGATGTGGTCGGCCAGGCGCTGGTAATCCACTTTGTTCCGCATGAATTGCTTCTTCTGTCCCTTCTTCAATCCGCAGTGAATAAACTCGGTTTCGTTCTTCCTTTCATATTCTCCCTGCACCAAAAAAAAATCACAATCGTATTTTATGTTCTGGCTGTCGATTGCATTAAAATGACTTTTGCAAAACGAAAGGTAATACAAGGCATCCAAAAGGTTAGTCTTCCCTACCCCATTGTTGCCCACAAAACAATTGATCTTAGCTGATAAAGCCAGTTCGAGTTGGTCGAAGTTTTTAAAATTTATCAATGTTAATTTTTTCAGCAACATATTCCTGTCAATCTGTTTTGTACCGCAAAAGTAATCACTTTTTGCTAAGTGGGATAGGCGGGAGGCTGGGTGTCCCGATTTGTTCTCCTCGGCATCTCTGGGACGCTGCGACTGAGGACTGAAGACGGAAGATTGAAGATGGAAGATGGAAGATGGAAGACTGCGGACTACATCAGCCTCACTGGTTTCAGGTTTTCATCAACAGCCACAAAAACAAAATCGCCTTCAATGGCTTCGGCTCTGGCACCTGTCTCTTTGTCTTCTATATATACTTTCACACTGATTGTCAATTTAACCCTACCCACATTCGACACTTTTCCTTCAATAATGATAAAGCTTTTATACGGTATAGGTTTTCTGAATTTTATTGGTCCTGCAGTAAGAGTCAGAATGTCTTTACGCGCAAAGCGATGAGCTGAGAGATAGGCTACTTCATCCATCCACTTAAGAGCCAGCCCACCAAACAAGGTATTGTGCTCATTCAATGAATTTTTGAAAACCACCCGATCCTGACGAGCAACAGATTGCTGAATTTTTTCTTCAATGTTCATTTAAAAAAGATTTGTTGGCGTTGCAAAAATAGAGATAATCTTTCAGTTAAGAGTTGAAAAGTTATGAGTAAAATAAATTCTGAGTTGCCGGTTTGACCCGAAACACGATATCTACTATGTATAATCGAACATCCGGCCAATAACAGGCTTTGAATTCTTTTGCAGCCGGGTAATTTCGTACATGACAATACTTGCCGATATGGCCACATTAAGGCTACCTACCGGACCGAACTGGGGTATCCTAATAATGTGGTCGCACTTTTTAAGGACATTGTCAGGAAGGCCATACGATTCGTTTCCCATAATAATAGCCACCTCATGAGGAAAAGCAAATTCAGGCAACGATTTAGCCTCCTCGGAAATTTCTATGGCTAGAGTTGCAATTGAATTTACATTGGCCCAATAAAAAAAATCATCTATATCTTTGAAGTGCATCGACTCGCATTTCTCGAACAAAGACCGCGAGTATGCTTTTTCACGCCGCTTTACCTTATAGGGTTCTTCGTATCCCGTAAAAACTAGCTTAGACCCAGCAAAAGCTACATGTGAGCGAATTATCATCCCAATATTCTGAGGGTTTTTTAATTGATGAAAAACTGTGTGAAACATGAAATTATTTTTTACTAATTATTCCTTATCAAAATATATTCAACAAATATTATTCGGATAGTTAAAATAAAAAACACCAAATATATTATTAAAATGAATAATAATTGTTTACATTTGTGGTGGGGGAAATACGGAATAATATAAAAGTTGCAAAAACTTTTAAAAAGGTAGTGCAGGCAGGTATTGTTAATTAAGATTTAACACTATCTGTCAGTATGTTATTTTCGGATTTCATAGATGTTAGAAAGATTTTATTAAATAACTAAAACTTATAATACAATGAAAATTAATCTGTTATACGAACCTGATCAGATCGTTGAAATTACGCGAAAGTTTACTGCAAAGGGATTTATGGTATGTACCGGAGGAAGCATCTCGGTATGTGATTCGGATGGCACCATCTATATAACCCCCGACAAGTTTGACTCCATCAACCCGGAATCCAAAAAGATAATTGTTATCGACAAGAACGAAAAGAAGTATTACGACATCAAGAAGGCCTCGGTTGAATTGCCAATACACAATGCAATTTATGAAAAAAGGCTCGATGTAAATGCTATCTGCCACGTATATTCGCCGGCTCTTACGGCAATAAGTCCGACAACCAATCAGAGTGTTTTTAACTTATTCCCACGTTTGAACAAAAAACTCGGTGTTACCCACTTTTCGGAATATGTGACAAATTACAATAACGAACAGGTAAATGCTTTTGTATCCCGGTTTGCAAATGGGGCTTCAAATATCATTGTCGATGCAACAGGCGTTTTTACCACAGGGCGCACATTAGAAGAAGCTTACCATAGGGCAGAGTTGTTAGACCATTTTGCAAAAATTTACCTTAACTCTATCCAACTGGGCGATTTGATGTACCCGGCTGAAGACAACATACAAAAATTCAACGAAATTAAGGTTGCGATGCCTCAATATTTGCGTGGCCGGAAAAGCTCAAAGGAACTGGATTCTGTGAAGATGGGGTTGTGCAGGCTTGCCTTGTATGCCTATCAGAAAAACATGGCCACCAGCTTACTCGGTTCTATGTCGGTGCGCTTGAGCAAGGAAAGCTATCTCACCATTCCTGGCGATACAGATAAATCGATGTTAGATCCTGAAAAATTGGTGATGATGAAACATGGAAAGTCCGAAGCTTGGAAAACACCCAACGAAGACCTTATGTTGCACGAAATTATATATGATAAAAATCCTTCGATCGATTGCATTGCCTTTATCTTCCCTACACTTTGCACGGCCTATTCTTTCACCGATGTCCCGCTGGAAATTGAAGGATTAAAGATTGGGAAACTACCTTTTGAAACTATTTTCAATCTGAATGCCATTAACAAAGCCATAAAAGAGGGTTTTGATGTATTGATGATCGAAAACGATTTGTTTATTGTAGTGGCCAGCGACATGCAAGTAATGAACGTGATACTCGACAAGCTCACAACAACTTGCCGGGAAAATATCAATTCGATGGCGGTAAGCTAAGGCTACTTAAACATACGATAATTTGATTCAGTAAGTGCCCTATCCTTCGTGACTAGGGCACTTAGTGTTTGCAGCTCTTTGCAGCGAATTACCTAATTGGGGATATTGCCAGACCTGTGGCACTTTTGCTTATATATAAAACAATACCTTTTATCACTCCATGCTTATTGTTAGTCAATAAAAATTTTCTGACGTTAAAAAATCCGTATATTTGTGTTAGAATGAAAAACTTCAAACACAATGGCACTATTAAAATGGGTTAACATTGAATCGGATATATATCAAATCAATGTTGTAGAAAACGGTAAGTTTTGCAAAGTGAGGGCGACCGGGGAAATAAATTACCGGGCAACCATTTTTGCCCTGGTACGATTGATTACCGATTTCCAATTCGATTCAAGCTATAAAATCATCCTTGACTTTGAAAACTCCAAATTCGATTTCACCAACGACGAAATTACCGGCCTGATAAATTACATAAAACATATCTGCGATTTTTTCACAAACCGCTTTGCGCTGATCCTCCCGGAAGGAAACTCCAGCATGGCGACCCTACTGGTTTCGCGATGTAAAAGGGCTGGTTTAAACATCGAATTCTTCAATGGGGCAGCCAGGGTGGACGAATGGCTTATAAACAGCCCAAGCTATTGAATTTATTAGTGATGAGCAATTATTGTCAAACTATGCAGAAGCATGTCTTTGCTGGCAAAAAGGCTTTGCTGGATGAAAATAATGTCTAATGATTGACAATTTCGAGACCCTACAACTTTATTAACTTTATTGTTGAAACCGTTCCCTGTATATTCGACTTCAACAAATAAACTCCAGGGCTAAATCCCGATAAATCGAGGTTGGCACATTGTCCTGACATTATTTCATCAGAATACACGAGATGCCCATCAAGGCTGAATATTTCGATCAGGCAATTCTCAAATCCATTTATGTTGAATTCCAAACATAACTTGTCGGAACAGGGGTTGGGCGACACTCGAAGAAGGTTAGGGGCATTGCTTTCGTTTGCTGAATAAACCATTGCATTGTAATACAAGAACACAACCCATTTGGCAACCGATGGATCGAACATCCCCACGGTGGGAGGATAAAGGTATATCCCCGCGTTATAGGTATAATCGGCAAAAAAACTGGTGATGATCAGGGAATCAATCACATCCCAGGCCGAATCTGCTTTTTGAATGGTAGCTGGGTCGTAGGTTTTTTGGCCGGTCCAATCGAAATACTCCAATTGGGGCTTAGCAACGGCTAGGTCGTGATATTGAAACGGCCATTGCATAGAAAAATCAGTAGGGAATGAAATCCCTCCTGTCCCCATCCAAACAATGGTTGCATCGAAAATAGTATCGCCCGTGTGCCCAAGAGCAAAAGCAATACTTCCGAAATCGCCCGGCGAAACAAAATGGGGGACGAAAGGCAGGCTATCAATCAAGCAGGTGCACTTTGTGTAATAACTCATGTTCCCCCCTTCAAATACCAGGCTGTCGTAATCGACTATCAGCACAGCGAGATTCAGAGAATCGGGGTTGATGGGTAGTACCTGGGCTTGCAAGTCAATCCCAGAAAAACCAAAAACAATCAAAACCAGGATGAATAGTTTCTTTTTCATAGCACAAAATTTAGGATACTTATAATGGACGCAGATTAAAGTCAAAAAGTTGGCTGGTAAATCTTGAATTTTATATTTGTCATGGCTAACTGAATATCCGATTAATACAACAATAAAACATACTATTTATATAGTTACATATTCAAATATCAACCTTTCTCCATACGATGAAAAAAAAATGAGGCAGCTTAAAATATCTTCCGTTTTGGAAGCTAAACTCAATCAACATATTTAGATTTAATTTATGTTCTTCTTATACAAGGCCTTCTTTCGTCATGCTGAATCCTGCATTATGAGCACAATTGTGAATTATTGAACAAACAAAGCAATTTGAAAATTACCTAAATTCAAGTAATAAATGCAACTTTTCAGAGGAGCAAAAGATTAAATTTTTCAAGACAAAGGAGAAAGAAAAAAATTCCTTCTCTCTTTGCCCTGATGGATAAAGTTTAATTTTGCCCTCCTCTGGTCTAAAAAAAAGTTGCAAATGAAACATTTAACCAAAGAACAAAGGTACACTATTTCAGTAATGAAAAGTGAGGGGTATAAGAAAAAGCAAATAGCCAAAGCTATTGGGAAGGACAAAAGCACCGTCACCCGGGAGCTTCTGCGTAACAGCGATGGGCGCAACAGCGAGTACCGGCACGACCTTGCACAACGCAAGAGTGACTCGCGACATGAGTCCAAGCCAAAAAAACTGCGCTTCACCGAGCAGGTAAAACAGCATGTCGACAAATGGCTTTTAGAAGACTACAGCCCGGAACAGATCACAGGCAGGGCAAAGCTTGACGGCTTGGATTGTGTCAGCCATGAGCGCATTTATCAATATGTGTGGAAGGACAAGAAAGACAAAGGTACTTTGTATCTACACCTCAGAAGAAAAGGGAGAAAGTACCGAAAAAGAGGTAGTGCCAAGGACTCCAGGGGGATTATTAAAAATCGGGTCGATATTTCGCAAAGGCCTGCAATAGTGGATGATAAGATGCGTATTGGAGACCTCGAAATTGATACTGTAATCGGTAAAAACCATAAAGGGGCTTTACTTACCGTCACCGATAGGGTGAGCAGCTTCCTTTGGATGGCAAAGCTAAATGGTAAAAATGCCCAAGAACTGGCTCTAAAAACCATTGAGATTTTGAGCCCTCTAAAAGAAATTTGCCACACAATTACTGGTGACAATGGGAAAGAATTTGCCGAACATCAAACAATTGCAAAGGGTCTTTTGATCGATTTCTTCTTCGCTGCCCCATACCATTCGTGGGAACGGGGGGCCAACGAAAATACAAATGGACTCATCAGGCAATACTTCCCAAAAGGTTCTTCGTTTGAAAATATTACTAAAAAAGATATACAAAATGTTCAATACAAGCTAAATACAAGACCAAGAAAAAAATTGGGCTTTTTGTCACCAATCGAATTTTTATCTCTATATTTAACCAATCAAAAAGTTGCATTTATCACTTGAATTCAGCTTATTTTTTTTGTGTGCGAAAATAATATTTCATAAATTTGGATACAATTGAAAGGAAGGAAAACAGGGCACATAAATGGAAGGATTATTTGTACGAAGCACGTCTGGTTATGAAAGAACTTTTACACTTTGAAACGAAGTCTTTGTCGCCGCTATATGCTGTTCTTTTGTTTGAAATAGCAAAAGCAATTTCTCTTTGCACAAGATATTTAAACCTAATATTAAGAAATAAATCTTTTTCTTATGGATACAAATCATTTTTTTAAGTCGATTTTCTTAAGTCTAATGCTCCTGATGAGCACGACTGTATTTGGATGTTTATTCACCATTGAACTTACCGATTCGGGTGGCGATGGTTGGAATTCGGGGACATTGACCGTACTGGTAAATGGTTCTCCAGTGTTGACCAATATTACACTTGACGATGGATTTGGTCCGCAACAATTCGTGCTTTCGGTAAGCACGGGCGATGTAATCACCACAGTTTACACTGCCGGTAGCTGGCCCGAGGACAATTATTATGTTATAAAGGATGCCTGCGGGGATACTGTTTATACTGATGGTTGCCTCGATGGAACATGCCAGCCACTGGGAGGGGCTTCGCTTACGGTAACATGCCCTGTGCACGACCTGGCCATAGTAGGTTGGGCAAGCCCTGTTTCAGGTTGTGGGTTAAGCTCTACCGAAACCATTTCGGTGCAAGTTGAGAACAGGGGGACCTCTGTTGAAAACTCCTACACCCTTTATTATTCAACCAATGGTTGGTTGACCAATACCAGCTACGCAGTAAGCCAAATAATCAATCCGGGCGACACACAGACCTTTTCGTTTCCTGTCACTGCCGATTTTTCTGCCATCGGACAATATGATTGTTTTGCCAAAGTAATCCTTACAGGAGATAACTGCACGTTAAATAATGAGGATCAGTTCGACATAATCAACTCATCCAATATTACCACTTTTCCCTATTCCGAAGATTTCGAACTTGGCAATGGCGGATGGTTTGCCGGAGGGATAAATTCGAGTTGGGACCTGGGTGACCCTAATGGCAACAACATTTATAATTCGGCAGGTTATTCTTGCTGGATTACGGCTGCATCGGGCTACTACAACAACAATGAGCAATCTTATGTAGTTAGCCCTTGCTTCGATTTCAGTGCATTGAGCAACCCGGTTGTGAAATTTAATTATTGGGCCCATTTTTACGATTGGGAAGATGGTGTAGCCCTCCAATATACAACCGATGGAATAAACTGGAACCACCTTGGCCAGTACAATTGGCCTATCGATCCCCAAAACTGGTATAACTACGACTATATTTCGGGATTATCCTATACAGGTGATATGCAAGGCTGGACAAGCGCCGGATATTATTGGAAGCACACAAAGCATACACTGGCCTCTTTGGCCGGCCAATCCAATGTGAGGTTCCGTTTTGCCTTTGGTTCCAATTCGTACGACAACTACGGCGACGGTTTTGCCTTCGATGATTTTGTGATCGAGCAGCCATCCAACATGGTTTACATCAGCAGCAATGCCAATCAGGCATCAACCGATTACACTGCACCGGGGCGCGTGGATCAGGAAATCCTTCGGCTACGGGTTGTCGCCCAGTACCCAACCAATCCATTGGCTTTGACCGATCTTTTCCTAAATACAACAGGCACCATCAACACCGGCAATATTTCGGGCGCAAAAATATACTATACCGGTAATGATGGTGATTTCGATGCTATCAATCAATTTGGGAGCACAGCTTACCCGACCAGCCCCTTTAGTTTCACGGGAAGCCAGATATTGCAGCCTGGGCCTAATTTTTTCTGGTTGGTGTACGATGTGGCCAATGCTGCGGTGGTTGGCGATTCGCTTGATGCGGTATTCGATTCACTGATTATTGGTGGGACTACCTATATCCCCACAAATCCGGATCCACCTGGTTCGAGGGAAATCGTGTTGCCTATGGCAGGTATTTACACCATCGACACCGCCGGGACAGGGCCAAACAACTACCTGACGTTCAACAGTGCTGTCGACGACCTGCTTATGCGCGGTGTTTCAGGCCCTGTGATTTTTAACGTCGCACCGGGGGTTTATCACGAACAAGTGTTGATTTCCGAAGTACCCGATGCCTCAGCCACGAATACAATTACCTTCCAATCGGCCACCGGCGACAGCACAAGCGTGAAATTGGGGTATAGCCCGCAAGACAACTCTGATAATTATACGATGGCGTTTATGGGTGCTCATTTTATCAATGTGAACAATATTACCCTATTTTCAATGGGCGCGTATTACTCAACAGTCATCCAGATTAGGGGAGGGTCAAGCGATATCGAATTCAACGGGAACCGAATATTTGCCCCACCAACTACCAATACATCAAATAACCGTGCCCTAGTCCGCAATATTGGAAGTAATTTCAATACGCGGTTTATTTTAAATCAACTTCGGGGTGGATCTTGGGGGATGCAATGCGAGGGGCAAGGTATTTTCAACCTCTCTTATGGGACACAGATTTTCCGCAACCACTTTTTACACCAATACTACCTGGGTTGTACATTTGGCTATCAGGATGCCCCTGAAATAGATGGCAATGTTATCTATTCCTCAGCTGGGTATAACTATTATTATGGGATTGAACTTTGGGATAGCGAAAACGACTTCAGAATAACCAACAACCATATCACAATGGAAAACCATGGTGGTTATGGGATTAGCTTATGGTCGGTGAATGGAACGACTGGAGGTGGTGGTGAATATTCTTCTATTGGCGGGCAAGGCCTGGTGGTCAACAACTTTGTAAGTATCAACTCAACTTCATCTAATTCTTCGCAGGGAATTTCAATCAACTCTTCGGGCGATGTCAAGTGTTATTTCAACAGTGTAAATTTGACAGGATCGATGCAGAATAGCCAGGCACTCTATAATTATTATAACACAGATATTGAGATATTCAACAATATATTTGCGAACCAGGCCAGTGGTTATTCGATATTTGATGAAGGATCATCAACTTATACATCTGATTTTAATGACTTATACTCGACTGGTACTAATTTGGCTTATCTGGGTGGTATATACCTTGAAAATCTAATAGCATGGCAAATCGCAAGTTCTCAAGACACCAATTCCATTTCAGTTGAACCTCACTTTTATTCAATATCCGATTTGCATACCAATTTCTTTGAATTATATGGAAAAGGAACTCCTGTATCCGAAGTGTTGGATGATATTGACGGGGACACCCGCGACCTGGTGAACCCATGTATTGGTGCCGACGAATTCCCATTGCCAGGCTGGGACGCAAGTGTCATTGAATTCGTATCGCCTGAAAGTGAGTGTGGCCTCGGTATAGAAACAATCGAATTGTTGATCCAAAACCTGGGAGGCAATACCATTTCCGGGGGATTAACAGCCTATTATTCCATCAATGGATCGGCCCCTGTTTCCGAAGCTATTTCAACCTCTATCCCTTCGGGAGATTCACTAATGTTTATCTTCGCCACCTCCAACGATTTTTCGCCCGTATTCCCCGATTCAACCTTCGAAATAACCGCTTATGTAGTGCTGACCGGAGATACCATCAATGTAAACGATACGGCATTTACAACTGTTGTTTCCACCTTTGTGCCACCCGACCCAGTTGTTACAAGTACTACGGTAGCAGGAGGGAATACCGCAACCTTATTGGCAACTTCGAGTTACAACTTATACTGGTACAACGATCCAAGCGGGGGATTACCAATTGCAAATGGCTCAAGTTACACAACCGGGGTATTGTGGGATTCAACTACAAAATATGTCGAAGCTTTAGCATCACCCCTATCGCTTGAAGTGCAGTTGGGCACCGATAATTATATATCTGCCACATCAGGTTCGTCCGCTTATCCCAGCCCTTATAGCACTTATTATTATGGAAACCGTGAACAATACCTGATCCATGCCGATGAATTGTGGGCTTTGGGGCTTACTGCGGGTCCAATTACTTCTATTAAGTTTAATACTATCACGGCAGCCCCAATGTCAATGACGAATTTCGAAATAAAAGTTGGGCATACCAATGTTTCAGAATTAACTGAATGGCAAAGCGGGCTTACTCAGTATTTTTTCGATCCATCATTCAATGATGTTGTTGGATGGAACGAACACATTTTCGCTACTCCTTTTTATTGGGATGGAGCAAGCAATGTGGTCATCGAAACTTGTTTCAATAATTCGGGTTGGTTAAGCGGAAGCCAGATTGAATATAGTTATGCAACCTTTAATGCGTGTTATGTTTACCGTGCCGATAATTCTTCTGTATGTTCAAGCTCAAACTATTATTTGTACAATACCAAGCGACCCAACATGAAGATTGTTGCTTCCGGTGGCGAGTATTGCCCCAGCAACAGGGTTTCTGTCTATGCCAATGTAACAGGTTCGCCTTCAATTTCAATATCCAACCCTTGTTTGTACTATTCACCTACTTTGATTGGCAATTCCCAAATCTTGCAGGCCACCATTTACAACACAGGTACCTATTCGGTATTTATCAACAATGTTTCGAATACACTTGCTGATTATACTCACACACTTAGTTCAAACCATATTATACCTGGCGACAGTGCCTTATTGAGCGTCACCTTTGCCCCTCTTGTATCGGGTCAGCGAAACGATAATTTCACTATTGATAACAACGACAGCCCGCTGGTAATGTGTGTTCAAGGCTTGGGAGTTGAACCGCCGGTGTTCGCGGCGAACCCTGATTCCATATATACAATTATGAGTTGCTTTGATACCGTAATAGTTCCTATCTCCCTTATCAATTCGGGATTGGGCGCAGGCGATTATGAATTCATTTTGGGGCAATATTACGACTCGACCAAGACGCAATTTTGGGATACATACTATGCATCAACATACCATACTTTTACAGGATTATTGCACAACACCGATACCCTTGAGATAAGCGTAACAGTAAATGGGAATTTCTATTATTCTTATGAATATGCGGATGTCTATATTGACGGATTGTGGATTGGCTCCACAAGTTATGGAGCCAACAATGCAGATATTGTCACCACATTTATTTTAACGGGCCCTCAGCTTCAATTATGGCTTGCCGACAATATGATTACTGTACTGGTGTCGAACACAGGGAATGTTGATCCGGGATATGGGACCGATTCGCATACTGTAAATGCAAAAGCTACGGTCTCTTCCTATTGGCTCAACCCTCTTCCATCGAGTGGGACTGTGCTTGCGAGTAGTTCCCAAAGCATTGGGATTGAAGTAAATTCAAGCTTGTTGGTCGATGGTGTTTTTTCCACCCAATTGAGGATAGAGACCAACGATCCACAAAACCCTATATTGGTAGTACCATTTTATGTTGAAGTGCAAGGCGATCCCGAGATTGTTGTTCCATCAACTTGTCTTGAATTCGATTCGACCTGGCAATGGCTGTGCACTTCCGAAATGCTCGAAATTTCAAATGATGGATGCGATACCCTTTTCATCACAAGCATGAACAACACGCTGAACGAGTTTGCTTACGTCGACGAACCATTTTACATCCTGCCCGGCGATACTGGTTTTGTCGAGGTAGAGTTCTGCCCAACTCTTAGTGGCAACTATGTCGACACGATCTGGATAAACTCAAACGATGGATTGGTATATGTTTGCCTCGAAGGCTATGGAAAAGGATCACCCATATTGGAAACCAATCCCACCACCCTGAGTGCATCGGCTACCTGTGGCGATTCGAGCACAGTGTCGTTACAAATTCAAAACACTGGCCTGAGCGAACTTTATTTTTCGTTCGAAGATCCCTGTTCGTGGATTGTGGTTGAGATTAACACAGACTATTATACCTATTACATTTCATGGGAACTCCAGGATGGCTTTGGAAACCCTGTGTTGTCAGGATCGGGTTACAACACCTACTCGACCTATCGCGATTCAGTATGTTTACCAGTGGGGCAATATTCATTCGTTATTACCGGCTACAATGGATC
This sequence comes from Bacteroidales bacterium, assembly GCA_021740905.1. GTDB lineage: Bacteria > Bacteroidota > Bacteroidia > Bacteroidales > M50B96 > JAIOYV01. The sequence continues at coordinate 22,950 of JAIOYV010000052.1, forward strand.
GTGGTATTACAGCACCTATAGCGTTTCTGCCTGCGGAACAGTGCTTGCCAACAACGGAGGCCTTTCCCCAACGGCCAATGGCCAGGAAAGTTTCTTGTTCAGTGGTTGTGGGTTCTATGCCCCCTGGATTACAGTGTCGGATTACGAGGACACCATCCCGGTAGGCAATTCAAAATTTGTTGATGTCACCTTCCATTCCGAAAACTTATATGCAGGGGTACACGAAACCGATCTTTTGATCCATAGCAACGAAACCCCCGGCTATAAGGACACCGTGCATTGTGTGTTTACTGTATCAGGATCGCCTCAATTGTTCATCACCGATACCTGTTTGCTGTTTGAATCTACCATGCAATGGTCTACCTCAACAGAATCGTTCTATATTTACAATACCGGGTGCGATACCCTTTGGATAAGTGGATTCGTAAACAATCATTCCGAATTTTCGATCAACACCCCTGTGCTTTATGTGCTGCCCGGCGACTCGCAATTGTACGAAGTAAACTTCAACCCTATAACCAACGATAATTTCTACGACACCCTCCACATTTATTCCAATGGAGGAAATGCCAGCCTGTGTATGCAAGGCTATGCTCCAGGTGCACCTATTGTGAATGTCGATCCAACTTCTTTTACATTTACCTTTAATTCGTGCAACGATTCCTTGCTCGCCGACCTAAGTATTTTCAATACAGGCTTGGGTGAATTGTATTTTGAAATTAGTTCGGATGCTTCATCAGGAAGCCAATCGGGCACAGCTCCAAAAGTTGTACTTCTTTGCACTTATGGCGAAGGAAATACAATGAAAAATGCCCTCATTACAACGGGTATGTTCACATCCGATGATATTGATATCCTCGACAATCCTTCTACATTGAATTATTCGATGCTCGAACCTTACGATGCCGTACTTACATGGTCGAACTCATATTACAGTAATCCAACCCTTTTCGGCGATGTGCTGAAAGAATATGTAGACAATGGAGGCGGGGTGATCATCTCGACATTCGCGGACTTAAACGGATATGCTATCCAGGGAGGGATATTGGATGCCGGATACAGTCCATTCCTTCCAGCCAATTATATGAACTCATCCGGCACGCTTGATCTAAGTAGTCTCTCGAACCCCAATCATCTTATCTTTGATGATATTTCAAGCAATTTCACATATTCAAGCCCTTCCTATTATACTACCCCAATTTTAAACACAGGTGGGATTGTTGTAGCAACCGATACCTGGGGCAATGCCCTTGTTGGAGAAAACCAAGATGGTTCGGTGGTTGGAATCAAGATGTACCCGATTTATCAAACAAGCTATCCGAATGTAATGAAGATGTTTGCCAATGCTTTGTACTATGTAGGCGCTGGGGCCAATTGGATATCTTTCTCTTCCGAAGCCGATACCCTTGGAATCCTCGACACTGCTTTAATCAACATTCAGTTTAATACCACAGGATTGGTAAATGGACAATATACTGCTGATATTGTGATCTCATCCAACGATCCCCTTTCACCCGAAGTAATTGTTCCATGTACGTTGAACATCAACAGTAGCCCTATTATTGATGTAATGCCAGCAGTGTTCAACTTCGACCCTACCATGCAATGGACAAGCCGCACCGACACATTCACCATTTATAACAATGGCTGCGACACCCTGCACGTGACCGACATACTGAATAGCTTGCCAGAGTTTTCCGTAAGTCCCACACTGCTATCAATATTACCCGATCAGGAGGCCGAAGTAATAGTCACCTTTGCACCAACGACACAGGGTACATTTATCGATACCTTGCACATCCTCAACAACGATTCAACCGTTGAGGTATATGTAAGCGGCGAAGGTTTTGGGGCTCCCATTATCGGTACTAACCCGGCATTGTTCAATGTTAATTTCACCTCCTGTTCCGATACCATAACATATCCTGTTACCATTACCAATACAGGTACCGAAAACCTCAACTGGACAATAGTCGGAGGAGCTACTGCCACCCTCGATTCGACTCAGATGCAAAATTTCTATGTCGATGGAGCAGTGACCAACCATTTGTTTGCAAACCTATCGACTTTCACCGATTCCATCAGGGTAATTGTTACTCTGAATGGAGACTTCGACCAAAGCAGTGAGTATGCTACATTAACAATTGACGGACAATATATTGGTGTTATTCCTGATGGAGATCAATCCAATGGAACAGAAATCGTTGTCAGTTATCTATATAGCGGGGTACAAGTGCTTAATTGGCTGAATGATGGTGCAATTACAGTAACAATAAGTAATACGAGTGCTGTTAATACCTTCCCAACCTACAATTATCATAAGGTGCGGTTGATTGCCTATGGTGCCGATTGGTTGTCATTTGCCCCCCAATTTGGCAGTACACTTCCCAATGGGGGAAGCTCCACGGTGGATGTTTACTTTATTTCAACGGGACTAAACGCGGGGGACTATCAAACAAATATTTTTGTGAACTCCAACGATCCGCTCACCCCGCAGGTAACAATCCCTGTTGATCTTACCCTACAGGGTTATCCGATCATATCATCCTCGGCCCCTTGTGTCGAATTCGATTCGCTCAATATTGGCCTTAGCACAGTGGATACTTTTACGGTATTCAATACTGGTTGCGATACCCTGAAAGTGTTTGACATTACAAACACTTTGACCGAATTTAGTGCAAGCCCAACAGCTTTCAACCTGATGCCAGGCTATAGCCAGGAGGTCGTTGTTAGCTTCAACCCAAATACGATCAACAATTTTTCAGATACACTTCATATCCTGAACAATGATGCTGAACTGGAGATTTGTCTGACAGGTAAAGGGATCGGGATACCCGTTTTTGAAACCAATCACGACACGCTCATCTTTAATGTGAACGGTTGTACGTCGCTCGACTCGCTGCCACTCCTTATCAGCAACCCAGGGACGCTTGATCTTACCTGGAATTCTTCGGACGTAGTTTCATCCAAACTGGAAGATGATTTCGATCCGGGTATTGATGCCAACCAATGGGCATCGATTACAAATGGCACAGCTACTGTAGGTTGCGGGGTAATGTCGGCACCCAATGCCTTGTATTTTGATGGTTCCGGTACACGTGATGCAATTACCAACGACATTGTCACCCTGGGCGGCGGCACGGTTTCTTTCTACCTGAAAATTGGCACAGGTTACTACCCCTGCGAAAATGCCGATGGTGGTGAAGATGTGGCCTTACAATATTCGGTGGATGGTGGGTTGGTCTGGACGACCATAAATACATACGATAGCGAAAACTACCCAAGCTTTACCCTGATTGAAGAACCCATCCCCTTTTCAGCCCAATCGGTCTCTTGCCGGTTCCGCTGGTATCAGTTAAGTCATAGCGGTAGTGGGTACGACAATTGGGCTATCGATGATGTGGATATCAACACAACATCGTTTAGCGTTTTCCTTTCAGAAAATACAGGCCTGTTGACTCCTAGTTCTTCATCCACCATTTATGCAAGCATCGAAGGAATTGGCTTGAATGCCGGATCGTATGAAACATTTTTGACCTTTAACACAAACGATCCTTTCCAAACTGCTTATATTCTTACTGTGATCCTGAATATCAATGTTACCCCCTTGGTTGTGGATGCGGGAATCGACCAGATAATCAATTCCGGTGGGTCGGTTGTGTTGAATGCTGTGCCCACAGGAGGAGTGTCGCCATACACATATAGCTGGTCGCCAACCGGAAGCCTGAACAATCCGAATATAGCTTCGCCTGAAGCCAGCCCATTAACAAGCACAGCTTATTCAGTTACAGTTGTTGGCTCGTCGGGCTGTACCGATGTAGACGAAGTATATGTGCAAGTAAAACATTCAATAAGTGGCCAAGTAACCTACCTGAACTCGAATAGCGAACCCTTAAGCAATTCCTGGGTGATCCTGAAAAATGCCAATCTAGTCAAGGTAGATTCAGTACTGACCAATTCGCTGGGTGAATACCAATTCGATTATGTCGCAAATGGTGTTTATAGTTTGGGGCTGAACAGTAACTTGCCCTGGGGCGGTGGCAATGCAACCGATGCACTGCTTATCCGCAGGCATGTGGTTCAACTGCAAAGCCTCGCGGGGTTACCTCTTGCGGCTGCCGATGTAAACGCAAGCAACTCGGTAAGTAGCTTCGACGCCCTTTATGTGTTGAACAGGTCGGTGGCCAATATTTCGTCGTTCCCGGCAGGCGACTGGGCTTTCACCATGCTATCCGTGGTTGTCGATAATGCCAATGAAACAGCCGACTTCGAAGCCCTGTGTTATGGCGATGTAAATGGCAACCATGTTATCAACCCACTCAAATATATCGACCCAACCATTGATTTGGTCGAATCAGGGGAGATGATAGTTGGCAACAACGAGAACTTTGTATTACCGATAAGGCTTGGCCACGATATGTCGGTTGGGGCCATCACGCTTGGCTTTAAGTACCCTGCCGATAAATTAGAGTTCACAGGGTTGAATTCGGTGGCCGAAGGGATAATCTACAACGATGTAGGAGGCATTGTCCGAATGGCCTGGGAAAATGTGGATGCCCTTTACCTGGCCGAAAACGATGTGATCATCAGCCTCAACTTCCGCATGATAAACAAGGAGCCACCCTATAGGTTTGGTTTGTTGAACGAAAGCGAAATGGCCGATAGGCATGGGAATGTGTACACTTCGGTGAAACTGAACATCCCTTCGATGGGCGATAGCGAAAGTTTCGATGGCTTTTATCTGGGACTCAACCACCCGAACCCATTTAAACAAATCACTCAAATAGATTACTGTTTGCCGGATGCAGGCCAGGTATTCCTCGATGTACGCGATGCCTTGGGCCGTCCGGTTGAAATAGTGGTAAACGAATATCAGGAAAAGGGTAACTATATGATCGAGTTCGATGGTTCGCATTTAAGCCAGGGAATCTATATCTACTCTGTACGGATTGAGACTGAAAATGCAACCTACACCAATTCAAAGAGGATGCACGTGTTGCGATAAAATTTTCAAGTATGGAAAGTTTGAAAAAAAAGAATAAAAATATAAAGACAGGAATTATGAAAAAAGCTATTTCATTATTTGTGCTGAGCTTGATGTTTATTAGCATTTCTCATGCACAAGGCATGACGGTCAAGGCAGATTCTGTGATTGCCAATGTGGGCGACAGTGTTACGGTTCCAATCAATTTTAGCAATTTTGGAACGGTTGGTTCTATCACGCTGTACATTAACTACAACACCAGCTATTTGTCGTGGGGCCGGGGATTGAACTGGCATACGGGATTGTTGCCTGGTGAACCACTGATCAATGTAAATGCTGGCACCATCATTATCTCGTGGGCCGATGCAGCCGGGGCTATTATCAACGGAAAGTTGGTTGACCTGAAGTTTCAGTTTAACGGAGGCTCCAGCACGCTGGCATTCTCGGCCAATTGCGAAGTTACCGATCATCAGCAAACTATCTTGTTCCCAACATACATAAACGGTTTGGTAAAACAAGCATTGACAGTTTCGGTTACAGCCGCCCAATCGACAATATGTATGGGGGCGAACACCCAGTTGTTTACCACTGCCAGCTATGGTTTTGGCAATTACACGTACACGTGGTCGTCAGTCCCACCCGGGTTTACCTCCAACCTACCCAATCCAATCGTCGTACCCGGAACTACCACAACCTACACAGTTACTGTTACGGATGGTGTAAATATGGCGAGTGCTTCCCAGACCATCGAAATATATGGCAACCCGCCCCCATCGGCTGTTTTGGGTTTACTGCCAGCCGATGGTTCCATCAACATGACTAAACCCTTTAGTTTTTCGTGGCTGCCATCGCTGTTTGCCACCACATACAATATTTATCTGTGGAAAAGTGGCGATCCTGTACCAACCACACCTTGGCAAACTACAAGCCAGATAAGCTATATTTACAATAATGATTTAGATTTTGGGACAACTTACAACTGGAAAGTCGAAGCAACAAATGTGTGTTACCAAACAACGAGTGCAGTACAAACATTTACCACCCGCTTTTTGCCCGACCTGATTGTGAATAGTGTCCAGACACCCACATCGGCCTATTCGGGCCAAAACTTTACGCTTACCTGGGAAGTGAAAAACCAGGGGACGGGTGGCTCAACCTCGCAACAGTGGTACGACAAGGTTTACCTGTCGACCGATACAACCCTGGAAACGGGTATTGATGTGTATTTGGGACAAGTATCGAACCTCAGCTATCTCGACATAAACCAAAGCTATGTGCAGAGCGAAAGTTTTGTGCTGCCCCAAGGGATTTCGGGAAATTACTACCTTTTTGTACATACCGATGGGAACAACCATTTATTGGAGGAGCATGATAATAATAACATAAGGAGAAACACAACCCCTTTATTGGTTACCCTTACACCTCCACCCGACTTACAGGTAAGCTCCATTATTACACCCAACAACACCTTCTCAGGCTTATCGATAAATGCAACATGGACAGTGAAAAACTTTGGAGCTGGTGCCACTACTTCAACCTATTGGCAGGATCGTGTCTATTTATCTACCGATGATGTTTTTGATGTCAGCAATGCAATAAACATGGGAACCTTTTTCCATACAGGAGCTTTACTTTCCAATGATACTTATACGAAAACAGAATCGTTCACCATACCGGCCAATGTGTTCGGCACCTACTATGTGTATGTTCATACCGACTTCTTTAACCAAGTGTACGAACATGCCACCGAAAACAATAATGTCGGGCAAAGCGATTCTATAACTGTATTCCTAACTCCCCCTCCCGATCTTCAGGTAACATCCATTTCGCATGTGGGTTCGGCCTCGAACAAGGAAAGCGTCAGCCTTACCTATACAGTCCAAAACCTGGGTGGCTCGGCAACTCCATCCCACTTCTACGATAAAATTTGGCTTGTAAACAATGCTACTGGAGATATGACCAATGCCATCGATATGGGGACATTTCACCATTATGGGGTTTTGAACCCAGGCGATTCGTATGCGAGGAATTATACCTACACCATACCCTCCGTTTCAGGCCCTTACTATTTTTATGTGAAAACCGATTATAATAATACTGTTTTCGAACACCTGAATGAAAACAACAATACTTCACAAAGTTCAACAGCTATCCAAATAAACAATCCCGACCTGATTGTGAGCAACGTTTCGATACCCGCACAGGATAACACAGGAAACCCGATTCCGGTGAGCTGGACCATTAAAAACATCGGAACAGGTTCGGTACTCTCTACCTCTTGGAAAGACAGGGTAATGCTTTCTTATATTGATGAATACTTCCCTAATTCCGTAACCCAGCTTGGCTTGTATACTTCCAATGTAAATCTTGCGCCTGGCGACAGTTTCGTCGTTAGCAAAATGATTACAATGCCTCAATTTGTACACGGGCCTTATTATATCTTTGTTTACACCGATTACCAGGCCCATGTATTTGAAGGGCTTGCCGAAAACAACAACACAAACCATAGCACCAACATGTTGGAAATTATCCGGCCCGACCTGATTGTTTCCTCTGTGAATGGGCCTTCAACCGGAATGTCCGGCCAGACCATCACCCTCGACTGGGTGGTAAAAAACAACGGCATCACCAATCTTGCTTCCGGCTCCTGGACCGACCGTGTCTTGTACTCAAAGTCGCAGGAATATTATCCAGACTCCGTTATCATGGTCGCAAATATTCCAAATGCCGGGCCTCTGGCAGCCGGCGACAGTATTCCTATGAGCGAAACAGTTCAACTTCCCAATGGGGTTACGGGGACATTCTATATGGCTGTGTACACCGATTTCAACAATACAATTTTTGAAAACAACAGCGAGAACAACAATGTGACCGTATCTTTCACACCCATTGTGGTGTCGGAAGGCCCCTGGCCCGATTTGCAGGTCACGGGCATCGTTCATGCCGATTCTTCATCCGCAGGGCTAAACATCCCATTTGCATTTACGGTTAGCAATATGGGGACATTCGCTGCCCAGGGCCATGCCTGGATCGATAAGATTTACATTTCCAATAACCCGATCTGGACTGTGGGCACTTCGACTTTATTGAGGACGATAAACCGTCTTTCGCCCTTACCGGTAAGCGGCTCGTACACCATTTCGACCAATATCAATATCCCTACAAATCTGTTGAGCGGGTACTATTATTTGTTTGTGTACACCGATGCTACCGATTCCATTTTCGAGAATACCAATAATTTCAATAATGTCCAGCAACTGGCCCCGATCTATATCAGTCAATACCCACCTGTCGATTTGGCCGGAATTGCTTTTACTGTGCCAACGGCTGTTAATTCAGGTACCATGCAGAGTGTTGATTGGACAATTGAAAACCAGGGGCAGGCAACCACGCTTACTTCATTCTGGTACGATGAGGTTTATTTGTCGGTCGATACTTTCTGGAACGCCACAACCGATTTCTTTGTCTATCAGAAAAAGAAATTCGGCCCTTTGCCCCCAGGAACATCATATACGCTTTCCGAAAACATTACCATTCCCAATGGTTTGTCGGGTGCTTATTATTTCATCCTGGTGGCCGACAAGAACAACCTGAACAACGATGCCGATTTCAGCAATAATATTTATGTTGCCAGAGACGGAATGGGAGATCCCTTGGTTACCACAATTACGTTGACTCCACCCCCCGATTTGCAGGTTACTTCCTTTACAGGGCCTACATCAGGATTTTCGGGTCAGAGTTTAGCCGTAAACTGGACCGTGATAAATGATGGCGCCGGGACAACAGTTGCAACAGCATGGACCGATAAGTTTTACTTAAGCACCGATTTTCAAATTGGAACAGGAGATATCCTTGTTGGAACCTACAATCATACAGGTGTACTAAATCCTACAGATAGCTATTCATCAAGTTTAAATCTGAATATTCCGATTTCGGCTTATGGAAACTATATCCTTATCGTTAAAACTGATGCGAACGATGTAGTTTATGAGCACAGCAACGAGAACAACAACACAGCCTATTATTTTGCAACCATCATCCTGCCGCCACCGTGCGATTTAATTGTATCAGATATTTCAGCACCCTCATCGGGAATTGCTGGCGAATCCCTTACATTGGAGTATACCTTACAAAATATAGGGCTAAATCCTGCATCAGGGTCAACGAAGGATATTATTTACTTCTCGAAAGATACAATTTGGGATATCGACGACCCGGTATTTAACATTAAGACCCACAACAATACAATCAATCCACAGGCACAGTATACCTATTCGGTGACTGCCGATTTGAACAATGTTTCAGTGGGAGATTATTATGTAATTGTGAAAACCGACATCCTGGACAATATCAACGAAAGTGACAATACAAACAACAGCAAAGTTTCTGACGATTTGGTGAACGTGAATGTAAGCGAATTGCCATTAAACACAATTGTAGTTGATACTTTGGTCGATTTTGAAGAGCTATATTACAGGATTGAAATTGACGATACCTTGACAAACGAAACCCTATTTGCCCGCCTCGAAGGTGATTCGATCAATGGCAACAATGAGTTTTACATTCGCTTTGGCGACATTCCCTCCCGGGTAGAATATGATTATTCGCACGATAACCCCTTTCTCGGAAATCAGGAAATCCTGATTCCTAATTTGCAGATGGGCACTTATTATATTTTAGTGTATGGGAACTCGCTGGTGGCCACCGAGCAGGAAATAAGCTTATATGCCGAAATCCTCGACTTCGAGATTCGTTCCATTGTGGCCAATCAAGGAGGGAATACTGGATCGGTTACAGTTCGGATGCGAGGTTCTAAATTTGACGCATCGATGAACATCAGCTTGCAGAATGGAACTGACACGATTACGGCAACATCAGTTCATTTTGTAGACCCGACACTGGTTTACCCAACCTTTGACCTATTGGGGGCCAGCCCGGGGTTTTACGATGTGGTAGCCGATGGTTGGTTTTTTGTTCCGGTGACATTCACCCAGGATTCGATTACCTTTATTACCTCCCAAGAAATCATTGAAGCAACAGCTATTTTAGAAGATGGATTCGAGGTTGTAGCTGGTTCCTCCCCAAACTTGCAGGTAAATGTGATCCAACCTGCCAACACAAGGACCAATAGCATCGTAAGTATGTCGATTGAGTTTACCAATGCAGGAAATATCGACTTGCTTTCACCTTCAATAGTTTTAAACTCCCTGGTTGGAACACCCCTGGCATTCACCGTTTCGGGTTTGGCAAATTTGATAACAGAACTTGAAATTGTTTTATCGGAATCCAATGGGCCTCCAGGAATTCTCCGGCCCGGCGTAAGCGGCTCCATTGTAATTTATTCCAAATCATCAGCCGGTTTAGGCTTTATATTAACATTACCTAATAATTTATAATATGAGACTGAGAATATTTTTAGCAGCGGTACTGGCAATAGTATGCTCGGAATTCTATGGCCAGGCCATATCGAATTCAGGATTTGTCTTTATTGATGGGAAATATATCGATGCTCCCTATCATGTGCACACAAAAGATCTGGCAGTTTATATCAATGGCCACCAAATAACCGAACCCATAGAATGGCCTGTTGTGAACAAATCGGCTTTCGATCACGATCCGGGGCAGGCTCCTGCTATAAGCAAATATATGGGACTTGAAGAGGCATCGAAAATGCGCGAACCATCCTCCAATGTGCTGTATCATGCGGCCAAACAGTGGTACTTGTTTTCTCATTACAACTACGATGAGGCGATGCAAAAATCCATCGAATATTTCGAAAACCTTCCCAACGTAAAAAACCTTACCCTGTTAGGCGGAGGCTTGGCCGTTATGGAAGGGTACAATGGAGAAAAACGTAATATCGTGATTGGTGGAGCAGACATGGAATACATGAACGCGGTTTGGGGACCAAACGGAAGTGGCCCACCATCAAAGCAAGAACTGATGCAACAAGTTGAGGGCAGGGCAAAACGCTACAAGGACCGTCTCGACAAAGGAGATTTATTTATTATCTATGGCCCTGACAACGAAGTTTCTTATGCCGAGCGCAAGGCAGCCCTCCTACTTCCCGAGTTATTAAAGGTGATGAAAGGAAATATTTCTGATACTGAAAAAGAATCCGAATTGATTTCGATCGGTCTAATCCCCGGTACTGAAAGGAAGGAAGCCTCTTCTTTTGTGAAGAATTACAAAATAAACAAAAAACTCGAAAAGCGCGTACAGGGATTGATCCAAAGGGTTGAAAAAGAATATGGCCCACAGGGTGAATTGAAACGCAACAGCGATGAACTGATGCGCGAATATAAGGAGCAAAGGTATCAGCAGGGCGGAATTAATTCCCAAAAAGCAGCAGGCGGGGCTTACTCACCTGATGGCAGCACCCTTTATGGAGGATGTCCTTATACTTATGAACCGGGATTTCATTATGCTGCTGAAACCCAGCCAATAATTGATGATGTCAAAGATCAGGACTACAATGCAACCATCACTTCCTATTTAGATGCCACACAACACGATGACAATACCGGCAATTATACCTACGCAAATTTTAAAAATATGAAATATGCCGATCTTTTATATTGGACCTGTCATGGAGGCCGGTCAAGTGTTCTGTTTGTGCTAAGGGTCACTTCAAAAGCAGCTGTCAACACATGGTCAGGGAACGATTCCCTAAATATTGTCCCTTTTGAAAACACATCCAAAAACTGGCCCACCGGACACCCTTGGTATGGTGTTGCATGGCCAGGCTGGGCAACTACCTTTTGGAACCCTATCCTTACCCAGTCAAAAGCCATCACCATCCTTTCATGCTGTTATAGCCATCAGAATGGATGGGCGGCTGCCTGTGGTGGCGGTGTCACTTTTGGATACGACACGGCGTGCTATTCGGCAAACAACATCACCAACGACAGGGAATTATTGCAACGAATGAGCGGGAAAAAAGGCAATGGGAATTTCCGTAAGGCAGGAGAAGCCTTCAATAATATGCCTGCCCATCTCGACCGGTTCAGGATTGTGCCAGCCAATGCACAGATAACCCTGGCACCTGGAACAAAGGATTATCTGCCCAGAGATGGAGACCTTGTTTTAGATAACGGAACCGGTTATTTCGAAGTAGATACTTGGTGCCACAGCACAATTCCTGCCAACCAGGCACTTACCTTTGCAACCAGCGGCAATGTAACGATTTCCAATGTTCATTGGGAAGGAACCGGCGAAGTGAAAAAAGTTGTTTTCGATTGGTCTGGAAATGCCTGTTGGGAAGTTACGGTGACTGTACATCACGATAAATGGCAAAGCTGGGGCGCAGCATCCACCACTTATCACAAATTGGACGTAAACAGGAAAACCCCAAATACAGAAAACGGAGAGTACACCTTTTATAGCCTCGACACCTTAGACCTTTCCTTATCCAAAACGGATGTCAAGTGCAAAGGCGGATCGGATGGTACGGCAACGGTTACCGTAACCAACGGAACCCCTCCCTACACCTATCAATGGTCTCCGTCGGGTGGAGCAGGTGCAACGGCAACCGGCTTAAAAGCCGGGACTTATAAGGTCATTGTTACGGATGCGAATATGTGTCATGCCCAAAAAAGCATTATTGTTAGCGAGCCTACCAAACTGAACCTTTCCCTTTCAGGAGGAGGCTCAATACCTTATTGCATACAGGATGGGCCACCCAACATAACCTTAACGGCGGTTGCATCGGGCGGGACACCTCCCTATACGTACAGTTGGCCCGGAGGAACTAAAACAGTTAGCTCAAGTGGCACTTACACCTGTAATGTAACAGATGATAATGGCTGTGTTGCAACCAAAAGGGTAAAAATTTGGTTTATCGCCATTGTGTGCTCGCGCGATCCCAACGACATTGCCGGGCCTATTGGCTACGAGCCAGGGCAATGGGTATCAGTGAACGATCAGATGCCTTATACAATTAGGTTTGAAAACGACCCCGATTTTGCAACAGCACCGGCTCAGGTCGTAACCGTAAATTTACCCTTTGATGATAACCTAAATCCATACTCGCTGCGATTGGGCGATTTTGGTTTTGCCAATTTCATTTTCAGCGTTCCACAGAATAGCATATTTTATTCGCAACGGCTCGATGTGGTCGATTCGCTTGGAGTTTATGTAGATATTACCGCCGGAATTGATGTAAACAACAACGAAGCATTTTGGATTTTCGAATCCATCGACCCCGCAACGGGGCTTCCCCCCGCCGATGCCTTGACTGGATTTTTACCGGTTAACGACTCGATCACCCACAGGGGCGAAGGGTTCGTCTCATATACGGTGATGCCAAAAACCACATCACAAACCGGCGATTCTGTTTTTGCAACAGCCGAAATCGTATTCGACATAAACGAACCCATCGTTACAAATACCTGGGAAAATATTATCGATGCCCTCCCTCCCACTTCAGCGATGGACCCATTGCCGGCATTTTCGACCAACCTAACAATACCATTGACCTGGACAGCCCAGGATGATATTGGCGGGGTTGGCGTGGGTTCCTACGATTTGTTCTATTCAAAAGATGGCGGTCCAATCACCTTGCATATCGCAGGGCTTGACACCAGTTACTATGAATTTTCTGCTGATAATAATTCATCTTATGGTTTCTACGTAATAGCCATCGACCACACAGGCAACCGCGAAGCAAACAAAACGGCACCCGATGTAAGCATCACAGTAGGGGCACCTTCCCTTGAGCTTACCTTGCCAGGTCTGTCGAATGTGTATTGCGTGGGAAGTGAAATGCAGATTGAATGGCTTGCGATGGGGATCAACGAAATCAATATTGATATTTCGAATGACGCAGGGGCTACTTACACCAATATTGCCACTTTGGTCGATGCCTCCCTCGGAGCCTATCTGTGGCAAATCCCTTCAGCATTCCAGGCCAGCAACAATTGTTTAATAAGGCTTTCAACTTCCTTAATGGAATATGTGGCAACAAGCAACCCAATTATGATCAAAGACCTTCCAACTGTAAACTTAGGCCCCAACTTGTTGTACGGCCTATCCGATCAGGTTACACTTGATGCGGGGGCGGGATTTGCAAGTTACGATTGGAGCAATGCTGAAACCACCCAGCAACTAAGTTTCTACGGATTTGATTTAGGCATTGGCACATTTACGTTTACGGTCACGGTTACCGATAGCTACTCTTGTTCCGGGACGGGTTCAGTCGATGTTGAAATTGAAGGGGGCGATACCTGTTATCAAACCATTGGCCTGCCTGTAAATTGGAGCATATTCTCCACCAATGTAAATCCTTTCGAGCCTAACATGGTTAATTTGACTGCCCCGATTGCTTCGGTGTTGATTTTGGTAAAAAATGAACAAGGCGCTGTGTACTGGCCCTATTTTCAACTGAACGACATTGGTGACCTTCTGATCGGAAAAGGCTACCTGATAAAATTAGCAGCAGCAGCAAACCTTTCCGTAGAGGGTGAGTGCATAGTTCCCGAGATCATCCCGATAAGCTTACTAACTGGATGGAATATGATTGGGTATTTACGTCAGAACCCGGCACCTGTGGTAAGTATGTTAAGTTCCATTTCAAGCTCGGTTATTTTGGTGAAAAACTCGCAAGGCAATGTTTATTGGCCATTTTTCACAATCGACCAAATTGGCAACATGAACCCCGGCGAAGGATACCAGATTAAAATGGTTGCACCCGAAACATATTACTATCCGGCCAACTCTGCGAGTGTTTCAAAGGTTGTTATACATAATCCACCATCGGTTTATTTTGGAAAAGCCAGCTGCACAGGTACCAATATGACCTTAGGAATACCCCTAACGGCCTGGGAGAACCTGCCTGCCCGCAACGATGAAATTGGCGTATTCGACCCCGAGGGCATCCTTGTAGGTTCGGGTGTGTTTGATGGAAGCAACATGGCCATTTCGATATGGGGCAACGACGAATACAGCGACCAAACCGATGGCATGAAAAAAAGCGATAAGTTTACATTGAGAAGATGGAATAAATCCTCAGGTTCGGTTTCCGATATTATCATCCACCGGTGGATGGAGGGCGACAATATCTACAGCGAGAATAAAATTGCTATTGCAGATAAGCTATTGGTTGCCGGGTTGGACAACAATACGGAAGCCATACTGCACCAGAATGTTCCCAATCCGTTCAAGGGAAATACCGAAATCAGTTTTTACCTGCCCGGGAAAATGCAGGTCGAACTGGCCCTATTTAATGCGCTTGGCGATAAGTTGATCGAACTGATACCTGCTACTGAGATGCCGGAAGGCATCCATAAGTACGAACTGGATGCAAAGAGTTTATCGACGGGAACCTACTTCTACCGGCTGTCTACACCCGATAAAACAATAACGAAAGCACTTAACCTGATCAATTAGAGAGAAAAGCCCCGGAAACGGGGCTTTTTTTTTTATATCCCTCAATAAAATCCTTATCATCGAATTGATCGAATTAATCGGGTCAGGAGTTCCGAAACTCAATGAATTACAAGCTTACTCGTTTTACATCCCCCTTTGATACATATTTCAATAACATATATCCCGCTTTGAATATGCCCGATATTTAGTTGCCATATAGGGTTGTTGATATCGAAAAATATAATTTCAGAAATTATTTCCTGACCTAAAGGATTATAAATCGAAATAGTGGATTCCTCTTCAAATACATCCAACATTTCGATATGGAGGATGTCGGTTGCAGGGTTTGGATATAGCCTGATGTTTTCAAAAACGATATCCTTTCGGAGGATGTTGGTCGAATCGGGTGTTGGGTACATTTCATACCACGAAGGACTACCATCGGGGTAGCGGCCATACGAATAATTAACGGTTTGTGCCCCGAAAGAAATCGAGTCGAGGATCAGTGTATCGCTGCCGATTATTTGCACCAGGGCAATTTGCTCTCCTTCTATGTTCAGCCTAAAATTGAGGTGTAGGATGCCTTGTTCCACCAAATCATCGGCCCAAAACAAAATATGACCGTCAGGATCAACCTGGGTAGAGTCGGGATAAAGGTTTGGGATTTGCCATTTGGCGGGGTTTTCAAAATCATCGGTCAGGTAAAGGCCGGCGATGTTTATGGGGCAATTGCAATTGTTGTTATAGTAGAGTTCAACCCAATCGTCGTGCTCGTTGTGATTATCGGCAAGCACCATCGAATTGCCAGCCATAAATTCATTGATGACCAAACCAGATACAATTTCTTTTGAGCTATTTTGAAAACCGGGAGTTCCTTTTGGCACATAACTTTCGTGCCAGTTTATATGTTTCGTATTGTCCATGTTGGGCAGGGTGAGCTCCAAAGAGCTGCCACCTCCGTTTGCCTGAGTGGGCCAGGGAGAATAGCCAGAGTAGGAGAGGGCGTTTATCAGGTTCCTGTCGGCATCGAACAATTTGAGCTGCTCGTTGGCATCGAGGCCAAATTTAAAATCGCCCACAAATTTTTCCATGACCGGAAACTGCTGTTGAAAAGCATGACTATTGTTGCAGACACAAAGAAATTCGTGTGCGGCAATTATAGTCCCTTCAGGAAAAATAAACCGGTTCTCATAATTGTTGTCCATGAAAAGCCAGTTGGAGATGTCAATTTCAAAAAAGTGTGGATTGTATATTTCGATCCAATCGCCCGAAAAAAACTGGGGGGCTGAATTGTAATTAATCTCGTTTATGATGGCCGGGTTTATTGCTGTTACACCGAAAGTATAATACGCCCCCATATCGGCAATTGTCCCATCCGGGTCGGCAGGACTGGTGGGGTCGCCAGCATTGATGCAGGGCGAATTATCTTGAAGTTCGAAGTTGCCAACCCCGGCGTTTTTAAACCAAGGGTCCGCCAATAAATTTTCGTTGCCCGTCAGTTCATCGGTGTTCGATAGCGAATAGGAAACCAAGGTAGTTGAATGTTTATCGGTCCAAATAGGTTTGGAGCGGGAATTTGCCAAAATTGAGTTTTTCACCTGCGCGCTTCCTCCGCCACGGCCCAGGTTTTTCTCGAAACAGGCCACCGGATAATCGTTGTTGTAAAAAGTGTTCTGATCGACCATGGCAAACGAACTGCTGTCTTTTATGCCCAGCCCCTGTGCGCAATTCACAATCAGGTTGCGCCGGACCAGGGCCGTTGATGCCTGCCCAACGGATATGGCCTTGTCGGTACAATTGATTATTTCGTTGCCTTCGATCAAAACATCCGAACAGTTTTCGCCAAGGTCGATACCGTCAGAATTGCTCCCAAACAGACTGTAGATTTTGTTGCTACGGATGATGCCATTTTCAATTTGGTCGAAGTCGATGGCATCGGTGTCTTCGGCCTCGTTGCCTTTCAACACACAATTTTCGACCATCGCCGAACCAGCATATTTTATATTGATGATGTCGCCCGTAAGCTGAGTTGTGAGTGTGCAATTTCTGATTATCGTACTTCCATATTCTGTGTAAATGGGATGATAAGCATCCGTAATTTTGACATTGTCAAGAACGATATTTGAGTTATATCCCGACACGGCGGCTTTATGTGTTTTTGGATCGAAACCAAAAGAAGTATTTTCTATGCTGATATTCGATAAACGGGAGGTATCGGTGGAGTTGTGGAAACACATCGCGCCCCAACGTGGCCCGGTATTGTAATTGGGCACACGGGCATTGGGGGCGGGGTTGGCTCTTATCGTGACAGGATTGTTCTCCAAGCCTTCAGCCATAATATTTCCATGTACGATAATGTTCGACCGATCGGCCATCAGGATTTTCACGCCCGGTTCAAGGGTCAAAGTGGCGAACGAATCGACCACCAAATCGCTTTGCGCGAAATAGGGGCTTTGCGCTTGTGTTAAAATTGTATCGTTTGAAATATGGGCTGGCAAGATTTTTTGGGTTGTATCGCTTTCAAAAATGGGGACTAAAACCGTATCGTTTGTAAGTATAAGCTGAATGGTTTCGCTCTGCGATATTCCCTGCCAGCCTCCGCATTTGAAGCCAAAATTTGGGGTTGCCCGGATATGTATTGGAACATCGGCAAAGTAAATCCCTGAAAAAAGAGAATCTGAAATAGGCACATTATTTATAAAAATACGTCCTGTGTCGCTTGCCGGGATTTTGATGTTTACACGAAAAGTATCGACCAGCCCAAACCGTTCCATGATGTGGCGGCGCACCTCGATGGGCCGGCATTGGGTATATTGGCGCATGTCTTCGACGTTGATATTCCAAGCCATCATCGAAGGGATGGCCATGGGGTCGTTGTCCCAACGGGTGATGTGCCGGGGCATTTGAGGGCTTAATAGGTTTTTCAAACTATCAATCACTGCAATCACCCTTGAAGGCTCAAAAATGGTATTGAGGCAGGAGGCTGATCGCTGGATAAACTCCTCGCGGAATTCGGGGTTGTCGCATAGTTTCCGGAAAACGAGGGTCGACCAGTCGGGCAGGCCGCTGTAGTTGGTCGATATTTTCTGGAGGGTGTTCCCGGCGCACGTGTCGCTACCGTTTCGGCCAAACGAATGTTCGAGGTCGAAAAGCATCCACCGCCATTTGCCATCGGGCGATTTTTCCTTCCAGTATTTGTTGTTGAGGTCGGCCAGCCAATAGCCCATGTACATCTTCACGATTTTGTAATTGATGTACTCGTTTATGTCGATCTGCGATTTCAGGTATCCGTAATTATCAGAATCGGAGATGTCGTTGTTTTCGATAAAGCTCGTCAGTGCCAGATAGTCCCCGGCATCGCCTTCATTGACTTCGGCATTGTTTTCCAGAATATCCACATTGTCGGGGCGTACAGCATGGTTGTCGGCCAGGTAATTTTCGTTCATCTTTTCGCGGATGTTGTAAATGCCCCAATATTCGCCATTCACAAACACCACCGATGGCTGGTATGCCTGGTAGTCGATGTCCATTTTTCCCGCCACAAGGCTGGTCACCATGCCATCGAGAAACAGGGTGCTACCGTTGTCGTTGCCGCCGTTGCGGAGCACCATGTTTTTGAAATTGTAGATTTCTTTATCCGAAAACAGTTGGTGCTCGATGGCATCGAAACCATATTTGTTTTTCAGGGTGATGGACATGGGTTTTTGTTTCAATTGATAAATGGTGGAGCCAAACAACTGCATCCCGGCATTTACAGCAAAGCCCCTGTTGCCCTGTGTATCGAAATATTCGATGCTGATGGGGATTTCGCGGTTTTTCAAACTGTTCTGAAAAAGGCCAAAGTCGTAGCTCCACAAATTGCCATACTCTGTAGAAACCGAAACCACAGGCAGATTGCTGTTTTCATCGATAAAATAACTTTGGGTGATTATTGGGCTGGGCAACTTGCCGGGTTCAATTGCCCTGGCTTTTATCACTTTTGTGTAGTTTATGTTGATGAGCGAAGAATAGGGAATGGAATTCGTAGTGGGTTTCGAACCATCGGTGGTATAATAAATTGTAGCTGCCGAAGATGGATGGCTCAAACCGAGGCTAACCGATCCAACATAAAATCCGCCATCAACAGAAAAGGCAGGGGGAGCTATTTCGTAATACACATCAGCATGAACCAAAGAGTTTGGCTGTCCGGGAGTTGGCTCGCCAAAATATACCCAAGAAGTTACATCGTTTGGGTTACGGCCAAAAGAAACATCGGCGTTCTGCATCCCAAAGATGATGCTGTCGCTGGTATTTCCTTCGGGATCGAAGAGGCCAATTTCTTCGCCATCGGCACTCAGCTTAAAATTTAGGTGATATTCGGAAATAGTAATGGTGGTTGAATCGGTAAAATAAATGACATCCGATTGCCCGGGGACCTTGTTTTTTCCATCGGCCCAAAACAATTGGTATTGGCCGGGTTCAAGGATTACTCCTGCCGGGATTGTCCATTTGTTTGGGGTTTTCAAATCATCAGAAATAAAATACCCGCTAATATCAACGGCACTGGTTCCTGAATTGTGTAGCTCGATCCAGTCGGAGTTTTCCAGATAATCGCTCGTTTCCACATTAGTTGAAATGTTGGAGGCCAGGAATTCGGAGATCATAACCTGCCCGGAGGCAAGCCTGGCCATCAACAGAAAAAATAATATGAGATGGAATTTAGCTTTCATCAAAAAAGATTTTTATCATCGAATTAAACGAATTGAACAGATTTGTACATGCCTTTGGCATGTCAACTTTAAACCTACTGTTTTATAATTTTTCTTACCGCCATTCCGTCTTTGGTAATTACCTTTACAAGATAAATACCGGCCATTAGGTTTCTTATATCGAGATGGATTTCGCTCTGCGGCTTTCTTTGTTTTGGAAAGGAATAATGACGGATCATCGCCCCCTGCACCGAATAAACAAATACTTCTTCAATACCTTCGCCTTTTACCGAGAAAAAACCACTGCCGGGATTAGGGTAAACTTCAAACGGAAAAGCGGAAGAAATATCTTCAATTCCGAAATACTCATCGGTGAGTTGGGCAATAAAAACATTTGAGTGCCGCCAATGAAAGACAGGGCCGAAATGAATCTCCAATGTTCCTGTATCACTTTCATTGAAGAGTATGAAATTGTCAAAATAAAGTGTGTCGCTTTCGTAAGCACCCAATAGGTATAAATCACCATCGTTAAATGGGACAATACATGCAGCTTTATCTGTGAGAGTCCCCCCATATCTCCTAACCCACTCTTCTTCTCCAAAAGAATTATATTTAACCAGAAATATTTTATGGTAATATCTTCCATCTACCTTCTCCACAGTAAAAGTATCCGTTTCGAAACTTATCTTTTCACCCATAAAATATCCAGTTGCATAAACTGCATTATCGCTGTCGGTCTTAATATCGGTACAAACATTATCACGACCTAAGTCATGTTCTTTTCTCCATTCGAGGGTTAGTTCGCTATTAAGTTTTATAATTGAAAAGTCTCTCACATAGGCAGGACCATCCTTTAAAAAATAAAGGCTAACATAAAAATCATTACTTTTATTTGATGTCAAGGCGACCCCTATCACACACCTATTGTCGCTATATCCTCTCATGTAATTTCCGAAATGGTCAAACTTTGCGACAAAGGCTGTTTGCCAATAGCGGATAGTGGTACCAATCGTATCGATGTTATTGTTTAATAATGAATCGGGGCCAAATTGAATGTAAGACCCACCATGCATACCATTGGAACTGCCTTTAAAAGTCCCGGCAATAGCTACGTTTCCATCTTTATCAATTGCAATGTCGTTTGAATAGGCAGTCGAAATTGTGTCGTCGATTTGGGAAACAACAACCCAATCAATATCTCCAAAGCTTGTGAATTTGGCTATGAATAAATCAGAAACACTCAAACTTTTGCTTTTCTGAATAGTCTCGAATTGTATTGTATCACTTTCAAAATCGCCGGTGATATACACATTCCCGATTTTGTCGGCAATAACCGATCTAGCAAAGTCAGTATTGTTGCCGCCAGCACTTTTTGCCCATATTACTTCACCTATTGGATTCAATTTTGCCAAGAAAATATCGTTGGAACCATTGCTAATTAGTTGCGTTGATCCGAATGAAATTGCTTGGCTTTTGAAATGCCCTGTCAAGTATATGTTGTCATCGGTGTCGACACACAGCCCTGTTGCCACATCTTCGCCCGTGTTGCCGAGCCGCTTTGCCCAGAGAATACTTCCTTGTGGCGAATATTTGACCAGCAAAATATCGATCTGCCCTGCGTTGGTGAGGGTTGTATTTCCACAAAGCACAGTTTGACTTTCGAAGGTGCCGGCCACGTAAAGATTCCCTTGCGAATCGAGAGCTGCCTCCACAGCCGTTTCTGCCCCATTAAAGCCGCCAATCCCATCCGCCCATGCACAGCCAAACTCCTGCGATAATCCCAGGAAGGGCAAGACCAGAAAACTTATGAATAATAATTGTTTCATTGTTCAATAGGTAAAGGTTTTTGAATTTCAAAGATAATGAAAGCCACAATATCTTTTTATCATCGAATTAAACGAATTAAATAGCCTGCCCCTACATTTATTCGGGGGATTATGACATGCCAAAGGCATGTACAATTCGATTAATTCGATCAATTCGATGAGTACTTTTTTTATAGATATTTCTTTTGGATTCATACAAACAAAGCCTATTATTCCTATTGTTTTATAATTTCCCTTACTGCTGTTCCGTCTTTTGAAACTACTTTTACAAGATAGATCCCGGCCACCTGATTTCTTATATTAATATGGATGGTATTTGTCGGATTATCTTGCTTCGAGTAGTTGATGGTCTGGACCTTCTTTCCATCAATAGAAAAAACAGAAATCTCGGTTATCCCTTCTCCCATTACAGAAAAGGAACCATGATTTGGGTTCGGATAAATCTTAAATGAAATATCCGAACCATTTTCTCCCATCCCATTGTAATTTTCGGTGTAGCGGGCTACAAAAACATTTGAGTGTCGCCAAAACCAGTTGGGCATTACATGTACATGGAAGGAACCTGTATCGCTTTCGTTTCGGAGCATTTTATCGCCCAGGTATAGCGAATCGCTTTCGTAATTCCCGATCAGGTATAATTCAGCATCGGATATGGGCAAAACACTTGCGGCTCTATCTGAAATACTGCCACCAAACTGTTCCACTTTTTCGTAGTTTCCATCGGTGTCGAACTTCAACAGAAACAGATCATAATAATGGTGTCCTCCATTATTCTCGATACGTAGTGTGTCCGTTTGAAAAACCATTTGCTGCGATGAAAAATATCCGGTAGCATATATTTTATTGTTGAAAGCTTTAAGGTCGGTACAGGAAGTATAGCCCCCTTCGTGGTCGTTGCGCCACTGAAAATCGAGGTTAGCATTCAGCTTAACAATTGAGAAGGCGCCATAAGGGAGGGAAATCATAATGCCACCTTCGTAGAAAAATGAGGCATAAATATTATTATTTTGATCGGCAGCAAGACTCACCGATTCGCTTTTTAGGCTGTCGCTGTATCCTGTAAGGAAATCTCCATTTAGGTCGAACTTGGCTACCATGGCGGTGGGGTAGTAATAATTGATGCCGTTGTAGTTGTCGTAGTTTTTATTGGTTATGGTACCACTGCCAAAGCGGAGGTAGTTTCCTCCGGCCGCTCCCTGTGCGCTATCTTCGAAGGATCCTGCCAGGATTAATGTATTGTTGTTGTCGATAATAATATCTGCCGCTGTGGATCGGGAGGTAATATGGTCAAGCTCCGATTGTTTCGCCCATTGGATATTTCCATCCGTTGATAATTTGACGATAAAAATATCAGACATGCCTGTGCTGCGGTTTATCGTGATGGTGTCGAAACTGATGGAGTTACTGGTAAAATCCCCAGTGATGTATATGCTGCCGGCATTGTCGGAAGCAATCCCCCGTCCGTAATCCGTACCATTACCGCCAAAACTCTTGGCCCATATTGGCTCGCCTGTCGGATTTAGCTTTGCCACAAAAATGTCTTTGTCACCAGCACTCAAAAGTTGGGTCGTTCCAAACGAAAGGGTCTGACTATTGAAATATCCGGTAATGTAGATGTTGTCGTTTTGGTCAATACAAATTCCGGTTATATATTCTGCACTCTGACTGCCAAAACTTTTGGCCCAAAGAATGTTGCCTTGTGAGGAATATTTTACCACCAGGATATCCACCTGACCGCTATTGGTTAGGTTGGCCGTACCGCAAGTAAGGCTCTGGCTTTCGAACGTGCCAGCCACAATAATGTTTCCGTTTGAATCGAGCATTGCATCTACGGCTTTATCGGGACCGTTGAAGCCTCCAAACCCGTTGGCCCACAACCAGCCGGGCTGCTGTGAAAAGCCTGTGAGGGGCAAGATCAGCAGGCTTAAGAAAAGAATGTTTTTCATTTCAATTTTGATTAAGTTCTGTATTTGGGTTTTCAATTCAGTAAGATAAAAATACGGGCCGTTTGGTTGCATGCTGCATGATCAAAGTTTTTGGGGTGTACGACAAAATCCATTTTTCTATCCCATTTTATACTCCGGAAAAACCTCCACAAGCACATCCCTTATAGAAGGATAAGTCCTGCCCAGGATTTCAGGGATCCGGCTTTTATCGACAAACCCGGCTTGCGTGATATTTTCCTCCTGCTGGGGCTTGGGTGTTTCATCCCCCTCATATTCGAACTCGAACCAATATGTTTTTTTCAGGATGAATTTTTCTTTTAGCCAATAGGTGTGATACATGGGTTGGAGTCCCCGTCTCATACGAATGTCAGAAACGCCACACTCCTCCTCAATTTCTCGGATGGCCGCTTCGAGGGGGTTTTCAGGCTTATCGATTTTCCCTTTGGGCAAATCCCACACCCCTAACCTTTCGATCACTAAGAAAGTACCATCCGGTTTTTTCACCAGGCCACCTGCCGCTTCGACAGAACGGAACGATTCCTTAATATCATCAAGGATTTTTTCAGGGTCCGGGTTTTCAATCAAAGCAGTTTCAAATTCGGAAGAAGCTTCAAAACCAAGCACAAAATCTTTTAAGCCCGATCTCCCATCGAAGACTATTGTTTTGCTCGTCAGCTCTGGAAACTCCCCTGGCTTGGCAATTCGTAAAACCCTGTCGAAAAAGTAGATGTGGATCATATTTGCTATTTTTAAAATCAAGCGCAAGATAGTGAAACCTTTGGTCGGTTATAACTGAACAAAATCAGCGATTTTCAGCGCAAACCTGTGTCAGGTTATTTTTTTGACGCCGATATTCTTTTTTTCGACGCTGATCTTCGCCGAAGAGCGCGGATGCTTTTTTTGAATCCGCCACACACACCTGCACCATTTTCTGGTAGGGAAAGGGTGGCGGGGAATGGTTCTGGTGAGACGCGATGAATTGCGTCTCTACTATCCCGCACTCCGACTTTCTGCACAGAGGCATCCACCGAGGGTTTCGCTCGAAGCGAAGCCCTCGGTCGGTCATAACTGGACAAAATCCGCGCTTTTCAGCGCAAACCCGCGACAGGTCATTTTTTATGACGCTGATCTTTTTGCTGACGCTGATCTTCGCGGAAAAGCGCGGAGGCTTCTTTTCTGACTCGCGCTACGTTTGGCCATAAATCACAATCCTAATTATCTTATTTAGAATGATTATAAATGGGGGGGGTATTTTTTTTATAGATATTAATGCTACACCTTTGTTCATTGTGGGGGATGTCGAAGGACATTACCCGGAGCCATCCGGGAAAACATAACTTATTTAGTGCTGCAAACCTAAACTTTTGCGGCCTGTTGGAAATGGAAAATGTTTTCGTGGATTGCCCAAAAAGCTATATCCAAACGAATAACTTCCACTTCCGAAAGCAAGGACAACTTGCGTGTTATGTTTTAGATGTTCCCGGCATCCCCTGAGTGTTTAACTTATTTTTGAAAAGGAGAGGCAATGAATTGCGATTTGGCAATCAAGTATAGGCCTGGCTTGAAGTCACACCGACACTATGCCTTTGCCTGGGAGATGATGCCAGATATTGGAGATGAGATAGGGGTGTTTAGTTTAAAAGGAGAATTAATTGGTCATGCAATATATGAAGGGGGCAACACAGGCATTATTATTTCCGGCGACGATCATCATACCGATGCCAAAGAAGCTACAAGTAAAGATGAAGAATTTAGTATATTTGTATGGTCTTCATATTCTAATATTGAGAAACCATTTAAAGTAATAGAATGGGTAAAAGGCGATGAGTTTTATGAGGATAATAAAATTAGTATTGCAGGAAAAATGAAAGAGCAAACTCCGAATATTATTTTTGATGATGAATTTGTCAACTGTTATCCGAATCCAACAAACAGCTTTACAGAAATACAATTTGGTTTGATGGACGATGCAAATATTGAATTGAAATTATTTGACACAAATGGAAAACTCATCGAAATAATTGAGAGGGGTTATTTCAAAAAAGGGATTCATTCGATTAAGTATGAAACATCTATATTAAATTGTGGGATGTTCTTAATTTATTTAAGCACGGAATCAGGAACTTCTTTTTCGAAGCTGGTTATCCAGAAATAAACAATTGGTAGGGGATTGCCCTTTGCTTGTTGGGTGATCCTCTACTTTTATATTAATTAATATGAAAAGAAAAAAATTGTCATTATTGATCTTCATAAGGGTGCATTCCCAAAATGTGATTTCACCGACAAAAAGCATCCTGATTTGGTAAATTGCATAAAACTAAGTAAAATAGGGCCTTACCACAAAGCCCTATTTTATGAAAAATTTAATTTCTGACGAAATCGAGACAAAGTT
>JAIOYV010000142.1 GCA_021740905.1 Bacteroidales bacterium
TAATTACATATGATTTCTCAAAATCATCCTTTGTTAGATAAAGTCCTGTGCTATACCTCTTATTCTTGGATTTATAAAAAACTCTGAGCTTAACAGGGTAAGTTCCGTCTTTTTTTGCCCTACGAGTGTCCAGGTTTATAGTGTAACTTGCATCCGATTTAATCATATCTATTGAATTTGTGAGCCACAAAGATAATAAATATTGCCCACAAATTCGCCCATAGTTTTATATAAATGGATATATATAACTACAAATTGACCTAAACATATTGTAATTAATATACTTACATTCTGAATATTATATATATTTTATTATATCTATATATATGATAGGTGTGACTCGAAGTCGCGCCCCGACCGTATCGTATAGGCAGTGTGGAACTCAGAAAAAGCTATTTGGGTTGTTGCAGGGCAATAAATTAGCGTCGGTGTCGCTTCGAGCGACACCGACGCTGGCGAAAACGGAACTACCGAGGGTTTCGCTTTAAGCGAAGCCCTCCCTTTTTTCATGGTTAATTCAATATTTAGTTTACGGAATTCGTATAGAATAATCGAGATAAATTAATAGTCCCACAAACTTGAAATATTGGTGGGATTTTGTTTTTTTGTGAGGTGGTAAAATTCCTGGTCATACGCTTTAGCTCCATTGGCGATATTGTGCTTACAACGCCTGTATTGCGAAACCTGAAACAACAGTTGGAGGGTGCCGAAATCCACTTTCTGACCAAAAAGCAATATTACCCTGTTGTTAAAGCAAACCCATACATCGATCTGACATGGGTACTAGATAGAAACTTGCCCCAACTACTTAATAAATTAAAGTACGAACACTTCGACTATATCATCGACCTGCACAACAACATCCGCAGCCGAAAGGTGAAAACAAGCCTGGGGATGTTGGCTTTTACGTTCAAAAAGCTGAATTGGGAAAAATGGCTAATGGTCAACTTCAAAATAAACAAACTGCCCGGTTTGCACATTGTAGACCGCTACATGGAAACCCTCTCGGTGTTTGATGTGAAAAACGATGGCCTGGGACTGGATTATTTTATTCCCGAAAAGGAAGAGGTTTCAGTTGTTGATTTGCCTGAAGGGTATCAAAAGGGCTACATTGCTTTTGTTATTGGTGCGCAACATTCAACCAAAAAGATGCCTGCCGAAAAGATTGCCGAAATTTGTGCAAAGCTTCAATTGCCAGTCATTTTGCTGGGCGGTCCTGAAGACAAAGAAACGGCTGATGAAATTATGTCAAAAAGCCAGGTATTTTCTGCCAACAAGAATAATTTGGTAAGCAATTCCTGTGGAAAATACTCCATCAATCAATCAGCCTCGTTGGTCAGGCAGGCCCGTGTGGTTATCAGTCACGATACGGGTTTGATGCACATCGCGGCAGCCTTCAAAAAGAAAATAATTTCGGTATGGGGAAATACCATCCCTGAGTTTGGCATGTATCCTTATCACCCTGATCCGGATTCTAAAATATTCGAAGTTGAAAACCTCAAATGCAGGCCCTGCACAAAGATTGGTTTTTCGAAATGCCCCAAAAAACATTTCGATTGTATGAACAAGCAGGATGTGGAAGCGATTGTAAAACTTGCCCGTGACATGTTTTAAAAAACTCCGACCCTGGAACTTTTACCCTACATCTTCCCTTTGGTAAAATAGGGTGGCCGTATTCAACTCTTTCAACTCTGAACTTTGAACCCTTTCAACTCTGAACCCTTTCAACTTTGAACTCTTTCCACTTTTCCCCATTTTTTTGCTTTCGCGAAATTGTCTACTTTTACATGAACAGAAATGTGATAGCTAATTATGACCGAGGAACGAAATTCTGCACAAAACATGACACTTTTCCACAAAAGTTTTTTGCCCCAGGAAGAGATGCTCGAAATAGCCCGAAAACGGAAAAGCCTGCGCATAGGGATACCCCGCGAAGACGACCCCAACGAAAACCGCATTGCCATTACACCACTGGCTGTCGAAATGCTTAGTGGTAAGGGGCATCAGGTGCTGGTTGAATCACTGGCCGGTGCTGGCGCCAACTTCTCCGATAACGACTTTAGCGAGACAGGGGCCACCATCGTAAAAAACAAAGAAGAAGCGCTGCAAGCTGACATTGTATTGAAAGTATCGCCATTCAAGGACAACGAAATTGAACACTTTCGGGAAAACCAACTGGTTATTTCGGCCCTGAACATCGGCACTTTGTCGGAGGATAGCATACGCTCGCTGATGCGAAAAAGGGTAAGCGCAATGGCTTTTGAACTCTTAAAAGACCAAAACGATTGTTTCCCGGTAGTGCGCTCGATGAGTGAAATTATTGGGAGCAGCGCCATTTTGATTGCTGCCGAATACCTGAGCAAAGAAAAAATTGGCAAAGGGAAAATGCTTGGCGGGATAACCGGTGTTAACCCTTCGGAAGTGGTGATTATCGGGGCAGGCACATCGGGCGAATTTGCAACCCGTACCGCCATGGGCTTGGGTGCCCTGGTGAAAGTTTTTGATAATTCCATTTACAGGCTAAGGGCCTTGCAGCAGAACATAAACCAGCGTGTGTTTACGTCTGTGCTACAACCAAATATTTTATCGAACGCCCTGAAAACTGCCGATGTTGTAATTGGGGCTATGGAAGTTATGGATCCCACTACCTCATATTTTGTAACCGAAGAGATGATCCAAAACATGAAACCTGGCTCAGTGGTTATTGATATCAGTATCGATCAGGGTGGCATTTTTGAAACTTCATCTATCACTTCACACAAAAAACCCTATTACATAAAACATGGCGTAATCCATTATTGTGTGCCCAACATTGCTTCGCGGGTAGCACGGACTGCCAGTTATGCCCTTAGCAATATTTTTGCACCTGTGCTGGCTCGACTAGGCGATTCTGGGGGTGTGCCGGCTTTGATAAAGGAAGACCCAGGATTGCGAAAAGGGATATACATATACAATGGGATTTTGGTAAACAGCTACATCGGCGACTATTTTTCGATCCCCTCGAAAGACATCGACCTGTTGATTGCTGCCTTTTAAAATTGGCTATGACCTTAGTTGCTCGATTAATTCTTATTTTCATTTTTCCCGCACTGCTATTCCTGGCCTGCAAAACAGAAGTATTTGATGTTAAATCGAAGCTTGATTCGGCCATTAAAACTTTCGACAATCAAGAATATGACAAAGCCCTTTTGCTTTTTAACAAGATTCTCGAATTCAATCCAAAGCTATCGGATGCTCATGCTTACCGTGGCGACATTTACTTTTTCCGGAACAATTACACCCAGGCCATCCTCGATTACGACGAAGCCCTTCGATGGAACCCAAAATTTGTGAGGGCTTATGCAGGGAAGGCCAGGATTAGGTACAAACTTGGAGACTTGATAGGTGCCATTAGTGACTATGATCAAACATTGCGGATAAACAACCGCCATATAGATGCCTGGCATCATCGCGGACTCGTGAAATTCGAAATAGGCGATTATTTCGGTGCCCTTTCCGATTTAGATTCTTCGTTGGTACTAGATTCACTTCAGCAAGATGCTTTCAGGCAACGAGGTATCGTTCAATTAAAATTAGGCGATACGATAAAGGCTTGCCACGATTTCATCCTTGCTGATGAACTGGGCGATAGCCTTGCCCTTTTGTATATTCAGGAGGTTTGTGCGACCAGAAAGCTAAGTCATTAAAACAGCAACTTCAAAAATTTCTTTTTTGAAAGGGGTAAAAAGCCATCATTGCTGATCAAAGAATCCAGGCAATTTTCAATGTCCTCCAGATCGTGTCGCTGATTTAAAAGTTCTGTTTCTATATCTTTAAAAGGATGATTTGTTTTCCCATTTAATTTGAACTCAACTTTCTGTATCCGGCCTTTTTCAACCAATAAAAACACATCATATATTTCATCGTCAAGCTGTATGGTATTTCTGAACTCATATTTAGGGGAATACCCAAAATTCCAATCCCAGGTCGAAAATTTTGCTTCTTCAAGTTGATTGATTTTTTCTAAATCACCCTCCGAAAACTTAAATTGATGGGTATTTTCTGAATCTTCGATCAGTGACTTAAAAAGCCGATTTCTAAATTCATCGATAGAAAGAGGGTTTTGAAGGAAATCGGAAATGTTGCCCACCTTGCTCCGGCGCGATTGTACCGAACGATCGGTAAAGCGCTCAAGGTTTACTTTCAGAGCTTCTTTCAGGGTATCTAATTTGGAATCGAAAAGCAAGGTTCCGTGGTGCAAAACTCGCTGTTTAAAGATATGCTCGGCATTGCCCGATATTTTTAGGCCGTTGATAAGAATGTCGTTTTTATCACCTGCCCTGGCATCCAATCCCATTCTTTGTAAGACTTTAAGGACAGGCTGAATAAACTTTGAGAAGTTCACCAGGTTCTTGTCTTTTGCGGTTTGGATGAAGCAAAAGTTTAGGTTGCCACAGTCGTGAAAAACCGTGCCTCCACCTGAGAGGCGCCGGGCTACCTTGATATTATTCCTCCTTACAAACTCAAGGTTTACCTCCGACAAGGCATTCTGGTGCTTGCCCACTATAATAGATGGCTCGTTGATATACAACATGAAAATATCTTCGCTGAAATTCCGTAAGAAATACTCTTCAGCCGCCAGGTTAAAATAGGGATTATTCGATGTGCTGTTTATACAAAGCATTATTCAAAATTAAGGCTTTCTTTTGAGGTAAATCCACAAAACCACCAATAGCGAAATAGAGCAACCTATTGTGTTGGCAAAAATATCTACAGGATTAAAAGTGCGGCCCAAAGAAGGAAAGGAAGCTTGCAAAACTTCAATCAATATTCCACCTAAACTGGCCAGTAGAAGTGAAAAGAGAAATGGGGTAAGTTTTTGTTTGGTTGAAAGAGGTTTCCTGGAAATTTCGTAGATCAGTAAAAAGCCCAGCAAGGCAAAAGCCGCAACATGTTTGAATTTGTCGAGACCAATATCGAAGAATTTTCTTGTAGGTTCCTCATTATCGCTAGCTGGTAGCAGACTAAGGACTAACAAAAAGAGATAAAAAAGGATACTTTTCCAGTGTCGTTTTATAAGCATATTCGACGAATCCTGTTTCTAAACAAAATTGTAATCAACCCTGCAAGGATCGCTCCTATTGAGTTGGCAGTAAAATCGAGGATGTCGCCGGAACGTCCTATAAAAACGTACTGTTGAAGGATTTCAAGGATCCCCCCAAAAACCATCGAAATCAAAATGGCCGAGATTACTGAAGACTTTAAGTTTTGGCAATGTCCTGCTCGCAGGAATCCAAAAATGAGACAAGCTGACAACACAAAGTACACCCCAAGATGGGCAAATTTATCGGCATTCCAGATGGGTGGCATGTAAAGTTTATTGCCAGGTACAGCCGAAAGAACAAAGATTGTGGCGGCCCAGAGGATAGCAGGTGTATATGCTTTCAGGATATGTTTCATGGATAATGAAATAGTATTTGAAGTAGCTTGCCGGTTACTTTTCATATTCATTGCCTACATCACATTAGTTTGCCCCGTTTTATCAAATAGGGTAATAGCACTTTTTTAAAATCATCGTTTATGTCGGCTTCTATCAGGTCGATTTTGTACTGGCCACATTTCATCTTTAATTCGCTGAAATAGTTTTGAATGGCCGAAGTATAATCCAGGCGCACCTCGTTTGGGTTAAGCTTGATCTCCTCGCCACTTTCGAGGTCGATAAAACGGTAGGGGCGGTTTTTGTAATCGAATTCTTGTTCCCTTTTTTTGTCTCGCACATGAAAAAGCACCACTTCGTGTTTGTTGTGTCGAAGATGTTGCAGGGCCGAGAAAAGGTCGTCAGGCTCTTCGTTTTCGAGCATATCGCTAAAAATGATCACCAACGAGCGTTGATGAATACTTTCGGCAATCTGGTGAAGCATTTTCGATGCCTGTGTTTTTTTGCGGTCTTTCGAGAAATCGGCATTCAGCAAGCGGTTCAGGTTAGCATACAGACGTTTTGCATGGACCATGGAAAGGCGGGCATCGGTGTGCAATTCTATTTCATCGGAAAAGAGGCTGAGGCCAACAGCATCACGTTGTTTCCGCAAAAGGTAAATCAACGCCGAGGCACAATACACCGAAAAAGCAAGCTTGTTTTGGATACCTTCATCGTAAGGGAACATCATCGACGAGGAGGTATCAATTATAATATGGCTACGCAGGTTGGTTTCTTCCTCGAATCGCTTTACGTATAACCGCTCAGTGCGGGCAAAAAGTTTCCAGTCGATATGCTTGGTCGACTCGCCCCGGTTGTACAAACGGTGCTCGGCAAACTCAACCGAAAATCCATGAAAAGGGCTACGATGTAAGCCAGTTATGAATCCTTCGACTACCTCTTTGGCAATAAGTTCCAGGTGGTCGAATTCCTGCAGGTTTTGTATGTCGTCAATGTTTTTCAAAAGGTCATCCTTCTTTAATTCTATCTATATTATAATTCAAAAACCTTATTATTATTTTTCGACCTTAGTAGCCCGATTGTCCCAATCTAAACCAACCTTATTTCCGATTTAACAATAAGGTAATAAGGTTAAAAAATCGTGTAATTTCCAGAATTCTACTAAGGTTAAAAACCAAAAATAAATAAGGTTTCTCCTTACATATAAGTTCCTCCTGTGAAAAAACAACATCTCAATTTACCAGTGTAATCCGAGAATGAAAAAGGCACGAGATATTTCCCATGCCTGAGTATAACATTGAATTTCGTTCGATATTATAACAAACCATCAATTTTCTTAGCCAATACCGATTTCGGCACTGCACCAACTTGTTTGTCAACAACTTTTCCGTCTTTGAAAAACAAAATGGTAGGGATATTCCTGATACCAAATTGGGCAGCCGTATTTGGGTTCGAGTCCACATCAAGTTTTGTCATTACCGCCTGATCTTTATAATCATCGGAAAGTTCGTTTACGATTGGGCCAACCATTCTGCAAGGGCCACACCACTCTGCCCAAAAATCGACCAGTACTGGTTTGTCTGATTTCAATACAAGTTCTTCAAAATTTGCATCGGTTACTTCAATTGCCATGTTTTCTTCGTTTAAGAGATTGATTATTTAATATTTATCTGTATCGTTTATTTTATTCCTTTTCTTTTCGTGCTGCAAATTTAGTTTATTTTCTAAAATTTAGGTCTATTCAATCACAATAAAGCTGTCCAACAGACCTCTTTGGTATCATTATACTGAAAACGGGATAAATTTCCGCATTCGACATGATCATATAATTCCATGAGTTATTAACACTAATCTGTTGATATTATGTTATTTCAAACTTAGAAGAAGCATATCATATTTGGGCAACCAAAACCATAATGACATGCTTCTAATAAGAATCAGCAATACTGAAATCCGAAGGCTAAGTTACGAAAGATATTATTCTCCATGCCCCATTGTTCAAAAAAGAATCTTTGCCATCTATCTCAAAGCAACTACAAAAAGTTCAAATAAAGAGATAGGACGAATAGTTGGGCTGGCTGAGGATTCTGTTTCCCATTGGATAAAAGTGGATCAAGAAAATGGAGTTGATTTTCTTTACCGGTACAATTATGGCACGAACAAAACTGCACTGGAACCACATTCATCCAGCATCTTAGAGTCATTTATTGTTCATGGATGCAGTTCATTTTATCTTACAAACAAACCTTTTTACTACGTTGAGCTGGATGAGGATCTTCCAGTTACCGATATCCTTACTGGTTATTCCGCACCAATTGATCGGGAGGGTACTCAAAAACACAATAAAATATTTCTGGCTTCTTCCGTAGAGCTTAGTGAAACTTTCAAAATAACTTCCCCAAAAGAGCTATCGTTTCATACAATTTGAGATCAGTTATTAACATGAAGTTGTTAATATCTAAATTGCTATATTCAAGGGTATTAAAAAATATATTTGCATTTTTGGCCAT
>JAIOYV010000053.1 GCA_021740905.1 Bacteroidales bacterium
GTGTTATCTTTAGCCCAGGGTGTATTTTTTGACGAAGTCAAAAATAGCCCTGGGACACATAAGGTATCAGATAGACCAAGCCCCAAAGGGGTGCTATCATAATTCCTTAATGTAATCACTGCGGTAATTTATCCCGTTTTATGTATAAATTGAATTTATTATGACATTCAAACGATAGGTGAAATTATCCTTGCTTTTAGTGAACGGATAAATGAAAAAGCCTCGAAAATTCAAATATTAATGAATAAGGTGCATAGAACCAAACATTGAAAGAAATACATTTAGTATGACTTACCGTGTTCAGAATTCAAAAATCCCACCTCAAACCCTTACTTTTATTCAATTCAAATAAGAATTGCGTTTTGAGCTAAATCTGTTTCTATTGTCGTTCACGACTTTATGGATTTTAACCCAACAAAATTCCAATGTTTAGATAATTAGATATTCAAATATTTGAATGATTATATACTTTCGCAAGGTTTTTTAGAGAAATACAGGTTTAACCCTGAAATTTATTAAAAATGACTAGTGAAAGTTTAATTCTGTTCTTTATCGTAGGACTCGTACTGGTTGGTGGAGCAATCTTGTTTTCTTCATACATTGCTCCTACATCGACCAATCTCCAGAAATCGGAAGCTTATGAATGTGGTGTACCTACCAAAGGTATTACCTGGCTTCAGTTCAATGTGGGCTATTATTTATTTGCTCTGCTTTTCCTTGTTTTTGAGGTGGAGACAGTATTTATTTTCCCTTGGGCAGTAATGATGAAATCAATGGGCATGGTTGCCTTTGTTGAAATATTGATATTCTTTGCTGTGCTGGGTTTAGGCTTGTTGTACGCCTGGAAAAAACATGCTTTGATATGGGAATAAAATCGATGAAAGAAGAAGACTTCAAGGACAATGAAACCCTGGAGCTTTTTAAAAAGGAAGGTGGGAATGTCCTTTTATCTACAGTAGATTCCCTCATAAACTGGGGACGGTCGAATTCGATCTGGCCCCTTACTTTTGCCACCAGTTGTTGTGGAATCGAAATGATGGCCGCCGGAGCCTCGCGTCACGACTTTGCCCGTTTTGGGATTGAGGTTTATCGTGCCAGTCCCCGTCAGGCTGATGTAATTGTTGTGGCTGGAACGGTTACCAATAAAATGGCTCCGGTGTTGAAACGCTTGTACGATCAGATGGCCGATCCGAAATATGTTATTGCCATGGGGGCATGTGCCATTTCGGGTGGTCCGTTTTTTTACAACTCCTACCATGTAATTAAAGGTGTCGATCATGTGGTTCCGGTTGATGTGTATATTCCTGGTTGTCCTCCGCGCCCCGAAGCATTATTATATGGCGTGATGCAACTTCAGCGTAAAATTAAGCTGAATAAAATCAACGATATGGACGACCCGTCTGCTAATTTTTAATGTAGTTATTGTCCTGCGATATGGAAAAAGAAAAATTAAAAGAAATCATCCTAGGGTTTATACCGGAAGCAGAAATCAGCACCGACACCCAATTTCTGACTGTAAATGTGGATAAAGGGCAATTGGTGAAGCTGGCTACTTTCCTTAGAGATTCTGATGAAATGGCTTTCGATTACTTGTTTTGTGAAAGTGCAATCGACTATCCCGATCATCTTATGATGGTGTACCATCTCGATTCAACCAAGCACAGGCACCAGCTCGTGGTAAAAACCAAAATCGCTGACAGGGAAAATCCTGTGATCGATTCGGTATGCCCTATTTGGATTGGTGCCGATTATCACGAAAGGGAAATCTTCGACCTGTTTGGGATTCATTTTACCAACCATTACGATCTACGCAAGATTTTTCTAGATAACGACTGGGTTGGATTCCCGCTTCGGAAAGATTATACGGATCCGGTAAACATTGTTGAAAGGTAAGAGATATGGTAGAAGAAATTACAAAAGGCAAATTGGAAGAACAGGAGTTCTCCATCAACATGGGGCCACAGCATCCTTCCACTCACGGTGTTCTTCGGATGATGCTCAAATTAAAGGGTGAAACAGTTAAGGAAGTGAAACCACAACTTGGATATATCCACAGGGGTATTGAAAAAATGTGCGAGAAACTTACTTATCAGCAAATTATTCACCTCACCGACCGGCTCGATTATATGTCGGCCAACATCCTGAACGAGGCGGTTTGCCTTACTGTTGAGGATGCCCTCCAAG
The DNA here is from genome assembly GCA_021740905.1 of Bacteroidales bacterium. Lineage (GTDB taxonomy): Bacteria > Bacteroidota > Bacteroidia > Bacteroidales > M50B96 > JAIOYV01. The sequence continues at coordinate 2,185 of JAIOYV010000053.1, forward strand.
TGGAAGTTCCCGAGCGCGTGCAGTACATTCGTACCATTATGGGTGAGCTTAACCGTATTGCTTCCCACCAGTTGTGGTGGTGTGCTTTCGGGATGGACCTGGGTGCGCTGACTACCTTTTTCTATGGTCTTCGTGACCGGGAAAAGATTCTCGATATTTTTGAAGAAACCATCGGTGCACGGTTGCTTTTAAGCTACAATGTGCCAGGTGGACTTATGAATGATATTCATCCTAACTTCCAGAAAAAGGTAAAAGAATTCATAACCTATTTCAGAAAGAAACTACCAGAATACGATGCGCTGTTAACCGGCAATCCTATCATGCAGCAACGCACCAAAGGAATAGGAATGTTGACAAAGGAGCAAGCGATAGCTTATGGTGTAAGCGGCCCTTCCGGAAGAGGTTCGGGTTTTTCATGTGATGTCAGGATTCATCAGCCATACAGCGCCTACTCAAAGGCCGACTTCAAAGAAATACTGTATCACGAAGGGGATACTTTTGCCCGCTACAAAGTGCGGATTGACGAAATGTGGGAGTCGATGAATATTATTGAACAACTGATAGACAATATCCCGGAAGGAAACTATACAGCCAAAATGAAACCTGTCATCAAGTTACCGGTGGGTGAATATTACACTAGGGTTGAAGCTGTACGTGGCGAGTTTGGGGTGTACATTGTCAGCGACGGGAACAAAACGCCTTACCGGGTGAAATTCAGGTCGCCCAATTTCAGCAACCTTTCTGCCCTTGACCTAATGGCCAGGGAACAGAAGATTGCCGACTTGATCGCCATTGGCGGTTCCATGGATTATGTAATCCCAGATATGGACAGGTAAATTTTGCGGTTTAACAGAAACATAACAGCATTAGAATATGGAATTTAATATTTACGATCTCACTTCATTTACAAGCAGCTTCGATCAATTATTGATGGAGAACCTTTCTCCGTTTTGGGCCGTGGCTATTGAAATGATCCTGATTGGCGTTGCCATTCTTGCATTTTATGCCGTCGTAGGTTTGTACTTGGTTTATGCCGAACGAAAGGTTTGTGCTTTTATGCAATGCCGTGTGGGGCCAAACAGGGTAGGACCTTATGGCTTTTTTCAAACCATTGCCGACCTGATCAAACTTCTGATGAAAGAGTTGATCCCCATTAAAAATGCGGATAAATTGCTTTTCAACATTGCCCCCTACATTGTGATCATTGCTTCGTTTATGGCCATTGCAGCTATTCCGTTTGCAAAAGGCTTGCACGCCATCGACTTCAATATTGGGATATTCTATATCATGGCGGTTTCGTCGCTTGGTGTGATTGGAATTCTGATTGCAGGATGGTCGAGCAATAATAAATATTCATTGATTGGAGCTATGCGTAGCGGGGCACAAATCGTGAGCTATGAATTATCGGTTGGGCTTTCGTTGATTACCATTGTGATCCTGTCAGGGAGCCTTCAGCTTTCAACCATAGTAGAAGGGCAACGCGATGGATGGTTCCTCTTCACCGGGCATATCCCGGCACTCATCGCCTTTTTGGTGTTTTTAGTGGCAGCAACTGCCGAAACCAACCGTGGACCTTTTGACTTGGCCGAAGCTGAATCGGAATTGACTGCCGGTTTCCACACCGAATATTCGGGGATTAAGTTTGCCTTCTTTTTCCTTGCCGAATACATGAATATGTTTATTGTAGCTTCGATAGCCGTCACTATGTTCCTAGGTGGTTGGATGCCGTTCCATGTGGGCGGTTGGGAAGCTTTCAATAATATAATGGATTATATCCCGCCATTTTTCTGGTATGCTGGAAAAACAGCTTTTATTATATGGGTGATGATGTGGTTTAAATGGACTTTCCCCCGTTTGAGGATCGACCAACTGCTCACATTGGAGTGGAAATACCTGCTTCCAATCAACCTTGTAAATATTATTATAATGGCATTTGTAGTATTAATGGGCTGGCACTTTTAATCATGAGAAGTATTATCAATTATCTGAAAGAAATATTTGGTGCGGTTGCTGCCTTATTTAAAGGGATGAGGGTCACTGGATATTATTTCTTTCATCCAAAGGAAATCGTCACACAGCAATATCCCGAAAACCGGGCCACACTGACCATGTTCGATCGTTTCAAGGGCGAAGTAATTATGCCCCATAACGAAAATAACGAGCATAAATGTACAGCCTGTGGGATATGTGAAATGAATTGCCCCAACGGCTCCATCGAAATCATCAGCGAGATGAAAGTAAATGAAGAGGGCAAGAAAAAGAAAGTACTGTCGAAACACATCTATCATTTGGGCATGTGCACGTTTTGTAATTTGTGTGTAAAGACTTGTCCGTCGAACGCCCTGGCAATGGGACAGGACTTTGAACATGCTGTTTTCGATCGTTCAAAATTGAATAAAGTGTTAAACAAACCGGGATCGGTTTTAATGAAAGGGACCGAATAATGAGCATTCATGAACTAATGTTTTACCTGTTTTCGGGAATGATACTTTTGTTCTCGGTGTTGACAGTTACAAGCCGCCGAATTTTGCGGGCAGCTACCTACCTCTTATTTGTATTGATATCCACTGCAGGGATTTATTTTATGTTGAATTACCAATTCCTGGCTGCGGTTCAATTAACATTGTATGCTGGAGGTATTGTGGTGTTGATCATCTTTTCAATTTTATTGACAAGCCACATCACCCACAAGTTCGAACCAATCGGAATCAAAAAAATGGTTTTTACTATTGTGGCGGTGGCCGCCGGAGCTATCCTGACTATTACGACCGTTCTGAATTATGGATTCAATACGGTGGTGGCCTCGTCTCAAAACCCCGATATGCAATTGATCGGTGGTAGTTTACTGGGCTACGGCAGAGATGGCTATGCACTGCCTTTCGAGGTTATCTCTGTCCTGTTGCTGGCTGCTATATTTGGTTCTATCGTAATTGCTAAAAAAGAAAAATCGAAATAATATGCTATCACAAATTCCCTTATCGTATTTTCTCGTTGTCAGCACCTTGATGTTTTTCATCGGTATTTATGGTTTCCTGACCCGGAAAAACCTGATCACTATTTTAATGGCTATCGAATTGATCCTGAACTCGGTGAATATCAATTTTGTGGCATTCAACCGCTATTTATACCCCGATCAACTTCAGGGACATTTCTTCTCGCTCTTTATCATTGCTGTGGCGGCTGCCGAAGCGGCTGTTGCCATTGCCATCATAATCAGCGTGTACCGGCAGTATTTTAATATTGATGTAGAACGGGTTGATACGATGAAATATTAATATGCCACGAGTAGGTTTAAACTTTTAAAGATTGATTACAATGATTGATTTTGGTTATACTATATGGATTCCGCTTATTCCTTTCTTCATGTTTTTGATTTTGGGATTATTCGGTGGGAAAATGAAGCCCATGATCTCCGGCTACCTCGGTACCCTGGGATTGTTAGTGACAACCGTTCTGTCTTTTTTTGCCGCTTATCAGTATTTCTTTCAGCGCACTGGTGAGGAGGCTTTCGAGAAAATAATCGCATCCAATACTGTTTGGTTAAACATTACCGATAAACTGCACATCGACGTGGGGGTCATGCTTGATCCAATTTCAGTGATGATGTTGATTGTGGTTTCCACTGTTTCGTTCATGGTGCATATTTACAGTCTTGGATATATGAAGGGCGATTTCGGCTTTTCACGGTTTTATTCATTCTTGTCGCTGTTTAGTTTTTCGATGTATAGTTTGGTAGTGGCTACCAATTTGTTCCAAATGTATATGTGTTGGGAATTGGTGGGGGTTTCTTCTTATTTGCTGATCAGTTTTTACTACGAAAAGCCTTCTGCCGTATTAGCGGGTAAGAAAGCTTTTATTGTTACCCGATTTGCCGACCTGGGTTTCCTCATCGGGATTCTTATCCTTTCGTATATTAGCGGAACTTTCGATTTTGAAGAGTTGACCAATCCCGAAGGAGCAATGATTAGCCAGGGTACTGCACTCACGTTCATGGGCTTTTCTGCAATCTCCGTAGCCTTGACACTTATTTTTATTGGTGGTGCAGGAAAATCGGCTATGTTCCCCTTACATATTTGGTTGCCCGATGCCATGGAAGGCCCGACACCGGTTTCAGCCTTGATCCATGCAGCAACAATGGTTGTGGCCGGGGTATTTCTGGTGGCCCGCTTGTTCCCTTTGTATTATTTAGGCGCCCCCGATGTATTGACTATTGTGGCTTATGTTGGTGGATTCACTTCGCTTTTTGCCGCCATCATTGCCTGTACACAGCTAGATATAAAACGGGTGCTGGCATTCTCAACCATGTCACAGATTGGTTACATGATGCTGGCACTTGGTGTTTCGGGTTATGGCGATCATGATGGGCTTGGATTTATGGCTTCCATGTTCCATTTGTTCACCCACGCCATGTTCAAGGCCCTCTTGTTCCTTGGTGCCGGTGCCATTATCCATTCCGTTCATTCCAATATGATGACGGATATGGGCGGCCTACGGAAATACCTGCCGATTACACATATTACTTTCCTCATTGCCTGTCTTACGATTGCCGGGATACCACCTTTTTCAGGGTTCTTCAGTAAAGATGAGATTTTAGTGGCCGCTTTCCACCATGACAAAGTGTTATTCTTTATCGAATGGGCAGTAGCCGGGATCACCGCATTTTATATGTTCCGTTTATATTTCGTTGTTTTCTGGGGAAAGGAAACCCATTATCACCACACACCTCACGAGTCACCGTTGACCATGACCATTCCTTTGATGATATTGGCCCTTGCTTCTATTTTCTCAGGTTTTATTCCATTCAACGAACTGGTTACGTCCGACGGTCATGGATTTCATATCCATACCGAATGGGCAATAGCAATTCCTTCCATTCTAGTAGGGATTGTAGGTATTGCAGTAGCCTGGATTTTTTACAAAAAAGAAAGCGGTATCCCTGCAAAGCTCGCAGCCAGTTTAAAATTACTTTATGTGGGTTCATTCAATAAGTTTTATATTGATGAGCTCTATATGTTCATCACCAAGAAAATTATTTTCAATCGTATTTCAGCGCCTATTGCCTGGTTCGACCGGCATGTGGTTGATGCTTCGATGAACGGTATCGCTTGGGTAACCAATTCTATTTCTGATCAGATCAAGGAATTACAATCCGGACAGTTGCAGAAGTACGGATATGTATTTATTTCAGGTGTGATTCTATTGACTTTTGCTTTCGTTTACTTATGGTTTAATTAGTTAGTGATATGGATTTTTTAACCTTATTCGTTGTTGTCCCGGTTCTTACAATTGTTGGGATTATCTTTACGAAGGACATGAAACAAACCCGGATGGTTTCGGCCATTGGAATGAGTATCCAGCTACTTCTGTCCGTAGCATTGGTTTTTATGTATTTGGCCGAACGAAGGGCTGGTAATACATCCGAAATGCTTTTTGCCCATTCATACATCTGGTTCGAGAGTTTGAATATTAGTTACAATATTGGAGTGGATGGAATTTCGGTGGCCATGATCATGCTTACCGGGGTTGTAATCTTTACGGGAATTTTTGCTTCCTGGACTGTTGAATATTTATCGAGAGAATTCTTTATTTCCCTGATATTTCTTTCCACCGGGGTGTTTGGATTCTTTATTTCCATCGACCTTTTTACCATGTTTCTCTTTTATGAGATTGCGGTAATCCCGATGTACCTTTTGATTGGGATATGGGGGACAGGCCCCAAAGAGTATTCGGCCATGAAATTGACCTTGATGTTGATGGGTGGCTCTGCACTCTTGCTGGTTGGCCTTTTAGGTATCTATTTCAATTCGAACGCTGGGGGTGGCGACCTTACTTTCGATATCCTCGAAATTGCCAAGGTGAATATCCCTATCGAAGCACAGCGGTTGTTTTTCCCGATGACTTTTATAGGATTTGGTGTACTGGGTGCATTGTTTCCATTTCATACCTGGTCGCCCGACGGTCATGCTTCCGCACCTACGGCAGTGTCCATGTTACATGCCGGTGTATTGATGAAACTTGGGGGCTACGGCGCTTTCCGTGTGGCTATGTTTTTAATGCCTGAAGCGGCCCACGAAATGGCTTGGTTCTTTTTAATCCTTACAGGGATCAGCGTAGTGTATGGCGCATTTGGCGCAATCTTCCAGAAAGACCTTAAATATATCAATGCTTACTCTTCGGTGAGCCATTGTGGTTTGGTTTTGTTCGCCATCCTCATGATGAACCAAACGGCCCTTAACGGCGCCATTCTCCAAATGATTTCGCACGGTTTGATGACAGCCCTTTTCTTTGCCTTGATTGGGATGCTTTACGGTAGGACGCACACCCGGATGATCGACCAGATGGGCGGTTTAATGAAAGTTATGCCTGTGCTTTCGGTAAGTTATGTGATCGCAGGTTTGGCTTCTTTGGGTCTTCCAGGATTGAGCGGTTTTGTGGCCGAAATGACCATTTTCTTTGGTGCTTTCCAACATCCCGATACGTTCCACCGCATCCTCACAATCACTGCTGCTGCATCCATTGTGATCACAGCTGTGTATATTCTTCGTGTGGTTGGACAAATATTATACGGCCCAATCAAAGATGAAAGCTATAAGAAATTCGACGATGCCAGGTGGTACGAAAGACTTTCGACCGGTGCCCTGATTGTTGCCATTGCCGGGATCGGTTTAGCCCCTCTCTGGCTTTCGGATATGATAAATGAAAGTTTGAACCCAATTGTTGATCAGCTCGTGCAGGTGATCATTAAATAATAGAAAAGATAAGATATGAATCTGCAAAGTTTTCTTTTAATGAGGCATGAAATCATGCTGACCCTCGCACTGGTAATTCTGCTGATAGCCGAATTATCCACCGAGAATAAAAAAGGCATTATCAACTTGGCCATTCTAATCTTCCTCGTGGTTACCGTGGTGGGTTTCGTGCCTGTGCCCGAAGGTTCGCTTTTCGGCGATATGTACAGGACCAGCCCATTGACGGTGATGATGAAGAATATATTAAACATCGGTGTCTTGATCTTGTTCTTTCAATCGGCCGAATGGATTAAACAACCCGAATACAATAACAAGGTCAGCGAGTTTTATTTGCTGATTATTTCCACCCTGATTGGGATGAGTTTTATGATTTCATCGGGTCACTTCCTGATGTTTTATATCGGCCTTGAATTGGCCACTATCCCGATTGCTGCGCTTGCAGCTTACGACCGTCTTAAAAACATAAGTGCCGAAGCCGGGATTAAACTCATCCTTTCGTCCGCTCTTTCTTCGGGGATCCTGCTTTATGGCCTGTCGATGTTGTATGGAACTATTGGGTCGCTTTATTTTACCGATATGGGCGAAGCCTTTATGAACACGCCACTTCAGGTTATGGGCTTTATCTTTTTCTTTGCCGGGATGGGTTTTAAAATCTCTTTGGTGCCTTTCCATTTATGGACTGCCGATGTGTACGAAGGAGCCCCTATCAACGTGGCTTCCTATCTTTCTGTAATTTCGAAAGGGGCGGCTGTGTTTATTTTCACCATAATCCTGTTTACTGTTTTCCATTCCATCGCCCCGATGTGGAAAAACTTATTGTATGTGATTGCCATCCTTACTATGACTGTGGGTAACTTGTTTGCCCTAAGACAGAAAAACCTGAAACGTTTCCTCGCTTTCTCATCCATTGCCCAGGCCGGTTTTATCCTGTTGGGGATTATTGATGGAGGTGAACTCGGAATGGCCTCAGTGCTGTATTTTGTACTGATTTATATTTTTACTAACCTCGGAGCATTCGGCGTGGTTTCAGCCGTTTCGGTAGCATCAGGCAAAGAAAATATGGACGACTACAACGGATTGTACCATACCAATCCAAAACTTAGTCTCCTGCTGATGTTGGCCTTGTTTTCATTGGCAGGTATCCCACCTGTTGCTGGTTTCTTCGGAAAATTCTTCTTGTTTACTTCGGCGGCACATTCGGGTTATTACTGGCTGGTATTTATTGCAGTAGTAAACGCCACCATATCATTGTACTATTATCTGCTGGTCATAAAAGCCATGTTCATCAACAAAAACGAAGAGCCTATTGCTTTTTTCAAAAGTGGCCTGACCACTCGGATCGGTTTGTTAATGTGCGTGGCAGGTATATTTATCATAGGCTTGTTAAGCCCCATCTTTGAAATTCTACGATCGCTCAGCATTGGAATATAAATTTTGAATAGTAAGATTATGCCACTAAATAAAGGAAAACATATCGTTCAGGAAATCGACGGCGTATTATGCACAGTTGTTGAATCTGGCATTAATTCCGATCGTTTAACGTTTTTAAAAGAGCTTCTTGAATTCAATCAATTTGAGGTAAAGGTAGTAGAAGTGCCTGGTGAAGAAGGTCATGCTACGACCTACACGATTGGTGTTACCGATCTTGTATTTAACCCTGTGATTGCGGTGTACGAAAAATCATTGAAGCATCCCAACGGTAGAAAAGTATCGCCGGCCTCCTGGGATCAGGAAAAGGAAGTTGAGCATTTACCTTATTTCGATTACCGCGAGAAAAACCCAGATGCGGTTAACGAAGATGACTTTGTTCAAAACCCCTGGGCCTACAGGACTGTGTAGAGATTAATTTTTTATTTGATCTTGTAGATTCGAGGCAAGAGAAAAATAATTTTGGACTTTTTCTACAACGAATCAGATTGTTTTCTCTTTTCCTTTATGGAATAATCGTGGGTTAAAGACCTACTATTCCATGAAAGCAAAAAATCTTATCCTATTCATTGTTGCAGGAATACTCCTTGCTTGTGCCAATAATTCTGAAAAGAAGATTGATATTAAAGGATTGACCTTTGAAGAACTATTCAATTATTCCTTGTCAGTCGCAGATTCGTGTCTTTTCGATTCCATAGCCCGGATATTGGACGATTCGATTCTTTCATACAGCTGCCCTGTTTTAGTTTCCTATAATACAGAAGATTCAATACACAATTATATTGGATGTCAATTCAATATCGAAGAATCCAATTTTTTTGAGTGGGATATCAAGGAACGAAACATATTTGTCTTTCAGATTACTGAATTCGATACCCTTTTTGCGGAGGGGGAAAAGGTAGATAATATTGATTCCATTCACGAAAGTATAAAAGAATTTATTTCAAACCCTTTTGATTTGGAGCACCTGCCAGAAAAAAAGGATATTGTGATTAAATATTTTGATACAATTTCAATTCCTAAATGTGCCTTTTTTATCAATAGCCTTATGTACCCCGATTCTTTGGGAAACAGGACATCATGGAAAAAGCTGGTTCTGGCAGTCAATAAAATTTGTGACGTAATCGAAGAATCACGAAATGATTTATCCCAGGCAAGATGGGGAATGGATTTTAAGGATTTGCCATTTGATCAACAAGTTTCCATATCAACGATTTATCCTTTTCGGATTTGGATTTTCACAAATAATTTTTGGAATCCTGTTCCGCCACCACCCCGCCCTCTCTATATCAATAAAAACCTTTTAAAACAGCTAATGGAATAGCCTCCTTCCGGTTAAAGCGAAATAAGAATTATTGATAGTTTATTAATTTCTCACGGAATTTCCGTTCTTTTATCGTCTATGAAACCGAACATATTTTTTAGAACAGCATTCACTTTTGCTATAATCGTATTTTTGATAACAGCTTGCGACAAAAATGACGACTCACCCGAAGAAACAACCCCGTCCATACCATCCAGTATTCTGATGAAGGACATTCCCGGAGGGTCATTCACAATGGGAGGATCAAATGCGGCCAATGATGCTCCCCTTGTAAATGTGACAGTTTCCTCATTTAAAATATCTGAAAAGGAGATTACAAATCAAGAGTATATCGAGTTTTTAAATGCAGCTTATGCCGATGGTTGGATTTCTGTGGAATTGCAGCAAACAAGCGACCCTTGTGGAGCCTATATGGAAAAAATGGTCTTGGGTAAAGGGGATGCCCCAAATGCTGGCCAGATTTATTTACAACTGGGTGAAACCGGTGGATGTACGAGTGGGGGAGAGCCTGAGCATTTCAACAACAGAAGTTGGATTTATTTCAACTCCACGAATAATCAATTTGAATTACTAGATGACACGAAAGCTAATTGGCCGGTAAACTGGGTAAAATGGTATGGAGCTGATGCTTTTGCTCAGTTTTATGGAGTTAGCTTACCCACCGAAGCGCAATGGGAATATGCAGCCCGGGGTGGGCAACAATTGGAATATCCCACCGACGATGGTACACTGAATGAGACCAAAGCCAATTACAATGGGGATGTACCTGGAGTTTATAATCCTACAGGACATTCTATTGAAGTAGGCTCATACTCGCCAAATCCTTTTGGATTATACGATATGGGAGGCAATGTGTGGGAATGGTGCCTCGATTACTATAATGCGAATTTTTATACTGATGCAGCCATAGACCCCATCAATCTAAACTCTGGCACAGATGCTAAAAGGGTCAGGCGTGGAGGCTCCTGGAATTACCATGCTGCCACTTTATTGACTTATGCCAGAGCTTCTGACAAAGAGGATCGGGGCAACAACCATTTTGGATTCAGGATAGTGAAGAATGAATAATCAGAAAAAGCATGATGAACAATTCCCATTTATTAAACATAGCCTTAGCACAGATTTCACCTGTTTGGTTGAACAAGCATAAAACCATAGACAAAATCAAAGGCTACATTGCTGAAGCTGGAGATAAAGGAAATGACCTTGTTGTTTTTGGCGAAGCTCTGCTCCCAGGCTATCCATTTTGGTTGGGATTAACGAATGGTGCTGAGTGGAATTCCAAAATTCAAAAAGAAATACATGCCCATTACATCCGAAATTCTGTTCAGATTGAGGCCGGTGATATTGATGATATTTGTGCGCTTGCAAAGGACAAGAATATTGCCGTATATCTCGGTATGATTGAGCGTGCGCAAAACCGGGGTGGGCATAGTTTGTATTGTTCTTTGGTTTATATCGATCAGTTGGGTGAAATAAAGTCAGTTCACCGAAAGCTTCAACCTACCTACGATGAACGCCTGACTTGGTCGCCGGGCGATGGGAATGGCTTACAGGTTCATTCATTGAAAGGATTTACTGTGGGCGGGCTTAATTGCTGGGAAAACTGGATGCCTCTTCCACGAACCGCTTTGTATGGCCAAGGTGAGAACCTGCATGTTGCCGTATGGCCTGGATCGGTTCGCAACACTCACGACATTACCCGCTTTATGGCGAAAGAAGGAAGGTCGTTTGTAGTTTCTGTTTCAGCACTCATGCGAAAAGAGGATTTCCCAAAAGATACCCCTCACCTGGACTTGATCCTGGAAAATGCCCCTGATGTGCTTACCGATGGAGGATCGTGCATTGCCGGCCCCGATGGGGAGTGGATCATTGAGCCAATTGTAAACAATGAGGGTTTGTTTACAGCCACTATTGATTTAAATCGAGTTTTTGAAGAACGCCAGAACTTTGATGTTTGCGGACACTACTCGCGCCCCGATGTAACAAAACTGACCGTAAATAGGGAAAGGCAATCGGTGGTAGATTTTACTGATTGAATCTCTGTGTAACTTTGTGGCTTCTTTGTGTAACTCTGTGTAATAGCTATTATACAGTACCAGTTCAAAAGAAGCTTCCTTGTAAAATTGCTATATTTTTGCAAACCAAACCACCTTCTTTTTGTTTATAATTTTAGATAATGAAAATAGAAATGGCGTTATAGGCCGAAAAACAAAAAAATATGACACTCGACGAAGTTATGAAGGAGCTGGAAAGCTATGGAAACGAACAAACCAAAAAGGTATTGGTGAAACATGGAGCCAAAGAACCATTTTTTGGAGTTCGGGTGCAAGACCTGAAAAAGATAGTCAAAAAGATAAAGAAGGACCACGAACTTTCGCTGGAACTTTATGCAACAGGGAATTCCGATGCCATGTACCTGGCCGGCCTTATTGCCGATGCAGATAAAATCTCGAAAGAAGACCTAAGGAGATGGGCCAATGAAGCCTATTGGTATTATTTAAGCGAATTTGCAGTGCCATGGATTGCTGCCGAAACCAAGTACGGATTTGAGCTGGGCCTCGAATGGATTGAATCCGAAGATGAACGGATTGCTGCCTGTGGATGGGCTACCCTGTCAAGTTGTGCATCCGTAAAACCCGACAGTGATCTTGATATTGCAAAATACAAAGAGCTTTTAGATCGTGCCCAAAATACTTTGCACGCTTCCCAAAACAGGGTTCGTCATACCATGAATGCCTTTGTTATTGCCGTTGGGTCATATATTAAGGAATTAACCGCAAAGTCGATGGAGGTGGCTGGTAAGATTGGCAAGGTGAAAGTCGACATGGGTGGCACAGCGTGTAAAGTTCCCCTGGCCACCGAATATATCCAAAAGGTTGCCGACCGAGGAGCAATTGGGAAAAAGAGAACGGCTGCCCGATGCTAAAAAATAGATAACTAAAAAAGCCTGCAACAACGTCGCAGGCTTTTCTTATATCAAATTAACTTGAATTATTTTCCGGGACACTGGCTCACAATAGCCTTGTCAATGTTCTGCGATCCGTAGTTTTTGTCGAATGAAGCCACAAATTTCTCAGCCAATTTCTTCGCTGTCTCTTTATAAGCGGCTTTGTCGGCCCAGGTGTTTATTGGGTTCAACATTTCCGAAGGCACATTGGGGCAAGTTTTCGGAACGTTCACGTGGAACAATTTGTCTTCCTCATACTCTACATTTTCGAGTTGGCCATTCAATGCAGCATTTACCATGGCGCGGGTCAATGGAAGGTCGATACGGGAACCTACGCCATAAACGCCACCGCTCCAGCCGGTATTGATTAAGTACACGTTTGTGTTATGCTGTTCCATTTTCTCACCCAACATCTTGGCGTACACTTCTGGTTTTCCGGGCATAAATGGCTGTCCAAAGAAACGGGAGAAAGCAGCAGTTGGCTCGGTAACTCCGGTCTCGGTGCCGGCCAATTTACTGGTATATCCCATTAGGAACCATAACATGGCTTGCTCGCGGTTTAGTTTTGAAACAGGAGGAATTACACCATAAGCATCGGCAGTAAGGAAAAGAATTGTATTTGGATGCCCGGCAACACTGGATTCTTTAATATTTTTCAGATAGCGTAAGGGATAGGAAGCCCTTGAATTGGGGGTGAAACGATCATCGTAATAATCGAAATTTCCTGTTGGGTACATCATTGCATTTTCTACAATCGCGCCATGATCCATATAGTCATCCTCGTGCATTACCGCATCAAAAATATCGGGCTCTTTCTTTGGATTGATATCGATCATCTTGGCATAGCAACCGTTTTCAAAGTTAGCAATACCATCTTTGCTCCAGCCATGCTCATCATCGCCTAACAGTGCCCGTGAGGCATCGGCAGACAATGTGGTTTTTCCTGTTCCTGAGAGTCCTAATAAAAGAGCTGTTTTTCCGTCGGCACCTTCGTTTGCCGAACAATGCAAAGGAAGGATCCCTTCGAATGGAAGCAAGTAGTTCATAACAGTGAACAACATTTTCTTCATGCTGCCCATATAAGCTGAACCAACAATAACTCCAAGTTTGCGGTCAAGATCGACAGCAACAACCATGTCGGATGCTTGTCCGTTAGGCATATCTCTTAAACGGCCTTTGTATTTCGAGGCATCGAGTTTTTCGTATGGTATATGCAATAATTGAAAGCCATTTTCGAAGTAGATGCTTTTGTTGATATTTTCAGGGATTGGCCGGAACATATTATCGGCAAATACCCCTGCAAGAGCATGAGTAGTTACAACCTTAACTGGTAGTGCATATTTTGAGTCGGCACCAATAACCCGGTTCACAACATACATCTTGTCTTTTTTTGCCATTATATCCAAAGCCTCGTTGAAAATAATGTCGAATGTTTCTTCCGTGATGGGAATATTGTTGGGAGAAGTCCAATCAATCGTATTCTCACTCTTGGCACGTTTCACAATAACGGTGTCTTTTGGGCTACGACCTGTCGACTCAGTTGGGGTCCAGGTAGCCAAAGCACCATTAGCAGAAACAAAAGCTTCGCGGTCAGCAACCGCAGCCATTATCATTTCCTTTCTTGGAATGTTAACAAAAACATTGTTATGTGCCCTTACAGCATCCGATAATTTAGCTTTCATATTTTCCATCTTAAAATCTAAATTTAGTTAATTATTATAAAAAAGATAACAAATATACGCGAATCGTTCTACATTTCATTATGAATATATGTAAATAGATGGCAAAGTAAATACAATTAAAGTTTGTATGCAATCCTGTAAACTGTGGTTTGCAAGTAATCTATTCTGAAAGAACGGGATACAGGTGGAATTTAAGTTGATACACAATGTGATATATGTTTCAAAACATATTTTTACTTGGCGGATGGACGAAATAAACTAATTTTGCCATTATAAAAATGTAAATAAGACAGTTCGAAACCATCCTGTCTATAATTAAAACTAAGGGTAATGAAAGCAGTTGTACTTTTATCGGGCGGGCTAGATTCGGCCACGGCCCTGTACCTCGCCAAATCAAAGGGATTTGAAGTGTTTGCGTTGTCGTTTGAATATGGACAAAAACATAAGCGCGAACTGGAAGCTGCCCAAAAGCTGGCTTCGAAGATTGGGGTGACCGAACATAAAATAGTTAGCTTGAATTTGTCGGGGTGGGGAAGTTCTTCCCTGACTAACCAGGATGTTGAGATAAGTCAGGGTCATATAGATTCGGGTGAAATCCCGGCCACTTATGTCCCAGCCCGTAACATGATTTTCCTTTCGGTTGCAGCTTCATACTGCGAGGCTCTTGGGGCACAAGATATTTTTATAGGGGTCAGCGAGGTAGATTATTCGGGATATGTCGATTGCCGCCGGGAATTTATAGATGCCATGGAAGCTGCTATAAACAAAGGTACCGTGTGCGCTGTCGAAGATGACCGGCCCATTAAAATCCATGCTCCATTCATCAATATGACCAAAGCCGAAGAGATAAAACTAGGGGTAGGAATGGGTGTAGATTATTCGCTCACCTGGTCGTGCTATCGGGGCGGTGACAAACCCTGCGGCTCCTGCGATAGTTGCCTTTTGCGCGCAAAAGCATTTTCAGAGGCGGGATACCGCGACCCTGGTTTGAATAAGATTGATTGAGATTGAACACGTCCGGAAAATTTAAATATTAAAATACCCACTCAACCATTCAACTTTTAAACTCTTTAACTTTGAACTCAGAACTTTTGAACTCAGAACTATAAAAAATGAAAATACGGAAACTATTCAAATTCGAAGGTGCGCACATTGTGCGGAATTGCTCGTCGGAGCACTGTAAATACAACATACACGGACATAGCTATCAGGTTGAGGTGTTCCTTTCGTCGAACAAATTGGACAAGGGCTATATGGTGGTCGACTTTATTTTGTTGGATAAAATAAAGGAATTTATAGTTGGTTTCGACCACAGCTATTCCTTGTGGGATAAAGAAGAAAAGGAGTTCAAAGATTTCATATACAAATACAATAAACGGGTAGCTGAAATCCCTGTTTCGCCAAGTGCCGAGGGCTATGCGCTAATGTTCTTTTATGCGACCGAAAAAATCCTTGAAAACACCCGTTTCAAAAATGGTGAAGGTGAAATAAAGCTATCCGCTGTCCGTGTTCACGAAACAGCCACTGGTTATGCTGAAGTATCAGAAGAAGACCGCCACATGATGGATTTTACTTTAGATGATATAAGATTCAGTCCAGGTATACAGGAGGAATGGAAAGATCTTGGCTGGTGGCAAAACCTGAAAGATGATAAGCCATTTGAAAATCCTGAGGTGGAGTTGAATTTGCCGTATTAATTTTGCTTGAAAAATATTTATGTTGAAATCAACACAAAAAATACGGCTCGTCAAAAACGGGATTTTCCCGATTACGAAAAACCTTAAAGGGGAAGCCTTACCAGGGCTTCCTGCCACCGGCCAAAATTTTCCAGGAACTTTTCAGGGCGAAGGAAAGTTGCTGGGAGTGCCCGTACTCTTTGTCCGAATGGCAGGATGCAACCTTCGTTGTGTTTGGTATATGCCCGACGGAACTGTTTCTCCATGCGATACCCCACTTTCATCCTTCGATTTAAGAGGATCGGAGTACTGGCTCGTTGGGGATGTAGTGGAAACACTTGCACAAAACCTTGGGCTCATTAGGCACGTAGTAGTTTCTGGTGGCGAACCTTTGTTGCAGAAAGAAGCCCTTCGTGAGCTTTGTCAATTGCTAAAATCGAAGTTGGGGGTGCATATCACAATAGAAACAAATGCCACGATTTATGATGATGAGCTGGCAAAGTATGTCGATCTTTTCAGCCTTTCGCCCAAGCTAAAAAGCTCGGTGCCCGACATAGCAAAAATGGAAAAGCTGAATTTGTCAGGCTTTGAGAATTTTTCGCTCCTTCACGAAAAGCGACGCATGAACATAGAGGTTATCCAGAAATTTTTCGACCTTAGGAAAAATACAAACCTTCCCAATTTTGATCTTCAATTAAAATTTGTAATTACTTCCGAGGAAGAAGAAGCTGAAGTGAAGAGGATTCTGAGAAGGATGATAGGCTGGAAAGTGGATGATGTAGTACTGATGCCTGTGGGGTTAAATACAAAGGAGCTGGTTGTCTCCACACAAATTTGCTGGACAATGGCAGTGCGCAATGGCTGGCGTTTTAGCCCACGGCTGCATATCGATTTGTTTGGGGATAAGCAAGGGGTATGAAAACGCTTTGTGGAAAAATTGTAATATGCTTCGCGTAAAATGTTGTAAATTTGGCAGTAGTTATAAATTGAATCTATGATGTTGACAAAAAACACGCTAAGACAGCAAATTGAAACATTTCCCGAACAGTTTTCAATTGATGATTTAATTGAAAAATTAATATTGATTGAAAAAATTGAAAATGGAAACATGCAATCTGATAAAGGGGAAGTGATTTCAGAAACTGAGCTTGATAAACAAATCGAAAAGTGGTTCGAATAAATTGGACAACTCAAGCCAGGGAAGATCTTAAAAGCATTGCTGATTATATTTCAATTGATTCCAAGCAATATGCAAGGCTTCAAATTCTTAGAATTAGAAATCAAACTCATATTTTACGAAATCATAATTATATTGGTAGAATTGTACCTGAAATCAACAAGGATGATTTTCGGGAGTTAATCGTAGGTCGATATCGGATTATTTACAAAATTGTATAAGCCAAACAAATTGATATTTTGACAATCCATCATTCATCCAGGGATTTAACTCAAAGAAAGATGGATTAGCTTGTATGGATAACAAATTTGAATAGAAAGTTGTAGAAAATATAGATGTTTTCAGACCCAAAAAATATGGAATCGAAATACCTTGGGAAAAAGACGAAATATCCTGATAGTTACCAACCGAATGTTTTGTTGCCACTCCCCCGCTTCGATAATAGGAGGGAATATGATATGCCCGAACATCCTGCCTTTTTTGGAGCCGATGTGTGGCATGCTTATGAATTTGGATTCCTTACCAACAAAGGCTTACCGGTAACAGGGATCCTGAAAATTGTATATCCCTCCTCCAATCTTTTTATTGTCGAAAGCAAATCGCTGAAACTGTATCTCAACTCCTTCAACATGGCCCGTTTTGGCGATACCAGAACCGAAGGATTGAAAATAGTTTTGGAGCTAATTAAAGTTGATCTGGAGAAAGTCCTTCAAACCAAAGTTGAGGTCAATTATTTTGAAGTGGAAGGAAGCCCGGTTTCTGACTTCGACCATTATAAACGGCTTGAAGACTTAGTTGATATTGATGGACTTTTCTTTTATCAATATAGTGAAAACAAACATATCCTTGCTATTGAAAGCCATGATGCACAAGAGATACGGGTGTTTTCTGATGTCTTGCGCAGCAATTGCAAAGTAACCCACCAACCCGACTGGGGCAGTGTTTTCATCCACCTAAAATCATCTAAAAAATTGGACATGGGAAGCCTTCTCCAATACCTGGTCTCGTTCCGAAACGAAAACCATTTTCACGAAGAGGTCTGTGAGATCATCTTCAAACGCTTATTCGACCTTCTTCAACCAGAAGAACTTATGGTAGCCTGTATTTACACCCGGAGGGGAGGGATAGACATTTGCCCGGTGCGCGCAAATAAAGTGGATTTGTTGCCAAAGTTCTTGATTAATCCTGGGGTAATGGATAAAAAATTGTTGCGGCAATAATCTACTTTCTCATTAACAAAAAATTCCCTAGCCAGGCAAACGGGATAAAAACAGCTATCCCCACTATCCAAAACCATAATGGATGGGGAAAGGATGTCATATTTAGAATCCCAAAAACCATCAGTATTGCACCCACAAGCAAGGCAAGATGTTGCTGTCGGGTTTTGGCAATCAAGGTGGTCACTATGGCTGCCACAAACGACCCGGTTGCCCAGGCAAGGATGACCATCCATTTTGCTGCTATGGGGACAGATCCCATGTATGCTGTCATGGCTTCTTTATCGGCAAAATCCAAGCCTGGTGGGTAGGGAAATAAAAAATGGCTGAAGCCTTCCACTATCATTATGGCTACCGTTCCGGCTACAATGCCGGCTAATACTGCAAGAATATTTTTCCACATAGTTTTTTGCTTTAGTTGGTTTTTAGGTTGAATCTAAATTACAGACTATTTCGAACGATGCTGTTTACATGAATTTGAAGGGTATCGAGATAATTGATACCAGGTAATTTCTTTTTCAGGATAAGGGGCAATTCGGTGCAGCCAAGAATTGAAGTATCCACATCAAATTCTTTTTTCATTCCTATTATGATGTTCTCCAGGACACGACGGCTTTCATCTTTAAAAATACCTATGGCGAGTTCATCAAAGATAATGGTATCAATTATCTGTTGATCCTTTTCTGATGGAACAAACACTTGCAGTCCAAATCCTGCAAAGCAATCCTGATAAAAACTATTGCTCATGGTAAACTTTGTGCCGAGCAAGGCAATCCGCTTGTTGGAAGAAATGTTTTGAGCCACTTTAGCTGTTTCTTCCACAATGCTGATTAAGTTTTTTTGGGTCAGTGTTTTAAGATCATAGAAAATAGTATGGGGCGTATTGGCTGTTATTGCAATGATTTCGGCCCCGGCATATTCGAGTTTCCTGATCCTGTCGATGAATAATTCAATCAAAGTCTCGCGGGGTTTTTCCAGCGTCACCTTTTTTGTGGCAAATAAGTCGAGGCTGATCAGTATTATTTCTGGGAAATGGCCTGTCTCTTCAAGTACCATTTTATTGATCAGCCGGTAATATTCCTGCGTTGCTTCGGGAGTAAGCCCGCCAATAAGCCCAATCTTCTTCATTCAACAAAGCTACTTCTTTTCAATATAAGTTTTAAAATTGCTTAAGCCTTCCTCAAAGTCTTTCCCGATGGCTTTATCCATGTTCATGAAAAGCATCATTATCGACATGGGGAATTTGCTTTTGCCCGAAAAGCCCCAGGTAACATGCGTTCCGTTGCCTTCTGCTTTCAGATCGAAGTATCCCATATTTGTTGCTTTCCAGGGTTTCAGGAATCGCAATTCAGATTCGACCCGGGTCATGGGCACTAATTTGGTCAGTTCTTGCTCGCCCTCGCCAACTTGTTTGTTCCCAAACCAGAGGTGGATAGCGCCAACTTCGCCATCTGTGCCTTTAAATTCAGTCCGCATATTGGGGTCGCGGGTTCCCCAAACCGACCATTCTTGCTGTTCTTTTAGGGATATTAAACTATCCCAAACTGCCTTTTGTGGTTTATTCACTACTATGTCCCTCGAAACGGCAAATTCAGAAGGGGCAATCATTCCAAGTATTAAAATCAAAAGTACCAATCCGGCAATAATGTATAAAATGATCATCTTTTTAAGATTTAGTTCATATTATCAACTAAAACAATTTAATGTTGATTTAGTTGGCAGGGGGAGTTGAGAATTTGAAATTTGAAACTGGAAATTCGCATTTCGCTAATGGCAGGAAGAATTTTATGGTGTCTAAAACACATCCAATAACTTAAATTTCTTTCCATTGAATTGAAATTCATCATCCTTCTTCAAATCTTCAATGGCATTGTAAATTGGTACCTTGGCTGAAATTGCAAAGTAGTCCTGGCCATCGACCGTAATTTTCCCCAGGCTGATTGAAATGAAAAGTTTGTGTGCGTTGGTTATCACAACTGCTCCGAATTCAGCTTTTTCGCAATTGATTTTCGGATCGATCTTTTCAAGGATTTGAATATCCTCTAGAGCACGTTGGTATTGCTTGGCAAATTGGTCCCGTTTACGCAACATCTGGTTTCGGAAGGCATCGTACCTGTCCTTTGGAGCGCCATAATCGTTGGCCATCTTCTGATGCTTCTGCATTTCTGCTTTTGCGGTTTCGGCCAGCTTCTGTTGCTGGGCAAGGCACCCCTTGATTATTTTACTTTTTAAATCTGTCACTTTACTCGAAATTGGAAACTTGAAATTTGGCAATATGTAGATAACTCAGAACTCTTCTGACTCAGAACTTCACAACTAAAACTCCGAAGTGAAAAAGAACTCAATATCCTTAAAGTTTTGCTGGGCCATTTGCAAACCATAGGAGGTGTCGGAAAGAAATACATCCCTGTCGTGTTTATCTTTGGCCATGTATTGGTATTTGCGCTTTTTAAAATCGTCCAGTTGGGCTTTATTCTCGCTTCTGATCCAACAAGCTTTGTGGAGTTGGATTGGCTCATAGCGGCAGGTGGCATTGTATTCGTGCTTCAACCTGTATTCGATCACCTCGAACTGGAGCGCGCCCACTGTGCCAATAATTTTACGGCCATTAAACTGATGCACGAAAAGCTGTGCCACCCCTTCGTCCATCAACTGATCGACCCCTTTTCCCAACTGCTTCGATTTCATGGGGTCGGCATTTTCGATGTACCGGAACAATTCGGGGGCGAAATTGGGGATGCCCACAAATTTTAGTTTTTCGCCTTCGGTCAAAGTATCGCCGATAATAAAGTTGCCCGTGTCGTGCAGGCCTACGATATCCCCTGCGTAAGCTTCATCAATAATCGATTTTTTCTCGGCCATAAATGCCGTTGGGTTCGAGAATTTCATAAACTTGCCATTGCGCACATGCAGGTAGTTTTTATTCCGTTCGAATTTGCCCGAACATATCCTAACAAAAGCAATCCTGTCGCGGTGGTTAGGGTCCATGTTGGCATGGATTTTAAACACAAAGCCTGTAAATTTCTCTTCGGTAGGTTCGATATGGCGCTGAACTGTCTCCACATCGCGTGGCGTAGGGGCTATGTCGATGAAGCAATCCAATAGCTCCTGCACTCCGAAATTATGCAAAGCGCTCCCAAAAAATACGGGAGATATTTTAGCTGCCCGGTAATCCTCTAAATTGAACTCCGGATAGACGGTATTCACCAGCTCCAATTCATCAAGCAATGCTTCGGTGCCCGAGCCAATGTATTTCTGCAAATGTTCCACATCCAGTTTCGATACTTTCACAGGTTCTTCCTTGTGTTGTTTGTCGTCGCTGTCGTAAAAATTCAGTTGTTTATCTGGGATGTAATATACGCCTTTTAGGCTTTTTCCCATCCCTATGGGCCAACTTAAAGGCCTGACCGTAATCCCTAATTTATCTTCAATATCGTCCAACAATTCAAATGGGTCTTTCCCATCGCGGTCGAGTTTGTTGATGAAAACGATGATTGGAATATCGCGCATACGGCACACGCTCACCAGCTTTTCGGTTTGAGGCTCCACGCCTTTAGCCACATCAACCACCACAATTACGCTATCGGCTGCTGTGAGTGTGCGAAAAGTATCTTCTGCAAAATCCTGGTGGCCTGGCGTGTCGAGGATATTTATTTTGACTCCCTTGTATTCGAAACCCATCACCGAAGTGGCAACAGAAATTCCACGCTGCCGCTCGATCTCCATAAAATCGGAGGTGGCTGTTTTTTTTATTTTGTTCGATTTTACTGCTCCCGCCACATGAATGGCTCCGCCAAAAAGTAGCAACTTTTCGGTAAGGGTAGTTTTCCCCGCATCGGGGTGACTTATGATGGCGAAGGTCCTCCGCCGTTTTATTTCTTTTTCAAAACTCATTTATGCTGAAATTTTTGGCCTGCAAAAGTAGTTAAATGGTTTAAGCATAAAAAAGGATGAATTGAGGAATTTGAAAATGTCAGGTGAGCTATGCTTTTGATACAAATTCTAAAGAAACTCCAAATGTCAGTATCCAAATTTCAAATAATATCCAATGTCAAAAATTTCAAATTTGAAACTGTTTGAATTATTGTAATTTGATCATTGTGATTTATTTGTCTTTTGTGATTTGTCTTTTGTGATTTGTAAGACTAAGGTGTATCCTAAAAAGTCAATATCAAATTATACAATCCTCGATTACCACATCCCACAAATCGCTCATTTCGAAGCCGGCAGTGCGGGCCATTTTTGGAACAATGCTGTTTTCGCTCATGCCTGGCACTGTGTTGATCTCAAGAAAATAAAATTTGCTGTCGCGAAGGATGTAGTCGATACGGACCAATCCTTTGCACATTAGTTTGTCGTAAACTTCTGATGAAATGGCCTTGCACTTTTCTGTTAGTTCATCAGAAATCCGGGCAGGGGTAATTTCATCCACCAGGCTTGCCGTGTATTTGGCATCGTAATCGAAAAAATCGTTTTTGCTGACAATTTCGGTGAGGGGTAAAATATAGTCCTTGTCAAGTGTTTTCATCATGCCACAGGTAATTTCATCCCCTTTTATGAATTCCTCAATAATTACCTGGGAGCTTTCGAGGTAAGCTTTTTCAATAGCAAGCAATAGTTCTTCTTTATGCTTCACTTTAGTAATGCCAAAACTTGATCCTCCCTCGTTGGGTTTTACAAAAACAGGCAAGCCAAGTTTTTCTATTATTTCATGCATCGAAATAATATCTCCTTTTTGAACAAGTACTGACTTGGCCAGGGAGACAGATGTTCCCCACAAGTGGTTTTTGGTGGCATCCTTGTTAAATGTAAGAGCCGATGAGAGCACATTCGACGAGGTGTAGGGAAGTTTCATCATATCAAAATAAGCCTGGAGCTTGCCATCTTCGCCTGGAGTTCCATGAATGGCTATCAGTGCGCAATCGAACGTCACCTTTTGCCCATGTTGCACAAAGCTAAAATCATTTTTGTTGATGGTGAGGTAGCACAAATCATCGCCACAAACCTCCCAGTCTTTTCCTTTGATGATCACTGTGTATGCCTTATACTTCTCAGGGTCGAGCCATTTTTTAATCTGGTCGGCACTTTGGATTGAGATCACATATTCCGATGAATCCCCTCCTGCTATTATTGCGATGGTCTTTTTCATTTCCTTTAAGTTTGAGAGCAAAAGTAGGGAATTAGTTGATTGGGGAATTAAGAAAATTAGGAAATTGGGGAAATAAGTAAATTAGGAAATTGGGGTGAGTAAGGTGAGTAAGGTGGCAAAGTTGCTGGCACCACTTCAAAAGTTCAATCGTAATTGCCTGTTTCCTTGCGGCGGTCGAGGTTCAGAACTCATCATTTGAGTAAATTTTCCTAAAGCAAATCGCAAATATTCTTTTAATTAATATTTTATGTAAAGCCCTGAAAGGATTTAATTTAAATAACCGTGGGCGAAGCCCACGGTTGAAGGGCATAGCACATTCCAGCCCCGAAGTGGGCTGAACATTGATACTTCAGTTCAACCACTTCGTGGCTGGTGTCTTATAACATCAGGTTCCGTGGGCTTACGCCCACGGTTATTGAGATTTAGTCACTTCGTGACAATTGTTCTTCAACCCTTGATTCGAGTTTATAGTAAGAGATTACGAAACATGCCAGAAGCTCCACTCGGATCGACATATTCAAATGATCATTGATGGTTTGCATTTAAATGAATATTTGCGATTTCTTAAAAATTAATATTTATGAATGCTTTTGTGATAAATGCAAATATGATGAGTTCTGAGGTCAGGCACAGTTCTTACTTTTTAGCAAAAGGGGGCAAACTTTTGAAGTGGCTTGAGTAAATGGTTCTCAATTCGCTTTCCATTGGTTTTCCGAGACGCAAGCCTTGCGTCTCTACCACCTTGCGATCCATCTTTGTCCCCAATTCCTGAGTCCGGTCAAAAAAGCATCTTTCTCGCTCAACTCGGCGCCTGCCAGCCGCAGGCTGGTTGTAGATAATTTTTGAATCCTCATTAACAAAAGGTTAACTGCGGTTCAAAAATCATCTCCGCCTTGATTTGAACGAAAATCTTGCTTTTTAGACTCGACTCATTCCTCAATTTTCACCCTTCGAAGCTTTAGCGCAGGAGGGCCCCAATTCCCTATTCTTCCCGATTAACAATATAGTTTCTCCACTTATCAAAAGTGCTTGCCATATCTTCCGGGATTTCAGAATCGAAAAACAATCGTTCCCCGGTTACAGGGTGGTTAAGTGCCAGTGATTTTGCATGAAGTGCCTGGCGGGGCAGCATCTTGAAACAATTCTGGACATATTGCTTGTATTTGGTGAAGGTGGTCCCTTTCAGGATTTGGTCGCCCCCATAAGTCGCATCATTAAACAATGGATGGCCCACGTATTTAAAATGGGCGCGGATCTGGTGTGTCCTTCCGGTTTCGAGCTTACATTCAACCACCGAAACGTAACCTAATTCCTCCAAAACTTTATAATGTGTGATGGCAGGTTTTCCATATTCCCCATTTGGGAACACTGTCATCATTTTTCTGTCTTTCAGGCTGCGGCCTATGTGTCCTGTGATAGTTCCTTCCGGTTCGTTAAAACTTCCCCACACCAGGGCAATATACTTGCGGTCGGTGGTGCGGTCGAAAAATTGTTTACTAAGTTTGTTTTTGGCATCCTCGGTTTTTGCGATTACAAGAATCCCAGAGGTATCCTTATCGATCCGGTGCACCAGGCCGGGGCGTGCATCACCTGTTTTGAACAAGGGCAAATCCTTGAAATGCCAGGCAAGGGCATTTACCAAAGTACCGGAATAATTTCCGTAGGCCGGGTGTACAACCATGCCAGGTTCTTTGTTTACAATAACAAATGAATCGTCTTCGTAGACTATATTGATAGGGATGTCCTGCGGGATCAGCTCTATTTCGCGGGGTGGTTGCGCCATTACCACGCTAACCACATCGCCGGGTTTTACTTTGTAATTTGATTTTACAGGCGTGTCGTTTACCAAAATACAATTGGCATCGGCAGCCTGCTGTATTTTGTTGCGTGAGGCATTCTCGATACGGTTGACCAAAAACTTGTCGATGCGCAAAAGTTTCTGGCCTTTGTCTATTTCAAATCGGTGATGCTCGAATAATTCGGCATTTTCCTCCGGTCCGTCTTCAATTTCTTCTATGTCGTTAAATTCGTTCATATTCCATTCAATTGTCAATTGCACAGAATCAATCTTTTGATTGATTAATTCGAGTCAATTTTAAGCCATGTTTTCAAACTTAAATCTGTTGCTGCAAATACTACTCGAGATAAGCCACAGATTCGCAGATATTTTAATATTTTATTAAATTTGTTGTGAAGTCGCCCTGTAATAGATGATTTTATAAAGTTACCTCCCAACTCAAAAGTCACCTTTGCAAACTACAAATCAAGCTACTGCTTTCAAATATTGTCGGGCAAGCCCAATATATACTGAGTATTGTGTACTGCCTACTGCTTACTGAAGACTGGCCTCAACGGACCACCATCAATTTCCCTTGCATAAGAATCTTCCCTTCGCTGTTTGCCCTAAGGAAATAAATCCCGGGAGGAAATTCCCGCAAATCGAGCTGGGATTTTTCTTCTGAAATTTGTTTCGACATCACCAATTGTCCAGTTGAGGAATATACATCAATTGAAATATCCGAAGCAAATTGGGTATCACTAATTTCAATAGAGAACATTCCAGACGAAGGATTGGGATATACAACGAGTTTGGAAAGTTTTTCGGTAGGTTTATGAATCCCCACAATGGCTTGCTCCGAGAACACAGGTCTAATCATGATGGCACCAACCTTTGATGAGGCTTGCCAACCACCTGAAGTATTAGAGAATATCCAGGGGTTGTGCCAATTCGTTGCACCTTCGGGTGGTGTGCCATTGTTTTTGTCGAAACCAATATTTAGCAAATCGGATGTTGTTTGTTTCCATCCTACATAAAATGTGTCGGGCACATTTATAGCTGTGTCCTGACCCAAACTACCCTTGATAAAATACCGATGAAACTTGTACAAGCTATCATGAAATTCTGGCTTTTCGCCCAATTGCGAATAAAGCAAGTCGCCCGGCAAACCTGTCGTTGGATCGTGTGCCCAAATCCTTAGGATGAAATATTTTTGATTGGCATCTCCAATGGTCCGATTGAAGTACATATCGACGGCCCGTAACGAATCGTTTGTTTTGTAATTGTAAAACTTGACAGCCATCATTCCATTTTGAGCACCTTCGCCAGCAAGCCCAATACCACTTTCTGGTGCACCATCGTCGTGGGCATAGTAGTTATCAAAAATTTGCACATAACCTGCCGTGTCGTTGCTTTGCGAAAAATCGGCTGCGATTTCGCCAGGTTTTAGATAAGCCTGGACAAGAAATTCTGCCCTATCGGTGGAGGCTGACGAAAAGGTATAGTTGGGGCTATGGTAAATGGTGAAATCGCCCGGGGGAAAATTATTTGATGCACCTCCACCACCAATCACTTCAAAAGGAGGGTCGCCTGTTATCAGGTCATAAATCTCTATCTCACGGATAATAATGATGCCATTTGTCCGATGGTTGGCAAAAGTAAAACTAAATTCATCGACCATTTGAGAGTTGTTGACCAGAAAATGAGACCAGGGCATGGAGGTATAGTCTTTCAATAAAAAAGAGGGGCCGGATAAAAAAGCCAAATCAGTAAGAACAGTATCTGTGGCAGTCCTGCCAGTGTCGAGATAAATATAGTCGAGGTGCCATTGATCGGCATTGCTGGCAAAACTCGCATTTGAAAGACTGGTCAAACTGGCATAATTCTTAAACCGGAATTGAAATCCCTTTTGATAAAATAAAGTATCGAAAGGGATATGAAGGATTACCGGTTTAAAGCTTTGCAGCGGCGAACCTGTTTTGCTCCATGCCCAATGCCATTCCTCCGTTTTGGGGGCATAATACTCAAGCACCAGCGAATCTTTTGCTTCGGGGTCGTCGCCCAAGCCTTTTGGTTGATAGAAAAAACTTAGGTATAGGCTATCTGCTTCGCTAAGGCCACTTAAATTTATTGGAAGCGAGGTAAGATGATCGGCAATAAATGGGGCTGTGCCAGCATCCTCATACATGGCGCCCACATTATTGATGGCATCGAGTGTGGCCACTCCAATGGACGGGGGGTGCACAGCATAACCATTATTGATAAAGGCATCGCGGTCGGCCCAGGTAGTGTCGGCAGGAAAAATGCTATAACTCGAAAAATCATCAAAAAATGGCAATTCAAGAGTATCTGTGCTTTGGGTTGATTTGTGCAGTATTGAGGGGTTTTCTCTTAGATGCTTGATTATTGAAGGGTTTTCCTGTAAACCAATTTCAACCTCTTGGGCATAAACCGTACTATTGGTCAAAAAAATGACCGTAAAAATGGAAATATATAAAAGCCTGTTCATCATTCTTTATATTTACTTTATCGGAACCTTCTTTACAGAATTGGATAAATCGAAATTTATTGTGTCGGAAAGAAATTTTAACGTATCGATAGTCATCCACAGATCAATAGAAGAGCCCAATTTTATGTATGAGTCCTGCCCCGATTGGGGATCCTGATAAAACACCTTTGCCCTTGCCGAGTCTATGGCATTTTCAATAGTTTCATCGTAAATTACTCCACCAATGTTTAAATAGGTATGGCTTGCCAACAAGCGGGCCGAATCGAGAGATAGGGTCACTAACATAGGCACCAAGGTTACTTCATCGCTTAGTCCTCCGCCCAGTACCAAGTCAATCATAGCTCCCTTCGAAACCAGGTTGCCGGCTGGTAATTCCACGCCATTGTTCATTTGTCTGAGAACGATATCCCTTGCCAAATCGGGTTGGTAGCTAATTGTTCCTACTACCAGGCCAATGTTTTCGAGCATTGTTATGGCTTTCCTGAACGATAAGTCAATTAGGTCTGGCATGAGCACTTTTTCGGCTTCGAACGCATTTATGGTGAAATAAATGGTGCGGTTTTTCTTTACAAAAAAACCCGAATCGGGATACTGTTCTATAATGGTTCCGCCAGGCCAACCACTAACAAATACCGAGTCGATAATGGAATAGCGTAGGTTCTGCTCGTGGCATATCGCAACAGCTGAGTCAAGACTTATGTTCTTAAAACCGGGCACCGGATAGGCTTTCCCATGAAGGGTGTAAATCCGCAATCCCCACAAAGAGCCAGCTACAAGTACAATAGCAATCAGCAAAGCGACAAGTAGGTGCTTAAGAAATTGACGGCTTATCAAAAATTTCAGAATTTCCATCTGGTTTATATTGTCATTTATATCCACCCAAGCCCTGTCTGCCGACAGGCAGGCTTAGCGCAGGTGGGCAGTTGTTATTCAATTGTCATTCGGTTGTCATTCAATTGTCATTCTGTTGTCATTCAATTGTCATTCTGTTGTCATTCAATTGTCATTCTGTTGTCATTTATTGTAATTCATTATCAACAATAAATGTGTGGCAAAGATAAAATTTTAGATGGATGTTTATTAGAAGTTGAGAGTTGAAAAGTTTGGGAGTTGAAAAGTTTAAAAAGTTCAAAGTTGAAAGGTTCTGAGTTTGTTGATTATCCGAACTAGTAGAGACGCGATTTATCGCGTCTCCTCAATTTTTCGATCGGGGTAAGGGTATTGATGCGATTTTTGCCTACTGCCGATTACCTGCCTTCCACCGCCGTATGTCTACTGAAGACTGCCTACTGCCTACTGCTCCACATCTTTCATCGATAGCTGTATCCTTTTTCGTTGAACATCGACCTCGATTACCTTTACCTGCAAATGCTGGTGAAGTTTTACCACCTCGGAAGGGTTGGAGATAAATTGGTTGGCCATGTTCGAAATATGGACGAGGCCATCCTGCTTGGCTCCAACATCGACAAATGCACCAAAGTTTGTGATATTCGTGACTATGCCCGGTAACACCATGCCAACCTCTAGGTTGTGGATCGATTCCACATCTTTCGAAAACTCAAATACTTTGGCTTTTTTGCGTGGGTCGCGGCCTGGTTTTTCTAATTCCTTTATTATATCGGTAAGGGTGGGCAGGCCGATGGTGTTGGTAATATAGTTTTCCAGTTTTATGGCTGAATGAAGGGTTTTGTTGCCGATCAACCCATCTATTGTAACCCCCAAATCTTTGGCCATTTTTTCAACTATCGGGTAGCTTTCCGGGTGGACAGCAGAATTGTCGAGAGGATATTCAGCTCCCGATATCCGAAGGAAACCGGCACATTGCTCAAACAATTTTTTACCCATACGGGGTACGTCCATTAGTTGTTTGCGTGAAATGAACGGCCCATTATCCGAGCGGAGCTTCACAATATTTTCGGCAAGTTGTGGCCCTAAACCCGATACATAAGTAAGGAGGTGTTTGCTGGCTGTGTTCACTTCAACGCCCACCTGATTTACTGCACTCTCCACCACCATGTCGAGGCTTTGCTTTAATTTGGCCTGATCCACATCGTGCTGGTATTGCCCAACACCAATCGACTTGGGGTCAATCTTTACCAGTTCGGCCAAGGGGTCCATCAAGCGGCGACCGATGGAAACTGAACCACGCACCGTGACATCGTACTGAGGAAACTCCTGCCGGGCAATCGAAGAGGCCGAATATACCGAAGCCCCGTCTTCGCTCACCATAAAAACTTTTACCTCGCGGTCGAGCTTCAAACGTTTCACAAACGATTCGGTTTCGCGGCTCGCCGTCCCATTCCCGATGGCAATGGCTTCGATTTTATACGTGCTCACCAAATTCGTCACTTTCTTATAGGCCATCGCAACCTGATCTTGTGGCTTGTGTGGATAGATTGTTTCGTTATGCAACAGGTCGCCTTGTTCGCTTAGGCAAACTACCTTGCAGCCAGAACGATAGCCCGGGTCGATGGCCAATACCCGTTTTTGTCCAAGTGGGGCAGCCATCAACAATTGGTGCAGGTTTAGGGCAAAAACCTTTATGGCTTCCAGGTCTGCTTTTTCTTTTGATGATTGGGCAAACTCGGTTTCGATGGTGGGGGCAAGCAAACGTTGGTACGAGTCTTTCACAGCTAGGGCAACCTGGTCGGCAGAATCATTGTCCCCTTTCACAAAAAATCGGTCCAACATTTCGAGGGCCTTTTCTTTCGATGGAGATATGGACACCCGCAGAAAGCCTTCCTTTTCGCCCCGTCGGATGGCCAACAGCCGATGCGATGGGATTTTGGAGATTTTTTCCTCAAAACCGAAATAGTCCTTGTACTTGTTCCCTTCTTCCTCTTTATCTTTCAGTACCTTCGAGGTCAACATGCCCTCGCGCTCGAACATTCGACGGAGCGAATTCCTTGCCTTAATATTCTCACTGATCCATTCGGCGATAATGTCGCGCGCCCCGGCCAGGGCATCTTCTTCGGTTGCTACTTCTTTGTTCAGGAATCTTGCAGCCTGTGCGTAAATATCCTGGTTGTGCTGTGCCATTATTATTTTTGCCAAAGGCTCCAGTCCTTTCTCGCGGGCCATGGTGGCGCGGGTTTTCCGTTTGGGTTTGTAGGGCAGGTACAAATCTTCGAGATCGGTTAAATTGGTACAGGCTACAATTTGGGCTTTCAGTTCGGGAGTCATTTTGCCCTGCTCTTCAATGGTATTTAGTACGGTTTCTTTGCGGCTTTCAAGCTCCAGGATTTTTTCGTTGCTCAGTTTTATTTCTGCTATGGCCACTTCATCGAGGTTTCCTGTACGCTCTTTTCTGTATCGCGAGATAAAAGGGATGGTCCCCCCTTCTGCAAATAAATCGAGGCAGGCTTTTACCTGCCATTCTTTGATCAGTAATCTATCTGCTATTTGTTGAGCTATTGATTTTGTCATTTTATTCAATGTTTATTATTGGCAAATATAGCTCTATGAAAAATTATATCTTTCATATTTTTTAAAGTAATCGGTCATGCATTTGAAATCTTAGAAAATGGGTACCAAATATTTTGTTGAAAGTTGATCTCCATATTGAAAATCCTCGAAAAGGATTTTTTTGTTTGCTAAAACATTTTTAATTTTAAAGAAAAATTAAACTTGAATTAATTCCACTAAAATGAAATATTGTCTTGCTGTTTTTATCTGCGTTGCTGCTTTTTCTCCTCAACTAAAAGCACAAATAAATACGTATTCAAACCAAGGGTCGGCAGTTAAACCCTTTGGTGAAGCTATAAATCAAGCCACTTTTCTTTATGAAACAAAATATAATCCCCAATTGATTGGAAATTATTACATCGAAAAGGATTGGCAAAAAGCAGATGTTGTTTTTATTTATGATAGTTTATTGGTAAAGGACTTGCAAATTAAAGCCAATGTGTGGAACAATACCATAGAGATTTTAGTGGATAATGAAATAAAAGTCCTGAATGCGGACCAATTATTGAGCTTTACAACAAAGGAAACGAACGAGGTTTTTATTTCCCATATTACCATAAATGTTTCTGAACCAAAAGGCTTTTTTAAGTTATTGTACAATAAGAAATCCGCTATATTATGCCATTACTCGACAATTGTTAAAGAAGGCAATTATAATATTGCGTTGAATGTTGGAAATAAAGACAATAAGATTAGCATTGTAAAGAATTATTATGCGTTTATAGATAGTGAATTAATTAAATTGCCTAAGAATCGTAAAAATTTATTGAAACAATTTCAAGGAAACAAACTCGTCAGGGATTTCATCAGAAAGGAAAAAATACGCCCATCAAGAGAAACTGATTTGATCCAAATGATAAACTATTATGACAAAATCATGTCAAAATAATCTAAGGATAAATCACCATTAATCAATAAAAGTTGTGCATCAAAAATTTCTTTTAAGATACCTATTGTTTTATATTTAATAATAATCTAATAAAAACACAAGTGAGATTTATATTGTTCATATCCATACAGTTGCTCTTTTTGGGCACATATTCTCAGAATACAATCAACGTGCGGTTTTCTGATGATAAAACGAATGAGTATCAATTAGACAAAAACAAGCTAACTTATTCGGCAGACAGTGTGGTTTTGGAAAAGGATGGGCTTACGCGGTATTTTTATCCCAGCGAAATTAAATCCATTAAAACGGATAAGCTTTTATTAGTATCAAAAGATGTTAGCAAAAATGGAGATATTAAACGACAGTTACTTGAACCTATCATTGAGGGTACCATAAGTTTGTATCAGAGCAGAGTCCACAAGGGTGAGGTATGTTATTATCTTCAAAAAGGAGATTCTATAATCTATGCATTGCCTAAAAAGTATTTTGTGGGTTTTATAAATCTATTATTTGCTGATTGTGAAGAACTCAATATTACAATGGCGCCGGAATCGATGAACAAATATAAATATAACCTAAGAAGCTTCTTTGAATTGGTGCATACTTATAATGGGTGCTTTGACCCAAATGCTGAGACAGTAATTTACAAAGTGCCCAAAGTTAAATTTAAGTCATATTTAACCGCAGGAATCGCAATCCCTTTCATCAAAATTGATTCTTATCCTTATAAAAACCAGGAGTTTTCGAAGATTCCAAGTCCGTATTTCGGTGGTGCTATGGGTTTTGAATATTTTAAAACTATTGGTCTTTATATAGGTGTAGACTATTCCAAAATTAGAAGCAAATCAAGTTTTACAGCTACAGGAGTACGTTTTAACAGCGAATTGGAACAGATTGATGTGGATGTAGATATTGACCTTGATTACTCATTTCATCTTTTAAAACTGCCCTTTACTTTGCAAATAAAAACTTTTCCATCAAAAAGGATTTCGCCTTTTTTTGAAATTGGTGCTTCGGCCAATGCGATATTCCTAAATAAATCAACAGCTATTGCCGATGATGACTATACCCAAGGAGTAGGATATACAAGTGAAATATTTTTGAATGACCTTAACATTTCAAAATTCTTCAATGTAGGTCTTGAATTTAAGAAATACAAAAAACCTTTTTCATTGAATTTTGGTATGACAAATACAAAATATTCATCTACTCCTATTACTAATTATGGGTTTTCGGTTGATATGTTTAAACTAGATGATGCCAGACCCCAGTTGGTTATCAATCAGTTTGTAATTTCATTAAGAATGTTTTTGTAGTTGATCCCTGAATATATAAAAAATTGCCTTCAGGATTATTCCCCAAGGCCATTGATTTTATCTCATTATTGAAGAAATATCTTCAAATGTCAGCTTTTACTTGAAGAATTCAGCTTTTTTTCCTTTAGTATGCACAGTCATTTTCGT
The DNA here is from genome assembly GCA_021740905.1 of Bacteroidales bacterium. GTDB lineage: Bacteria > Bacteroidota > Bacteroidia > Bacteroidales > M50B96 > JAIOYV01. The sequence continues at coordinate 35,640 of JAIOYV010000053.1, forward strand.
GCCGGTAGGTGAAAATTCATGATGGGTTGCATAAGCTGTTCCTTCATACCAAACATCACAATCACAGACAAAAGTATGGGTCCAGGCATTATAGGTGCCAGTTCCATCGACGGAACCAACTTTTCCATCCCCAAATGTAAAAGGTTGATCAGGAATCACAATTGTCTGGTATTCATCATCAGAGAAATCGTAATAAACAGTAGCTCCTGATCCTGGCCAGTCCCAGAAATTTGTATTATGGATACGATTTTCGACAACAGGATCAAGTGTGAAAAATACGCCAGACACTCCATAACCGGCTTCGTCACAATCAAAAAACCCGGTAAAATATTCCATGTTAAAAATGTCGATGTAAGGTTTATTGATGGTAAGCACTGCCTCCGAGTGTAAAGGGATAGTGTCAAACTCTCCGGGTATCAATTTTATCTTTAAGATGGACGATTTATTGAGGGGAAGAGAATCATTGTAAAAAGTAAGGGACAATGTTCCAACATTCGAATTTGCAGGGATAATATTTTCAGTTTCTGAGATTGTAAAGTGTGTTCCCTCTATCATATTTACCACTTCGACTGTTTCGGCGACTGATACGATTTCAAATTTTACCGGCACATCGTAAGGCCTTACCGAACCTGTAGTTGATAAGGATAGTTGAAAGACGGTTGTTTTGTAGATTCCGCTTGAATCTGGTTCGATTGTGAAGTCATGGATGGAGGTGACAAATGAAACAAAGGTCAAGTAAGGCTTTGATACGGTAATGATTGCCTCAGAACCATTGGGTGCTGGGTCAAATTTGCCAGGGAGCAAGTTTATTTTCAAAACGACATCTTTGTCGAATGGGATATTATTGTAAAGCAAGGTAAGAGAAATTTTGCCCTCATTTGAATTTGCCGGAACAATGAAACTATCGGCTGATAAGGTATAATGTACCCCCTTAATCATATTAATGTTATCTTCAGTTTCGATTATTGTCCTGATTTCAAAATTTACTATCACATCATGAGGCAGTATTGGCCCCGTTGAGGAAATTGAAATTTCGATTTCACTCGTATTACCAACCCAATCAATTGTGTGGGTTACAACAGGATTTATAAAAGACACATAAGTTGGGTCGGGTGGGTTCGTTTCATCTTTTTTGCAAGATGTTACTACTGAAATTAAAATTACGGAGAAAAGGATCAGGTATGTTCTCAGGGTGTTTTTTTGATTTATTTTAGCAAATATAACGAAATACATGAAATAAAAATGACCTTCAGTTTTTATTCCTGAAGGCCATTGATTTTATTCAATCGTTGAAATCAATTTACATCAATTCCAGATTATTTCATTAGATCAGCTTTCCTACCTTTATAGTAAGTGAATGTTTTTGTTCCCAAAGAAGAAAACTCGTGATACGTGGCATAAATCCCACCGCCGTATTCGGCATCGGTTTGAGTCCAGAATGTACCGGTGCAAGCATCGTATTCGCCATATCCTTCAACCGAACCAACAGTTCCGTCACCGTAAGTAAATACTTGGTTCGGAATATCAATAGTTTGGTAAATATCCCCAGAGAAATTATAATAGATCAGAGATCCTGAAGCTGCCCAATCCCAGTAATTATCATTGTAAATCCTATTCTCGAAAGTTGGATCTACTGTGAAATTAACAGGGTAATCGCCGTATCCTTCTTCATAACAATTAAATGCACCCGTAAAATCTTCAATTACCAGATTGCAAAGTGTTTTATAAAGAGTAGAAATGGATGCACCTGGCAATGTTTGTATATCAGGGCTTGCATTTACCCTGCCATCATTAAGGAACATTTCGTACACATCGCCGTCCAAAGTATTTACCCAACCATAAAAGCGGAAGGCCATACCTTCGGTGATATCATTTGGAGAATTGAGTGCGGAAAACATGCCCAATATGTCATTCATGTTTATCCCAATATAAGAGGGAAAGGTAGAAACATTGGTTAATGTCCCCACTTCTTTTACTTCACCAGACAAGATATAAGCACATTTTACATCAACAGAAACTACATTGTTGTAGGGGATGGTTACTGTGAAACCGCCTTCAAAAATTGCTGCATCTTCAGGCAGGAAGTTCAAGTTGAATTGCGCATCGGGAGCTACAAAAGCAACAGCATCCACAATCATATCATCATAGTTTGGCATTCTTAGGTCAGGCTCTTTATTGCAAGAAATAAAGAAAGCCAAAACAGCCAGACTAATGACCAATATTATATTTATTTTTTTCATCATATTCTATTTTTAGTTTTCATTAATCTTATAAATCCCAAAATACACCATCGGTAGCAATTACTTTTTGACCCGGGGCATTCGTGTTCAAATCAAGTTCATCCTGATCGTAAGGGAATGACAATGGATAACTTCTTGTACACTGAGTTGGTACGGGGCCATTCCCATCGGGGCCTCCATTTGCCGCATCATTATTCGCATCAAACAAAACAGGATATCCTGTTCGCCTGTAATCATTGTACTGATCGACATGGCTGCCACCATAATTGGCAATCCACTTTTGAGTCATGATAATTTCCAGTTGCTTACTCGCGTTTGCCGCATCGTATTTGGCCAACACAGCCGCAATGTAATCATCCACTTCAGTAGAACCAGACAATACAGGAACAACCTGGCCACCCACTTTTGTAACCATATCACAAACATCATCGACCTGGGCAAAAGAAGCAACCATTGCTTCTTCTAGTAAAGCACGGGCATCACCACCAACACCGTCATGTGCCAGCTCTGCCTGAATGTATAATGCATCGGCATAAGTAAGCCAACGAACCGGTGCATCACCAGCACCACTGTTTGCATTTGCCTGTCCACCTGTACCATCGTCGAATTTACCACCACAAGCATACATTCCCATTACAGTAAATGTAGAACGGCCTGCATGATCTTTATTAACCCCAACAGATCCAAAATAAATTGAAATAAAATCGCCATCCCGGTATTCAACAGGATTTTCTGAATCAGCACCCCCAGCTTTTTGATTATAAAAGTAATATGGGATACGAGGATCTTCAATATTGGTAAAGATATTTGGGTTGATGCCTTTTAGAATCTCAAAAAACCATGGGCTGATGTAATTGCTGATTTGACTTCCGTTCCATTCGCCGGCAAATGCAGGATGCCTGTTTTCGGGGTTATCGGCAGTGCCAAATTGAACCATCATACTTCCATCGGCTTGCATTAAATCACCGGCAAGCAAACTTGTAACTGCACCGGCATCCCACAGGCTAGTACTTCTTACCTGATTATATAACTTTAATTTAATCGTATTTGCAGTGCGTACCCATTTGTCAAGGTTTCCACCGAAAACCAAATCGTCAGCACCAGGAGTTTTGATATTGGCAGCTTCTTCGTTTAAAATATCAGCTATACCATCATCAATCATTGCAAACAACTGAGGGTAGATTGCTGCATCATCATCAAAATTAGGATTAAAGTTATCTTTCTGGTTCGCTTCAGAGAAAGGTATGTTACCCCATAAGTCAACCATTTGGCTAAAAACATAAGCCTTGAGGATTTTAGCAATACCGCGGTATTGTAAAGCATCTTCTTCAGTTCCTAATGCAATTAGCAGATCAATATCCGGAATTATACCATAATATAAATCCTGCCAGAAAGTACCAATACAATAATCATTACCGGAGACACCATATTGGTCTACCGATTCGCGTGTGGAAAGCTGGTGGGTATATACTGCACAAAGCCAACCGAGTTTATTGTAGTCTATCGAAAAATCATCCGAAATATCATACTCAATACCTGGGAGCAACTGATCAATCTGTGCTACGGTAGGTTGATTCGGATCTTCATTCACATCGAGAAAGTCTTTTGTACATCCAAAGAATACAAAAGCGATTGCAAATGAAACTATTATATATTTTTTCATTTTTTCCATATTTAAGAATTGTTATAATGTTTAAAACCTAACTTTCAAGTTAAAACTAATCCTCCGTACCGAAGGTGCAGCAGAATACTCAATACCTTGAACGTTGGTAGCTCCGTAGGTATTCAATTCCGGGTCTATGTTGCAATACTCAGGAATACCAGGTGCATAGAACCACAAGTTTCTGCCGGTCACACTAAGATTAATTCCTCCGAATGGTAGCTTGTCGATTAATTTTTTCGGTAAATCGTAGCCAAGAGTAATTTCAGAAACACGGAAAACAGTAGCGTCATATATATTCCACTCACTTGCAGCGTTGATAGCAAAAGAGTTTCCAAAGTATAGGTTATTTGATGAAACTTGAGTTGTATTTGGAATTTTATTTCCTCCCTCATCTAAAAGAGGTTCTCCTGTATTCGGATCGCCATAGAAACCAGGTATTACAAAGGAGTGCTCACGATCTTCAGTATCTTTTGTCACACCACGTCCTAACATACTAAGGATAGAATTGGAGTAAAATTCACCACCGTGAGTGTAATCCAATAATACATTCAGGTAAAATCCTTTATACGTAAATGTATTGGCAATGCCCAGTCGATAATCCGGGTTAGGATCGGCTATGGTAGCATTTTCGATATCCAGGATTAATAATCCGGTTTGTTGGTCAATTAATAAATTGCCTTCATCATCGCGATAATTTTGTGTACCTCTTAAAACACCATAGGGTTCGCCAACTTCAAATACAGGTTGTGGATCACCAAAAAGACCTGATAAAATCATTCTTTCATTCCCTTCAGCGATGGCTAAAACCTCTGAGTTATTTTTGGTATAGGTTGTATATATATTCCAACCAAATCCATTCGGGTTGTCAAAAGGAGTGATGTTGAGACCAATTTCAATACCCTTATTCTCCATTTCACCAGCATTGGTAACTTTACTAAAATAGCCTGATGAAGCTGCAGTACGGATAGCTACAATTTGATCTGTCGTTTTCCTGTCGTAGTAGGTGAAATCGAGTCTTAATTTGTTTTGGAAGAAAGCAATATCGGTACCTACTTCAACTTCTGTGGTAAACTCAGGCTTTAAGCCCGAAGAAAACGCTACGTCTGGCACTTGCATGGCAGGAATCCCCAAAAATGGAAATACAGGTGTATCGGTTAGCTTACTACTTCTAAGCTGATAGATATTGTGTATTTGGTAAGGATCGGCATCATTACCGGTTTTCGCCCACGAAGCCCTAATTTTTCCAAAGCTAACTATGTCTTTTGGTAGGTCGAACACTTCGGTGAAAATGAAGGAGGATGAAACAGACGGATAGAAATAGCTGTTTTTGTCTTCGGGCAATGTGGATGACCAATCATTACGTCCTGTAAAGTTCAAATAGAATAATCTTTTGTATCCCATCGAAACATCAGCAAACATCCCATAGAGCCTTCTTTCCGAGAAGTCGCCTCCAAATGGGGAAACATTGATTGTATTATCAAGATCGTAAATACCAGGAACCCTCATTACGGTTCCAATATACGCCTGACGGTCGGTAGTTCTTTGGTTTACATTATGCCCTAAAATGGTGCGTATGTTCAAATCCTCTGAAATATCTTTGTCAATGGTCAAGAGTAAATTTGACTCAATTTCCTGCGACCAAATATCGTCATCAATGATAGCACCATTACCAGCATAAGCCCTGGAACCCTGGTCAACAATTTGCTGCCTTCTTTGTACAAGGGTATTCACCCCCAACTGATAAGAGAAGCTCAACCAGTCTGTGAAATCGTAACCAATGTTGGCACTTCCGATAATCCGGTCCATATTGGTAATAACCTTGTTATGTTCCCACGACCAGAGTGGATGGTCAAATTGACCAGGACCGTTTGGGGTTAAGTTTTCTCCTGTTACCGGATCGGTATACGGTAATGACATATCCCATGTGCGGCCTAACCAAAGCGTACGTGCAAACGAGGAGGCAGTACCTGCATCCGATGCCTGGTTATTCCCAAAAAGACCACCTTGCTGGGTCCCTTTTGAATAGGAGAAATTCCCGCCAACTTTCAAGCCATTGTCCAACTCGGTACTTCCACCAAGGCCAATACTATTTCTGTCGAAACTTGAATGGGGGATATAACCATCATTCGAAAGGGCAGAAGCGGTAAGGCTAAAAGCCGATTTTTCATCACCACCGGATATTGAAACAGAGTTCTCAAATACATGTCCTGTCCTGAATAAACTTTTAACATTATCAGGCTGGGCTACATAAGCAACGCTATCACCCATTTCGGGAAAGGCATTGGCATACATGCCCCAGGTAGGGATTGAATCGAGAGAATCGAAACGGGGACCCCACGAACCATTTGCATTGGCATAACTAAAGTTTACACCATTCCCATAAGTATTCTGATAATCTGGCAAATTAGAGATATTCTCGGTAGAGTACGAGCTCGAGTAAGTGACCTCAAGGCCTTTTTTCCCTTTGGTTGGATTACCCGACTTTGTACGGATGACAATAACCCCATTGGCAGCCCTCGAACCATACAGCGCAGCTGCAGCAGCACCTTTCAATACACTAACCGAAGCAATGTCGTTAGGGTCTAAGGTAGAGATACCACTACCATAAGCACCACCTGTCGAACTTTGGTCGGTAGTGTTGAATTGTTGGTTACTATATGGGATACCATCAACCACAAACAGGGGTTGGTTATCGCCATAAAACGAAGAATTACCACGGATGGTAATCCGGGTAGCTGTACCAGGCGCACCAGACGAATTGTTTACTTGCACACCGGCGACCTTGCCTTTTAAGCTCCTTAAAACGTCAGGTTCGGCTTTCTGTGCAATTTTGTCTTCACTAACAGTGGCCACCGCGTATCCCAACGCCTTTTCGGAACGTTTAATACCGACCGCCGTCACGACCACCTCTTCAACTTTAAGTGCATCCACTTCCATAGCTACATCAATAGTACTTGATGCACCTATGGGTATTTCCATCATCTTCATCCCTACGAAAGTATACTGAAGCGTTTTAGCATCAGCCGGAACTTCGAGGGAGTATTTACCATTGGCATCAGTAACCGTCCCGATGGTTGCACCTTTCACAACCACAGAGACCCCGGGAAGGGTAGTGCCATCATCGGCACCGGTCACTGTTCCTGAGATTTGACGCTTCTGTGCGTGGACAAGAGTAGTGCCCACAATCACAAAGAAGGCCAAGAGCAGAGTAAACTTTCTCATAGACTTTAATTTTAGGTTAGTTAAAAAATGGTATTAGTTAATAAACAATCATTCTAATCTTTACATAAACTTAATATTAAAATAATAAATGGCTAATGTATAAAAAAAAATAATACAAAATGATATATGTCAGTAAAAGATATGAATCGTAAGCCCTAATTTTATTGACATTCAACATAAAGAATTAGAGTATAAAGGTTTTATGTTTAGCTAAATCATTACCCATCAATATTTTGAATTTTACAACAAGAAGCTGAGGAAATGTTGATATTTTGTTATTTAGAATGAAGAATGCCCTGTCAGCGGGTATTCTGGGGTGTTAAGGAAGGCAAAACGGAGTGAATTGCCCGTCAAATAATCGTTCAGAACCTAGAGTCCGGCAAGCATCTCAGTTATTTTGATGTGGTATGCACAATCGAAGCTTCCGATTTTGCATGATGTTAAGCCATGTAATCCACAAGGCCGACATGCTAGTTCTTGATCAATCTGAATAATTTTTGAATTATCGGACAAGGGTCCAAAGCCAAATTCGGGGATGGTTGAACAGAATATCGCACGTACAGGGGCATTCATTGCCGAGCAAAGATGCAAGGGAGCCGAATCGTTTACATAGTTCATCGTGGCATCCTTCATTAACGCTGCCGATTGCAACAAACTGAGGTGGCCTGCCAATAGATGGCAGTTTGGATTGCCCGAATCAAGCCTTATTTTTTCGCAGGCATCTACATCGCCAGGCCCGCCGAGTAGGTATACCATAAAATTATGGGGCACTTGCTTGATAAACTCGACCCATCGATCGGCAGGGTATTGCTTGGTGTACCATACAGAAGTGGGAGAAACGGTAATAAATGCTTGATTTTTATATTCAGCTACTTTCAGAAAATCCTTTTCAGAAGGATAAAGCTTTGGTTGTTTTGTAACGCTGCCCACGAAATCGGCTATCAGCATTTGGTTTCGCTCAACCTCATGCTTGCCGGTGCCTATTTCGTGTTCAATTTTTTTTGAAAAAAGGAATGAGAAAGGGTTCTTCCTGAAACCTATCCTTTCGTTTGCCCCCGAACAGGCAGTGAGCATACCAGTAGATGCAAACCTTTGCAAATTGATTACCTGATCGAATTGCTCTGCACGTACTTGCCTGATTATCCTCAAAAGTTCGGGGTATTTGGCTTGTTTTTTATCCCAAATCCAAACTCTGGACAGATGTGGATGATTTTGAAGGAGGGCTTCATTTCCTTTTCGCAAAAGGAAATGAATTTTTGTTTTGGGCTGATGTTCGTGCAGGGCTTCAATCAATGATGAAGCAAGGATCACATCGCCAATAAATGCTGTTTGTATGAGTAGGATCTTTTGCATGAAAGATTTTTCACAGATTTATCCTATTCGCAGAAATGGAAAGCAGGTCCTCATTTCCTTCAAAATCCTGTACCAAAAAGTCGATTTCTAATTGAGATTCCAATAAGGCCCCTACACCACTTATAATAGTGACATATTCGACTGTCCAGAAATTTTGTTGATCCACCTCAATCACATTCTCAAAACAAGAGGCATTGCAAAATATCTTACCGTCCAAAAATAAAAGGAGGGAGTTGCGGCTGCCACCAGCTTCAATCCGCAATAAATAATCTTCTGGACCAAAGCTTGCCTGATACAGTCCAACGAACTTTGCCGAAGGATTTTCAATTCGCAATTCTTGTGAATAAATGTCCTGGCTCCCCCCAAAATCGCTGATCGCCATTAACTGAACCTGAAATAAACCAGTGTCGGAAAAAGCATGGACAGGGTTTACATCTGTTGAGGTATTCCCATCGCCAAAGTCCCATTCATATTGGTCGCTATCGGCAGAACAATTTTGGAAATGGATGGGTTGAAAAACCTCCGCCTTTTCAACTTCTGCATCGAAACATGCTACAGGATTTTCTGAGCAAGCCCAGAAACCAAGGGCAAACAGAAAAATGATATGTTTAGGTTTCAACAAAAGTCTATGTGTTTTATGGGATTATTTGAATTTCCCATTTCATGATTACTTGCACGACCAAGTTGCAGGGTTCAGCAATGTTGTATCGACAACCCACTCAACATCAAGCTCGGAATAAGTTGTCGTTTTTAGGGTGTCGAGGCCATATTCAAATTCTTTAAATTGGATCGGCCCTCCACAATAAATCATAGTGGCAATAGTGTCTAAACTGGGGATTTTCCGAAAAGCATAAATTCTACACTCCCTGCTTTCGGCATTGAACCTAACATCGGACTCGAAAGCTTCCCGTTCCGATTTCGACCCGCAAAACTCGGGGTAAAACTTATTGTTGGTATCGAGAAAACCTGAAACACCAGCTTTTAAAAAGAGGTTGGTGTCGTTTACCATGAATGAGGTATCGGGTATATTTCCGATAATCTCGCACTTGATACATTGTTCGCACGAAACGAATCCGAGGGATAGGACTAGCCCAAAAGCTATAAGAAGAATATTCTTTTTCATGTTGTTGAATTATTCTGTTTAAACGATTAAAACTGCACCAAAGATAGGAAAATTATTTGTTTGGTCTTGGGGTAGGGAAATAGCGATACAGAGATATGAGAGAGATTCCTCACTTTGTTCAGAAAATCCATGGGATTCATCACTTTTCACCTTAATCGAAGCCCGACTTTCCGGACGAAGTGAGGAATCTCTTTATCTTTTACCCACCTCCTTAATATTGATAATCAAACTGCCCACCATAGCTTGATGGCGGAAAATTCTGTCGCAATTGAAATGTAGTTGAGGTGCTGTCCATTTGCTGTAATAGCGACAAATCGAAAGTGACTGTTTCTGTGATATATGCCTCGCATAAGTCGCCATTCGCATTATGGCACAAATACAAAACAGGAGGGGGTACTGGTGGGGTGCCACATTCGGGCCAAACCACCCCTAGCATAAAATCGTGTTCTGTACAGCCACCCGAATAACCTACGGTGACATAAATGCAGTCGCCCAAAATTTCAACTTCGGAAATCGCAAAACCATCCTGTGGGTAATCTTCAGGATTGAAGAAGAAACCAAAATCCTGAATGGCCGTGCTGCACAATTCTGAGATGCAGGTAATATGTACAACAGTGCCAACCATACAAACACTTCCATATTCTGCTGGCACAGTATAGCTAAGAGTGATTGGTTTGCCATCTTCAAAAATAAAAGTTGAATCATCAATAAATTGCGGCTCTAAAACGTGTCCATCGGTTAGCTCAATTACAAAGCCGCAACCATCAAGGCCTGTGTAGTCGTGGATAATTCCGGTTTCATCGCAAGTATATTTAAGATAGACCGGTGCATTTGTTTCTTTTTCATCACAGGCCGATAATCCAAAAATCAATATAATAAATAACAATGCCGGTGTTTTCATTATCGTACCTCCTTTCTGTATTTAAAGTTTAGAAATGAACATTTAACGAAAGTATTCCGATAGGGCCAAACCGGCAATTGATGCCTTCATTCCAACTTTTTGAACTTTGGCCATTCGAAGTATATTTCGATTCGCTTTTGTAAAGCCCAATTGAGTAATTGGTTTCAACACCAAGAGATAAGTTTTCGTTGAAAAAGTATTTCACTCCAATCAACAGCTATTCCTTATGAATTTAACTTTTGCCCTAACAGCCTGACAGCAAAGCCTTATAGTGAGCACCCTAAAAAACAATCTTCGCGCTATTTTTAAGGGATTTGAGGCGGCATCTCAGGTTTTTTGATACAAATTGCG
>JAIOYV010000001.1 GCA_021740905.1 Bacteroidales bacterium
TTTCAACAAGGGGAAAGTCGAATTTTTTATACTTTTATGCAGTGGAATAAAGCCCATAATTTTTTTTAAAAGTTTGCGCTTCAAAAATTGGAATTTTCGGGCTTTATTCCTATATTAATCTTTCGGACAGCTATGACTGGTGGCCGACCAATTTGAGAGTAAGCAAATGATGTCGATGTATTATCGGTTTATTGCTTTTACATCGCTGCGATTTAGGGAATTTAATATCTCTATAATCGAAAAGATTGAAGAAGGAATTGAACTGATGAGAAAAACAGAACATAGAGTACTACTTGCTGATTTATGTTCACGTTTATGTAGAATACATCTTTTTCATGGAAATATTGCTTCCGCAAAAACCTATCTGGACGAAGCCTCAATACATCTCAAAACTTTTAAATCTGCAAAACCTTTTTACGTATCCTACCTTATGGCCACGACCAGGTATCAATTAGAGCAACTAAAAAGTGAAAAGACAATCAATTCAGGGCAAACGAAAATACTTAGAGAATTAATCAAAGAACTGATAAAAACAGCCATGAAATTTCGGGGTACTTTACCGGAAGCCCTTCTTTTAAAAGCTGAAGTATACCTATACCTATTAAATTATAAGGTTTGTTTTAAAGCCCTAAAATCAGCCCAACAAATTGCTGAAAATTCAGGAGCAAAAGTTGAACTGTCACGAGCATATTTAGAATTGGGGAAATTCCTTTCCAACCCAAACACAAAACCGAAGCAATTCAACGAACTTTCTGGCAAAGATTATTTAGAAAAAGCAAAGGCCCTGTTTGATGAGATGGACTTGCAGTGGGATTTGGAGGAATATCAAAAGTATGTTGCCAAGAGCAATGAAGTCGGGGCGCGACTTTAGCAAGCAAATAGTTCATCCATCCCAACCCTTCCTTAAAATAAGGAAGGGCTTTCCCCTGTTGCAAACGATGCGGTAAACGGGATAAATTTCCGTATTTTGTTCAACCCCTTTTCATTGTTTCATAGCTAAGAATCAAGCCATAATCTTCCAGCCCCAAGCGAACGAAATCATTCAATCCCAAATTTAAACTAAATTCCCTGCACACAGGAATACGTGCAATTTTCATTTTTACAAATTCTGCCAGTATTTTTACTCAGGGGAAAGATTGCGCCCCCTTGGGGCTTATTTTTCCATGTCATTCCATACCCAGGGCTGCCACCGCCTGTGGCGGTGGGCACACACTGGGCTAATGATCCCACCCCTTTGGGGCTACAAGGTGAAAAACGCAAAACACATAGAGATAAAAATTTCCTTGTTCATGAATCTTTGATTTTGTTTTACATTTTTCCATGCCGAATTTAATATAGCCCCAACGGGGTGTTATCATTAGCCCAGGGTGTATTTTTTGACGAAGTCAAAAATAGCCCTGAGACACGTAAGGTATCAGATAGCCCAAGCCCCAACGGGGTGTTATCATAATTCCATATTGCAATCAATGCGGTAATTTATCCCGCGTAATGTATAATTTGGAAATTTGTCCCGTATTTTACTACAAAGCACGGATTGTCCCCCTTTCAAAAGGGGGAAACTGAGAAGAGCTATGAAAACATATCTTTGCTGGGGATGAATAGGAATATACTTTCTTTTCATCCATCTGCGGTTGTCAACCCGCATGTTAAAACGTAATCATTTCTATACGTTAATCCGAAAAACCCCAGCGTTTATACATTCAACCCCAGCGTTTATACATTTAACTCATATCACCATTCCTGTCGCCGTACTTTTATCTCATTGTTTAACTTTAAAAAATGAGATTATGAAAAGATTTACAATTATTATGATAATTCTTCTATCAGGAAATTATCTTTTTGGTCAGATGACCAAGATCGACACTTCCTTTTTTAGCCAGGCTTTAGGCGAGGAAAAAATGGTGGATGTATTGCTCCCTCCCGGGTATTTTACAAATAGCAATATTTATTATCCTGTTATTTATTACCTGCATGGCTGGGGTGGCGACCAAAATACCGTAAACGAAATGATCTCCATAACAGGAGGGTTGATCAGTAGCGGTACCATTGATGAAGTAATTATTGTTGGGGCCGACAATAGTCCTGAGCCTTTCAATGGATCAATGTATGTGAATTCGGTAACTTGGGGAAACTATGAGGATTATATGGTCAATGATCTCGTAACCTGGGTTGAAACATCATTTCGGACAGTTCCGCAAAAAAAGTATAGAGCATTAATTGGACAATCCATGGGGGCTTATGGGGCATTCAGGTATGGGATATTACACAAGGAGAAATTTAGGGCTTTAGTAGCTCATGCCGGTGTGTTAACCTTTGATAAGGATATATATATCAATACTTCCAGACAAAATGTACTACAAGAAAGTCAACCTGGTCCGCCATACACATATTCTTTCTCAACCGGAGGTTTCACAGCAGGAACATTTCTGTTTTGCGGAGCCTTTTCGCCAAACCCCAACAGCACACAATACTATATTAATCCGCAAATAGTAGATTTCCCTTATGATGAAAATGGTGATTACATCGATTCGGTGTACGCAAAATTTCAGCAAAATGATATTCTTGGAAATTTCATCCACCAATTGTCAGCTGAAGATAGCGTAGGAATATTTTTTGGTTGTGGAACAGCCGACGGATATTTGGTATATCCTGCACATCTCGCAATGAAAGACACACTCGATACGCTTGGAATTCCTTATGAGTATTATTCTCACAATGGTGGTCATGCATGGCCAAATGGGTTTAAAGAAAATGGCTTGGTTTTCCTTGATTCCATTATGGGGCCACCAATCTTATCTCTTGAAGAAGAAGTAAATTGTCAGTTTGAATTTTCAGTTTACCCCAATCCTTTTGAAAATACGGTTACTTTAAAATTCAAAAGACCACTATCCAAAGATGATGGTATCAGAATTTTTAACCTGACAGGAAATGTAGTAAAAATGATTCAGCTTTTTTCATATAAAAGCAAATCTGAAATAATGCTAAATATGGAAGAATTCCCTTCCGGTATATATTTCATCAGTTTGCACAGCATGGAAGGAATCATAACCAAAAAAATAATAAAGGTGGCGGGGCGGTAAACAGCCTAAGAATATCAAACGAATATGAAATTTTAAAAACATAAACCATTAAAAATTAAAGCTATGAAAAGAATACTACTGATTTTTGTATTGGGAATGATGCTTCAATCATTCTCGTATGGGCAAAGCTGCCTGCCAAACGGCATCCATTTTGGCAACCAGGCTGAGATTGACAATTTCCCCTTAAATTATCCGGGATGTACCATAATTGAAGGAGATGTAGGAATCTCTGAAGTTGGGGGTATAATTACCAATCTGGACAGCTTGATTGTTTTAACAGAAATTCATGGAGCGCTAAGGATTGGAGGAGTTGCAGCTATGTCATGGCCTTTGGAGAATTTAACCAGCTTAAATGGTTTAAACAATCTAACATCTATTGATTCAACACTGTTTATCGGTACAACCAAATTATCAAGTTTAAATGGATTAGAACAGCTTACAGCAGTTGGGGGCAATCTATTTATTGGTTCAGAAGGTTGGATCAATGCGCATAATCCATATTTAAAGGATATCAGTGCGTTAAGCAACCTTTCAAGTATTGAGGGTAGTTTATTTATAGAGTATAATGACTCTTTAGTTACCTTAACTGGGCTTGAAGGGCTAAATACAGTTGGAGGAGATGTAATTATAGGAAGAAATAATTCACTTTTTTCTCTTGATGGCCTCGATAACCTAACCACTATAATGGGAGGGTTGTATATTGGTACTGAAGGTATATTTTCTCTACCCAACCCTTCACTTGTTAACATAGCCGGCCTTAATGGCCTATCTTCAATTGGTGGTGGATTATTTATAACAAACAATGACTCTTTAATAAGTTTAACAGGTTTAGAGGGTCTTACTAATATTACAGGAGATTTAGTTATCGGTGATAATTACAGTCTAATAAGTTTGACAGGTTTAAACAACCTAAGCGATATTGGAGGATATTTGAGTATTGGAGGAAACAATGTAATAACAAGTCTCACAGGTTTGGAGAACCTGTCTTCTATTGGAAATGATTTATATATTAACGATAATCCATTATTATCTACTTGCGCAATATCCGGTATCTGTGATTATTTGGATATTCCAAATGGAACAATTTACATAAATAACAATGCTACCGGCTGCAATAGCGAACAAGAAGTCGATTCTATCTGCGGCACTCTTATTATAGAAGAAGTCGATTTGTTAGATGGTTTTAAAATCACCCCCAATCCAGCAAATACCTTCATCGAAATAACAAACGAACAAAACCTAAAAATTACCCAGGTAAACATTTACAACCAGCTTGGGCAGTTGCTGATAAAAAGAGATAACACATATTCACCTATCGATATTTCAATACTCAGCACCGGAATTTATATTGTTGAAATAGTTGCCGATAGAATCAAGGTTCGAAAGAAATTGATAGTGAATTAAACACAGGAACAACTCACGGCGTGACTTAGAGTCACACCGTGAGTAAGTAAAAAATAGGACTTAAACATAAACCACTAAACTATAAAACGATGAAACAGAAATTTTTACTTCTTACCTTATCAATAACCTTTTTCAATTTAATAATTTTCGGGCAAATTCAGATTGACATTCCTGCACCGGAGTCGAATCAGATTAATTCGACGGTCTCCCAAAAATCGGATTTTCGCAAAGAACCCTATTTGCTATTTGAAGGGATCAATACACAAATGCGGTTTCTCTGGCAACTTTCCATATCCGATACATGTGAAATATTTTGGGGTACAGACAGTACATGCAGCCTGGGAAATACAATCACACAGGAATATGGCATCGATCACCAGCACAGTTATACCATTACGGGATTAACAACAGGTACAAAATACCATTATCAGGTTGTATATAATGTCGATACGATCCGGGCTTCTTTTTTTACGGCACCCGCCGGGAATGAAGAAAATATTAAGTTTTTTGTGTATGGTGATACCCGGTCTGATATCGTAAATCACGACCTCAATTCCCAGCTAATGATTGGAGATTATCAGGCTGATTCGTCCTATCAATCGCTTACCTTGTTTACCGGCGATCATGTCGATTATGGAGCTGATGAATCAAGCTGGGACAATACTTTTTTCACACACAATGCCCCAAATGTCCGTAAACGAATGGCTGAAGTGCCCTTTGTCCCTTGTTTGGGAAACCATGAGATGTACCAACAGAATTTTAATATTGACCATAGCACATCGGTTTTTGGCAAATACTTCCCATTTCCTTATGAAGAACGTCGCTACTGGTCGTTTGATTACGGCCCCATGCATGTTGCAATCCTGGATCAATATCCTGACTATTACCAGTTGTTGCCACTCGAAGGTTATCTCGATACTGCACAATTGTTATGGCTAAAGGAAGATTTGGCTAACACAACAAAACCGTGGAAAGTGATTGTTTTGCACGAACCTGGTTGGTCTTGCGAAGGTTCTTCATCAACATATGCTCATCCCAATAATCCGGATGTTCAGGACTCCCTTCAACCCATACTGGAAGAGTATGGTGTTCAAATTGTTTTTGCTGCCCACAATCATTATTATGCCCGGGCATGTAAAAATGGGATCTATCACATAACCACTGCCGGTGGCGGTGCCCCACTTTATGAGATCGAAGAGGAATTCCCAAATGTTATGAACACCTTTAAGGTACATCATTATTGCAAAGTTGCCATTGAGGATGATACCATGACTGTAACTGCCGTTAAACCAAATGGAGAAGTGATAGATGAATTTCAAATAAATCAAAACAACAGACCTGAGCATTTATTAGGTTTCCTTGACAAAGATTCAGTACTAGGTAATATAAGTGATGTAAATATAAGTGGGAGTGGACAATCTACAAACCCTGATAGTGTAGGCTATTATGGTTTGGAGTTGGCAACCGGTTTTCAAGACGTTTTATTTCAACTTGAAGGTTATTATCCTATAGAAAAAAATATTGAGATCATTGAGGGAACAGAAACACAACTAGATGACACATTAATCGCAATCTCAGGGGGAATTGATGATCCTTTTAATAATGAGGCACAAAACACTGAACAAATAATAATCTCACCTAATCCGGCTACAGAATATGTTAATATAACGGCAAACATCAGTAGCCATCCAATCGAACTCTATATTTACAATCCAATCGGTATATGTATCCAAAAGGAAAGATTTGCGACAGGTAGTCGAGAATTGGTTTTGAAGATGTCTGATTATACATCCGGAATATATTTCATCACCTTGCAAAGCGGGTCGGGCAGGGTGACTAAGAAGTTGGTCATAAATTAAGGCTATTCTGATTTTATTCACCCCCGGCAACTGTTCAATGCAATAGCAAACGGTAATCTCCCCACTGTTTCAGGATGGACTAGGCAATCCGCAAAAAGACATGGACATTTGCCGGAGGTGAAAAAGTCACAAGTTTCACTCACTGGGTGACTTCGAGTCACCCGGTGAATATTTACACAAAGGTAATATTCCAATTAATTTTAACTAAATCTCGTCTTTATGGCTGAAATTTGTATCTTCGTGCAAAACGACTTCATGATCAAAGCCATAATTATTCCAGGCAGGCAGCAGGAGCAAGACCAGGTTGCCGCAATTGTCGGGGCATGTTGCCCAAACCTCAGCGTGGTGGCACATGCCGAAGGTGTGCGGGACGGTGTTGGACTGATCAACGAACACAACCCCGACCTGGTAATTCTCGACACCAAACTAAAAGACGGCAGCGGTTTCGACCTCGTACGTCATTTCGATAAACCCGATTTCAAGATCATCTTCCTGTCGGCCTCCATGGATTATGCCATTAAGGCCATCAAGTTCTCTGCGGTGGACTACATCCTCAAACCCATCGATGAGGAAGAGCTTACCCTGGCCATAAACAAGGCTTCGGATATAATCCGTTTCGAGGAAAACCTACAGCAAAAAGCCCTGGGCGGAAGTATTGAGAATCTCGCCAAATCGCAACGCCTGGTGTTAAAAACCAGCGAACAGTTACATGTGGTGAGCATCGAAGATATTATCCGTATTGAGGCCGATGGCAATTATTCTACTTTTCACTTGCAGGATGGCAAAAAGATACTTGTTTCCAAATCTATGAAAGAATACGAGGAAGAATTGCTCGAACACGGCTTTCACCGGGTACATAAGTCGCATATTTTCAATATCCACAAAATGAGCCACCTCGACAAAGCCGACGGGGGTTTCGTGGTGATGATCGATGGGGCAAGGATACCGGTGGCTTCACGCAAAAGGGATATGCTGTTGCAGTTGTTCGAGGAGATATAATAATATGTTTAGAAATTTCAGAACAAGGATCAATCCCGAATAAAAATCGGGACAGGCTTATACTTCGGCAAGCTCAGTACAAGTTTTTGATTTATAATCTGATGGCTCGCCCCAAACATCTTAAATCATAAATCGTTAATCATCAATCCTAAATCCTTTCCTTTTGTCCTTTCCTTTTGTGGGCAAAATTTTTGTCTTATCACTCGAAATGGCAGGTTTGACTTTGGTAGGGGGATATACAAATCCAATAAAAACAGGCACAGCACCCCCCGTTATTCGCTTACGAAAAAAGGCAAAATCCATACGTTCGTTAACTCAACCCCAGCGTTCGTTAACTCAACCCCAGCGTTTATACATTTAACTCATATCTCCTGTTCGATGTTTGTAATTTTGATTTTGAATTGAAAGGAGTAAAATTATTAATCATGTAGAAACTTAGGTGGAAGGATTCTGAGTTGGAAAAGTTCTGAGTTGAAAATGTTCTGAGTTGAAAAAGTTCACCCAGCACCAAGCAACCAGCAACCAGCAACCGGAAGCCTAAGCCGATACACAAAACTTAATTACTATGAGGAAAATTACAATTGTACTGATAAGCCTGTTGTGCGGCTTTGTATTGAACCAAAATGCACAACCTGTTTTGGATGGGACAAAATCAGGTCCCCAAATAGAATTCTTAGGGATGGTGTCGCAAGGCGAAGGAACGGCAGGTTGGTACGCCGATGGCACAGGCCCCGAACTTGCCGGAATTGGCCACATGGTTCCGGGTCCCGGTTTCACCAACATTTACTACTATGGGGCATCGCACGACTATATCACCAATAACCCCAACCATTCAGCATTTCATTTTATGGCTGGAATGACAGGCTTCCCCGAGTTTGGTCAAGCCCTCAACAATAGTGGCTATGTTATTAGTCAAGTGAGGGTAAAGTTTGGTTTAAACTCAGTAAAGGATGATATTGAGGGAGAGGACTGGTTTACCATCGACAATTTTCACTACGCGAACTTTTACGATTGCTACTTTACCATCGAGTTAAACGGGGAACCAATGTTCTCAGGTTTTTTCAATTACTCAAACACCTTTGTCGATACCACAGGGTCGAATTTTATATTCAGGTCATCCTACTCCCCACTATTGAATATTTCGTCGAACAGTTCGGCCGGAGTGCAAGCTGTAGCCCAGGCATTTTTAAACGACCTTGCCGGACGTGAGATCAAAATTACTTTTGAAAACACGCCAGGATCCGCCTTTTCAGGAAACGGAAGGACCGGGGCTTACTACAACATCATCAATGGTGTATTGGAAGTTGGAAATCCTGAGATTCCCTGGAAAGGCATGGTTGCCGACCATGAAGGATTTGCCGGTTGGGATGCCGATGGCACAGGTCCGGAGGAATTGGGCAACGGACATGGAAACAATTACTATTATGGAGCTTCGCTCGATTACGATGACATTGATCCTGACTCAACAGCTTGTTTGGGACATTTTATTACGGGGTCAACAGGATTCATTAATACACTATTGCAGTTAGAATATCGTGGATTCGAGATTGGTGACCTACGTCTAAAAATGGGTTTGACCAGTCTGGGGCCGGATATCCAGGGGAAGGATTGGAATCAAACGGCTTTTTCATCGTGGAGCAACTCATACAATACCGTTGGAACTATTGAATTATCAGGCGAACCCATTCTCTACTTATTGATGGACACAAACACGACTAGCTTCAGCCAGTCGGTTGGTCATTTTTGGTCAAATGCAAAATCTTCTGCAGTATATGATATTTCTCAAAATGCCTCCTTGATGCGCAATTTGTCGCCAAATCCTTTATCAGGGATTTAGGTAACCATTATGTTAGTTTAAACACAAATAAATTTACAAATGCTGCGGGAAGTGCGTTTAATTCGAATGGCCGGAATGGCTCGTTTTTTAACATAGACGAAGGTATACTAAAAGCAAGTTGCCGTCAAGCTACCTTCATTCCCGCCGGAGAAGTAGCCGGAACATGGATAATGGAAGGTTCGCCCTACTATATTGATGGACACATCAGCATTGCAGATGGACAAACCCTCACCATCGAACCGGGCGTAATGGTTGGTATTCGTGGCCCCTGGCATTTTTCCGTACAGGGCTGTGTGCTTGCCGAAGGAACTGTAACTGATACCATCCTTTTTACACGCTCGAACCCCAACATACAATGGGATGGTTTCGATTATTATGAAACTCCCGCCACAAACGATTCTTCAAAATTTGACTATTGCATTTTCGAACATGGCTACGGTTATGGCGGTTCGAATATGCCGACAAGTAATGCTATGAATTGCGGAGGTATATTTTATCTGAGGTTTATGGACAAACTCGAAATAAAGAATTCTGAATTTAGATATAATGAAAGTTCTAAACAAGGATACTATCCGCCGTCGGGAGGAGCTATGTTGCTTTGGAATTCCGATCCTTTTATCCAAAAATGTAAATTCTATGAAAACAATGCGTTATATGGGGGAGCCATGATGATGTACAAATATTCAAACCCGGTAATCTCGAATTGCTTGTTTTACGACAACCAGGCAGACAAAGGCGGGGCTTTATGCTTCTTTGAAAATGGAAATGGAATAATAATTAACAATACCCTGGCCGACAATTCAGCCAATCTGGGCGGAGCTTTGTATTTTACTGAAAATTCAAACCCTAAAATAATCAATACCCTAATTTGGGGCAATACAGCCCAAACCGATGGCAACCAG
Source organism: Bacteroidales bacterium (assembly GCA_021740905.1). GTDB lineage: Bacteria > Bacteroidota > Bacteroidia > Bacteroidales > M50B96 > JAIOYV01. The sequence continues at coordinate 10,082 of JAIOYV010000001.1, forward strand.
GTTCATTTATCTATCCAGAACAGCCCTGGTTTTTACTATTGCGATATAGAAGGGGGCCAGCTTGGTTTTAGTGGCACAGCTTCTTCTGGGGATTATCTTTTTAATATTGATGCTGACCCCCTGTTTTGGGGCGACACAGTTCCGTATAGAATAATTGGCGGATCGCCCTGCATCGAGGCTGGGACTCCTGATTCTTCGGCCTACTTCTACCTCCAATATCTTCCAGCTTGTTGTTTTAAAGAATGTGACAGGATTCTTGACGATAAAATTGATATTGGTGCTTATGAGCAATCCATTTTGGAAATTGATGAACAGGTTAAACCGGCTCAATCTATTATTGCTTATCCCAACCCATTTTCTTCAACTATCTATATCAATTTTAAGATAAGTGAAGCAACCGATGTTTCCATCCAAATCTACAACAACCTGGGCCAAATGGTTGATGTGCTGAAAAAAGGAAAAATGCAACCTGGCAAATACAGCACAAAATGGAACGCCGAAGTGCAACCACAAGGAATATATTTTATCCACTTGCAAAGCGGAGATGAAATTTTCACACAGAAAATTATAAAGCAATAGGGGGAGTAACAAGGATGCCATAAAATCAATTTCAAATTGATGAATAGCCGGGATTTCCTATGTATGATTTATTTCGCATTTACCCCACTTTAAATTAGGAATCAACGGCAGACCCTGAAACCGGACGTCACAGGGCTCATTATTCAGGAATAGAAATTTGGTTTGATGGCATAAGTAAGATCGCGCATCCCGCAATTTGTGGGATGCGCTTTTGCAAAAGGTGCAGAGCAATGCAATATCCCTTTTTTTTTGATAGATGATAATTTCCTCTTTGAGTTTTAATTTGAATTTTTTATTTAACACTCCGAACCCTTTCATATTGACAACTTCAGCAATAAATACACCTCCTAACAATGAGAAAGAGCAACACAAAAACAACCCAAACCTTCTTTCCTACGTCAATAATAATATAAACATAAATCGACTGCTATGAAAAAATTATTTTTATTTGGACTAATCCTAATAATCTTTCAATTATCATCATTCGGACAAGCACAAACTCTCAAAACAGACATATACTTGCACACGCAATCGCAAGTTAACAGTTTTCCAACTACCTATTCAAACAATCCAACAATCTATGCCAATATATATATTGGAGGTGTCTCGGTCATTAATCTCGATAGCCTGATCAGCATTAAAGAATTATTTGGGAGCTTAAGTATCAAAGAAGCCAATTCGTTGAAAAATCTAAGTGGACTTGACAGTCTTTCAATAATCTGGGAGGATTTGGTGATTCGATATAATGACTCTTTACAAAACCTGACAGGACTTGGGAACCTCGATTCAATTGGAGGAACACTAAATATCACGCAAAATGATACTTTGATTAGCCTCACAGGCATGGAGAACCTTAAAAAGATAGGAAGTTATTTATCTATCAGCAATATGCCCAATCTCACAAGCTTGCAGGGTCTCAATAGTCTTTCTCTTGTCAATGGATCAATTTATATTCATAGTTTACAAGCAATAACTACTCTTGAGGGACTTAACAGCCTTACTTCTGTATGCGGAGGATTTTCGCTCAACTACAATAATGCCCTGCAAAACTTATCAGGATTAGAGAATCTAAGTTATCTGGATGGGGATCTGAAAATTAGCAGTAATGCAGTATTAACCAGCCTTTCGGTTTTAATGAATATTTCATACATTACAGGTGATCTAGCTATTTTGTCCAATGGATCTATAGCCAATTTATCGGGTCTGGATAATATTGACTCCATTGGAGGTTCCTTAAGCATAATGGGTATGGGCTTACTAACCAACCTGGATGGGCTTGACAGCTTAAAAAACATTGGGGGCGCATTATATATTTCGAATAACTTTTCACTAACTGACATATCGGCTATAAGCAATATTAATCCATCAAGCATAACTAATCTAGGCATATCTGATAACACCATATTGTCAACCTGCAATGTTCAAAATATTTGTGATTATCTGGCCAGTCCAAATGGGGTCGTTTCAATATTTAAAAATGCCCCGGGTTGCAAAAATCCTCATGAAGTTGCCAATTCATGTGGTTTGGCAATGTCGTGCCTGCCCTATGGCGATTATCATTTCTACTCACAAAACGATGTCGATTCGTTTACCATCTATTACCCCAATTGTCACAACCTAAAAGGGAATGTGTACATTAGGCCTAATTCTATTTGGAATTTAGACAGCCTTTATACAATTACATCCATAAGCAAAACCCTGGACATTTGGAGTGTGCCGGTTTGGGACTGGAGTGGGCTTAACAATCTTAATTCAATTGGTAACGATCTTGTTCTTTATACCTGCAATTCTATTCATAACTGCAATAATTTTCAGAATCTAACCTCATTGGGAGGTACACTTTTAATCTATGGTTGTAACAATTTATCCAGCTTGTCGGGTCTTCAAAACATCGACCCTATCACCCTGGGCGGACTGCGATTAATTGATAACCCAGAATTATCATATTGCCAAGTGCAAAGTATTTGTGAATATCTTGGAAGCTCTGGAGCCTATGTCGAAATACACGACAATGCCTCGGGCTGCAACAGCCAGGTAGAGATACAAACATTATGTCCTTCGGTATCGATTAACGACTTGTATCAGCAAACGGAATTTTCAATATCTCCCAATCCCGCAGGCAACCATGCCATCCTTAGGTTTAATTCGGCGTATCGTGAAAAAGTTTCGATCGAAGCGTACAGCGCAAGCGGGGTTTGCCATATCAGCAAGCAGTTTGTGAGCCAAAATCGGGGAGGGCAGGAAATCGTATTAGATTTAAGTAAGCTTACGTCCGGGATGTATTTCGTCAAACTACAAACCGCGAAAGAAGTGGTCGTCCGGAAAATTGTGAAACAGTAAACTTCATTTTATCCGGTACATTCTCATAAGACATAAGATAGGGTCTGATGATTTTCTTCGTCCGTCATAAATATTTTTCGAAAGCCCTCTTGATTGCGCCCCCTTGTGACTAAATTTCAAATACTTACCTTCTCCCTGGCTTCACCCGGAGCTAATGATTATGGATTACCCATAATAATTAACTGTAAGGATGGTGATGTCGTCGAACTGATCGGCCGTATCAATATAATTATTCACCTCTTTCAGAAGTAAGGCATTTATTTGTTCCGGTTTTTGATTGGGCTCCAACGACTCCAGGATCTCGATACTTGGCTGAATGGTCCTGCACTCGCCTGCCGGGTTTTTTGCATCTTCCAAACCATCGGAATAGAGGATAATTGAATCGCCGGGTTGTATGTTAAACTGGTATTGTTTATAAGGAAAATCGGCATCGACACAGATGGGTAATCCGGTAATTTTTTCGAAAACCTCCACCTTTTTGCCTTCGCGAAGAATTAGGGGGCGTTCGTGACCACCATCCACATAATTTACTTCACCTGTTTTCAGATTAAGTACGCAAACAAAGATGGTAACAAACATCATCGACGTATTATTTGCCGACAAAGCTTTGTTGATTTTCATAATTTCCTCCACCATATTCGGATTTTTCTCACTCGAAATATTGGTGTTGATAAGCGATTTGGTAATGGCCATGAACAAGGCCGCAGATATTCCTTTATCGGAAACATCGCCAACCATAAAAAACAGATGATCCTCATCAATCAGGAAATAATCGTATAAATCGCCTCCAACCGATTTGGCGGGCTGAACCAATCCATGCAAATCGAAATCGGTACGATCGGGAAAGGCCGGAAACGTTTTTGGCAACATCGATTGCTGAATATCATACGCGATAATCAGGTCCTTCTGTATCGAAACCAATTTGTCGCGGTCTTTCTGGAAAGTCTTATACTGATTAATTTCTTCCAGCGTTTTCGTGATGGTAAGTTCCATATCCTCCATGTTGATGGGCTTTGTAATAAAGTCGAAAGCTCCCCTGTTCATGGCGGTCCGGATATTATCCATATCTCCATAAGCAGACACCATAATGGTTTTTAATTCCGCATTTTTACGTTCCTTTAGTTTGGATAGAAAAGTCAAACCATCCATTTCCGGCATGTTTATGTCGGAAAGGATTAATGAAACTTCAGGATTTTTTTCAAGTTGCTCCAAAGCTTGGACTCCGTTTTGAGCGAAAATAAAACTGTACTCTTTGTTGCGGATATTTCTTCTGAATTTCTGAGTGATTAGCATCTCCATGTCCTGCTCATCATCTACGCATAAAATTGAAATTGTATTCTCCATATTTTTCGTTTTTTATATTTTTTAAGTTTCGAAACCGGCGGCAGCTGTTCTAGTTCGTGCCGCAGGTTTTCTTGTCAATTACATTTTATAATAAAGTCCAAACATTGACCCATAATCTGATGTATCCCAGTCGTAAAGCATCGAGGCCCATACACGAAAGGGGCTATCCCCAAGGTTAAGTTGAGCTACCGGACCCAATCCGCTGTATTGACTGGCCATAGCTCCTATTCCCAATTGCTTCATCAGGTAGAACATCTGAACACCGAACCAATTAAAACTTCCCTGTTGGTTAAAGCCAAGGAATACAAACTTCCTGGTCGAAACCGTTAAAATCTGGGCCGTTCGTATCAGGTTCTTCTTATAACCATAGGCTTCAGTATTTGTTTCCATACCCACCTGTATTTCCAACATTAGCCATTTTTTAGGCGAATATTCTAACCCAATCAAACTTTCGCCCCAATTGTTGTTCAATAAGGTGAATGAAGTTAGTTTGAGCGATTTCCTCAGATCCTTCTTCACATACATGCTCATGGTTGGCCTTACTTTGTTTGCTGAAATATTGTAGTAATCGTAGTGGTGCACACTTACTGATACCTGTGCAAAAACCTGACTCACAATAAACAAAAAGGGAATAAGGAGCAACTTTTCCATTAGGTCAGATTTGTTGGGATAAGAATTCGGAATTCGGTGTACTCATTTTCTTTCGATGTCACTTCTATTTTACCTTTATGAGCATCTGTAATTATATCATAACTTAACGAAAGCCCCAGCCCTGTACCCTGACCTTTGGGTTTTGTGGTAAAAAACGGTGTGAAAAGCTTATTAATTACCGATGGAGGAATTCCACTCCCATTGTCCCTGATCCTCATTTCAACAAATCCGTTAAGCTGTTTGGTCACCAATAAAAGTTCCGGTGAAAAGGTATCGTGTAAATTTTTCTTTTTTTCGTTCAGGGCATAACAGGCATTGTTGACCAAATTGATAATAACCCGGCTAATTTCCTGAAGTCCCAGGTTTATCGAACCAATCGAGGGATCATAATCGGTTTTAAAAGTCAGGTTAAATTCCTTATCCACACCTCTCATACCCTGATAAGCAAGTTTGGCAAATTCGTCCAATAGCTTGTTTACGTCGGTTTTCTCGAAAACGACATCCTGTTTTTCGCGCATTTGCGAAAGCATAGAAAAAACAATTTTCTGCGCCCGTTCACCATTTTCGAGAATCTTACCAAGGTTCGAAACAAGCATAGTATTCGTTTCCACTAAATCCGCTAAAGTATCCTGGTCCAATTTGTCTCTTGCTCCTTCTATCATCTCCTTCATTTCGCCAAGCAGTTCCTGACTTAGTTTCGAGAAATTATTGATAAAATTAAGTGGGTTTTTTATTTCATGTAAGATTCCGGCAGTAAGCCTCCCGATAAAAGCGAGTTTGTCGCTTTCTACAAATTTTAGCTTAATATCATCGAGTTCAGCTGTAAGTAAGGCCAGCTGTTCTTGAGTTCCCGGTTCATTTTTATCTGATGTTTCCATATCCTGGTATATTTTTATTATGTTCTACCTAAACTATTCTGATTATGTAAGTGAAAGTATAGCTTCGAACGATGTGCCAATCCGATTTACTTTAATCTATGCTAACTTCCCCCACCTTGGGTATTCTTATTGTGAAGGCAGTAAATTCGCCGTCTTCAGTTTCGATATCAATTGTACCCTTATGCGTTTTTACAATATCTAAATTCATATATAAACCCAGACCTGTTCCTTTTGATGTGGGCTTGGTAGTATAGAATGGAGCAAATAGCCTTTTCTGTTCCAAATCAGGAATTCCTTTCCCGTTATCGCGTATGATTATTTTCACTTCATCATCTGTGAATTGAGTGACAATGCGAATCTCTGGTTGAAAACCTGTCATTTTCTTCATTTTTTCATCCACCGCATAACAGGCATTGTCAAACGTATTCACTATTACATCTCCCAATTCAGAAGGTAAAACTTTTATTTTTTCTGAATTTGCGTCAAATTGCTTTATAACATTTACCTTAAAGTCCTTGTTTTCTGCCTTATACCCCTGAAGGCAAATTTCAATATGACTTTCAACAAGCGAATTCAAATCAGTAAGCACAAATGTCGAACTTCTTTCTTTCAGTAATTTCTCCATCCCTTTTACAATACGCGAGGCAGAACTGCCATGCTCATTGACTTTCAGGATATTCGATTTCACCATCTTCAATAAATCTTTTAAATCTTCGTACGTGTCGATGTCCAATTTATCCTTTAGGCCATCCAGAATTTCTTCAATTTCAATCGACAAGTCGTTGGTAAGCAGGGAGAAATTATTGATGTAATTTAATGGGTTTAAAATACGGTCAACAATACCCTTGGTCAATTGCCCTATCGATGCCATCTTTTCCTGCTGTATAAGCTGCTCCTGCGTTTCTTTCAGATTAACCAGGGTAGTCTCTAAATCTTCCAGAATGTTGGTTTTGATAAATGCCGAAATAATATGTTCTTTAAGATTATGAAGCAGGCTAAAATCCCTATCATTAAAGGCATTCATGCGATGCATGTTTTCAAGGATCAAGAATCCCTCCACCACTTCATTTATCCTGAATTTCATAATGAGCAGCGATTTTGGTTTTTCAAAATTTACCAAAAGAGGTGGGCAAGAATCTGAATCGAGTTTAATGACCTGAAAAATATCTTCGAAAACCTCGTTGGTATGAAGTAAATAGTATTCTTCAATTTCATTCAAAGTTAGTTTGATCTCTGACAAAGACAAAACATCCCATCCAAAACTTGCCTTGAAGCTAAATATTGATGTGGTTTTATCGCGAACCAGCATGGTCGCCTTTTCGACACCGCTAATCAACTTTGACTTTTCAAGTATCGACTGCCCCAAACTCTCGAAATGAATTTCTGAATTGATTGATTTAACAATCAGATTGATTTTTTCGAGTTCATCATTTTTATTGCTGAGTTCGGCCGATTGCTTTTCAATTTCCTCTTTCTGGCTTACCACTTCGGCGGTTCGTTCTTTGATCAGGTTTTCCAGATTTTTCTTATCCTGTATCAGCTGCTGGGAACGGATTCGAACTATAAGGTATACCAAGAAACCAAAAAGTAAAAAATAAATTATGTAAGCCACAATGTTGCTATACCAAGGATTTTTTATCGAAAAGGCATACGTTGCCGGTTGGGTTATTTGGCCATAAATATTTTTCGCACGCACTAAAAATCGGTATTCCCCGGGAGGCAGTTTAGTATATTCCTTTTGAATTTCAGTTGTCCAGGACGAAGAGTCAGCCTCTAAACCGTCAAGATAATACTGGTATTCAATAGCTTCGTACATATTAAAAGAAGGACTGGCATATTTAAATGTCAGGGTATTTAATTTCCAGTCCATAGGAGAAATTAATGAGTCAGGTTGAAGGTTTGCGATTTGGCCATTTTCATTCATAAATGTACCTGCGAACAAAGTTGAATCGCCATTTACAGTAACATTTCGAATTATTGCAGTCGGCACTTTGCTTAAATCTTTTTTAATTTTAGAATCAAAACTAAACGCACCCTCCGTACCTCCAAACCAAACTTTCCCATCCTTTTCAGGATAAATTGCCCAGATAGTTTTATCCTGAATAGGTTTCAAAAGGATTTGCGCCAGAGCGTCCGAATCATTCCGTGTCCGCATTTGAATATGGGTTTCGTCTCCACTATTGGTCCATAAATTACCTTGGGAATCTTCCACTATGGTCGAGATCCATTCCTTAGGCATCAAGGTATCGTTTCGAAAGATATTAATGAGAGAAAAGGTATCTGCTTTTGCATCGTACCCAAACATCCCATTTTGTGTGGTCACAAAGAGTTTATTTTCTACCAGGCTTAAATGATTCCCAAACCGGGAAGGCAAACCTTTATGATCGTCATAGAAAACCGGTTGACTAATTCCATCTGGATCTATCCGAACCAATCCGCGGGTTGCTACAACAGCCCACAAAATTCCGTTTTCATCCTCTTCTATTTCGCTTATTTCATCTTCTATATCTGGAATTTTCCCTGTTGAAATCCACAATCCATCCTTTTTTTTCAAGTGTGTGATTCCGTCGATCTGCCCCACATATATATTTGAATCATCAATCTTCGACCGAAATAATTTCAACGAAAATCCAGGAATAATCTCACTTACTGAATTATCATTAACTCTAAATATCCCCCTGCTTGTGGCAGCTAAAATTGAATTGTTGTCGGGCAATATCGACCAGCAAGTCGAATTAATACCATAAACCGCCTTGTATTTTTTCAGATCATCATCGTACGTAAATAGTCCCTTAATGGTAGCGAAATAGAGCTTTTTGTTGAAGCGTAAAATCTGATTTACAGCTCCTTCAATTCCTTGCTTTTCATCAAAAAACGACAAGTATGAGGGAATCTCCACGCGAGAAATTCCATTATCCAAAGCCAACCACAGTACGTCATTCCTGTCCGAGTATATTGCGCGTACATAATCGTTCTGAATTCCCTGATCGATCTTTTGCTTTAACATGCCATCTGCATCAAAAACCACTATTCCTGCTCTTTCCGTTCCCAGGGCAATTGTACCGTCTTTGAGTCGAATAGCGCATGAGATATTGTTCTTTCTTAAATAGTTGTCGTCCGAAGTTGTGAACCCCGAAAGAACCAGGTCATCCAAAAGCAAAAGTCCGTTACTTCCTGTAGCAATCAATACTTTATTCGTGCCCCATGCCATCATCCCATTAATTACAATAGCTTCGGATAAGAAATTCAGAATGGGTATTTTTACTTTCTCGTCATTGTGCAGGTATTGTAAGCCATTGCCCTTATCGTAGAAATAAAGTTTTCCGTTCACATAATAGGCTGCATTTATTGGGCCTTCCGATTTAATCGTTTTAAAAGATGTCCCATTCCAGAGCAAGATGGAACTATCAGTAATAAAATAAACTCTATCTTTTGATGCTTGAATATTAATAATATTTTGAAAATGCCGGTCTTCTTCACTCAATAATTCAGTTAAACCTCGAAATAATAGATCGCCTTTCGAATCAGGTTGTAAGAATCCGATTTCGCCTGCCCCTCCCACATAAATGGTTCCTTCTGCATCAATGGCAAGCGATATGACCTGCGAAATTTTTGAGGTTTGAATAATCCTCCAGGTTTGACCGTCGAATTCGAGAACCCCACGGAAATTTGCAAAATACATGACTCCCCGGCTATCCTGAACCACATCAAAATTCTGAACGTGGGCTTTGTATTCCGAAGGAGAGTAATTCTTCAGATAAGGCAATCCGATTTCCTGATTTTGAGCAATTAGAAATACCGGTGCAAACAAACAAAACAAGATTATCCTTAGTGTTAGCTGCAACGTTCTATTTTCTGCATGAATGCGTATCATCGTTTGAATCATTATGCTGTTTTACTTAAAATCCTAATTACTTCCTGTGTGTATTCACTATTATCCGACATGGTATAAAAATTCATTTCTGGATTAATAATCAGCAATGCAGTGCCGCTATCACCTTTCAGCAGGACTTCATCATCACTGTCATTTACTATACCCCAATACAATTCAGCTTCACTTAAATGCTTTACATTCTGATTGCCGGCATTTATTGTCACACTACCCGACAAAACAAAAATGATCGAATCCTGCCCCAATTCACGAATGTTTATTTCTTCCCCTTCATCAATCCATACATCTGTCGATTTTTCAATTATCCGAGCAACAGCAGGATTTGAGAATGAACTAAATAAAGGGTTTCTTTTTACCTGACTAACTTTTTCGGACAATAAAAATTCACGTTTTCCTTCTTCATCATTTAGGGTGTAACGGCCAATAAAAGCAATTGTATCCTTATCCAGTTTTTCAAGTATACGCCCTGCCCGTTCCGAATTTTGCTTTTTCAACAAACTTGCAGAATTCTGCATGATAAAAGGATCAGGATTCAGAAAATTCGATAACAAAACGGTCTCATTTTCAGGGTTCTCTTTTAAATGAATAATAGCACATGCTTTAGTCCATCGGTTTATTTTCAAGTAATCTTTATTTATGATGTCTTTGATGCGATCGTTAACAGTCATTTTTTGTTGCGGATAATGATCTTTAAAAAGGCGTAACCCTTCTTCTAAAGATAGGTCTTCGAGCAGGGGCAGGAATATTTCCTTAATTTCGGGAGATACTGTTAAGTCAAGTATTTCGGTAGCATATACTTTGGATTCATGTGTGCCGGTTTGAAAAATTTCCTGAATATACCGGATGGTTTTCGAATCATAGATCATCGAAAGCAAAAGAAAAACATTCTGTTTTTTTTGTACCAGTTCATATTCAAGTGCTTCTTTCAGGATCTGCATATCGTTTTCTTTTCGAATGTCGAGCAGTGCTGCCATGATCCACACTGTAATGGCAACTTCTTCGTCTATGGTTTCCTTAATCAAGCTAACATCCAACCTTTTTGCACGGTATTCCAACTTACTTAATGATTTAAATACCTGACGGCGAATTGTTTCGTCGGGATATTGGATTCGCGACCGGAGTATATTCAAGGCCTTTTCACTTTTAACACTGGAAACAATGAAAATGATTTTAAGTCTCACATCCTTTGTCGTTGTATTTTTATCGAAGTGACTATCGAGATCGGATAGAATGGGTTCGCCAATTTGCTTGAGTGCCGCAATTGCATGTGCCGAATAGGTCCTGTCAACAAGATTGCGAATTATGTGCGGCCACAACTCCCTTCTGCCGACTTGCCCTGAACTAATGAGAGCCGATTTTCGTGTTTGAGGGTCATTATCCTGTAAGAGTGCCTGCAGTATTTTATAGGTTTTATAACTACCTGAATAGGCCAATAGATTTGCTGCCAGCGTTCTTTTCTTACTGTCTTCGGATAAAGATAATTCCAACAAAGTATTAAAATCTTCCTTTCGTGCCCGGCTAATAAAACTCAGGGTGCTTTCAAATCTATCCCTGTTGACAATATTCGGATTCGATTGCAACTGATTTTTAATGAGTGTTTCTGCTGAAAGCATCCGTTTGTCCCTAATCGTGTCTAATATTTTTTCCTGAACCTCCAATGATGAAGAAGCCAATATCCGTTGAAATAATCGATGTGTTTTCTGAGGCTCGACCCGTTCCATAATATTGAGAAGGAGATTCAAATTAGGCTTTTTCTCATCCTTTATGATCTGGATTATTGCTGCCAGGTTCGATTTGCTTGTGTTTCGCTCACTCCCGGTTTCATTTGATGACAGACTTTTGCTGAGTGATCCCCGATATTCGTGGTACATATTCAGGCTCACTTTAATCCATACCCCTAAAATAAGAAGGAAAAAAATATTCAAATACACCAAATCTACATGAACAACTTGGGTAAAGATCAATACAACCGCTCCGGCTAATGCAAACCCCAATCCTTTGCCCATTCCTTCAACCATTCCCTGTGCATTCAACCGTTCGTTTGCAGGTAGAGGCTGATATAAAATCTGGAAGGAAGGATCGTAAATCGCACTTCGGATAACCCGGTCGATCATTTTAGTGAATGCGATAAAAGAGAAGAATAAACTGGCAGGGCCATATATAACATTCGCCGAAATTGCCAGGAATACAATACCCGCTAATAATATAGGTAGAATAGGGAGGGCTACCTTTAGTCCGTATTTGTTCATTAACTTTCCCGAGAAAAATGATTTCAGGATGAACTCGGCAACCGCAGTGGTGCCAAAAAATATACTCAAAAAAGCAGCAAGAAATTCTGGCGATTTTTCAATTTTAATTTGATGTAAGAACGAAAAGTCGGCAAAACACATCCCAAACATAGGCAAAACAGCCATCAAAATCAGTAGTTTGATATACTTGCTTTCAAATACCAACTTAAATGAAGGGTTCGTTTTCTTTCCTTCGGGAATTTCAGTAACACGTATAGATGAACCAAAATGTTTAAGCATATAGATCATCAACACGAGACAGATCACTAGTCCGAAAAGAGAAATATAAAGAAGATCTGATGTGCTAATAAACTTCAGAACAAATGGGATAGAGAAGAAGCCCACAATGTTTGAGATTACTTCTCCTGAACTAATAAGCCCATAAATTCGCTTGCCCTGGCGAAGATCGAACATTTTGTTTGCCAGGCCCCAAAAACCAACTACGGAAATGAAAACAAATACCCGAATCCAAACAAACATTAAAAAGGTAAGCCACTTGTTGTTGAAAAATTGAATGCCGACAACAAAGAAAGAAACAGAAACAAGTAGCAATGTAATGCCCAAAAGCACCAGTTTTGGAAAGGTTACTGCCCGTTCAATACGGATATAAACCAGCCAAACCAAATAGCTCATAATGCCTCCTCCTATATAGGCAAAAGGCAATATAGAACTGTCGAAGTTGACAACAAACAGAGAAGTTGCTGAGGTATAGAAAAATGCAATTACCGAACCCATAAAAAAGGAATACAGCAAAAGCAGCGAAATAGCACTTGCTTCTCCTTTTCTAATATTCAGGACATTTAGTATTTTATTTTTCATTTATATTTTGTTCTCTATTTTCAAATGTTACGATCCATTACTACTATACTTCAGGTGTGTGAAATTCTTTCTCAATTCGTTTATCTCTATTTTTAATATTTATATCTATCATATAGCATTTCAACCGGAAGAGCAAACAACAAAGGATTCTCATGTATTTGCTTTAGTGTAATAACAGCAGCAATCTTGAATGCCCCATTTTTGGTCAATGTTTTAATTGCCTCAATATCTTCGCTTTTAATGAGTAGGTAGTCAATTCCTTCGATATATTCACCAATATAGGTTTGTACTTTATCTAAATCGATCCTGTTTACCAATAAGGCTTCTGGGGTCAATGGCAAACTAAATTCGAAACAAAGGCCCAGCGTACCTAAATTGTGATAAAATGTATCGATCAGCCATCCTGCCTGATTTACATGTATATGCAGACTGGGAAAATTATTTGCGTGTATCAGTCCTATTTTTACCTGCGAGCCTTTTTCCATGGCAAGCAGGCAGGAATAAATAGTCAGGAGCTTGCCCAAGCCTTTCCCTTTTATACTTCCATCGATGCCAAGCCGGATGGAATAGGAAATCTTCTTTTGATCCTTTTCATAGCCTACTTCAAAAAGACAACCCAATATCTGCCGATGTTCATTTTCGATAATCAATCCGTGGCCATTCTCAATAAATCTGAATATGTCGTATTTGCTTACCGCTTCAGGATCGCGGAGAAAACAGGTTACGATAAAGTCATGGACCGCATCAATATCTGTTAATACGGCCATCCGCAATTGTAAGCCAAAGGAGTTTATTTCTGAGCGAATTTTTTCTTTATACACCTTTGCAAAATCACTTTCATCCAACAAAAGAATACTTTTCTCCCATTCATTCAGCTCTTTACAAATACTCTCTGGTTTAAAGAAAATAGTTTGGGATTTTACTTCTGTTATTACCTGTTCTCTATAAGTCATAAATCAGTTGAATTAAAAAATTGCGTCCACGTTGTGGTGTACGATATGAATAAACTTTGCCATCTGCCGATCGGATTCCCGGATCGGAATACTCTAAATCAAATAAATTATTGACAATCAATTGAACACTAAAGCCCGGAAGAATTTCTTTGTACATGATTGCGGAATTAAAAAGAAAAGTTGCAGGAAAGTTTCCCGGATTTGCGCTTACCGTAGTATTGCTTCCCACGGGCCTTTTGCCGGCATAATTCATTCTAAAATTAACATTCAGGTGATCAAAATAGCTTGCATTAACTCCTAAGTTCGAGCGAATACTTGCAATATCGCCAATGCGTTGATAGGTATTTGTAAGTTCTCCGTTTTCCAGAATATTGTTTTGTGGATCGGTATAGGTAAAATTCGCATAAAGGGTATAATTATCTATTTTGGCTGAAAAATTAGATTGAAGCCCTTGTATTTTCAGGGCTCCAATGGCCTGATTCTGACCTGTTGTAGTTCCATCTTCCAATTGCACAAAACCAGTTCCAACAACTCCGTTAAAAATTGAACGGTAATAAACCAGATCGGCATATATGTTTTTTGAAAAACGGTAGGCTATACTGAAATCAAAATTGGAAACCTTTTCCGGATCGAGGGTAGGATTGTTTTTTAGTCTTGTTGAAATAGTCGCAAATTTGGTCCAGTTCGAAGCATTTTGGAAGGCACTTGCATAGATAGCTTTCAGAATAAAATTTCCGGGTGTAACTACTAAAGCCACACGCGGATTAAACTGCGAACCATAACCACCAGTTACCCGAATTCGATTGTAATCGTATCTTCCACCCAGGGTTAGCATGTATATATCGTTAAACTTCCAGGTGCCCTGTACATACGCCCCTATGTCATAAATGCTAAAATCGTTGCCTCCGGGAGCAGAATCACCAGAACTGGTGCCTGTTTCTATAACACTGGGTGAAGGAGGAACCGGGTCGGGATCAGCCAGGTTATCATACACATAAGCCGTTGTTCTATAGTCACCTTGTATAGAGCTATTTCTGATTTCAACACCGCTTACCAGATTGAGAGCGGCATTGGGATTGTAAGTCATTTTAAATTCATTTCTGAATTGTCTTGAAATCTGATAATAATGCTGGGATTTCCAATAAGGATCCTTATCTACCGCCAAATTGGCCATGTTCAGTGCCCCATTCGAATAATTGTTAATATAAATCGTACTGGAATTTTCATTCACTTGAGTTACCCTATACTGTGTAAAGTTCATCAGGCTTAGTTTATCCGAAATATTATTGTCGTATTTCATATAGAAAAATGACTGTTTGGGCACCCATTTAGTCCCATTATCTGCACCAGCCGATTTGTTATCGGTGAAATAATTGGTACCACCCGATTCCGATTCCCAAAATTCATATCCTATTTGTAGGTTATTGAATTTTGCTTTCCCGTTCAAATACCAATGTTCGGATCGATTTGAATAGCCAACCTGATTCCCGTTTAATTTTGCATTGAGAGCTTCTTTATCATGATCTCTTGCTGCATTTGCACCTTCTTGGGTTAAACTAATTGAAACCGTATCGCCATTGGCATCTTGATTAATGGTGAAATAAGGGTTATTGGCTGATAGATTGTTAAGTTTTACAAAATCGGCAGCTTTATCATTAACATCCAGAAGAGCAGCATAATCAACCAAATCGTAATCAGATGGGCTGTAATTGAACTCAGGATAACCAGAAAGATCTTGTTCGGAAGAAGAGAACCGTTTTACCGTTGTTGAAAACGACATGTTATTTCTCTTAGCAGCTACGGTCATATCCAAAAATTTGGTATCATAGCTTCCCCCGCCCGTATTGACTTTAACCCCGATTTGATTTTTCCCGGCTAACACTTCCGGATCACGCGTAATTACGTTTATTACACCTACCAAAGCATTTGCACCGTACATTGTCGAGGCCGGCCCATAAAGAACCTCGATCCGTTCGACATTGGATATAGGATATTGCCTGGACCAATAGGAGATATTTGACCATAAATCATTTTCCTCAACGCCATCGACCAGAAACAAAGTTCGGTCAGTATTATTCGACCGATAACCCCGTTGGTAAATATTCGAATAAGTTGTTCCCATAGTTCTCGACACATCAAATCCGGGTAAATCGCTAAAAACCTGTTCCAGATCAACATATCCGCGATTCATGATTTCTTCTCTGGAAATGATCATTACAGTGGCAGGAGCTTCATATACATTTTCAGCACGTTTGGATACAGAAACAATCTGAAGACTCGACCCGGCCCGCTTAATGTCGTTGATAATCTCTTCAAATTTTGGGTTATTAGAGAGCTCGGCATCAAAATCCGGTTTTAAAGCTAATAGTTTATTAGCGTATAAAATAGCTTGATCAAGAGAATCTACAGCCAGGTAAGAAACTGAAATCAGACGGTAGGCTTTAACCAGTTGCTTCGGTGAAAATCCTTTATCAATGCAAGGTTGAAGCATATCCTTGATACCCACAAATAAACCAATTTCATAATTCTTCTCAGCTTCACTAATAATATTGTCATCACAATCCTGACTCCATGATGGAAACCCAAGGAGCATTAGAGCCATCAGAACGACAATACTGTAATACCTTTTGTTTTTAATTGTCATCATTACTTCTCCGTTATTATTTGTGGACAGGCTTTTTGATATTCAATATCCTTACCGACATAACTTTTCCATTCACTTTCGCTTAAATTCCGATTCACCATACCACAAATTTTAGAGGATAATAAATCGGTATTTGTCTCAAATAGCTTAATTGTTTTGTCGTTGCTTGCCGAAACCAGTTGATTCCCATCTGAACTGAACACAACGCTCATAACCCATGAATCATGATCTTCTATAAGAAAGGGATTTTGTTTCGTATCAGCAGGATTCCAGATTCGGATAGTTTTATCTAAACTTGAACTGGCAAATGTTTTGCCATTGGGACTATACACGAGTGAAGTAATTCCTGAACGATGACCTAAAAACTCCAATGGGGGCTTACCTATGTCAGACCTATCCCAAAGGTTTATTATACCATTCGAGTCACCTGTGAGCAAAAGGCTTCCATCGGTATTCAATGCAATGGACAGGATTTGTTTATTTGTTCTTAGCTCCGTGGGAGGTTCGTTGAGGTTTAAAGGATTGTAAAATCTCACTAACCCACTATGATCAGCACAGGCCATTACTTTCCCATCAAACGATAGAGCCAAATCCTTTATTGAGGAAGGCATTTTTGCTGAAAACAGGTTTGATTCCAGATTATTCTGATTCCTAATTTTCAGGAATCCATCAGTTCCAATGCTAACAATCCGTTTATCAGAAATGAAACTAACCTTGGAAATAATTCCATCGTGTGCTTGAATATTTTTGGGGGTTAAACCCTTCTCTGCGTTTTCCCAATATAAAATCATTCCGTCAGAAGTCCCCGCTATTACCGCCTGTCCCTGAACAGCAAGACACCTGATACCTTTTTTTGCAAGCCCTCCTGTACTCAGCGAAAGTGGCTTATCATGCTGATCTTTCGTTGACCATACCAACAACTTTCCATCATCACTACACGAATATATTAAGTTTCCATCTTTCGACATGGCAACTGCTCTTACCAGATCCTTATGCCCAAGAAATAATGGTTTTTCATCCACAATGTTTGAAAGTGCATTGAAAATATCCGGATCATCTTTAACTCCACCATTATCAATATTAAAATTGAAAGCAAGTCCGGCAAGAAGCGCCGACAATTCCGGATCGGTATTCGCTACCCGTTGCGATTGAATAGCCATGGATCGTGCAATGGCAAGAAGTCTAAGGCGCTTTGCGTTTTTTTCGGATCGAATGGCATCATCAGCAGACAATTTGGCCATTTGTGCAGAGGAGTCTGCCTCCGCTTTTGCAACTTTGGCTTCTTCTTCATTTTTTGTGGCTATTAGGGCCAATTGTTCTGCTAATACTTTTGCATCTTTTGCTACTTTCTCACTTTCCTGAGCGACTGACCTTTGTTCAATCGCGAACTTTCGTTGTTCTTCGGTAATTAATTTTTGCTGTTCGGCTATTTTCTGCTGCTGTTCGGCTATTCGCTTTTGTGCCACAGCTTCTTTTCGCTGTATTTCAGCCTTTTTACTTTCCTTTTCTAACTCAATTCCTTTTACTTTTTCATTCATTTCACTTGCATCAGCATCTAATCTAGCTTGCACCGAAATAATAAGGAAAAGGATGGAAACAATGGAAGCTATGCTCAAAAAAATCACAATCTTTCGGGCACGGCTCAATTCTCTTTTTTGCCCGCTTTCTTTTTTCTTTATCTCGAAGTCAGATTCTTTTTTGCTGTAATCCAAAAAATCAATGGCACGCTCAAAACCCGGATCATAACGTTCGGCCCAATGTGAATTGGGTTTGTTTTTTTGTTTCCATTTTACAGCAATTTCCAGTTCAGGGTTGGTCCATAGCCCGGTTTTGCCCTGTTGGTATAATTCGGCCGATTTCGATAAGCGAAGATACAACTCAGCCGACTTGGTTTCTTCATCCACCCAGTCTTTCAGCCTGCCCCAAACTCGCATCAAACTTTCGTGCGAAATATCGATTACAGTTTCGGGTTGAATTGTAACCTTAAGGGGAGGCACTAAAAATGCTCGACCGGGCGCCCTGAATTGATCGATTACTTCAATCAAATCGGTTTCCGAAGAACTGGTAATTTTCAGGATCTCGGCAAACGTGGTGGGTCTTCGTGTACTTCTTTTATCGGAGCCAAAATCGGTTAAGGCTTTAAATAGCCTTTCCGTATCATTCTTAAGTTCATCCTTTTTCAGGTTATTGAAAATTTCTTCGGCATGAATCGACAAGGCAGAAGTGATTGATCCTACTGCGTCATAATGTGCCATGTCCAAAGGCTGATCTCCAATCCTGTTTATACTCCAGTAATCCCAAGCTCGCATTAATGCGTGTTGCATAACCGGCAACTGGTCGGATTGGTCGCCCAAATCAAGAATTAACCGATCGACCAAATCGGGCGAAATATCATGACCACTTGCTTTTATGGGTTTAATAATAGCATCCCGCAGTGATTGTGGAGTCATCCGGGGTATTAAAAAATGCCCCTCGTTTATAGCTTCGGTAAGGCCTGGTATTTCGGTACAGTGATCCAGAAAATCCGATCGCATTGTCAATACAATGTAAATAGGAGCATCTAACTTACTCCTGTTTAAGAGATCCAGAAAAAGATTAATGAAAAGAATAGATTCATTTCTTTCTGTTTCGGCATGGATTGCATTCTGATATCGGAATATTTCCTCAAATTGATCGATTACAATAAGCCATGGATTAGATCCAAGTTCACGATGTGCGTTTAATATTGGATCCTTACCTGTCCGCAATGCTTCTCCGACCAGCTTTTCGGTGGTTGAATTTTGGCCTTTCGCAACAGCCTTTCGGTTGAACGTTTTGGCGTATTCGGAAGCAAATGATGAGATTGGGTTATCGCCTGGTTTAAAAACGGTAATGTCCCAATTTTTCTGGTTATTGATTTCACTTTTCAGGATATCTGGAATAACACCAGCCCTGATGAGTGATGATTTCCCACTTCCCGACGAACCTACTATCGCAAGGAAATGAGTCTGAAACAGAACAGATACAATTGTCTCAATTTGAGCCTCTCGGCCAAAAAACAAATGGCTCTCTTCCGTTTCAAAACTTCTGATTCCGGGAAAAGGATTGATATGCGTATTTATTTGATTCATTATAAGTTAGTTGTCATAAGATCAATCCTGAATTATTAAGGTTTCGTAAAACTACAGGTTCGTCCTGTCTCAGAGATTTACAATAAATATATTCCTATTGCGATTTCCTGAAAATTCATAGTTAAACTCATCCACACTTTGCCGGGCAATCAAAACGCCCAGCCCTCCAATCGGTCTTTCTTCCAAAGGGATCGTCAAATCCTCTGCAGTTGGCACGTTGTGCTCAAGCGGATTAAACGGAGTGCCTGCATCCACGATAGTTACCACAAGCTGATTGTCGCTTTTGGCAACAATCAGATTGAACTCACCATCTTTAATACCTGCCTCAGAATAGCCGTGCCGAATAACATTCGTAGCAATTTCGTCCACTGCAAGACACAAATTATAGGTCTTCTTTTTATCAAGCCCTACCTCCTGTCCTGTCTGAGTCAATAGTTCACGTATTGGCTCAAGCACATCCAATGTAGCCTTATAGGTTATTGTTTGTGTTTGGGTCGCCATCTATACAGGATATTTATCAACGATGTGCACACTATGAATGAACCCTGTCATCTGAAGGGTGTCAATAATCTGATCCTGTGGTTTTACCAGGTAGATTTGAACTGATGGCCCTAATTTTTGCTTGGCGAATACAATCATTCGAAGACCAGCCGATGCCATAAAGGACAGTTCACTTACCCGCAATACCATTTCAGTGGGTACATTTCCGGCAACTTTTTGTATTTCAGCCTGAAAAACTGAAGCTGATCCTGAATCTAATGATCCGCTAAGTGTTAGCTCTGCAACACTATTTTTTATTTCTGATGTGACTGTAAAATTCATTTTTTTGATTTTTTATTGGTTTTTAAATTCGTTTTCTTCTTTGTTAAATTTGGTTTCTTCCCAAGAAGTATGACTACTGATCGTGGCCCTAAAATGCAGGAATACTGATCTTCCATCACGGGTTCTTTTGTATGCTGATGAAAATCGTAAGGTGAAGGCATATCTGTGTTCACCGAAACATGCCAGCTTTTTCCTTCCGGAAGGTGTGGCAATTCGAATGGCAAGGCTTCCCAATGCATGTTGATTGCAACGTAAACGGTATCATCGGTGGTAAAACCATTCTTAGCATGAACTCCATCGAGCATATAGGCCAAAACCCGGCTCGACTCCGACCAATCCGCATTCCAGGCCTGTGTGCCGTGGAAAGAGATATCGGAGTATCCTGTACCCATATAATCGGAATTTCTAAAATGATCTCTGTTTCTGAGCACAGGGTGGTTTCGCCGGAAATTGATGATGTGTTTGGCAAAATAATAAATATCTGCATTTTTTTCTATCAAATCCCAGTTCAGCCAGTTCAGGTCGTTGTCGTGGCAATAGGTGTTGTTATTCCCATATTTGGTCCTTCCCATTTCATCACCCATAAGGATCATCGGAATTCCCTGACTGACCATCAAAAGGGTCAAGGCATTTTTAATTTGTCGATGGCGCAGGATGTTGATTCCTTCATCATCAGTTTCGCCTTCCCAGCCGCAATTCCAACTGAAATTGTCATTATTCCCGTCGTTGTTGTTTTCACCATTGGCCTCGTTGTGTTTTTCATTGTATGAAAAAGTATCCATCAGTGTAAAACCATCGTGACAGGTAATGAAATTGATGCCCGCAGCGGTACCTCTGGTCGAATAAAGATCAGGTGAACCTTGCAAGCGTTGCGACATTTCGCCAATCAACCCTTCTTCTCCTTTCAGAAAGCGACGGATTGTATCGCGGTATTTTCCGTTCCACTCGGCCCATCGACCATAGGCGGGAAATGAACCAACCTGATATAATCCACCTGCATCCCAGGCCTCAGCTATTAATTTGCATTTGGCCAAAACAGGATCATGAGCCAAGGATTCCAGCAAGGGTGGGTTATTCAATGGGCTTCCGTCCTGAGCACGGCCAAGGATGGCTGCCAGGTCGAAGCGGAAACCATCGATGTGATATTCCGAGGCCCAATAGCGCAGGCAATCCAAAACCATATTCCGAACAACCGGGTGATTGCAGTTTAGCGTGTTACCTGTTCCCGAAAAGTTATAATAATACCCTTCAGGGGTAAGCATGTAATAGGTATTGTTGTCAATTCCCTTAAACGAAATGGTTGGACCCCGGTGATCGCCTTCGGCAGTATGGTTAAAAACCACATCGAGCATCACCTCTATGCCGTTTGCATGGAGGTCCTTTATCAGGGTTTTCAACTCGTCTACCTGCATTCCGTATTTACCTGTTGCGGCATATCCCGATTTAGGGGCAAAGAAATTGAGTGTGCTATAACCCCAGTAATTGATCAGCATTTCGCCGGTTTCAGGATTTGTTTTGCTGTGTTCATACTCATCAAACTCATAGATTGGCATAAGCTCAAGGCAATTGACACCCAACTCAAGGAGATAAGGTATTTTTTCCCGGATACCTGCAAAAGTGCCTTTGTATTTGACTTTCGAAGATTCATGTTTTGTAAAACTGCGAACATGCGCTTCGTAAACAATCAGGTCTTCGATGGGTGTTTCAAGCGGTTTGTCGTTTTCCCAATCGAAATCTTCGAAAACAAGGCGCGACCGGTGTGGGTAAACATTTTCCCAATTGGGCGGAGCCATCCATTCGTCGCGTCCGCCGATTGCTTTTGCATAAGGATCGGATAAAATCTTTGTTTTATCAAAACGATGACCAGCTTCGGGATTGAACGGACCATCCATCCGGTAACCATATTCGAGTGTCTCAAAATCCAAATCGAAAACAATCATTGAATACGTATTCCCAATTCTAAATTCCTCAGGAAAAGGTATTTCGGTATAAGGCTGATCCGCTCCTTTTTCAAATAAAACCAACGTACATGAAAATGCTGCACTGGAGTAGATTGAAAAATTTACACCGTTTGGAACCATAGTAGCTCCAAACGGTAAAACGTGTCCTCTTCGGTATTTTATCCCTTTGTGCTCGTGAGTGGGATAATAATCTATTCTTGTATCAAAATTTGACTCTGCCATGCGTGATATGTTTTTATTGAACGAATGAATGTTCAGGTAAATAATACAATGCTTAATAATTCAATGAAGATCCTATTTAATAGGCACTTAGTGCATTGTCAACAGTATCAACCATTTCAAAGAAATTGATAAACCCTGTCATGGACATAACTTCGGATATCTCTTCAGAAACACCCACCAGAATGACCTTGCCATTTTTGGCTTTGATCTGACGATACAACATCAGCAGAACTCTTAGACCTGCACTTGAAACAAATCCTACTTTAGAAAGTTCGAGAATTACATTTTTATGGTCACTCGATGCTTCCAGCACAGTCTTTTGTACTTCAGCCGCAGTTTGACTATCTATGCTTCCTTCCAGCGTGATGATCAAAATGTCATTTGTTGTTTTAATTTCTATTTTCATTTGAATTATTTTTTATTGGAACTGTGTCGTGAGAATTAAGATCTGGATTAATCCAACCATGCTTTTGGTGTAATTTTAACCCGGACCCGAACTTGTTTCTCCGTTTTAGGCAGATTTACAATTAAATTGTCTGCATCAAAATCGGTATAGGGTTTATCATCGATAAAACATTCCTGGATGTAAACACTTCCCTTTGGAAGAATATCAGGAGATACCCGCAACTTGTTGCCTTCAAATGAATTTGGATACGGTTTGAAGTACAGGTTCAGAGGCTCTCTTTTAACTAATAAATTGGTATAGACAGCAGCCAGGTAGCAAAGTTCCATGCTGTGGTATCCACTCATGGAATGACTTCCCTTGAGTCTTTCGTTTCCTAACAGGTAAGGCATACCATTCGACAAGGTGTTGAAATATACACCACCATCGTCGTTGTCGAGGAAGAATGCATTGTAGAAAGCAGTTACCTCACGGGCATGTTTGCTGTATTCATCATCTTTCAAAATCCCATGCATAATTAAATAGGCGAGGATAGCTTGTTCTTGTTGCCACCAGGCTTTACGGTCGTGCCATGCAAACTGATGATGTTCTCCATCTGGTTTGTAAACACGGTCAACCACATCATACCATCCACCACGCTGACGATCGCAACCTACTTCAGGCATCACCTCTGCAATTTTACGGGCAAAATCAAGGTATTCATCTTTTGGGGTTAACGACTGCATACGTAAAAGATTCCATGCAATTTTAAGGTTATGTCCGGCTACGGCACGATTTTGCTGCCATCCCCAGGATTGATCTTTCGTCCAATCCTCAAAGAATTTTTCCTGAACAAATGGACTGTTCAAATAATCGGGGAAATAGCGGGTGATTGTATCAAAAGTATATTCCAGAAATTCGGCATGTTCTTTTTTTCCGGTGGCCAAATATAAATTGATCAGGTAGGCCGGTGCATGATCACCTACTGAATTCCAGTTTTTCCTTGCTTTGTTATGGCCTAAGGATTCGGCACGCGCATCGAGTGTGATTGGATCGATGTGTGAAAAATAACCAACTCCTTTTTCGTCTTTGTAAAATTTTTCGAATAGGTCAAGAGTCCTGTCTATGTCGCTCATGATCTTCTTGTCACCGGTAATCCGCATGGTTTGAGTAGGTCCGGCCAAAGCATAAATTTGCTCGTACATGGGCAGGGCATCAAAGTCATCGCCAAATTCTGATGTAAGCAATTTGGTTTCCTTCTCCCCTTCCACTTTAAGTCCGTGATACCAGTAAACGATATTTTCATCCTGATCGTAAAAACGCATGTGGTCGCGTAAATACTGGGTCCCTTTTTCAGCACCTTCTAAAAACTCATCCTTCCCGGTAAGCAAATAGGCCGATGCAAATCCAAATACAAGGCGCGAAATGGTATCGGTTTCCTGTAGGTAATCACCCTTCTTTTCACCACTCAACTGAAGGATAGTCCGGTATTTCTTGAAGTCAATTTCCTCATTCGGGTGATTGAATTGCCAATTCAGGTAGCTGTGTGCTATTGAATCAATCTGATTGATCCACCAATTGGGTTCCTCGAAACGATACTTACCTGGGCCATTGCCAGGGAAAATCAGTTGCTGGGCTTCGAATACTGGAAATGAATCATCTTTTCCATTACCCGGATAGAATGTGCCGTAGGCAAAAACCATCTGACGGTTTAAGGACAGCAAGTGATTAATTTTGCTGGTTGCATCCTGATAGGGCTCGCCTAAGTTTCGCACGAAACGGGCAAAGGTATTGTCCGTTAAATTGATTTTAAACTCTTTTTCGTCAGAGGTAACTACAGTAAACCATCTTTCTTTTAGGTTGAAATTGGTTACATACCCTGTAATGGTGTCCGAAAATGTGAAATTGATTTCCATAATCTAATTGTTTAATTATTTATATATTTTCATTTGTGTTTGATATTTTTTGCTGAATTAAATGAGAGTTCAACCAGATATATACTCCGTTAATAGCCGGTATAAACAAGATAAAGACCAATAATGCCAGCAAGGTTGCAGCATTTAAGCCCTTACCGAAAAATCCGACAAGTAGGATTAGTACAATACTTACTACTTTAAAACCGAATAAATAAGTGGTATGTTTTTTATGAAACTCAATTACCTTTTCCTGATGACCTTCATTTTCAGAGACAAATGCAAACAGGGAGATAATAAAAATTGTAAATGCCAATGATCCGCAGATCAGCCATCGAATCGAATCAACGATCTCATCATGATACGATCCAGTTACCAGAGCCAAAATACCAGCACCAACTGCAGTTATTCCCATAGCTAATGGCAAATGTAAATAGCTCCAGCCAAGTATAGCCCATATATTTTTCTTAAAAAGCCTGTATAAAACATGGTCGTGATATAACCACCAAATCAGAAAGGAAACTACAAGCCCCAGTGCACAGGCAACTCCAACCCATATATTAATTTCTTTATTTGCTGAAAAGCCGTTTATGGCTCCAATTACTGTTTCTCCAATAGTAAGAATGGTGAGAAGCCCAAAACGCTCCGGAATGTGATGAACACTAATCTTAGGAAGTAGAAGCTGAGTTTTTAAAGTAAATATGGGAGTTACAAGGTCGATTACCATAGCTGCACCCCAAAGCATATATTTGAACGAACCCGAAACAAAAAGTGAAATACTCCAAAGTATAACTGATATTGAAAATCCAATAAAGAATTGACGGGAAAGCTTTTTCTCGGTGGGAGAACTGGCAGCGGAAAACCATAAGTAAATAATCAGTATGCGAGAAACGATATATGAAATAGCAAAAATATTAGCTCCCTTCTCGAGTCCACTATGAATGGCATAAGCAATTCCTGCCATAGGTATCATGCCTAAAAAGGTGAATACCCTATGCCGGATGTCGTTCCTTTCGTAGCGTTCGTTGTAATAGGTCGAAGAATTCCATATCCACCAGGCCGGTACAAACAAGAAGGCAAATATTCCTGCATTTTCCCACGAAGGAGCCTGATACAATAAGTGTGATAGTTGAGCTAAAATTCCGACAAAGGACAAATCATAAAAAAGTTCGAGCCAGGTTGTCTTTCGCTCCAGCTCTTCGTTTTCATCCGTTCTGATAGTAGGTTTTGCCCACCAAACATGCATCGCGTCCTTGAAAATACTCATATACTATTCGTCTTTATATCCCTGGCAAATTTCAATAATATTGCCTTCCGGATCTTTCATCCATACCGTTCGCCACCCTTCAATAAATGCATCAAAACCCAGCGGGCCCAATGTTATCACTGCATCATCACCCATCTCTTTGATTTTGGCATCCACGTCATCAACAATAAATGAGAGGTGTCGAAAGCCCGGATAATGAGGGCCATCGGATTCGGCAAAAGGAACAGGACGTTCTTCGTCCATCGGAAATACCTCAAAGTAAAATCCATTGTCGTCTTTTAGGAAAAAAAGCTCCTTCCCATCTCCTAGGTCAATTGTTCTCGCTCTTTTCATCCCAAAATATTTGGTATAAAAGCCTTCGAACCTTGCCTGATCCTTGCAGGTAACAGCCACATGTAAAAATTTGGGTTGAATCATATTTCTTTAAAGTTTAAAAAAGATGCAGTGCTTAAGAAAGCATGTCAATAATTTTCCGTGCAAAAAGATGGGCATGTCCTCCCGATCGTCCGGTCACTAAATCGCCATCCACAACCACATCTTCGTTGGTATAAATTGCACCATAAGCTTTGGCATCACCAATCAGGTTGTTGTGACAAACCAACTTTCTGCGTTTTACCAATTCTGTAGCCGGGGCAACCAGCCATAGTCCGTGGCATATAATTCCTTTTAGGATATTTTTGTTTGCAAAAGCCCGTTTTAAAAATTCTGTGGCCGGTGGTATTTTGTTTACATCTTCGGTATATCGCAGGCGATCAGAAACCATCCCAGAGGGAACTATAATTGCGGCAAAACTATTCAGTTCTTCGTCGCTCATGTTTTCGAAGCTTTCGAAACAGTCCATCGGAACTTTGTATTCGTGGCCATAAAAAGTGATTTTATCCTGGTCCCACAATCGCGATAGAAAATGGATTTCAGCACCTTCTTCCGGAAAGCGGTATTTGTAATAAAAAATTTCGTTTTCGTAATAGTCGCCTTCGATAAGGATTGCTATTTTTTTTCCTGCCAGCCGCATAGTAAATATTTTATTTGCTGATTATTAGATTAATCTTAGTAAAAATTGAAAGTATTATTAGCAATGATAATTGCTACTACTATTTATCTAGCAATAACAATTATCGTTGCTGATATAATTATCGGATCATAGCATCCAGTTTGGCTAAATCCAGACCATTTTTTCTATAGTGCTCACGAGCTAGTTCAAGCAATGTAAAACCGTCATCATATCCGACCATTTTACCGTCTTCAACCTTGTCCAGATAAATTAATCCACCGGACAATACAAAGAATGTCATCATTGGTTCTGTTGCATCTTCATCCACTACCAAAGTATGGGCTTCTCCTGCAGGTTCGTAAATAAATGTACCTGGAGTGGCAACCCAGTCATGCTCTAAATAACGCCAGCTACCGCGAAGCGTCATCCCATAGACTGTGCTTATATGGTAATGAGGATTAAGTTTTGCACCTGGCATGATTTTCAAAACATTGGAAAAACCACCAGTAGTTACATTAAACTGAAGGGGAAGAAACCATGCTCCTTCTACATAAGGTACCCAATAACGTTCGTCATCGAGATCTGTATCTACTGAGAATTCATGGTGTTCGCGTTGATTTGGCTTAAGGCCGTCCGTAAATGTTCTAAATGTTTCAATTGGCATAATAAATTGTTTTAAATTATTAATAAATAAATGTCTTTTCTATTTCTGATCTGTCTTCGCTTTAATTAGTTCTGCTAGTTTGGAGTAGCCTAAAGCTACAGCCAGGCTGTATGGTGTATTTCCGTCGAA
The DNA here is from genome assembly GCA_021740905.1 of Bacteroidales bacterium. Taxonomy (GTDB): domain Bacteria; phylum Bacteroidota; class Bacteroidia; order Bacteroidales; family M50B96; genus JAIOYV01. The sequence goes on from JAIOYV010000001.1 coordinate 37,931, forward strand.
TCCTTTTAAATCTGTTCTTGCATCGGTTTCAAGCAATACCTTTAAGCACTCTTCGTGACCATGCCATACACAATCATGCATGGCCGTATAACCATTATAAGGGCCCTGGGCATTAACCTCAACTAAGCCTTGAGACAACACTAATTTCATCGACTCAGGATGACCCGCAAAGGCAGCTTTATGCAAGGGAGTGGCTTTTAATAGATAGTCCACAATTTTTGGATTGGCACCTGCATTGATCAGCTTTTCTACGATCTCTGTAAATCCATTAAAACAGGCCACTAATAATGGTGTCTGGCCATCATTGCCGCTTCCAAGTACTGGCGATTGTTCATTTACATTTGCCCCTTTTGCTATAAGTTGTTCTACCGCTTTAAGATCATTGGCTGCTACGGCTTTCATTAACTGCTGTTTATCTAGTATCTCAGCATTTTTTTTCTCTTGCTTCTCCAGCAATTCGCGTATCGTTTTGCCCCAGCTTTCTTTTTCAGGAATCGTACTGCCTGCAGTCCAGTTTACTTCATTACCAACAAAATCCCAAACAGTGCCACCGTAATGTGTCTTGATGTCAATTGCAGCACCTCTTTCCAAGAGAAATTTCACCATCCCTGGTTTCTTCGCCCATATTGCATCAATTACTGGTGTATGACCAACTGTTGCTGACTGGAGGTTAATAAAGGCACCTTTATCAAGAATAAGTTTTGCAACATCAGTCACTCCACTTTGTGCGGCTTTGTGAAGCGCAGAAGCCCCAAGTGTTGAATCCATTGCAAACACATCTGCCCCGGCAGCAAGTAAAATGTCTGTCATTTGTACATTTCCAAAACCCGCTGCGATCATTAATAAGGTATAAGGAGTAGGGCCTCTTCTATTTACATCAGCACCCTGTTTTATTAATTCGGTGGCCTTATTAAGATCATTGCATTGCACGGCCATTAATAGCGCAATTTCTTTTGAAACTAAATTTTCGTTATTCTTCATATCCATATTTGTTTATGTTTATTTCTATACTATTTAAAATCTTTCTTTTTTAGGAATCCATCTTAATCATGTCGGCACATTTTTCTGCAATCATTCCTATAGCTGCATGGGTGTTCCCCGAAGTTATAAAGGGCATCACAGAGGCATCGGCAATCCGAAGACCGCTAATACCATTCACCTTTAATTCAGGATCGACAACGGCCATGGCATCTAAACCCATTTTGCACGAACCTACCTGATGGTGATAAGAATCAGAATTATTCCGCACAAAATCTTCAAGATCTTTTTTGCTTTTGATCGAATTTGGAGCTGGAATTAATTCTTGCTTGACCCACTCTTTTAATGGAGAGGTTGAGAAAATTTCACGAGCTAATTCAACGCCATACATCATACGGTCCACATCACTTCTAACACTTAAATAGTTTGGATTCACTAAGGGTTTTTCCAAAGGGTTTTTGCTGGCCAATCGGACCCATCCTCTCGACAAGGGCCTTTCAAGACCTGGTAGGATTGAAACAGAATTTGGATGACCTTGTCCAACAATAATGTTAAAAGGAACATGCACTAAGCCAAGTTGTAAATCGGGACCAATCCAACCCGGACTGGATTTCAAAAACATAGCTGCCTCGGAAAGGTTAAGGTTTCCTTCTGGAACCGGTTGAGAACATTCGTTTATCACACCGGTAAGGACATGATTATGGAAATTTTCGCCCACCCCTTTTAGGTCGGCTTGTACTTTAATATCAAATTTTTCCAGATGCTCAGCATTTCCTATTCCTGAAAGCTGCAAAATATGAGGGCTTTCAATTGCGCCCGCAGAAAGGATAACTTCTTTATTCGAATAAGCCTTAACAAGTACTTTGTCTTTTATGAACTCAACACCCAAACATTTTTCGTTCTCAATAATTAATCGGGTCACATGCGAAAAAGTACTTACTGTAAGATTTTGCCTTGTTAAAGCCGGAGCCAGATAGGCTTCAACCGCCGAATGTCTTTTCCCATCCTTAATATTTACATGATGCCATCCTGCGCCGATCATCTTATCAGGATGGTTAAAATCGGGCGTTTCAGGGTAACCTAAATTCAAACAGGCATCAATAAAAGCTTTGGATACCGGATTGGGATTATGATCTTTTGCATTGATTACAGACATCATCCCATTCTGCCCTGCCAAGGGATTGGTATCGTCTTCCTGCATTTCAAGTTTCTGAAAATAAGGAACCACATCGTCGAAAGCCCAGCCTGGAGCGCCGCTGTATGCCCAATTGTCAAAATCGGAACGGTGTCCCCGGATGTGCATCATGATGTACAAATTGCTGGAACCTCCTGCCAATTTGCCTCTGGGTTCGTACGTTTTTCGGGAGTTTAATCCCGTTTGAGGAGTAGACGAGTATCCCCAATCGATTTCTGATCCCAATAAGGTGTACCATAGTGCCGGATTAGCCACATTGGCTGGAGCGGAACTTGGTGGACCGCCAGCTTCGATCAACAATACAGATACATCCGGATTTTCTGAAAGACGGTTAGCCAGGATACTTCCTGCTGTTCCTGCCCCAATAAGGATATAATCGAAATGTTCTGTCATAAAGCTACGATTTAAAAACTTTTAAAATTGATCAAGAAAAGGTTTGAATGGCTTTGAATCGTGAAAGTTGGCCATGTAAACTATTTTGCCATCCTTAATTTCAAAGTAATTCATTACTTCTGCCTCAATAGGAATATCAGGAAATTTGGAAGCCCGTGCCGAAATATGTGAAACAGCTGCGGCCTTATTTCCATCAACCAAAATATGAATTGGTTTATTTTTGAAAACTGCATATACATTGCCCATCCCAGCCATCATTGTGCGGAGGGTAGCCAGCGATTCGATGTGTCCGGCCAATTGCTCGTCCATCACCTGATTTTCGTCGAATAAGTCGCACCAGGCTGTCCAGTTTCCACTGTTTGCATGAACGTAGTAGGTTTCGATAATTTCTTTTATAGTCATAAGGAATATAATTTATTTGTTGTTCCGAATAAATTGAAGGTCATGTAAAAAGTAGTGTTGCAAATGCTTATGGGCTTAAGAAACAACACGACAGGTATTCAAATTCACCATTTATTATAGAGTTGCTGAACCTTCGTGGTATTTAATGTCATCCACAACATATTTTGTAATGACAAGTTTGCCCGCAATAACTTTCATTTCCCAGGTTTGGTAGGCATCACATACTATTCTTTTGCTGTATGCTTCCGGTGCATTCCATAAACTGGCTTCCCATTGCACGACCACTTTTACAGATGCTGAATCTCCCGAAATTACAGGACTTACTTCTTTTACAGTATGCACTTCGTCAAAGAATATTCGGATTACACGCTGAAACCATCCTTCAAATCCGGCGTGACCGGTTATTGTGGCTTCAGGGAAAACCATTTCCAATTCTTTATCGGCCAGAAGGGGTAGAAAATCAACTTGTGGCGCATGAACATCAAGTAGTTTGTACCAGTTCACTGCAAATTCATGTATCGATTGTTTTGTCATCATTTTCTTAATTCTTTGTTTTTATAAAATTTATTGGCCACAAATTTTGTTGATTAGTTCAGGCCTTATATCTCCTTTTAGCACCAGGTCGATCAAAAATGGCTCATCGTCAGCGAGCATTTTATCAATAGCTGGTGCAATGTCTTCCGGTTTCTCAACTCGTACTGAATTTACTCCCATCGATTTTGCAATCTGATCGAATTGAAGGGCTGGGTAAGAAAGATCAAAGGGAAGTGGGAAATCATGCTTGCCAATTTCGCGTTCTTTCCAATATTGATCGATGTTCAACTGCAATAATTTATACGTACCATTGTTGCACACAATAAATTTTGCACCCACCTTATGGCGCACTGCCGACCAAAGAGCTTGAATTGTGTACATCGAACCTCCATCGCCGGTAAAGCCAACTACGGTTTTTTCAGGATGTAATAATTTTACGCCTATGGCTCCGGGTATTCCCACACCCAGCGAACCGCCACGGGTATAAAAAATATCTCCCGGATTTCTGGGTGGCATATATCGGGTAATGGGTGGTGAACTGGTCAAAGCCTCGTCAAAAATGACGTGGTCTTTAGGAAGTTTAGCTGCTAGTACTTTTGCAAAATCGGCCATATTCAAAGGGATTTGCCCCTTTATTTTATCATCCGCTTTTATTTCGACTGCTAATCTTTCGGCTTTGGCTTGCCCGATTTCCAGAGTTCTTTTTGTGGAATATGTTTTTTGCTCTGTAGTAATCAATGACTCCAGTCTGTTGACTAAGGCCTGAAGGGTAAGTTTAGGATCGCAAACTGCACCCAGATCAACCCGGTGATTTTTTGCAATCTCATACGCATTCAAATCAAAATGAATCACCCTCGCATCCGGATTGTATATCTCGCCTAAATGAGGAAAAACCTCCGGCATCATATACGTTCCAACAACCAGGTTGCAATCTCCTTTCGAAGTAATAGGTTTGCTGTACGAGCCAAACATGTGGCCGGTAGTTCCCTGGTAAAGAGGATGCTCATTGTCCATGATGAAATCCCCAAATTCAACACCGTATACTTCGGCGCCAAGTAGCTCGGCTACCTTGGTCAATTCGGTAGTGGCACCTGAATAAGCAACGCCATCGCCAATAAAAATCATAGGCTTTTCAGCTTTCAGTAGCATTTTGGCTGCTTCATCAATAATCGACGGATCGGGTAAAACCCTTGTTGACGGAATGGATGTTGGCATTACGATTTCATCATTGATCTCATCCAGAATATCCATTGGAATACACACATAAACTGGTCCCATGGGTGCGGTGGCAGCAATCTTTGTGGCTCTTCTGATGGTTCTCAAAAGTGATCGGGAGTCGGTAACTAAGGTTGAATATTTAGTGACTGGGGCCATCATGGCAACTAAATCATTAGCCATTTGTGCATCCATGTTCATGTATTTTATTCCTGCATCGCCACCAATAACAACCAATGGCGAATGACCTCTTTTTGCCTGGTATAGCGCTCCCACTGCGTTGCCAATGCCGGGCGAACTATGTAATTGAACCAATGTAGGTTTCTGGCTTGCTCTTGCATAACCATCGGCCATTAATACTGCAACACTTTCCTGAAGGCTTAGGATGTACTTCATCTCTGGATAGTTGTCCAGGGCATCCAAAAAGCCCTGCTCAACAGTTCCAGGATTGCCAAACATGTGATCCATGCCATCGACAAGGAATTGTTCAATTATTTTCGTATTACCATCTTTACCAGCCATAACGTTTTGTCCCCTTGTCAAGTACATTTACAAATTGTTCCCCAAACTCATGAGAGCATTGTAAGGACCTAGCTGTTATAAATGGATAATCAACGATTACCGAAGTTTCTTTTCCGAAATTACCATGAAATTGACCTTCAGGACCTACAGCATCCGTCATGGCATATTCTAAAACATAAGGTGGTGGCCCCATATTAAGGTCAGTGTGTAAGAATCCGGTGCCGTCATGATAATCATATTCAATGCAGTGGCCTGTTACATGCTTCCCTCTTATAATACATTTTCGCTCATTAAAATCACGCGCATAGGCAAGTACCATAACACCGTAACATATTGCTGCAATGGGTTTATCAGCTCTATTAAATCCTAATACTATTTCATGCAATCGCTGGTTGTTCACCATGTCGATAATCGGGCCACTTCCCCCTACTAAAAAGATTGCATCATATTTTTCGGTAAGTATTTTTTGCGATTCTTTGACTTTCACATAATAGTTTTCCAATTCACGTAAGTAATGAGTGGCTGAAGTATAGGGTCGTTCAGGAATAAAATCATTCATTGACAAAGGCTGCTCAAGACGTTTTTCAGCTTCAAAAGCCTTCACCAATTCTGCATCGGATGGAGTTGTTACACAAACTCCAAGAGGTGGGTCAACATATTCGGTATTGTAACTGGGTGGTAAGGCTTCGGCTTTTTTCCCAAATTGTGTCATAAAATCAATTTGATATCCTGCAGCTTCAAGCTTTTGCAAAGGACCTACTAATTCTATTCCCCAATAACCGTATTCAGAAAGTATGGCTAAAACCTTATGTGTCTTCATTGATCTCCCTCGCTGTGTTAATTTAGACTAAATATAAATAATGAGACCTAAACCTCCGATTTGAGGAATTGTTCAATTAAAAAAGAAATAATCTACATTATTTAAGTTATTCACTTATGTAGATATTTGGATATTTCAGACTGATTATAATGATCTATATGTTAGCATTCATGATATATTGCATGGAAAAACTACCTGTTGATAAGTTGTATTTCACTGAGGATGTGCTACAATTTCTACAATTTAGAATTATCAAAGTGCGATATTAATGGCCAATTCACAAGCACAAAAATCACAAAATAAATTATTGTGAATTCGTGATTTTTTAAAACTCAAATTTTCGATTTAATTCTTGTAGTTCGAATTGATTTGCTGATGACTTGAAATCACGTCCCGACTAAACTACCCCCTACAATTTTCCCGGCAACCGAAAAACCACTTTTGTCCCGACGCCTATCCCCGCTTCATCTTTCAGGTCGATTATCTCCAGACTGATTTTCTGTTTCAGTTTTTTGTTTATCACCGCAATCCGTTCCCTGGTAATCTGTGTGGCAAGCGATTTATAGTTATTGTCCAGTTTTATCGAAGTTTCCTGCGCTCGGGCCCTGCCAATGCCATCGTCTTCGATGGTATACATGATGTTTCCTTTTTCATGATAAATACTGATCTGAATATGTCCTGTAGTTTCTTTGTTTCTGAATCCATGTTCGATGGCATTTTCGATAAAGGGCTGTGCCAGCATGGGAGGGATATGAATTTCTGTCGGGTCAAGTGTTTCATCCATCGATATGGAATAATCAAACTTTTCGGGGAAACGGATTTTCTGCAAGGACAGATAGTTTTCGATGGTGCTGATCTCTTGCTCCAGGGGAATAAATTCATCTACCGAACTATCGAGGATGTTGCGCATCAACTTTGAAAAACGCGCCAGGTAGGTACTGGCCTTTTCGGGTTCTTCGTTGATGATGGAGTTTTGGATGCTGGCCAACGAGTTGAATATGAAATGGGGGTTCATTTGCGAACGGAGGAGCTTTTGCTGCAACTGCATGTTTTTTTGACTGGACTTTATCCTATTCTGCCGGATGTAAAGAATACCAATCAGAAGGATTAGGATTAAAAACCCAAGAAAACTAAAGAGCAATAAACGGGTTTGATGAGTTTTTCTTTTCTGGATCTCATTCTCCCGGGCCAATAATTCAATCTTTTGCTCCTTATTTTCAGATTCATATTTTAATTTTAGCTCCATCAATTCTGTCCTGTTTTGAAACTTTAGAATTTCGTCTTTGATGGTCAATGTTGAATCTATAATTTTCAGAGCTTTGTCTTGATGGTTAGTAATTTGGTACAACTCCATAAGGTTTGTAAGCCCTTCCAAAATCCCAAGTTTTCCATGAAATTTTCTATAGGCAGTTGGCGAGGACATCCAGGTTTCATCGGTAACATCAATAAATTTGTTGAAATGTGCATCATTAAAGAGTAGACCTGTTGAATCGATTATATATCCAAGCCTGGTCGCTTCTTCGTAATTTGAAATTGATTTTTCGTATTCTCCTCTTGATTTATAAAACATCCCCAGTTTGATACAAGCTTTCATTTCGCCCCGGGTGTAATGTATTGCTTTGCATTGTTGGTAGCACTTGTTTATAAATATCATTGCGCTGTCGGGTTGATTGGCAGCTAAATAATAGTCTCCAATTTTGAGAAAAACATTAGCATTAAGTGCCATCTCTTCCACAAAATTAAAATCCATAAGAGCAAGCGAACTTTTGTACAATTCAATTGCCTTATCCATTTCACGCCATTGAAAATATATATCGCCCATTGAATAGGCAACAATAAGTTTTTCAAGTCTCGGAGGTTCCATGTTAGAGGTATACCTGAGAAATCGATTGAAATAATCCAAAGCTACCTGATAGTTTCCAATTCGAAAAGCTCCACCCCCTATTATTACGAGCATGGAAGCGGCCATATTCTTATTCCCAACTTCATCATGGTACTTCCGTGCTTCTTCATAGTGATTGATAATTTGTTGCTCATCGGCTTTTGAAAAATAATAGATATAGCCCATGCGCTCGTAGATCAACATGCTTAACTCAGGTATGTTTAAGCTTTGGGCTATCCCATAAGCCTGTGTTTGATATTGGAATGCTTTGATAAATTCGCTTTGCAAAAAGTAATAGAACCCTATATTCGAGAGGGCAAAAGCTTTTCCGACAGGATATGAAAATTCTTCAGAAGCTGCTAAAGTAGCCTGTGACAAGCTGAATGACCTCTCAGGATCATAATTGACAATTATTGCGGCTATTTGATTTTCAATGTTAATTTTATTTGTACCTGTGGAATTAGCCAGTTCTTTTTCCAGGCGAACAACCTCTATACTATCGCGGAGGTAGAACATTTGGGAATAGGCGATTCCATGAGACAGCAAAATAATAAAGAGGAATGGAATAATTTTACGCAATGCCAATTTTGGTTGATCGATCAATATCATTAGTAAGAATTTGAAATTAGAAAATATTTGCTCTCTGTCCTTAACCTTTTGCCATCTTCCAACTGCTGACTAACTGTCGGCTAAGAACTGCCGCCTGCCAACTGCCGCCTGGAAACTGCCTACTAATTAGAAGCCGCCAGTTTCTCGAACATCTCCAGCAGATCATCACGTTTGCGCGAGGCCACCGGGATTTTAATTTCGTTTTCCAAAACCACATGCCCCCCTTCGGCTTTCTCGAAACGGTTGATGTGCCGCATGTTTATGAGGAAAGATTTATGCACACGGAAAAAACCTGTTTCGCTCAACATATCGTCGTATTCTTTTAGCGTGCACGACACCATAATCTTATTCCCGTTCAGCATGTTCACGGAAGTGTATCCCCCCTCCGATTCGCAATAATTAATGTCGCATACTTTTACCAGATGGATATTATCATACGTTTTCAGGATGATCTTTTTCTTGTTGTTAGAGGCATCTAGTTGTAGATTTTCTTCTAGAGTGTTTAGTTGTGTGTTGAAATCCTTTTGGTATAGCTTTTCTGCCCTTTCGGCGGCAGCGCGCAGATCGGCCGGGTCGACAGGTTTTAGGAGATAGTCGATGGCACTGAACTTAAAGGCTTTGATGGCATATTTGTCGTAAGCCGTAATAAAGATCACCTTAAAATCGACCGGCTCCAATTTTTTAAGCAGGTCGAAACCTGTGCCGTCGTTCATTTTTATATCTAACAACACCAGGTCGGGATGGTATTTCCGTATCGTATTTACACCACTTTCTACACTATCGGCAGTTGCAACCAGCTTTAAATTGGGACAAAAGCCAACAACCATCTTCTCCAGGGTCTGGCGAATATGAGGTTCATCGTCGATGATAATGGCATTTAACATGCGGTGTTTTAACTTTCTTTCAAATGTAAGTAATTTCATAATTCCCCCCAAATTTTTTATTTATTTCAATAACTTTTATTTGCTGAATCTCTTTTTCAGTCTCCAGTCGGCAGTTCTCAGTCGGCAGTCCACAGTCCACAGGTCTCAATCGGCTTCGACATTTTCCAGTCCCCAATTGGAAACTATAAACCCTCATACTTCAATTGGGGTTCCCCAGCCCCAAATCGAATGTCCTTAATCTTGATGGTTTATAGGACGTGGCTGCATGGATTGGTGGATTGGCGGTATTTAGAGACGCGATAAATCGCGTCTCTACATTCGTCACCCTCCCGTCCAGCCAGCCACTCACGTTGTGACTCAAAGGCACGCCGTGAGTATGAACAACAACCCAATGCCTTTTTTTTCTCTGCGCCAACCCTATTGATGTTTCCTTTTCTTTTCATTGTCAGATCTTTTTCGTTTATCTTAAAATGTTCGGGTTTTAGTGGCCTATCGAGACGCAAGCCTTGCGTCTCTACACTCGTTTTTAAAAACCTTTTACTGGGTTGATGGCTGGCGGAGCAGGTGACAGTAGAGACGCAAGGCTTGCGTCTCATTATTAATATCCAACCGCCTGCCCCAAAAACCCTTGTCATTGCCCCGCCACCTTAATTATTTTTTTCGTTACAATTCCATCATCGCTTTGAAATTTGATAAAATACATCCCGGCAGAAAAATCGCCTAAATCCAAAACTATTTCATTCATGCCCGACACATTGGTTGTAAACTGCCAGGATTTTACCTTCACGCTATTTACATTGAAAATCTCTATGCTGATTTCTTTATCATGCAATCCCTCTATGCTGATATATATAGCATCATTAGCTGGATTTGGTGATACCATAAAACGAGGTTCTCTTACTGTTTGCTCTTCTGTTGCGATAAGACATGCAGCTTCTATCTCCCAAATATCGTTGCAGCCGACTGCATTGCTGTCGATCTGTGCAGGTCCATTATGAAAAATGTAGTTACATACGCTTTGCACGTGACAATGCGAAAGCAAAGGGTTGTGTTCAATGTGTAAGTCCCCTATAGTAACAGGGTTTATATTCCTAATCCCTTCAATTGAAATCAGCGAATCATTGTTCAATAAGTGAATTCCATGTATGGCATTATACCCTCCTGCCAGAATTTCATACCCAACAGATTTCAATGAATCAAGTCCATCTAAAGATTCAAGCGCATCGTTTTGTTGCACACACAATATTCCTTCTATTATAGTTAGTTTTTGTAAAGCATCGAGGCTTTTCAGTCTTGGATTACCATCATACCAATCATGACCAATTTTCAAACTACCATTCACTTGGCTTAGATTTTCAAGTCCTGAAATATTTATTATTGAATCGTTCCCCCAAATCGAAAGAGAACCTCCAATAAACTTTAGGCTATCTAATCCAGTCATGTCTTTAAGTCTGGGGTTTTCTGAAATTAACACCGATCCGATAATCGAATCTGTTTTTACAAAACCTTCAAGGCTCACTAAAGAAGAGTTTTCCGAGATTGACACCGACCCAATTGCAGATAAGTTTACAAATCCTGTTAGGCTATCTAATGAAAAATTATTTACAATGCGAATATTACTACAAGAGATAAGATTAGGCATATCCGGCAAACTCATTAACAAGGAATCATTGACTATAGAGAAAAATCCTAAAGAATAAATATTATTAAAGTTATCAAGGTTTTGTAACGACGGATTATCATTAATATATAAACTTGAGCAATGGTTTAAGTTTGAAAATGCCAAAATTTCTGGAAGTAGAATATTGTTTATAATTTTTAGAGCACCCCAAAAATGTGACAAATTCTGAAATCCGCTCAAACTATCCAACATATTGTTTCCTTCAATTCGAGAAGAATTCATGGAAACAAGACTAGAAAAACCATTAATACTTTCCAGCAAAGGGTTGTCAACAATATTAAAATACCTTAACGAATCGAGATTTTCGAAACCATTGATTGATATCAATGTAAGATTCTCAGAAATAGTTAATTCATTGCCTATGGTGGTTAGGTTTTCGGATCCTGTGATAGAGCTCAGTCCATCATTGGCCTCAATAACAAGATAGCCCCCAATATAATTCAGGCTATCAAGTCCTGATAAATCAGACAAAGTGGTATTTCCACCAATTCTCAGGTACCCGTTAACTGAGTGTAAATTTGAAAGATTAGACAAATCTGTCAAAGATGTATTATTCATAATTCTTACATCACCGTTAATAATAGTTGTGTTGCCAAAACCTTCAAAGGACAAAAGGCTGGGATTCGATTGGATAATTAAATCTCCACTTACTGTATCAATATTATCAACGTTAAAAATATTTTCAAGAACAGGATTTCCCTGAATCATAATGCTTCCGCCAATATGGTTTACATTATCAAGTATATATAAATTTGATAATGAGGCATTGTTGCAAATATCTAAACCATAGCCTGATGTTCCATTAATAGTGGTTAAATTTTGCAACCCGGATAAATCAGAAAGGAGGGGATTTGAACTAATTGTAAGCTCACCCTCAATTGTAGTTAATCCCCCAAGCGATGATAAATCGGTAAGAACCTGATTGTCACGAATCTCAATATCCCCTCCAACCGAAACCAAACTATCCAATCCATTTAGAGATGTTAAGGCATCTAAAATTACGAGTTTTATCCCTCCTGTAATTGAGCTTAAATTATTCAGTCCTGTTAAACTTGTCAAAACACTGTTTGTGCCTATAGATAATCCAACATTGCCAGTCCCCGTCCCGATGGAGGTTAAATTTTCAAGACCAGTTAAGCTGGAAATGGAGGTGTATGAAAGATATAGTCTGCCCCCAATTGTAGTTAAGTTATTTAATCCTGAAAAATTGCTTAGAAGACTGTTTGAGTAAATATTTAATTCACCTCCAATAGCTGTTAAACAGCTCAACCCATTCAGATTGGAAATGTTTCCTCCAATCCAAACATCACCCTCGATTTCAGTACAACCCGGATAGTTCACCTGAAAACTGTCAATTTCCGCTTGTGTACTAAAAGTGATTCCGTTTGGCAAGCATCCTTGCCCATACGAGAAAGATTGAAGCATCATTCCCAATACAAAAATTAGTAGTATTCTTTTCATAGCTTTAGTTTTTAATGATTTATGTTTTTAAAATTTCATATTCGTTTGTTTAAAATGGGTAGGTCAGGGGGGCAGCGGATTGGTGGTTTGTAGAGACGCGATTAATCGCGTCTCTACGTTCACCGTCTCAGCCATCCACTCACCGGGTGACTCCGAGTCACCTGGTGAATAAAATCAGAATAGCCTTAACTTATCACCAACTTCTTAGTCACCCTGCCCGACCCGCTTTGCAAGGTGATGAAATATATTCCGGATGAAAATTCGTTGCAATTGAGTTGATAGGCTCCTGTTTTTCTCATTCCCAGAGGAATGTGTTTTAAGTCTTGCCCAATAATATTTCTGACAATCAATGATACCTCAGTTCCCTTTTTAAGGTCGAAATGAATGTTTACTATGTCTGTGGCCGGATTAGGATAGATATTCATTTCTAAATTGCAGGCTTGGGGGGCTTCTACAATATTAATGTAGTTTAAGGCATAATCGAATAGATATTCAACTATCGTATCAATATGTTGCTCTGAATTTGTTGTGACAACAACACCGGATTCTTCGTCTTTACAGAAATAATACTCGGCTGCATAACCTCCGCCTCCTCCATTATGTCCCCAAACAGTCCGACTGCCATAATTCTCTGTTTTGTACATTCCCAATCCATATTTATCCAAATTTGAATTTTGGACGGTTGTCATGGAATTAATTGAGGCTAATGATAAAATCGTTTGGTTATTGAAAGATCCATTGTTCAGTAACATGATTACAAAATTGGCCAGTTCCAATGCTGAAGTCCGTAATCCAATTCCCGGATATGCTGGGTGGCCTCTGTGCGCGTTTGCTGTAAAAGTACCTCCTGCGTAATCGTACCCCACGGCCACACTATCCACATTTAACTCGTTCAGAAACCATGCAGATGAGTTCATCCCTAAAGGAGTGAGCAAGGAGTCTCTTACATACTGGTGGAAGCTTATGCCGGTTAGAGGTTCTATCAGGTAGCCTAACAATGCCATTCCATAATTATCGTAATTATAGCCGGTTCCCGGAACCTGGTTGTAAAAATTGTTCGTGTTGTAAAAATTACCGGTGGCCGAAAGATAATTTTCCATAAAGTATCCCAAAGACATTGCAGGATCACCATTTACAACAAAGTTGTTGAAGTTCCAGTCGTTAATTGTGGATGTGTGGTTCATCAACATTCTGGGTGTAATGCTATCGATGCCATTGTGTGGATTGCTAACCTGAAAAGGCAAGAAGTTGTTGATGTTTTCATCCAATCCTACGATTTGTTTGTCGACTAATTGCATGACACAAGCAGTTGTGATGGACTTGCTAATCGAAAAAACATTGAACAGGGTAGAGTCGCCAACCAGTGTGCTATCCTGGAGGTTCATGTATCCATAGTTATTATTCCAAATCACCGAACCATCTTTAACAACACATGCCGACAATCCGGGTACATGGAAGTTTTGCATATTAGCAATTATGAAACTGTCCAAATCCACCGTGTCAATCGACAAAGCAGAGTTTGATTGACCAGATACCGAAAACACCAGGCCAATACCTAAAATGAGTAAAGTAAATTTTAATGATTTCATAGCTTTTGTTTTTAATGATTTATGTTTTTCTAAAATTTCATATTTGTTTGTTTAAAATGGGTAGGTCAGGGGGGTGGCGGGTTGGTGGTTTGTAGAGACGCGATTAATCGCGTCTCTACATTCGCCGCCTGCCCTGCCGTCCACTCACCGGGTGACTCCGAGTCACCCGGTGAGTTTGCAGGGGAAGTACTACTGCCCCGCCACCTTTATTATTTTTTTGGTTACAAATTCATCACATACCTGCAAGCGAACAAAATAAACCCCGGCAGGATATTCCGATAGCATAAAACGGAATGAATGTTCCCCCGGTGGTTGTTTCTCCACCTGTAAAGTGGCCAGCTTTTGGCCTATATTATCATACAGACTGATGCCTATCCTGCCTGCCAAGGTAAGGGAGTAGTTCAGGTTTACCTGGTCGGAAGCGGGATTGGGGAAAATTGTAATGCCGAATGTGGGTTCAAAAATCGTTGGTATACCTATTGTTTCGAAGGAATGGTTTATTATTGAATCCATCCAGTGCATCCCGTTTATCCAGGCCAGTGTATTGGTTGAATGGCCTCCGGGGTTGAAATTAGTGGTGTACTTAATATTGTCGTTAATGTATTGGTCGAGGCTGTCCATAAATGTTTCGTAGCTGGTGTAGGTGGGATATGGATCGGTGGTGCCGCAAGCCAGATACCAATCAAATGGCCCATGGTTGACCATGTCTTTTACGCGGCGGCTTACATCAAACTCATGCCATTTGTCAAGGGTGCCGTTTACCCAATCTCCATTGTTGTCGAAAGGGATATCGATTTGGTTGGTGCCGTTGTTGAGGTTTGGCGAAAAAGCCCCGCAAAAGGTAAAAAAGGTTTTGGTGTATTTGCCTGCATTATAGTTCAACTCGTACGAATTGTTTTCGTTGTAGCACAGGTCTTTCCAGGCGTTCAAAACGGAATCGGACCAGGCCAGGAAAGCAAAGTTGGGGAAACAGGCCCTGAACTTTTCGGGGTATTTGGTGGCAAAATAGGCCGCCGCAAAACCTCCCGTCGATTCCCCGGTTATCAGCCTGAAACGTTTATCGCTCTTCGCCCTGAAATTGCTTTCGACAAAAGAGATGACATCCTGGATAAAATAATCCTCGTACGATCCGTATAGCTCAGAGTTCATAAAACAACTCCCCAGAAACTGACTGCACGAACCATCGGGGACTACAAAAATTGCCGGAGGGTATTCAAGTGTATCCATGCGATAATTATAGTATTTCTGTGCAGGGAAGAGTCCGTCCGTTTGGTCTTCGTCTTCTTCGTGCAAATAGTAAATGGTCGCATATTCCTGTGCAGCATCCACATAATAGATCGAAGGCAGGTAAATGTCGACCATCCGGTTTTCTTGCAGTGTTTCACTGTAGAAAGGGATTTCTAGGCGCATGAATTTTTGTGCATTTAGGTTGAACACAAAGCCGCACAACAGGCTTATCGAAAAGAGTAGGATATTTTTCATAATCTTAATATTTAATGGTTTTTTATTTCATATTCGTTTGTTTATAATGAGCAGGGTCTGGGGGCTGAGGTGGTTTAGTGGTTCGTAGAGACGCGATTAATCGCGTCTCTACCTAAACCGCCCTCCCGGGCAGCCACTCATGGTGTGACTCAGAGTCACACCGCGAGTATGCACGTGTGCTATCTACTGCCCCATCACTTTAATAATTTTTCTAATTGTAATTCCTTCCTCACTTTCAAGCTTAATGAAATACATCCCGGCAGGATATTTTGACAGGTTGTAACGAAGGGCAATTTCTCCCGGCAGTTGCTTTCCATCTTCAAGTACGGCCAGCAATTTTCCATAGATATCCCGGATTTCAAGCTTTACATTGCATGGCTTTGATAATTTATAAGAGATATTTACCTGATCGGATATTGGGTTGGGGTAAATCCTGAATGGGATTGAAGCTGAAGTGGAATTAATGGAGTGTAGTAAATAGGGTGAGTTTACAAAAGATTCGTAAAAAATGGAGTCGATGAAATGTAAGCCCAGATACCATGTATATGCATGGTATTCATGGCCCCCATTAAAAAAATAACTGCTGTAATCAATATTATAGTATTCGAGGCTGTCCATAAACATTTGGTAGGTAGGATATATCATCATATAATCCGTTTTGCCGGCACCCAGAAACCATGCAAGTGAATCGACATTTTGCAGGTCTTTGACCCTACGACTGCAATCGAAATGATATCCTTTATTTATCGAGGTATCAACCCAATTTCCCATTGAGTCAAACAAAGGCTCTACATAATAAGGGGGCAAATCCATATTTGGTGTCCAACCACCCAGCGTAGTTATATGAACTTGTGACAAGAAACCTGCATTATAATTTAAAATATAGGAGTTGTTCTCATTATACACCAAATCCCTCCATTCACTTAATGTCGTATCAGGAAAGGCTAATGCCCCGATATAAGGAAAACAAACCCGAAAACTGTCGGGGCAATTTAAAGTAAGCCAGGCCGAGCCAAAGCCCCCCATCGACAATCCGCATATTGCCCGGAAATTTTTCTCAGGTATTGCCCGGAAATTGCTTTCAACAAATTGGATTACATCCTGCATTACAAAATCTTCGTAGTTTCCATACAACGGCGAATTAACCCACATACTACCCATATAGGGTTCACACGATCCATCGGGGCATACGAAAATGGCAGGTGGTGAAGATATGTCGTTATATCCTTCATGAAGTTGATAATAAAGGCTTGCTTCCGTGGACCCCGATCCTTCATCCCCTCCAGCTCCATGTAAATAATATATGGTAGCATACTTTTGATCTGGATGCAGATAATAATCACCCGGGATATAAACATCTACCTTTTTTACCATTTCCAATGCCTCGCTGTAAAAGGAAGCATCGAACCTTATATAGTCTTGTGCATTTAGGTTGAAAACAAAGCCGCACAACAGGCTTACCGAAAAGAGTAGGATTTTTTTCATAATCTCATGTTTTTAAAAGTTAGTTTCAACAATGAGATAAAGGTACGGCGACAAGAAGGGCGATATGAGTTAAATGTATAAACGCTGGGGTTGAGTTAACGAACGCCGGGGTTGAGCCAATTAACGCTAAAAAATGGGGTGTAAGCTATCGCTGCAAATTGCAAATATGAACCCACTCCGTAAAGTCCATATTTAAGAATGACCATCGAGAAGGAAATCATGCCAGTGGAACAAAGGGTCGGTGTGACTTTGAGGCAACGGTGGATTTAAAGTAAATTCTATTCATCCATCCACCACCCAAGAGGTGAGGCGGGATCAACTATCCATTTTGTTCATCCATCCACCGCTTGGCGGGGCAGGCCCAACCCTTCCTTATTGTAAGGAAGGGCTTGTCGCTGTTGCAAAAATTGTGGTAATCTACTACCGCCCTGACTATGAAACAACGACTGTCCCCCTTTTTAAAGGGGGCGGAGAAAAAAGCTATGAAAGAGAAGCTTATGTTGGGGATGAACACGAACCACAAAAACTCAAGAATAGCTTGAAACAACTCAAACCCTCGCTCAAAATATGCGAGGGCTTGGGTAGGATACAATCCACAGTAAGCAGTCTAAACCAGTAGAGACGCAAGGCCGTGCATTTCTACCAGATCGGACAAATAACAAAACTCAGAACTTTGAACTCTTAAACCTACACAACCATCCCCGGCAACTCCACATAAAAGCTACTGCCCATTCCGGCTTGGGTTTCGAACCAGATTTTCCCTCCTGCTGTTTCAACGGTGTTTTTGGCTATGGAAAGACCCAGTCCCATACCACTGCTTTTAGTGGTGAAGTTGGGGCTAAACAATTTATCCTGCACATCGCCGGGCACGCCGCTACCATTGTCTTTCACTTCAACAATGTAGGAGTTAGCTTGCTTGCTGAGGCAAATGCGGATCCTTGCCGGAGTTCCATCAGGTACTGCCTGGATGCCGTTTTTTATCAGGTTGATAAATACGCGCTGTATCTGTTCTTTGTCGGCAAAAATAATGGCCTCTTGAAGGTTGTCGAAGTCGAGACTTATTTCTGCATCTTCCTTATTGAAAAGCCCGGCTGTTTCTTCAAGCACTGGTAACAAATCGACCCGACCATTTTTGGCGCGGGGCATGTTGGCAAAGTTGGAAAACTCGGTGGCAATGGCCGAAAGGGCATCAATCTGGGAAATGAGGATAGTAGCCACCTTGTCAATGCGGTCCTTCATGTCGGTGGCCCCTTCGTTTATGGCCTTTTGCAAGTGCTGGATGTGCAGGCGCATGGGTGTAAGCGGGTTTTTTATCTCATGGGCAATTTGCCTTGCCATTTCGCGCCAGGCACTTTCGCGCTCCGATTTAGCCAGTTTGTCGGCGCTCGCTTGCAGCTCCTCCATCATCCGGTTGTAATCGTCTATCAGGCTGCCAATTTCGTCGCGACTTTGGTAGAGTATTTTTTCGTTGGGCCGCCCCAGGCGTGTTTTGTTCATCTTTTCCTGGATCAGGCGCAAGGGTTGGGTAATCTTGTTCGAGATAAGGATGGTGACAAAAATGGTTAGGATGATGAGCAAAACATAAATATTGACCACCGCCGTGATAAGTCCCGAGATTTCTTTCTTCATCAATTTTTGTTTGGCAAAATAGGGCAGGTTGAGGTAGGCCAACACTTGACTATGGTTGTTCGAGAAAGGAACATAAGCCGAAAGGTATTCCAAGCCCCCAATGCTTTCTTTGTGCACAAAATTGGCCTTCTGCATAAGGTGTACCTGCCTGTATGCCTCGGTGTTCATTTTGGTCCCGATCAGGTTGCTCTCAAAAATCTCGGGCCGCGACGAGGCCAGCAAATCACCGTTGAGGGTGTACATGTTGATATCTGTATAAAAAACATTAGAGAATTTTACGAGGTAGTAAGTCAGGTATTCCTGCATGTCGAAATTGAGTTTTTCTTCGTTGCCTAATTTGTGCTCAAGCTCAACTAAAACCGATTGGATTTTCTCGCTGATGCTCTCGTTGTGCTTGGCATTGTATTGCTTTATGTTGAAATAAATGGTGCTGGCACCCACCAGGATGAGCGACAACAAAAGCACTGAAATCATCGAAATCTGTATTTTATTTTTGAAGCCAAACCTGAATTCCATTAGCTGGTTGGGAAAGCGGTAGAAAAACATCACCAGCGTAAAGATGATGTGAAACAGGACAAAGATGTACGACAGCAAGATCAGGGAATCGAGGGTCGAGCGTGTTGGGTTGCTTACCAGGATGAGACTGTTTTCATCTATCCTGTAGATGAGGTGCTCGTAATCGTCGAGTTCGAGGGTCGAAAATTCATCCTCCGAAATTTTATAGATCGAATTGGACAAACTGTATGAATATTCGCCCGACTGGGTAACCAGGATGCCATCTTTGTACTTGGCATACGAATAGTCATTAATAGGGCCGTTGTCGTTTTTATCTTCTTCGATCAGCAATTCGGGATAGCCCAGCACCTGACGTTGTAGTTTCGAGTTCAAATCGAAAAACAAACTAAGTCGATTCGAATCCGCTTCGTTTATATAGTTTAATTCGCCCAAATAGGATATTCGACCGTTGAAATTATCGAGGAAATAAAACCCGGTGCCGGGCAAAGCAATCCCCGACCGGGTAATCATTTCATCGAAAAAGTCGCGGCAGGCAAGCATCTCATTGGGGCTTTCAACAATAATGCTGTCGTAGGCTCCGCATACAAAAACCTGCACGTCGTACTTATCCCAATAACCACTAAAATATTCTTTCTTCAGGTAATCGAGGAGCTGTGGTTTGTTTTCATCTATTGAAAAAAGAAGATCGAAAATGGTGGAATCGTTCTGCAACTTCTCCTCGAAAGATTCGATAAACGATTCGGCCAACAAATCGCGCTCGGTGGCCAAGCTTACAGCCATAACTTTTTTCACCTCAAGCTCCTTCTTGCAAACTGTTTGGGTTACCCGTGTTGCCGTGTAAAGAGAGGCAATCGACAGGAACAAAATCAACGTGGAATAAATCAGTTTCCAGTTGCGATATCGGATTATGGCTGTGGATAAAAGAAACAATAGATAAAAAAGGAAAGCATACGAGCTAACATCGGGGAAAAATAGTTTCGAGATAAAAAACACACCTAAAAATGTGGATGCGGCGATGATCAGGAATTCTTTAAACAAAACAAGAGAACTGGCCTTGCGCAAGTATTTGTCTAAAAGAAGGACAAAGGAAAACAAGAGGAAACTGATGATGATGTAGCCAATGATGGAATAGCCAGTAATAGAGAAAATTTTGTTCAGGTCGTAGGTGATGGTGGAGTTCATGATAAGGCTTTCGATCAAGCTGTCGATGAAGAGGAAAAACACGAGGGCAACTACTAAAAAGCCAGTCACAAAAGCCCTGCGCGGGAGTTTGCCAAGTTTTTGGACGAGAGGGCTGAAAAAATCGTTGCGCGTAAGGAAATAGCATAATATGAGGATGAAAAAGGAGTTGAGCAAAAAATCGCCCAACGAAGAAAACAGGATCGACTTCCCAAAATAGAGCGGGCTGAACAGCTCGAATTCGTAATACACACGGGGAAACTCAAACTTCAACAAAAGAAAACGCAACAGAATAAGGACGAGTATGAAGGCAGGTAGCCATATTAATATTCGATTTTTCTCATACATTTTCGAAAACCAATGTACCAGAAAGAGTAACAAGATAAGCAAGGCAATGGAATAAAACAATACAGAAGACCAGGGTTTCTGGCCCGAATCAATGCCATGGTTCAAATCCGACAATTGAAAAACTACCTCCCCTGCCCTATTTCTTACATCGAACGATGTGTTGATCTCCTCAGGGTTTATCAGGACTGATGAGTGAAGATTGAAGCCCGGGGCAAAAGAATTTTTTAGCAGATTATTTTCGTAAGGGAACTCAGTTTTTAGTATCATCAGCCCCAACAATTCATAAGGCCCGCTCATTTTTCGCTCGACATAACACCACGAGTTGCCCAGAAAAACCAATTGGTTGTCGAGGTCGGGGAAGGTCAGCAATTGCTCGAATTGCAGGCTGTTGTCCGACCAATAGATCAATTTGTCGCTTTCAAACAACACGATTTTAAAACCCTGCCCGGCCAATTCCTCTTCGATAAATGGGGCGGATCCGAGCAGCCATTCGTTTTTGCTTTCGTTGGTAAGATCGGCGGCAGCCTCGTTTAAAATATACTGCAGGTGTTTTTCTTTTTCTAGAAAAGTGGATTGAAATTCCTCCATCTCGTTGCTGATGTACATCGACGAAAGGGGGATGAATTCGAAGACAATCCCAAGAGCCAGGGTCACGATTAAAGTAGCGATGAACCTTATTTGCCTGCCATTCGAGAAACCTGATTTGCTGTAATTGTCTTCCATCCGATCCTTTTTTTTAGCAAAAATAAACTTTATCCGGTAATTAATACCGATTACGAATTGGAATGCGCCTTTAGTTCGTTTCACTCCTAAAGCCTCGTCAATTCAGTATAGGCATTTACAAATTCTATTTAGAAATGTCTTTCAGCGCATCTCAAAACGAATTTGGTATAACTTGGCATCTCCAAAATGTTTAGCAAGCTGATTTAAGAGTCAGAAAGGATGCTATACCGGAGGATGTCCCCCAGTCTATCCCGATGCAGTCGGGACTGGCGGGCCTGCCCCGAAACAGGCGGGGGGCTGGGGGGGGGTGGAATTTATCATTGGAACTCCCCCCTCTTATTCTCCCCCAAGGGGGAGACAGTGCTCCGTAGCAATTTGACATAAGGATTAATTCTACTTTCGCCTTCAGCAATGAGGTTTGGATAAAATCCTATATCACCTTATTTAAACCAATTTGAGATAAGGTTTACTCATGGTGATAAGGTTCTCCTTTAATAATGGTAAACGCCCGGTACAATTGCTCGACAAAAATCATCCGCACCATTTGGTGCGAGAAAGTCATTTTTGAAAGGGAGAATTTCATGTCGGCTTTTTGATAGACCTCCGGCGAAAAACCATAAGCCCCGCCAATCACAAAACAAAGCTGGCGTGTGCCTGTTATCATTTTCTTTTCGAGCAAAGCCGCAAATCCGGTGGATGAAAATTCTTTTCCGCCCTCGTCCAGTAATATCAATTCAGCTCCAGGCGAAAGTGCACTAAGGATGGCCTCTCCCTCTTTTTGTTTCAGTTGATCGGTGCTCTGTTTTTTGGCGTTTTTAATATCCGGGATTACCTGCATCTCAAAAGGGATGTAATGCACCAATCGCTTGGCGTACACCTCAACGGCTTCTTTTATGTAGCTTTTGTCGGTTTTTCCGATTAGGAGTAGGGTGATTTTCATTTGCTTAATTTATAAATCTACTTTTAGACTTTTTAAACATCTTAGAGGTGTATTTTAAGTTTGTTAAATATCCTGAATTATTATTTCGATAACATAGTAAGGTTTATGTTGAGATCTGTAATAAATGTAGTATTTACCACTATCGAGTTGAGCTAAATCGAAATAAGTGATATAAGGACCAGCATCTGAAAACATAAACGTGTAAAGTGCATTTTTTTGAAATTGGAAATCATGTAATAATCCTTTATCAAATGAAAATAAATCGCTATAATAAGGGTAAATGCTTACATAATTATTGACCATGCTATTGTGAATCGGAAACTCTACTATCAATGACTTATTATTTTTCTTTCGTTGAATAAGATATGAATTTGTTTTAAAATGATAATCAAGTTTCAACCTAAATGAATCTGTTTCTACAATTATTGTTGTGTCCTTATTTGCGCCTTTTATAAAGAATTCTCTTCCTCCTTTAAATAACACGGTCTTAATAAATACTCCTGTTGAATCGAAATGATTCCATATTCCTGACTTTTCACTTTCATTAATGATTTGTTCAACATCAATCATTTCTCCGGTTTCGACATTCATGACAGAAATGGTATCAATAAAATCAAGATAAACATATTGCCCAACTGTTTTCAATTTTCCGTTTTCATACCATTCTTGATAAAGACCATCACGACAAGTATCAATATAGCAATCTTCAACCCCGTATTCCTTAATCAGTGTGCTATCCTTGCGAAAAGTTTCAAGTGTTTTTAACTGTCCATTTGGGTAATATGATAATCGTTTCTTTAAAAGAATAGTGGTGTCGGATTGGGAATAAACTACCGTTGAGAGTAAAGCCAATAATATTGCAATTAATAATTTCATGGTTTCCATCTTTATGTTAATCTGTTGTAATTATTTAGCTGCCCAAAATAGTTCCAGATTTTCAAAATCAAAATTTCTTTGGATTTATTAACAGGCTATGGTGGGTTTTGTTGATAAATTGTTGTTTTGGATGATTTTAAAGGCTCTGAGAATTGGTTGTATGGATTCGTTCACTTTATTGTGTTTGGATATCGCAATCTCAAAGGCCTATTTTTAAAAAAATCACCCTATCTCTCTGTTTATCAACTATTGGGGTTGATAACTATTTGCTTATAAATTTGGTTCTTACAGTCAGTCTGGTCTACTTTTGAAAAAACAAAAAGATTGGACAAAGACAAAGCCATACTAGATTTATTATTGAAGGTTGAGTCATTAACTTTACGTGTGTCACAATTAGAGGCATTTGAAATAGAGAACAAAAAACTGCACATTGAAAACCAACAGCTCCAGGCAGAAAACACCGAACTAAAACAACGCTTGAACAGCAATAGTCGCAACAGTAGCCGGCCACCATCCAGCGACGGCTATTCGAAAAAACCTGCTTTGCCAAAGGAAAAGAAAGGGAAACAAGGGGGCCTGCAAGATCACAAGGGCAGGACTCTGCACCAAGTCGAGGAGCCGGACATAGTGTTGGATTGTTATCCCGGCATATGTGGCTGCGGGCATGAAATAGCGGAAGGCCAATGCCGTTTGTTGGAGAAGCGTCAGGTGTTTGACCTTCCAAAGCCTCGGCTTATTGTTACCGAACACCGGGTTTTTGGGGCAACATGTGCGGTGTGCGGCCAATTGGTCAAGGGGGAAGCCCCCAGAGGCGTGAACGCCCCCGTACAATATGGCCGTAAGGCAAAAACCTTTGCCGTGTTGTTGAATTCGCATTACAAGCTACCGTTCAAAAAAGTCAGGGCATTGTTTGACGACATGTTTGGGTATGCAATAAACGAATCGACCATTTATTCGGCCGCCAGGCAGAGCTACGAAAAACTTGGCCCCAGTGAGGAAATCATCAAATCAAAAGTAATCGAAAGCGATGTTGCCAATGTTGACGAATCAGGGATCAGGATATCCGGGAAACTGGCATGGCTGCACACGGCGACCACATTGCTCCATACCTACCTTTTCGTTCACCAGAAACGCGGAATGGAAGCTTTGGAAAGCGACAAAAGCATACTGGACAAATTTCGGGGCTGGCTTGTGCACGATTGCTGGGGTAGTTACTTTAAATTTGACCAGTTAAAGCATGCCCTTTGCTGTGCCCATATATTAAGGGAACTAGAAGCTCTGATAGAGAATGGGCAGAGCAAATGGGCAAAATCTTTTAAAACATTTTTGATGCAGGTTTACTTTCTGCCTTTCGAAGAAAGGGTCAGGCGACGGCAACAGATCGAATCCAGATACAAGAAGATTTGTGAGATTGGCCACAAGATGGAGCCAGCCCCCACCAGGACAGATGGAAAAAGGGGAAGGTGCAAACGCACAAAAGGCAGGAACCTTGTTGAACGCCTTCAAAGGGAACAAGAAGCTGTACTTGCGTTTGCTTTCAATAAGGAAGTCCCATTCACGAACAACCTTGCAGAAAGAGACATCAGACCGGTCAAGGTCAAGCTAAAAATATCGAACTATTTCAGATCGTTTGAAGGGGCCGAAATATATGCGAGAATCGAAAGTTTCATTTCGACTGCCAGAAAACAAAACCGAAATGTTTTTGAAGAGCTTTGCAATACATTAGAAGGTCAAAATTTCTTGACAGCAGAAATACCTGCTAAATAATTACAATCTGTTAAAGATATAAAATTGTTCTGAAAGAAATATAAGAATGTAGATGGGGGCACAGTTTTAATTTTTAGACGCTGTCATGTCCTTCGGACGATGACAGGTCTGGGCAACCTGACAGCGTTCGCAGAACCTGTCAGCGTTGCATTGTCAAAGGGGCTTTGTAAGTTGGTGCGCAAATCATAAGTCACGGAGAAATTCTTTTGCAGAACGAGATTTCATTTTTCCGGTTTGTACCAGTTTCATTTCTTCGACAGCTTCGGCAAGTTCGGCCAAAAAAATCTTTTTGTTCCCAGGCATATCAAGTTTCATAAAGCCCTTTTGTATTTGTTCACTCATTTTCATAGAACTCGATGATTTATTCAAAACCTATCCTCTTTCGGTTAGCTTGATCTATTTGTTGTTGCCTGGATTCTTCCACCTGCTTCAGATATTCAAAAATCATTAAAAATTGATTGTCGTGTTCCGATAAATGTTTCCTTATTTTTTCAATCTCCTGCATGAAGTCCTTTTGCATTAACAGCATCTTTCTAAGCATAGTAAATGTTCGCATTATGGCTATATTTACTTCTATTGCTTTTTTACTATTAAGGACACTTGAGAGCATCGCTACAGCATTATCTGTAAAGGCATACGGAACAGCACCACCAAGATGTCTTTTTGAAGGTATCACATTTTGTGATACCACATTTTCTATTTCATCCGCTGTAAGTTCATACATAAAATCAGTCGGGAAACGATCTCTATTTCTACGAACAGCTTGCTTTAACGCACTTGTTTCTACTTCATAAAACTCTGCAAGATGAACGTCGAGGATTACTTTTTCTTAACGTATAATTATGATCTTACTTGCGATTAATGTTTCCTGCAAGGCTGGCTTGTTTTCTTGCACCATTTCTGTTTGTTTTTCCACAAATATAGGGAATTTTAGAAATAGATTATTGTATGCTTAGAATAATATTGATTCACCGCAAAGGCGCGGAGACGCGAAGTTAATTTTAAACTTACTCAGCATACTGAAGATGCAGGTTGAGTGTAAAGAAAAATCGATAATACTGCTTAACGCCTAAACGGATTGATAATGGTCAATGTATCTTCAATTACTTGATTATCCTGCATATCTTCCGAATAGAGTATTTTGCATCCCTTCTCCAAAGCACATGAAATCATCAAACTATCGAAGAATCTATATTGATATTTTATTGAAATTTCAATAGCTTTAACAATCATCTGATTGGTAATAATTGAAACTTCAAATGTTTCCATTAGATCTGAAATAATTTCTCTTGTTTCCTCCTTAGTTTTTACCCTCAGCTTATAAGCTAATACATTTACCAATTCATTGAGTACCTGTGTACTCAATAGCAAATTATCAAACTAATTATCTATCAAATTTTTAACAATTGAGGACTTTGAATCTTCAGAATACAGATAGACAAGAATATTAGTATCGAAATAGACCTTATCTTTCATTTGCAGCCTCTCTATCAAATTTATAATTTGTTGGCAATGAAAATTTATGTTGAGATACTAAATCGAAGAAATGCTCTTTACGCCCCTTCTTTTTCCTTTCTGATGCGTATTTTTCGATTAAAAAATCGTAGTAATCAATCAGTTCTATTTGAACATGTTTTGGTAATTCAGCAAGGTCTAGGTGGTCTTTGTATCTTGCTCGTTGAGTCAGCTCTCTTTTTAACATATCTATTACTTTAAATTACAAGATTTTCTCATACAAATATAGGTAGCATAAGAATAGAAAGCAAAAAGCTAATTTTCTTTGTTCCTCCGTTCCTTCGTGGTTACTTATATGCCCCGATTATCCCACCGGTAATCCGCAACAACTCAGTATTTGTGTCAACCAAATCGTAAATGGCTTCCAAACGGCTAAAGGCAGCGTTCAGGTATTGCACCTGCACGTCGCGGTAGTTGAAAGAGTTGATGGTACCCGCCCTGAATTTTTCACTGGCTATTTCCATATTCAATTTCGAGCTTTTCAGGTTTTCTTCTGAAACAAGAAAAAGCTGACGGCGAACATTATAAAACTCATGAATGGTAATTAGCAGGTTTTGCATGGTATGTTCCAACTCCGAAATTTCTATACCGGCAATCTCTTCCTGAATTTTTGCATTCTGAATGGCTGTTCTGGTTTGTCCTCCATTGAACAGGTTAAAGCTTAGGCTAAAGTTGGCGTAATAATCGAACGAGTTGGAATTTGTTGCAGATGCCCCTTCGTATTTATAGCGGCTATAGGATTTATCTGTACCAGCCGAAAGTCGGAGGTTCGGGTACAGGGCCGACTTGCTAAGGCCTGTTGCGTTCTGATACAACCGTTGATTGATGTATTGCATTTGTAGGGCTTTGTTGTCCTGCTTCATTTTGGTGATGAGGTCGCCCAGTTCGTACTGGTTTACGGGTACATTAAGCTCATCAGTGAGGGTATATTTTTTATCCGAATCAACTGCCATCAAAAGGTTCAGGTTCATTTCTGCCGATCGCAGGTTCATCATTTGCATCAACACGAGGGAAGAATCGGAAAGGAAAGCATTCTGGGCCTGGAGCACATCGAATGTGACAGCATTTCCGATTTCTTTTTTGGTGAGCAAATAATCATACCGGTCTTTCGACAGGCTCATTAATTGGTTCAAAACATCAAGCTTTTCCTTTTCCAACAATATTTTGTAATACGCCAACACAATTCCCTGGATATTGTTTTCGACCACCAACGCAGCATTGCCTTCCGAAAGTTCCTGCAAAGTTTCAAAGTTTTTCTTGGAGATTGCCACAGCAAATCCGTTGAACAGGTTCCAGCCTAAGGATGCTCCAGGTGTCAGCCGGGTAGTATTTAATTTCGATCGATCATCCAGATTAATTTGACTGGGCTGGTCGTCGTAGCGGTTTACGTTGGAAAGGCTTAGGTCTAATTTTGGGAGCATACCGGCATTGCCCCAGGTGTTGTTGTTCTCGGCAATTTCAATGTTCTTCTGCATAATCCTGATCTGGTAATTGTTTTCCAACCCGGTTAGGATGGCATCGGAAAGGGTAAGGTTTTCCTGGGAATATCCCGATGGCAAAATCAGCAAAAAGAAAAGTGTTCCAAAGAATATTTTTTTCATGATTGTTTCGAATATTTTATTTCAAAGTTGAATTCCGAGCCCGCCTTCCTTCAGAAAGCCACAAGGCTTGCAGTTTATTATCCAAATTTCTAATTTTTATTACTTTCAACGCCTACTGAGGACTGCCTACTGAGGACTACTCAACATCTTCCCTTTTCGCAAAAATCACGGCCTTCTCAACTTCTTCCCTCGTAAACTTTTTCCCTGTCCAAAGTTGCTTTACGCCTCTTCGTATATCGTTCAATACAATAATTAAGGCAGGGAAAAAAACCAACAGAAAAAGAGTTCCCACAGCCACACCATAAGCTAGGGAAATGGCCATGGGGATTAGGAACTGGGCCTGGAAACTATTATTTAAAATGATGGGGTATAACCCCACCGAAGTGGTGATGGTGGTAAGCAAAATAGCCCTAAACCTGGAAACCCCCGCCATGTATGCAGCGGCTTTCACTCTAAAGCCTTCAACCAAAAGCGAATTGTATTTTGATAGAAAGACCACAGCATCGTTTATGATCACCCCCGACAGGGCAACCATCCCCCATGCGCTTAACATGGAAACCGGGAAGCCTTCCAGTCCATGACCCCAAAGAGATCCTAACCAAGCAAGGGGAATCATCAAAACGATGATCAACATTTGGGTAAACGACCTAAAGTGAATCATCAAGATAATAAGGATGATCAAAAAGGCGATGCTGAAATAGGTTGTGATGGTGTTCATGGTTTCATCGCTGTCCTGTTGCTGACCTAAAAATTGGTACTTGACCCCAGTGTACTTTGCCAATATTTGTGGCAGTATTTTCTCTTCGATCCGTTTAATGAGGGGAGGGATTGGCTCCATAGGGTCGTGCACATCGGCATCAATGCGTACTTCGCGCGAGCTGTTGAAATGTTTTATGGCCACCGGCCCCCGCTTTATATCGTAGTAAGCCAATTCGGATAAAGGATATTCACCCTTCGGTGTCTTAATTTTCATGTCCTCCAACTGGCCAATGTTGATGCGGTCTTGTTTGGGATAGCGCACCCAAACACGCACCTCGTCTTTCCCGACCTGGAGGCGCTGGGCTTGCCCACCATAAAATCCTTGCCGTATTTGGTTCGATATGTCGGCATGGTTCAATCCAAGAAAATAGGCTTTGGGTTTTAGCTTCAACAGGACTTCTCTTTTGCCGGCTGCATTTTGATCGACAATATTGTTCAATTCGGGAATATCTTTCATTCGGGCCATTAGCTCGGCTTTGGCCAGGTCTAGTTCCTCCAGGTCTTTACCGAGCAACGAAACCGAGATTGGTGTACCGAAAGTGTGCCGCCCGGCGGTGGAGAATTTTTCGGCTTCGGGGACAGGGCCAATTTTTTTGGTTACCCTGTTCACTACTTCATAACTCGAAACGCCAGTGTTTTCCAAATCGCGCAAAAGGACAAAAATATTACCTGTATGCGATCCAATTTCCTGTCCATTGAAGCCAGCGCCCACCGAGAGGAAAGTATGGTTCACGAAGGGAATGGTGTCGCCAAGTTCCTCCATCAATTCATCGTTCACTTCCCAAACAGCATTTTCGAAACGCTTCAGGTATTCGAAAGTTTGGACTTCGCCATCGCCAGGTTTAAAGGCTACATCCACATTAAACTGGTCGAAAGGGATAGAAGGGAAAAAGGTGGCTTTGATGAGTTTTCCACTAAACAGGCCCACAGTTATCAGAATAAGGGCTATGGGTATGGTAATCACAATGTATCGCCATTTGATGGACCATAACAGGATGCGGGCATAGAATTTAAAGCGTAGCCAGTTGATCCCACCTTCGAGGTACCGTCGGATTTTTGCACCCATATCGGCCCGTTTGTTCGAGCGAAGCACATGGTTGCTACCTAGGTGGGCGGGCAAAACAAAGAAAGCCTCAAGCAAGGAGAAGAGTAGGCTGAATACAACCACAAAAGCCATTTCGAACATAAACTCCATTCGTCCGGTACCAAAGAATAATGGCGCAAATGCGATCATTGTGGTGGTAACCGAAGTCAATACAGCTGGGGCAACTTCCATTGTCCCATCCAGGGCGGCTTGTTTTGGAGACTTTCCTTTTTCGAAATGCGAATATATGTTCTCGGCAATAACAATCCCATCGTCGACAAGGATACCGATTACCAAGATCATCCCAAACAGCGATATCATGTTGATGGTAATGCCATACAGGGCTGCAGCCATAAACATGGCCAGGAAAGAGGCCGGGATACCCCAGGCTACCCAAAACGAAAGGCGGAAACTTAAAAACAAACCAAGCGACAATAGGACCAACAATAGACCGACACCTCCGTTGTTGTAAAGCAACTTCAACCGCTGGCCAAGCATGGCGAGAAAGTCGAATGTGATTTTCAATTCAACCGACGAATGGGTTTTGTTGAAATCTTCGACATATTGGGTCACAAAATCGGAGATCATTTCCAAATCTTCTTCGGGTAGTTTGCTAATATTGAACGAAACAGCTTGCTTCCCATTCATAAACGATTCGCCTGGCACATCTTCGAATTGCAGTTTTACAGTGGCCACGTCCCTTATCCTTATTTGATTCCCTTGGGTATCGGAACGTAGGATAATGTTGCTGATATCATTGGGGTCGATGGATCGAGAGCGCGAACGGATCATGATTTCTTCCACATCCGATTTTATTTGCCCTGCTGAAATGTCTTGGTTGTTCAAGTAAATGGCCCGCTCGATTTCCGAAAAAGTAAGACCATAGCGCATAAGGTTTTCTTCGGTTATTTCCACCGAGATTTCGATTTTCGGAAACCCGGTAATATCAAGCTGCGAAATGTAACCAGAGGCTAAAAAGTCGTCTTCGATATTGCTGGCCAGGTTTTTAAGGGTAAGCAAATCGACATCCCCCGAAAGCGACATGAACATGGCCATGGTTTTGGCGCGCTGTTTAAATACCACCGGCCGCTCAGCATTTACAGGGAAAGAACTGATGCCATCCACCGCATTCTTTACTTCGGCAAGGGTTTCGTCGAGATCGTATTCGCCAGTGGTTTCAATAAGCACCGAACAGAAATTCTCCGAAGAGGTGGACGTAACTTGCTTGATGCCCACCAAACCACGGATCGAGTTCTCGACCCGCATAGTCACGCCTTCTTCCATTTCCTTGGGCGATGCACCCGGATAAAAAACACTTACTGTTATATTACGCGAAGTGCTTTCCGGGAAAAAGGATTTCTTCATCGAAAAAATGGCGATACTACCCCCAAGTATCAAAATGAAAATAATGATGTTGGCGTAAAAAGGGAACTTTATAAATGTCTTGACAAGGTTTCTCATTTGGGTTTGTTACTAGTTACTGGTTACTGGATGCTGGTTTGCACGGCGACTGCGAACTAACTACTATGAACTGCCTATTGCCTACTGTAGGTTGTGGACTGAAGACTGACCACGTATCACCTCTACCTTCGTATTTTCAATGGCATTGATAAGAGGTTCTGACACAACATCAATCCCTTCGGGAAGCCCAGTAAATATGAGGCTGTTTTCGTTGTACTTTTCAATCGAGACAGTCTTCTTGACCAGTTTTCCTTCCACTACCGTGAATACTTCGTTGAAATTGAAAACAGCATTACGTGGGATTTCCATGCCGGCTTTAATGGTCTTGCCCGGAAAAACAGCTTTGAGGTATTGTCCATTGTAGAGGGGTTGCTTGGGATCTGGAGCCAGTTGTACAAATACACTGATCGACTGGGTGGTCACATCAACAAACTGCGATACTCTCGAAATTTCACCATCCCACGACAACAAGCCATCCTCAGTGCTTACAACAGCCTTGTCGCCTTTGTTGAGCCAACGGATTTCTTCGGCCTTGATGGGCAATTCCAACTCCAATTGGTCGGTGCGGATAATCTGCCCCAATCGTGATCCAGGGTTGGCAACCGACCCTACTTCGCTGTTTACCTGGGTATACACTCCTTTGAAAGGCGCATAGATAAAATATTTTTTCAGCCTTAGTTCATCGCTTTGGATGGAATAATAATCGCTAAGGATATTTCTGCTTGCCAGGAATATTTTTTCCTGTTTCGATTTAATTTCAGGCAAAGCTGGCATGGGTTTGTCTATTTTAATTTGGTCGAAAAAATCGGTCCAGGTTTGATAGCTATCAGAGTAATCAATTTTAAAATCGGGCAGGATGTTGGCGATGGAGGTCAGGAACCGGCTTTTTTTCGATTGCAGCCCCAACTCAAATTCCGCACTATAAATCTTTAACAAAAGGTCGCCTTTGTCGAAAGCTTGACCTTTTTTAAGGGGGATATTTCCTTGTAAGATCTGCCCTTGTACCTCGGAGGCAATATCGACAAGGCTTTGCGAGGCAATCCGTCCCGATGCGCTAACCTGGCTTTCTATATCCTGATAAACTACTTTCTTTACATTTACATGCTTTTTGAGATTGGGGGCTGCCTGCATTTCCTGTTCAGGATTAAGTGTCGACAAGCCAGCCATTATTGCATAAGCTATCACAACGATAGCTAGGATGGACCCAATGATTGTTAATTTCCTCTTCATAATTATGGTTTTACGGGCTGCAAAAATAGTTATTAATCATATTCATATTTGTCAAATCTTGCTTTTTTTAAAAAGCATGACGAATGAGTAAAGACAATATTTTAAAGGATTTGTTTTCCAACTTTTATTACTTTTGAAAATGTATGAAGAATCCAATACCGAATTGTCCGTTTTGCGCTACAGATATTGCTGCGATTAGTTTTTATGAAACCGAAAACTTCCGTACCATATATAATAGGTCGCCCATATTGCCAGGTCATTCTTTGCTCATCCCCAAGCGACATTTTGAAAGTCTTCTCGATTTTTCCGATGCCGAATTAAGCGAAATAATGATCCATGCAAAACAAGCCATTCAGTTACTGTTGAAGGCTTTCAATTGCAAGGGCTTCAACCTGAGCTTGCAGGAAAAAGAAGAAGCCGGACAAAGCGTGGCTCATTTCCACCTTCATATTATCCCCCGTAAAGAAAAAGATTTGCACAAACCAGGTGACTGGTATCCGAAATTAATAGAATCAGAATTGATCGATAGCGAGGAACGCCAGAAACTATCTCATAGCGAAATGATAAAGATGGCTGAGTTTATTAAAAAAGCCGCTAAAATTATCAGGAAATGAACTCCTCAAAAGTTCCTTTATATCCTCCAGGCAAGGCATATACAAATTCCCGTACTTTAAGGGCCCAGTCCTTATGACTCATCCGTTTATCGAAAAATTGATAGGGGATCGGGTCACTAAAAATCAGCTCAATGGTTTGGTCTTTTTGTTTAAATAGCTCATGCGGAAGAACAAACATTTCAAGATTTGCTTTTATGCCTAAAAACTTTCGAAGAAGTCCTACATTGTAAAATAAGTTTGAATTTTGGCCCCCTGAGAAAATGGGCACAACATCCCTTTTGTGTTGAATGGATTTGGTGATGAATGTTTTTTTCCACTCCAGGTCTGTAATTATCCCTTTTACTTTACGAGACACCATACCTGCCGGAAACATAAGCATTTGCATATCTGAGGCATAATTGTCATCGAATTGCCGGATTGCCTCTTTCGAGCTTGCCCCATGCTTGTTGATCGGGCTAAAATAAGGTGAAAAGTTTGGGACCTTCAGTAGGATATCGTTAACAGGTATTCGGATGTTGCCATATTTTTCGACAAGGACTTTTGTCAAAGCCATTCCCTCCAGGCCACCAAGCGGATGATTGGCAGCAAATACAAATCGGCCATTTTCGTTTAACTTATCGATATCTGTAGGTTTAATTTTGATGGAAAAAAATTCAAGTGCCTTATTCACAAAATCGAGTCCTTGCAAATGCCCATTAATCTCTAAAAAAGAATTAAGATCATCTTCATGAACAATCCGCCTAATTAAAGAAAAGACAAAGCCAGGAAGTACTTTGGCAAGGCTTGGGTTCTTTTCAGCAAAAACTTTTTCGACATCGATAAATTTTCCAGGACCCATTTTCTGATTGTTTTCCATATTTAACATTTTCCGCCCCAAAAGTAACTATATAAATGATTATTGTCGAATCACAAATGATTAGTTTAATCCTCCTTGCAGGAGTAATTTTCTGGTCATGTGGACAGGATTGCGGGTTTTGGGTTTCGCCTGCCATCCGATGCTTTAGCATAGGTTGGGGTTGTTGGGTTGCGAGTTTTGGAGCGTTGATTTGCCCAACTGGTTACTGGATTATGGCGGTAATTATGGTTGAATTGCGATCATCTGAATTGAAAAAATAATGAACATCGAGCATGAAATACTGAAAATCGAATGAGTAATTTAGAAGAATGTCGAACCAATACGTCCTCTTTTTACATTGGATATCGGATATTGAATGTTGGTTATTGGATATTTCCTACCAGGCAATAGGTACAGATTTGGGATGTTTATGACAAGACAAATCGTGTCTCAACTGTCAACTGACGACTGTGGACTGCCAACTGCCGACTTGATACTGCCAACTGCCGACTTTTTCGGGCCAAAACACATTATGACACTTTATGACACTCACTTAAAACACATAATATCAACAATATTATTCAAACACATTGTTGATATTTTTATTAATATTGCAAAGTTTCACTCAAATAATTGTTTTTTATCAACACTTACCAGCACTCCAACATAAAATTTTTAAATTACTAGTAATAAGTTATTTAATGTATTTATTTATACGACTTAAACAATTTACTAACAAAATATCAAGTTTTACTAACAGGTTTTAAAAAATATTAACTACTTTTACAGTGTAATAATGTGTCACGAATTGTCATATATGGACAATCTTTACTACTTTTACAAAGATTAATTAGACAACAGAACAGTATGATCTCATTTGTAGGCGACTATCACGGAACGGTTGATAATAAAGGACGTATAGTCCTGCCTGCGGCATTTAAGTCAGAAATGATAAGTGCCGATGAGCAAACTTTTGTTGTCAGGAAGGACTTTCACGAACCTTGTCTAGTGCTTTACCCCGAATCGGAATGGAACAATTTCATCCAGAAGATCAATGTGGCAAGCAGCATTACTAGCAAAGAAGACAGGGATTTGAAAAGGAGGCTTGCGAAAAATGTCACCCGGGTTGGGTTCGCCGAAAACGGCAGGATGTTGATCCTGAAAAAACTACTCGACATGGCCAACATCGAAAAAGATGTAGTGCTTGTAGGCGTGGGCGAGTACATCGAACTCTGGGACAAAGTGGCTTACGATCAAATTGATGACAGTTCGGAAGATTTTTCCAATGAATTAAGTAAAAAGATTTAGTACTGATTATTTGCAATTTTTGTATGACAGTTTATCACATTCCGGCATTGTTGGCGCAAAGCATCAATGGGCTTTCTATAAAGCCCGATGGTGTCTATGTAGATGTTACTTATGGTGCAGGAGGCCATTCAAAAGAAATATTCAAGAATCTCCTTACCGGAAAATTAATTGCATTCGATCAGGATACCGATGCGTGTCGAAACCTTATCGAAAATGAGCGATTCTTCTTTGCCAACCACAACTTCAAGTATTTACTGAATTTCCTGAACTATTTTGGCTTCGACCAGGTGGATGGGATAATTGCTGACCTGGGTGTAAGCTTTCACCACTTCGACCAGGCCGAGCGTGGCTTTTCCATACGTTTCGACGGGCCTCTGGACATGCGTATGAACTCGAACTCGAAAATCACCGCAGCAGAAATCCTCAACACGTATAGTTTCGAGAAACTGGCAGGGTTGTTCCGAACTTATGGAGATATTCCAAATGCCGGGAAACTCAGTGGTCAAATTGTGTCACAGCGTGACAAATCGGGATTGACCCGCACAGGGCATTTGATCGAAATTGCGAAAAATTGCACCCAAAAAAAAAATGAGAACAAGTTCCTCGCAAAAGTTTTTCAGGCACTGCGGATTGAAGTGAACCAGGAAATCGAAGCCCTGAAAGATTTCCTCCTTCAGGCAAGCGAAGCATTAAAGCCAGGTGGCCGGTTGGTGGTTATCAGCTACCATTCGCTCGAAGACAAACTGGTGAAAAATTTTATGAAAACGGGCACCTTCGGATCGAACATAGAGAAGGATATTTATGGAAATTCCGATTGTCCCTTCAAACTTATCGGCAACAAAGTAATTGTACCTGATGAGGCGGAAATTGAAGAAAACAAACGCTCGCGAAGCGCTAAACTTAGAATCGCTGAAAAGATTTAAAAGTGGAAGAAGATAAGAAACATAAGATAGATTTTGGCGATGAGCAATCGAAACGTTCAACACGCGGATTGGTGATGGATGTTTTAAATGGCAGCATTCTCAATAAGGCTGTGTTTGTTCAGCACCTCGCTTACATTTTCTTCCTGGGCGCACTTGGCATTTTTTATATCGGAAACCGGTATCACGCCGAGAAAATACTCAGACAAACGACAAAAACCGAAAAAGAATTGATCGACTTGCGATCGGAAGCTGTTGCCGTTTCATCCGAGTTGTTGATCTGGAAAAACCAGTCGAACATCAAAAAGCTCCTCGAAGAACGAAACATGCCCTTGAAACCTTTGGTTGCCCCACCAAAAAAATTGTATATCAATGACTAAGCCTGCCTCAGATACTAAAAAACGGATAGTCCGTCGGGTTGTATTTATTTACATCCTGGCTTTGCTGTTTAGTATCGGCATTGTGGCTCAGGCTTTCAACCTGATTGTGTTTCAGCACGAAAAATGGAAAACCACCAAAGAGTCGCCGATTCAATTAAAGGAAACAGAAGCCAAACGGGGCGACATTCTTTCGAGCGATGGAAACTTGCTTGCCACCTCTGTTCCCTGGTACGAGGTAGTGATCGATTTGCGGATGAGCGGATGGGACCATGTTTTTACGAGCAAAAAGGATTCTGTAAGGCGTACTTTGGACACCTTGGTCAGGGGCATCTCGAAGTTTGTTTACCTCCCCCCCGAAAAAGTACTGGCCGATTTACGAAAATTACATGCCAAGGGCAGCCAGTTCGAATTCAAACGACAGTTTATTTATAAGGAATACATGGAACTGAAAAAACTTCCTATCCTTCGATCGGGCCAGTTTGTGGGAGGTTTGCGCAACATTCAGCATAGCAAGCGGGTTCTGCCCTATTCCGATCTGGCTAAACGGTCGATTGGCGAGTTGAATGAAGACGGGCGGGGCCTGTATGGTTTCGAGAAAGCCTACAACGAATACTTGAAAGGCGAACCAGGCGAGGCCCTGATGCAAAAAATTGGGGGCAATATCTGGATGCCTGTCGATGAAGGAGCAGCCAAGGAACCTGTTGATGGCTATAATGTGGTGACCACTTTAGACATGAATTTCCAGGACATAGTACACAATGCCCTCCTGCAACAACTCAAAAAAACCGATTCGCACCACGGTTGTGCTGTGTTGATGGATGTTGAAACCGGTGAAGTACTTGCCATTTCGAACCTTGTGAAAGACAAATATGGCTACGAGGAAGATTACAATTACGCCGTTGGCGAACGCACCGAACCTGGTTCTACCATGAAACTGGCTTCTTTTATGGCGGGTATCGAAGACGGATATCTGCATTTGGATGATACCATCAATACCGGGAAAGGTTCGTTTGTGTACAAGGGGCTTCCAATTACCGATACGGAGGAGGAAGGTCACGGGAAACTTTCCATCAAAGATATATTTAAAGTGTCGTCGAACGTGGGGGTTGTAAAGGCCATCCTGAAACACTACGAAGACAGGCCCTCGGAATTTATCGATCGTTTATATACCTTCAACCTAAACAAAAAACTGGGCCTCGGCATTCCGGGCGAACCACCACCCATTATTAAATACCCTGGTGACAGCTTATGGTGGGCCGGGTCCTTAGCACAAATATCGTATGGCTACGAAACAAAATTTACGGCCATGCAAATCCTGGCTTTCTATAATGCTGTGGCAAACGATGGAAAAATGGTTAGGCCCAGGTTCAAAAAATACCTAAAGAAAGATGGCAAGATCGTAAAACGATTCTCCACCGAAGTAATCGACAACTCGATATGTTCCCGTTCCACCTTACGAAAAGCCCGCGAATTGTTGGAATGTGTAGTAGAAGATGGATATGTGACAGACAAAGATGGCCATCGACATGCAGAAGGCAGAAGAGGGACGGCCTGGAACATAAAATCGCCCATCTATAAGATTGCAGGAAAAACCGGGACTGCACAAATTGCCGACGAAGACCGGGGTTACAAGGTCAAAAAATACCAGGCCTCGTTTGTTGGCTACTTTCCCGCTGACGAGCCAAAATACTCATGCATCGTAGTTATCAACTCGCCAAACTATAAAACATATTATGGAAATTTAGTGGCCGGCCCGGTTTTTAAAGAGATTTCGGACAAAGTATATGCGCGCACTTTTGCATTGAACGAGGAGGATGCAAAAGCCACCTCGCGGCAAATGTTGCCGGTTTCAATGAATGGCAATTACAAGGAAACCATAGAAGTAATGGATGAACTTGATCTTCCCGTGGATGAATCGGGGGTGAATTCGGAATGGGTATTGACCCTAAAACACGATTCGATTATCGAATACCAAAACAGGTTTATCCGGGAAAAAAATCTCATGCCCAATGTGAAAGGAATGGGCTTGAAGGATGCTTTGTACATTCTCGAAAACTTAGGATTAAAAGTTGAAGTTTCGGGCTATGGTATGATCCATCATCAAACCCCACAGCCAAACAGCAGGATAAAGAAAGGACAACGGGTTATACTGGGTTTAAAAACGATTTGAAAAAAGCCTGAAAGATTGCAGACATGAAAAAGATAAGCGACATAGTAAAAAGGGTACAGGCAGTTTCGGTTTGGGGCGAAAGCAATATCGAAATTACCAGTATTGATTTCGATTCGAGGAAAGTCGACCGGGGCAGCCTGTTTGTTGCCGTGAAAGGCACCCAATCCGACGGGCACCAATTCATCAATATATCCATCGAAAAAGGGGCTGTGGCAATTATTTGTGAAACCATGCCTGCCCAAAGGGAAGATTTTATTTGTTACATACAGGTTGAAGATTCTTCCAAAGCCCTGGCCCAGGTAGCTTGCGAATACTACGATAACCCTTCAACCAAACTTAAATTGATAGGCATAACCGGGACCAATGGAAAAACAACCATTGCCACTTTGCTGTATCGCTTGTTCATGAAGTTGGGTTACCTTACAGGGTTGCTTTCGACGGTCGAAAATTTTGTAGGCAACCGCTCGCTATCGGCCAGTCACACCACTCCCGATGCAGTCCAGATAAATAAGCTTTTGGCCGAAATGGTCGAGGCCGGGTGCGAGTTTTGTTTCATGGAAGTAAGCTCCCATGCCATAGATCAAAACAGGATAGAGGGATTGAATTTTGTAGGCGGGGTTTTCACAAACTTGACCCACGAACACCTCGACTACCACCTTACTTTCAAGGACTACATCGATACCAAAAAGAAATTCTTCGACCACCTTCCTAAAACATCCTTTGCCCTCACCAATGGCGATGACAAGAACGGCAGGGTCATGTTTCAGAATTGTGGAGCCACTAAAAAGTATTATGCCCTGAAAAGCATGGCCGATTACAAATGCAAAGTACTCGAACAGCACTTCGATGGAATGTTGCTGCAGCTTGATGGCGTTGAGGTTTGGACTCATTTCATGGGACAATTCAATGCCTATAACTTGCTTGCAGTATTTGCCGTTGCCCTTGAACTGGGTGCCGACAAACTCGAAGCCCTCGAAGTGATCAGTCACCTGAAACCGGTAAATGGCCGTTTCGAGTCAATCCAGTCGAATAGTGGAATTCTGGCCATTGTCGATTATGCCCATACGCCCGATGCCCTGAAAAATGTGCTGGAAACCATCGGCCAGATCAGGCAGGCAAACGACAAAGTGATTACAGTGGTGGGAGCCGGGGGGAACCGCGACAGAAGCAAACGTCCCGAAATGGGAAAGATCGTTGCCGAATTGTCCGACAGGGTGATTTTTACTTCCGACAATCCCCGCTATGAAGAGCCAGAACAGATTATTGAGGAAATAATTGCAGGTGTGACAGCCGGGAACCTTTCCAAAATAATAACCATCCCCGACAGGAAAGAAGCCATAAAAACAGCCTGCCTTTTAGCCCGGACAGGCGATATCGTTTTGGTGGCAGGCAAAGGACACGAGACCTATCAGGAAACCAATGGTGTGCGCACTCACTTCGACGACAAAGAAGTGATCAAAGCGATTTTTTTACAGATTATTAATCCTAATTAAACCACAAGGCAATGCTCTATTACCTATTCAATTATTTAGATACATTAGATTTCCCGGGAGCAGGGATGTTTCAGTACATTACCTTCCGCTCGTCGATGGCCATAATTACCTCTCTGATTGTGTCATTGTTGATAGGCAAACGGATCATCAATTACCTTCAGAAAAAACAAATTGGCGAAACTATCCGCAACCTCGACCTTGAAGGGCAAATGCAAAAGAAAG
The DNA here is from genome assembly GCA_021740905.1 of Bacteroidales bacterium. Taxonomy (GTDB): domain Bacteria; phylum Bacteroidota; class Bacteroidia; order Bacteroidales; family M50B96; genus JAIOYV01. Next base: position 78,633 of record JAIOYV010000001.1, read on the forward strand.
GCACACCTACCATGGGAGGGCTTATCATTATTGGCTCCATCCTCGTGCCTGTGTTGCTTTTTGCCAAGCTCGATAATTTTTATGTCCTCCTGATGATTTTCACCACCCTTTGGCTTGGAGTCATTGGTTTCCTCGACGATTACATCAAGGTATTCAAAAAAAATAAGGAAGGCCTGCGCGGTCGTACAAAATTGCTTGGGCAAATAATCCTGGGGTTGATTGTGGGCATCAGCCTGTACATGAACGACGGCGCGGTGATCCGTGTAAAAAAACCGGTTTCGACGTATGCACATATCGAAAATATTGAACAGCAGGAAGTGCGGATGAAGAACATCTGGACAGAAGATGCAAAATCGACCCAAACGACCATACCTTTTCTAAAAAACAACGAATTTGATTACACCAATCTTGTTTCATTTCTTGGCGAGAGCAAGCAATCTTGGGGGTGGATCGTATTTGTGCTCATTGCCATATTTATCATCACAGCCGTGTCGAATGGGGCCAACCTCACCGATGGGCTGGATGGTCTCGCAACCGGGACCTCAGCGATCATGGGGGTGTCGCTGGGGATCCTGGCTTACGTGTCGGGTAGCCTTATCTGGGCCGATTATCTCAACATCATGTACATCCCCCACACCGGCGAGTTGGTGGTGTTTGCTGCGGCTTTCATTGGTGCCACGGTTGGTTTTTTGTGGTACAATTCGTACCCGGCGCAGGTTTTCATGGGCGATACCGGCAGTTTGACATTGGGCGGCATCATTGCTGTGTACGCCATAATCATCCACAAAGAATTACTGATCCCTATTTTGTGCGGGATATTCTTGGTCGAAAACCTTTCGGTGGTCTTGCAGGTAGCTTGGTTCAAACACACCCGTAGGAAATATGGTGAAGGCCGCCGGATTTTCCTCATGGCCCCCTTGCATCATCACTATCAGAAAAAAGGATACCCCGAAGCGAAAATCGTGACCCGCTTCTGGATTGTCGCCATCATGCTGGCGGTGTTGAGTATTGTAACCCTGAAAATCCGATAAAACAAGATGAAAAAAAGAATAGTCATATTGGGAGCAGGGGAAAGCGGAAGCGGTTCGGCGGTATTGGCTGTGCTGAAAGGCTTCGAGGTGTTTGTTTCCGATAGGGGCGAGATCAAACAAAAGTACAAGGATTTGCTCCTCAAGTACGATATCCCTTTCGAAGAAGGCCAACACAGCGAAGAAAAAATCCTGTTGGCGGAGGAGGTGATAAAAAGCCCCGGCATCCCCGACAAGGCCGAAATCATTCAAAAATTAAAGGCAAAGCACATCCCCATTATTTCTGAAATTGAATTTGCAGGGCGATACACAACCGCCAAAAACATCTGCATCACGGGCAGCAACGGCAAAACCACAACCACACTCCTACTCCACTACATCCTTAAAAAGGCTGGACTGAACGTGGGATTGGCAGGCAATGTAGGCAGCAGTTATGCCCTTCAGGTGGCTTTGGAAAATCACGATTATTATGTGATCGAACTCAGCAGTTTCCAATTGGATGGGATGTTCGATTTCAGGGCCTACATCGCCATTTTGATGAATGTGACCCCTGACCACCTAGACCGCTACGATTATAAACTGGAAAATTATACCGATTCGAAATTCAGGATTACCCAAAATCAACGGGCTTCCGACTATTTTATTTACTGTGCCGATGATGAGATAACCAGCCAGGAAGTAGCAAAAAGAAGCTTTCAATCGGTGCTTTTCCCCTTTTCTTTTGAAAAGGAAAAGGCACCACAGGCTTATGTCGACAATGGATCAATTTTTATTAATCAACAAAACAACCTCTATACTATGACTTTACAAGATTTAGCACTACAAGGCAAACATAATGTCTACAACTCGATGGCTGCGGCAATTGCGAGCAATGTCCTTCTAATACGGAAGGAGCGGATCCGTGAATGTCTTTCTGATTTTCAGGGTGTTGAACATCGCCTGGAATATTGGTTGAAAGTTCATGGCATCCAATTTATCAACGATTCGAAGGCTACCAATGTAAATTCTACATGGTATGCCCTGGAAAGTATGCCCCCAAATACGGTTTGGATCGTAGGGGGCATTGATAAAGGAAATGATTATTCGATGCTTAAAAACCTGGTAAAAGAAAAGGTGAAGGCGATTGTTTGTCTGGGCGTTGACAACAGCAAAATCCATGCTGCATTTGGGAAGCATGTAAAAACCATTGTCGACACCACATCCATGCGCGAGGCCGTGCGGACTGCCTATTCCATTGCCTCGAAGGATGAAACGGTGTTGCTTTCGCCGGCCTGTGCCAGTTTCGATTTGTTCGAAAACTACGAAGACAGGGGAAGGCAATTTAAAAATTGTGTAAGGGATTTGTAAATCCTGAAAAAAAATCAAAAGAGAAAAGGAAAAATTGAATGGCACAGGTTTTTAAATATCTGAAAGGCGACCGGGTTATCTGGATAGTGATGATGTTTTTTGCATTGATCTCGATCCTGGTTGTGTTTACATCGGTTGGCCCTTTAGCCCTCCGAAAAGATGGTACCTCAACGAGTATAAACCTGTTTCGTCATTTCATTTTCCTGGGGCTTGGCTTTGTTGTTATGTTCGTCACCCACAGAATGCCCTACAATTATTTCTCTAAAATTTCGGTAGTATTGTTATGGGTGTCGGTGGGCCTTTTGATGCTCACCCTCGGATTGGATATCGCGACCAACGGGGCAAGACGTTGGTTACAGTTGCCTTTTGGGTTTACGATCCAAACGTCCGACCTTGCCAAGATTGCCCTCATCATGTATGTAGCTCGCATCCTGTCGAAATACCAGGAAAAGAAAGCGGATTTCAGAAAAGTAATACTGCCCCTCTTCTTTAGGATTTTGCTGGTGTGTGCCTTAATCTTCACCGAGAACCTGTCGACAGCCATATTAATATTTGGCTCGGCATTTACCCTTATTTTGGTAGGCCGGGTAAAATGGTATTATTTAACAGGGCTACTGATGACCCTTATTATCCCCGCTTTTCTTTTCATAATTTTACTTACCGAAACCGATCTTATCCCCCGAAAGGAAACATGGATTGCCCGGTGGGAAAAGTTTACGGGCACTTCCGAAGAGGGCAATTACGCACAGGCCAACCTGTCGAAGATTGCCATTGTAACGGGGGGGATTTTTGGCAAAGGCCCTGGTCACAGCGAAGTCCGCTATGCTTTGCCCCATGCCTACTCCGATTTTATCTATGCCATTATTATTGAGGAATACGGCCTGTTTGGAGGCATCATCGTGTTGCTCCTCTACCTGATTTTGCTATTCCGTGCCGGGGTTATTGTGAAACAAAGCCCCACCCATTTTGGGGCATTGCTGGCATTTGGCCTGGCCATTAGTTTGGTTTTCCAGGCATTTATCAACATGGGCGTTTGTGTAGGGATGTTGCCGGTTACGGGGCAGACCTTGCCCTTTATCAGCTGGGGTGGCACCTCCATACTTTTCACAAGTGTTGCAGTGGGGGCTATTCTAAGCGTAAGTCGAAACGAACAAATTGCAGAAGCCGATGAGCAAACAGCATAACATACGGGTCATTATTTCAGGCGGTGGTACAGGTGGACATATCTTCCCGGCTATCTCCATTGCCAATGCCCTGAAGGAAATAGATCCCGCTATCGAAATCCTCTTTGTAGGTGCTTCCGATCGCATGGAAATGGAGCGTGTTCCTGCTGCCGGGTACAAAATAATTGGATTGCCAATTAGTGGTTTCCAGCGTAGGCTTACCTTAAAAAACCTCTCCTTTTTCGTAAAACTTTTCAGAAGTCTTCGCAAGGCGTCGACCATCATAAAAGATTTTAATCCCCACGTGGCTGTTGGTGTGGGTGGGTATGCAAGCGGGGCTTTGTTGTACGTGGCCGCAAACCGGAAGGTACCAGCCTTGATCCAGGAGCAAAATTCGTATCCCGGCATCACCAACAAATTACTGAAAAACAAGGCTGAAAAAATTTGCGTGGCCTATTCGGGCATGGAGCGTTTCTTTCCGCAGGAAAAAATAATATTGACCGGAAACCCTGTGCGCCAGGATATATTACAGATTGCTGGTAAAAAGGAAGAAGCCCTTGAATATTTTGGGTTGAATAAAGATAAAAAAGTATTGCTGATCCTGGGAGGGAGCCTGGGTGCGCGGACAATCAACCAAAGTCTGATGAAAGACCTTGCCGGATTGTCCTCCGAAGATATTGAAGTGGTTTGGCAAACAGGCAAATTTTATATCGAAGAGGTGAAAGCCGCTTTGGAAAACATACCGGCAGCCAATGTCCACGCCATGGATTTCATAAGCCGGATGGATTTGGCTTATGCCTGTGCGGATGTAATTATTTCACGCGCCGGGGCCGGGACTATTTCCGAGCTTTGCCTGGTGGGAAAAGCCTGCATCCTGGTGCCATCGCCCAATGTAGCCGAAGACCACCAAACTAAAAATGCAATGGCTTTGGCCGATCAGGATGCAGCCATCCTGGTAAGGGACAAAGATGCCGGGGCAGAAATGATAGAAGAAGCATTGAAGCTGATCAATGATCAAACAAAACAAAAAGAATTATCTGAAAATATTGAAAAAATGGCTTTGAAAGACTCGGCCAAAATAATAGCTAATGAGGTTTTAAAATTGGCAAAGAGAGAAAAAGAATAATGTATATAGACAGGATAAATAAGGTTTATTGTATCGGGATTGGAGGTATCGGAGTCAGTGCCCTAGCTCGCTATTTCATGGTTCTTGGGAAAATAGTATCCGGTTACGATCTTACTCCCTCTACCCTCACCCAGTCGCTCCAACTGGAGGGCATTGATGTGCATTTTACCGACGATCCTGCCAGGCTACCCTTTTCGGAAGAAGAAAAAGAAACCACCCTGGTGATTTACACCCCTGCCGTTCCAGCCAATCACAAAGAATTGGGGTACTTGAAAGAGGCTGGTTTTACGGTGATGAAACGCTCCCAGGTGCTGGGCCTGATTGCCAACCAGAAAGAAGCCATTGCAGTGGCCGGCACCCACGGAAAGACCAGTGTGTCGGGCATGTTGAGCTACATCCTCGAATCATCTGGCATGGGCTGTTCCGCTTTTCTTGGTGGGATTTCGCGCAATTTCAACAGTAATCTAGTGTATCATCTGGAGAGCCAACTCATGGTAGTCGAGGCCGACGAGTTCGACCGCTCCTTTTTGCAGTTGTTCCCGAGCCATGCCATTATTACATCTACCGATGCCGACCACCTCGACATTTATGGAAAGCATGATGCCCTAATCGAAAGCTTCACCCAATTTGCTTCACAGGTTCAGCCGGGTGGCTTTTTATTGCTGAAAAAAGGTTTGGGCTTGAAGGGGCCGCTTCCTGAAGAAATAAAAACCTTCACCTATTCGATTACCGACGAGGCCGATTTTTATGCCGACAATATCCGAATCGAAGAAGGCTCGTTTCATTTTAACCTTCACCTCAACAAAAACGAGACAATCGAAGACATTTCATTGAAAATTCCCGGCAGGGTAAATATGGAGAATGCCACCGCAGCCGCAGCAATGGCCTGGTTGCTGGGAGTTGGGAAGGAAAAAATCAAACTGGCTCTTGCTTCTTTCGAGGGGATGCTCAGACGCTACGATTTCCAGATCAGAAAGGATAACCTAATTTTTATCGACGATTATGCCCACCATCCCAGGGAGATTGAGGCCACAGTACTCTCATTAAAGGAACTTTATCCCGGCAGGAAATTGACAGGCATTTTTCAACCCCACCTGTTTTCACGAACACGTGACTTTGCCGAAGGGTTCGCCCAAAGTCTGTCGCTGTTGGATTGTATTATTTTGCTGGATATATATCCGGCCCGTGAGCTGCCTATCAAGGGAGTCAGTTCAAAAATCATTTTTGACCAAATCAACAAAAAGGAAAAATATGAATGTACAAAGGCGGAGTTGCCGGAGTTTATTGCAAAGTTAAAGCCTGAGTTTTTAGTAACTATGGGGGCCGGCGATATCGACAGGCTGGTACCGGTGTTAAAAAAAATCCTCTTAGAAAGCGAATAGTATGAGGTTGATAAATAGAAAATATCGTAAATATTGGGTAATGGCCGTCTGGGTCTTTATTTTGGGCTACCTTGTTTTCTCATTTGGGATAGTAGGCAGCGACCGGAATTCGACCCTGTGCTCGGGATATTCTATTCTTATCGACCAGGAAGATGGAGCAAAATATATTGATGAAAGCGAAATAGAATCACAACTCACAAAGAATAAGATAAAACTAAAAGGCGAGCCTTTGCGAGATATCAATACGGCCCTAATCGAAATGAAGCTCAACGAACATCCATCCATTCGCGAAGTGGCGGTGTACAAAACCATCAAAGGTGAGGTGCACATCGACATTGAGCAGAGGAAGCCAATGCTTAGGATCATAAACAACAAAAATCAAAGTTTCTATCTCGATGAGGATGGCTATCCCATGCCCCACTCTTCGCATTATTCGCCTCATTTGTTGGTAGCCGGAGGCTATATCCCAAAGGTGGATTATTCGAAATTGAACGATGGGGCCGAGTTGCCCAAAATATTGCAAGACCTTTATGCCCTGGCGAAATTCATCAACAACGATGATTATTGGAGATCACAAATAGTGCAATTATATGTGACCCGGAATAAAGAATTTGAACTGGTTTCGAGGGTGGGTGATCAGAAGATCCACTTTGGCGGGATAGACGATTATGAAACCAAATTTGCCAAGCTCGATGCACTATATAGGCAGGGTTTTGCAAAATACGGATGGTCGAAATATGAGGCCATCAACCTAAAATTTAAAGATCAGGTAGTGTGCACAGTAAGAAAATAGTAAGATATGATGACTCAGAATAATGAATATATGGCGGCAATCGACATCGGGACCAGCGAAACGATTGCCATAATTGGAGAAAAGACAGCTAAAGGAAAATTAAATATAGTAGGCCTGGGGGCAACTCCTTCGGTGGGCGTGAAACGTGGCGTAGTGGTGAATATCGAAGAAACCGCCAATTCAATAAAACTGGCAGTCGACCAGGCAACGGAAATGGCCCATTTTAAACTGTCGCGGGTATTCGTGGGCATTGCCGGGCAGCACATCAAGTCGGTCGTCAACAAAGGCAAAAAATTTATCGATGCCCCCGAATACGAAATCAAACAGAACGATGTGAATGCCATAAAGGCCGATATGTATAAAATACCCATCGAGGCCAGCGAAGAAATAATCCATGTAATCCCTCAAAATTATAGTGTCGACAACGAAGGGGGCGTGAAAAACCCGGTGGGGATTTCGGGCAAACAATTAGAGGCCAACTACCTTATTGTAATCGGTCAAAGCGCGTCGGCCCGTAATATAGAGAAATGTGTGAACCGCATTGGGCTTGACATAATCGACCTCATCCTTAGCCCACTTGCCGCTGCCGAAGCAGTACTGACAGAAGATGAAAAAGAGGCCGGTGTGGTGCTGGTCGATATTGGGGGCGGCACTACCGATTTGGCCATATATTACGACAATGTGATCCGGCATACAGCCATAATCCCGTTTGGTGGAACAGTTGTGACAAACGATATTAAAGAGGGCTGTGCCACCTTGCTGCGCCAGGCCGAAGCGCTAAAGTTGCAGTATGGTTGTGCCCTGGGGGAAGTGGCAGATGAAAATAAAATTATTTCGATCCCTGGCATCAGTGGCCGACCAGCAAAGGAAATCTCCTTCCGCAACCTGGCCTTTATCATCCAGTCGAGGATGGAGGAAATTGTGGATGCAGTGCTTTTCGAGATTCAAAACTCGGGTATGTCCGATAAAATTAGTGCAGGCTTAGTACTTACAGGTGGAAGTGCCCTATTGAACAACCTTCCCGACTTGTTTACCCTGCAAACCGGCTACGATGTACGGATTGGATATCCTTCCGAAATATTGTCGGACAATACCCCTGAAGAAATGAGCAATCCGAAATTTGCTACTGCAATTGGCCTTTTGTTGAAAGGATTTGAGCACCCGAAGGCAAAAGATGTACTGATCCCAAAACTGGAAACCCCGGTTGCGGTTGATAAAATTGAAGAAGAAGAGGAAGAAGAAGAGCCATCAGGGGGTATTTTTAGATCGATTAAAAAACATTTGAAGAATTTGGTAGAGGACAAGGACCTTAATTGATTATTTATTAATGATTAGTGAATAATGTTAAATATTGAATTATGAATGTTGGATAATGAAAATTGAGTCCAGAATAGAAAGTTTTAAAATGATGTCAGTGAAATTGGGCATAAATGTTTTGTATAATAGTTCAACCCCTTTCATGGTTGGAAAACTCACGTTCGCTTACCACGGGTTTCACCCGTGGCTATTCATGTTAAAGCCTTTCAGGCTTTTTGCCTCGAAGTGGTTCAATGTAAACAGCAACAATGAAGTCCAATTTAGCTGTATTTTAGCAACTATACCTCTAACCACGAAGTGGTTCAATGTGAATAGCCACGGGCTACGCCCGTGGTAAATGAGAAATGATATTCCAACCCCGATAGGGGTTGAACAAAATTTAAAACAAAGTTTGAAAGGAAATAAAATTTAATGCAAAACAACACCCAACATACCACCGATTTTGATGGATATCTTCCCGAAGACCTCCTCAATTTTGCCTTCCCCGAGCACCATGCTTCGGAGTTGAAAATCATTGGAGTTGGTGGAGGTGGGTCGAATGCCGTGAACCACATGCACGCAATGGGTGTGAACGATGTGCAGTTGATTGTTTGCAACACCGATGCACAGGCCCTTCGGAACAGTCCGGTGTCAACAAAAATTCAATTAGGGCAAACCCTGACGCGAGGTCGAGGTGCTGGCAGCAAACCCGAAATTGGTCGCGAAGCCGCCATCGAAAGCATCGACGAAATCCTCAACAAAGTACGCGACAACACCGACATGGTGTTCATCACTGCCGGTATGGGCGGGGGAACGGGCACAGGCGCAGCCCCCGTGATAGCCAAAAGAATTAAAGAACTTGGCATCCTTACGGTGGCTATTGTCACCATTCCCTTTAAATCGGAAATAGGTAACAGGATCGAACATGCCCGGAAAGGTATCGAAGATTTAAACGAAGTAGTGGATGCCCTGATCATCATCGAAAACGAAAAGCTGAACATCAGTTTTGCCGACCTGCCCCTTTCCGAAGCCTTTACGAAAGCGGATGAAATTCTCGCAATTGCCGCCAAGTCCATCGTCGAGATCATTAAAGTACATGGGGTTTGGAATGTCGATTTCAACGATATAAAAACGGTAATGAGCAATAGCCATGTAGCCCTCATGGGTTCAGGGATGGCAGAAGGAAAAAACCGTGCAATGGATGCGGTCGAAATGGCCCTGAACTCCCCTCTTATCAGCAGCAATAATATTTCTGACGCAAAAAATATCCTCATCAATATTATCTCAGGTGAAAAAGAAATCCTGATGGGTGAACACCAACAGATATGCGATCACATACAGAAAATTTCGGGACAGGGGGCTGAGCATTTCATTATTGGTTCGGCACGCGACAAATCGCTGGGCGATAATGTGAAAGTCACCTTGATTGCCACAGGTTTCAGTACGCAATCGGTGGACTCGTTCAAAGAGAAGGTGAAAATCGATCTTGACCCTGAACCTGAAAATGTAGACAAACCTCCTATCGAACCGGAAAACAATCCAGTTCAAGAAGAAACAAAACCCATAGATAGCAACAATGGTGGGGGAAAACGAATGGATGCCGATCAAAATCCAAAAAAAGAAAAGAAGGAGAAAAAAGAACAGAAAATCGACATAAAAGCTGGTCTCCAAAAGATGATCAAATTTTTTGATGATGATGTAGATTGAAAAAATAACTTCGAACATAAACGACAAAACTATGGTTGAACAGAATCTAAACCCTGAACCGAGTCAGAAAGACTCTCCCATTATCAAAGTATTTGGTGTTGGAGGCGGTGGAAGCAATGCTGTGAATTACATGAAAAAGCAGGGCATTATCGATGTCGACTTTTTTGTGTGCAATACCGATGCCCAGGCCCTTGCCAACAGTCCGGTCGAAAATAAAATATCCATCGGACAATCCCTTACAGAAGGCCGGGGTGCCGGCAACAATCCTGAAGTGGGCAGAAAGGCAGCCCTGGAAAGTGAAGAGCAAATAGCCGAAATATTGTCGGGGAACACCAAAATGCTGTTTGTTACGGCAGGTATGGGTGGCGGCACTGGAACAGGTGCAGCACCGGTAATTGCCGGCATTGCCCGTAAGTTGGGCATCCTTACCATCGGCATCGTGACAATCCCCTTTAAGTTTGAAGGCCAGACCCGATTAAAGCAAGCAATCAAGGGTCTGGAGGAAATGGAAAAGCATGTCGATTCGTTGTTGGTGATCAAAAACGAGAAGCTGCGCAAAATACATGGCGACCTAAAAATATCGGAAGCCTTCGAGCGGGCCGACGACGTTTTGCTTGTGGCCGCCAAGGGGATTGCAGAGATCATCACAGTTCACGGCCATGTAAATGTCGACTTTGCCGATGTGCAAACGGTTATGAAAGACAGTGGTGTTGCCATTCTGGGTTCGGCCTGTGCATCGGGCGAGAACCGGGGAATGCACGCCATCAAAAAGGCTCTTAGCTCGCCATTGCTGAACAGCAACGACATTCGAGGGGCAAAAAATGTATTGTTGAATGTGACCTCGGGGAACGAAGAATTCCGCCTTGATGAACTGGGTGAAATAACCGACTATGTACAATCCGCCGTGCGCGACGATGTGCAGATAATTTGGGGAAATGGCACAGACGAAAGCCTGGGCGATAAAATCCGGGTTGTGATTATTGCCACAGGATTCAAGAAATACGACATCCACGAAGTGTTTATTGAGAAGAAAAAGGAGGAGGAAAAACAGCTTCTAAAGCTCGATGACAAGGCCCCCGAAGCCAAAATAAAAGAAGCCCCTGCAAAACCTTTGGAATATGCTGCCCCAAAAGTTGACGAGCCTGCAAAGGTAGAAGAAGCCAAGCCTGTTCTTGTTTTGGAAGAAAAGAAACCGGAAGAAATCCAATTAAAAATGGTCCCGCCAGAAGGACAGGAAAAACTGGCCCATGACAGGGTCGAAGTTTTTCAGAAGAAGCCCGTTCCGCCAAAAAAGAAAAAAAAGAAAAGCATTAACATGGGTGGCTGGATACAGACTACCTTTGATAGCTTGTTTGATGAGTAGAGTGAGATGGAGTGATGGAGCGATGGGGTGATAGGGTGAGAAAAGTTTTTTTTAAAGCACCAAAGGTGCATAAGCAATAGCATAGGGTAGTCTGTCCCGCACTTTAGTCGGGAAAGCCCTATGATAACATGATAGGTCAACAAAATAGCCCTGAAAGGGCGCAAGCATTTAGAGAATGTTGTTTGAAAAATGAATAAAAACGAATTTCTATGAATACTGAAAACGAAGGAAACAACCGAAATATCATCAAGGTAATCGGAGTGGGTGGCGGTGGCAGCAATGCCGTAAACCACATGTTTCGCCTGGGGATAAAAGATGTCGAATTTGTAATTTGCAACACCGATTCGCAAGCCTTGGAAAAAAGCCCTGTGCCCCACAAAATCCAACTTGGGATGGCCCTCACCGAAGGCCGGGGTGCCGGGAACAAACCTGAACAAGGGAAACAATCGGCCATAGAAAACCTGAGCGAAATCGAAGAGATGCTATCCCAAAACACCAAGATGGCTTTCATCACGGCCGGGATGGGCGGCGGAACCGGAACCGGAGCTGCCCCTATCATTGCCAAAACCGCACAGGAAATGGGCATCCTTACCGTAGGGATTGTCACTATACCGTTTCGTTTCGAGGGGCAACGGCGGCTAAACCAAGCCAAGGAAGGGATCATAGAGATTAGTGAATTTGTCGATTCCTTGCTGGTGATCAGCAACGAAAAGCTGCGCGAAATCCACGGCGACCTAACCATTTCCGATGCCTTCTCGAAAGCCGACAATGTGCTCACCATTGCCGCCAAAGGGATTGCCGAGATCATCACTGTGCATGGCTATGTAAACGTTGACTTTGCAGACGTGGAAACCGTGATGCGTGGCAGTGGAGTGGCCATAATGGGATCGGCCACCGCAATGGGTGAAAACCGCGCTATCGATGCTATCCGTGACGCCCTTACTTCTCCCCTGTTGAACAACAACAACATAAACGGGGCAACAAACATCCTCTTGAATATTACCTCGGGAAAAGAAGAGGCCACCATGAGCGAGATTGGCCGCATCAACGACTTTGTGCAGGAATGTGCCGGGTCGAACGCCAACATTATCTGGGGCAACGGCACCGACACAAACCTCAACCAGGAGATTTGTGTGACCGTGATTGCCACCGGGTTTAAAGCCGACATCATCCCCGAGCTGTATTCCAACCAGGCGCGAAAAACCGAATTGTTTGAGCTGGGAGGAAATCGTTCAGGAAATTCGCGACCTGTGAAAGTGGTGCAACAGGAGATTGATTTTTCGGTAAGCCACAGCGAGGGCAAGAGTGAAGGAATTCGCCCAGGGGAAAACTTCCAAAAAATATCGGGATCGGGCAACCGGCCCCAAAACCAGCCCCAACCCCAGGAAAACCGCACCTGGCGAAAAACCGAAGAGATCGACGAAATGGAAACAGTCCCGGCTTACAAACGCAAAGGCCTCCAAATCGACAACCCCGACCCGCACCACAGCTCCAACGTGCCCCGCTACTACATCACCGAAGAAGACGGCCAGACAGTGATAAAAAAAAATAAGTGGCTGCACGATAAGGCGGATTAGGGGGAATAGCACAGAGAGGATAAAAATTTTCATTACTTTTAAAGTTATTATGATGGCATATAATTTTAGGGATGAAATTATTTGAACGAATGAAGATAAACTTCCGCTTAAAATACAGATTTCCGTTTGTGTGAGAAGCTTTCTTGCCAGATTTAGAAGAAATAAATTGAATTACTTTTATACATTTGCTTTGTAACATAAATAAAAATAAAATGGCCAGAATACCAATGGAAATAGTGAAAGTTGGGAGTAACTTTCAAACGGAAATAATAGAGGCAATAGAAAAATGCAACTCTTTACAAGATGATTTTATTTTTAGCTTTTTGCCTTTAGATGAAGAGCAAAAGTTTCAAACTTTAAATTTTAAGAAAGCGGTGGTTTCGGATTTAATTCCGTTAATGATTCAGAAACGAAATGATTTAAGAGGTTATCATCCTTTTATGATTTTTATTTTTGACGGAGAATTAACAAATGGCGAATATGAAAATTTATTTGGGTATGGAGAGCCCGAAAACGGAATAGGACTACTGTCGTCAAACAATATAACTGAGATCATCATACCTTCAGATAAAATGGTTAGCTACTTTATATTCTTCTTTGCTAGATATGCAATCAATACAATGCTTCCAGATCATCATAACCATTATGACACAAGAGGATGTGTATTTGATTTCAGAGAGTTAAAAACAGACTTGACTAAAAGTATGAGGTCAGGTGCAATATGCGATCAATGTAGGATGGAAATGTTATCTGGTGATTACTCATTAACTACTAAACAATTCATATCCTTAAATATTCTCTTTGAAGAATCAGGAAGAATATTAAATGAAAAAGTTGAGACTAAAGTAGTAAAAACGAAACAAAAGATTTTCATTGGATCTTCCGTGGAAGGATTAGAAGTTGCAAGAACAATTCAAAGTGAATTGAGTCATGATTTTGAACTTGAAATTTGGAATCAAGGTACTTTCGATATATTAGGAAAATCCTACTTAGAATGTCTTGAAGAAGCAACTAAGAAATTCAACTTTGGAATTTTCGTGTTTACGCCGGATGATAAAATTACATCAAGGGGAGAACAAAAATCTATGGCAAGAGATAATGTTATATTTGAATTAGGTATGTTCTTAGGAAAACTATCAAGACTAAAATCTTTTATAGTATACCCAACAAATGAAAACATGCATATAATGTCGGACTTTAACGGTATAACAACTGCAAATTATGACTCTGAACATTCTAATTTGAAAGCATCCTTAGGCCCTGCCTGTTCAAAAATGAGAGATTCAATTAAATACGCTACATAATAAATATAAATATGAGCGGTCTATAAGACCCAGCAATTATTTCCGATTGAACTACATCCTGGTCAGTTTTCTATGCACTTGTCAAGGAGTTTGAAGTTTTTCCCTCGCTACCGCACAGCTTGTCCCGGTATCGAGAATTGCATCGTGTGGGTTAAAAGAAAAAGTGTTATTGATAGATTGGGTTTTTAAAGGTGCGTAAGCTTATTTTTGGGGATAAGGCCATTGGATGATAGGTTTGTTAAATGATAAAAACCGATAGGATCGAAATTCTGAAACCGGGACAAGCTGTGCAGTAGCATGGCAATGGCATGAGAGAAGGGGCATACCATTGAGACGCAAGCCTTGCGTCTCTACCACAGTGCTAAATGACCCTAGACCGTTTATTGATCCGGAATGTAGAGACGCAAGGCTTGCGTCTCATTTATTCAATCACCGAAATAAAATAGTTGAGATTTTATTTTTCATAAACCGCAAATTTTCATAAATTCGTACCATTGTAGTAATCAAATAGTCAATGGACAAATTTCAGGATAAATACAGGATTGATTCGGCCAGGGCACATTGGTGGGATTATTCGATGGAAGGTGCCTATTTTATAACAATTTGTTCGGCTGGGCATGAATGCATATTTGGGAAGATTCAAAATAAAGAAATGATTTTGTCCAAAATTGGAGAAATTGCGCAACAAGAATGGGAAAAATCATTCGATATCAGGAAGGAGTTGTTTTGTGATTTGTATGTGATAATGCCAAACCATATACATTCCATATTACGCATCGACTACAGTGAATATTTTTTTCCGGTACAAAAACAAGACATTGCATCTAATGAAATATACAAACCTGGTTTTTTTGAGAAGGATCATGGTGTTGCCTTTCGCTCACCAAAATCAATATCAACTTTTGTGGGTGGTTTTAAATCATCGGTAACCAAAAGGATTAATAAGCTTTGTAACCCTCAGCAGGAAACTGTTTGGCAATCGCGTTTTCACGACCATATCATCAGGGATCGTGGTGAATATATCAAAATCAGGAATTATATTGAATCAAACCCTAAAAATTGGGAACAGGATAGGTTTTACAGGGAATAAAATAATGAAAATGAAATACTAAGACGCAAGCCTTGCGTCTCTACCACAGTGCTAATTGAACCTAGACCGTTTATTGATCCGGAATGTAGAGTCGCAAGGCTTGTGTCTCAATAGCCAAAAACCGAAACCATTCTTTTCATAAAAAAATCCTTAATTTTACCCTCATGGTGCATAGGATTAAACCTCAAATACAAAAAAATATGAAGAAGCTAATTTTATTTACAGCCTTGGTGATTGCGATCGCAAGCTCTATGGCGCAGAAAGTCTATTCCGTGGATTCTGATTACCAAGCTGACGTTAAAGCGTTTGTTGTTGATGCAGAATACAAGGCCGACCTCTTAGTGTATAAAGTAGATGCGGATTATAAAGCTGGGGACAACGATGGTAAATGGTATTTTACAGATGCCGCGTACAAAGCAAAAAAGAAAATATTTTTTGTTGACGCAAATTACAAAGCAGATTTAAAGATTTTCTTTGTTGACTCAGAATATAAAGCAGGTTGGAAAGAAAACTCTAAAAAGCATTTAATGTATTAAAACCAAGGCACAATCGAGTAGGAAGTCCCATAAGTAAAAACTGATTAGGAGACTCTCTTCCCGCTACTGCTCAGCATTTTCCGGTTTTCCCGCGCTACGGCACGCTTGCCCCTAAAATCCGCATGTCTAAAAAAAGCCTTAGTTTTGTTTTGACCTTTTATAAAAGGAACAAATCCAATCTAAAAAAAGGAATGTTCACCAGCCAAAGCCGGCAAACATTCCATTCTAAAAAAACCTAATAACCCAAAAAAAACTTAATTCTTTATAATCCGGTTTGAAGAAATTACACTGTTGTCGTTTAAGATGGTTACAATATAAATGCCTTCTGTCAATTCTGAGAGGTCTACGGTTGTGCGACTAGTTAAAATTTCTGAAGCATAAACCTCTTTTCCAAGCACATCATAAATTTTAATTTGATTGGCATCGGCATAGCCTTCCAGTGTCAACATATCGTTAACCGGGACAGGATATACTTTTACCGAAGAGAAAGAGGCTTCATCAATTGAAAGTGGTTCGCCAAACATTACATCGTCCCAATAGAATACATTGCCGGTTCCGACGTTGCCAAAATTGAAAAATATCGATGCCTTGTCGTACACAAAGGCTAAGTTGAAAGCGGGTGTCCCGACTGTATTATTAGTAGTAAAATCGAAGGTAATGGTTTCCCAGGCATTGGCTACTGTGGTTAACTCAAGAGTCTCACAGCTATTGGCAGGAGTATTTTTTTCTTCCACTTTTAAAAGAACAGGAATACCGACAGCAGGTGAATATACCCTAAGGTTCATTTTTGTAGCAGAGGCTGTAAATGGAATGGGTGAAGAGAATCCATCTGGCCGGCCAATGGTTGTACCTGCCCATACTTCGGCACCTACTGCTTTTGTGGTAATGGCTACTGTATTTGTCGATACTACAGGGTCGGGACCTAAAACTGATGCAGCATTTCCAAAATCGGTAAGTGTGTAATCTACCAATGGGTCTTCAAAAGTTACAGGAAGTGAAATTTGTGTCAGGGTGGTTCCACCGCCCATAAATTCAACATCATCCCAATAGTAAACATCACCAGCACCCATATTTCCAAAATCGAAAAAGATGGAAGCTTTGTCGAAATTCCAGGATAAATTTAAGATTGCCGTTAAGGGAGCTTCGTTACTGAAATCAAATTCCAATGTTTCCCAGGCGTTGGCTACTGTTGTGAGAGCCTCTGTTTCACAGGTATGGGTATCGTCTAAATGATCTTCCACTTTTAAACGGATAGTTGTTCCTATGGCAGGCGAATAAACCTTCACCTTCATTTTGGTATCGGTTGCCGTGAAAGGGATAAGTGATGAAAAACCGGCGGGAGTACCAATAGTTGTTCCTGCCCATGTTTCGGCCAGATTTGCTTTTGTTGAAATAGCTACGATATTAGCAGCATTTACCGGGTCGGCACCTAAAACGGAAACGTTTCCACCAAAATCAGTAAGTGTATAATCTACTGTGGCTGTATCTTCAAAAGTTACAGGAAGTGAAATTTGTGTTAACCCACTACCGCTACCTGGTACCAATTCCACATCATCGAAATAAAAAATGGTATCGCTAAAGGTGGCAAAATCGAAAAAGATCACAATCTTGTCGTAGAGGTTCGAGGCAGCCCCCGGAAAAGCAAACTCTAACTGTTGCCACTCATTCACGGTAGAAACTGATTGTGAAACTTCTACCGTGGTAGCTGTACCAGCCTGGTTTTCGAGCTTGAACAAAACGGTACAAGCAATGGGTGAAATCACCTTTAACTTAAAGGTATTGTTTACCGAAAAATCGAGGGGTGTGGTCAGGTTCGAATATGCATGCGCCCACTGTTCACCACCTCTATCGTATTCGGCACAATTGGCACTGGTGTTAATACCGGCAGAAACGGGATTCGCAACTATAGTTGGAAAATTAGGCCAACCTTCGAACGTGATATTCTGGTTGGCATCGAAATCGGTCAGCAATTGAGCGGACAAAAAGCCCAGGCCCATTAAGCTAACAACAAAAGAAAATAAAACTCTTTTCATAATTACTTTTTTTTAGATGATCGGGAAGCCGAAATCGTTTAGCGACTTCCCGATCAGAATAAATACTATTATTTAATTACTTGAAATGCCTTTGTTTGGATATTATTTCCCGACTGGACACGGCAGAAGTAACTGCCCGCTGGTAAAGAAACCAGGTCTACATCAAACCTGTAGGTACCCGATGAAAGGTTTCCTTTTTGCAATACGTCCAATTTAGCACCTAAACTATTGTATACTGCCACTTCAACATAATCGCCATTGCTTATGCTGAATGAAATGGTACAATTGTCGGTGGCAGGATTTGGATAACATTCAACAGCAAGGTCGCTTGAAATGAAGCTAACTTTTTCGGCCACACTTATTCCATTCACTTCATAGCTATCGCTACCTTGTTGCCACGATTCAATTGTAACAGGGTTGGACAAGCCACTTGCCTTGTTCCATAGTTGCACCTGGAAGGCTTCACCTGACATTAGACCATCCACTTCAGGAGTCAGATCATCGTTTCCCCAAAGGGTAACTACGAAGTTTCCGCCCTCATAAGTTCCGGCTCCGACTAATGACCCTGTTTGGGTAAAGACGGCAATTTCATCACCCACTGCAGGATTTGATTCCCATGCCACGACCGGGATCGCAAGGATATGATTGTTCCCAGTATTTGTGGCAGAAGGAAAATGAAAGCTTGAATTCATCACCGAATACCCTTTGCTTGCAGGTGCATTGGCTGGAAACGAATAGGTGAATTGGGCACTTGTCTTTATTTGATAACCTTCGCCCGGCATCATATTGCCAATGGCATTTAAGCCCCAAAGCGGCCAATAAACAGTACCATTCCCATTTTTCATTATAATTACTTCGCTAAAGCTTGAGAACAATGCCTGGATATCGGCAGGTGATTGACGAAGATATCCTATCATTCCCCAACCTTGCTGAATTGTCAGGATTGTATTTTCCGGCACAACGGCCGTCCCAACGATATCAAGGGTTTGGGCAGATGTTACTTTTATCTGATAACCCATGCCGATTGTAAGATCACCAATAGCATTCAGATTGAATGATGGCCAATAAACCACACCATTTCCGTCTTTTACAATTTGTACTTCATTAACAATGCTGCTGAATATACTGTCGAGCGATGCTTCATAAGGATCGATATAAGTAGAGAACATACTCCATCCATATACAATATTTAGTGTTTGGACATCAACCGATACGTCAATAAATTCGATATCATCCCAATAGAAAATTTCGCCGGCACCCATATTTCCAAAGCCAAAGAATATAGCTACTTTATTATATGTCCATGATAGATTAAGCGCAGGTGTTGAAGGTTGTTCATTAGAAAGATCAAATTCTATGGTTTCCCAAGCATTGGCAACAGTGGTTGCGCCGAGTGTCTCACAGGAATGACTTCCATCGCTTTTGTCTTCCACTTTGAATAAAATAGGAATACCAGCAGCTGGTGAATATACCCGCATTTTCATTTTTGTAAGGCTTGAAGTGAAAGGGATTGCATTTGCCAATCCATTCGCAATTCCGATAGGTGCTGTACCTGCCCACACTTCTGCATTGACAGTTTTGGTTGTTTTTCCAACAGTGTTAGAAGGATCAACCGGGTCAACGGCTAATTCGGAATAAGTGCCACCCCAAACTTCGAATGTATAATCTGTAGTTGCTGATTCAAAATCAACAGGAAGATCAATCTCATCCCAAACGAAAGGTACAAACATCACATCATCCCAATAATACATAGCACCAGAACCTGCATTTCCAAAGTCGAAGAAAATGCTTGCCATGTCGTAGGTATTCACTAAATTAATTGCCGGATTCCCTGATGCGTAATCAAACACGAGGGTTTCCCAGGCATTGGCCACTGTGGTAGTAGCAAATGCTTCACTGAATATAGCACTATTGGTATGATCTTCAACTTTCAATAAAACACTTACTCCTGCAGCTGGAGAATAAACTTTTACACTCATTTTTGTGTCCATTGCTGTGAATGGGATCGCAGTGGCAAAACCAGCCGGTGTACTCATGGTGGTTCCTGCCCAGGTTTGAGCCCCTGCAGTTTTTGTTGTTACCGCTACATTGTTGGTCCCAACCACTGGATCGGTCCCTAATACAGTTGCAGCCCCACCAAAATCGGTTAAGGTGTAATCGACATAAGCTCCTTCGAAATCGACAGGTAAGTCAATTTGTGAATAAACAATTTGTCCTTCTACCTGCATTACTTCATCGAAATAAAAGAGGGTGTCGTTGTTTGAGGCAAAATCGAAGAAAATTACAATTTTGTTGTACACATTCGACGCTGCACCCGTAAAGTTGTAGGATAGCTCTACCCATTCGTTAGCGGTTGTTACAGATGCCAATACTTCGGTAAATGCGGTTGCCCCCGACATGTCTTCCAGTTTCATTAAAACATCGCAAGTAATCGGCGACCATACCTTCATGGTAATTGTATTGTATTGAGAGAAATCGAGTGCGGTAGCGGGAAGTCCGGCAGCATGTGCCCAGGTTTCGCCCGTACGTTGGAAAGCGGCACAAGTATCGGTAGTGTTCATTCCTGTTGGATCAGGATTAACTACTTTACCTGGCCAGTTTGGCCATCCTTCGAAAGGAACATTCTCGTTGTCATCAAAATCGTTGATGATTATGTAGTTGGGTGCCACAATTGGGGTATCAATAAATGTAACATCGTCCCAATAGTAAACCTCACCGGCACCTACATTTCCAAAACCAAAGAACAATCCAACTTTATCGTAGGTATTGGCTAAGTTTAGGGCGGGTGTACCATTTGACAAATCAAACACTAAAGTTTCCCAGGCATTGGCTACCGTTGTAGTATCAGTTACCTCGCATGATATTGCACCATTCGATTTGTTTTCTACTTTGCACAAAACAGGTGTACCAGCGGCAGGAGAATAAACCCGCACTGCCATTTTTGTATGCAGTGCATCGAAAGGAATCGCATTGGCTAATCCATTGGCATTTCCAACTGCTGCTGTTCCAGCCCATGTCTGAGCATTTACTTCCTTTGTTGTTTTGGCAACCGTGTTTGTTGGATCAACTGGATCGATTGCAAGTTCCGATGCCATTCCCCCCCATACTTCGAATGTATAATCTGTGGTGCTTGATTCAAAATCAATTGGAAGATCAATTGGATCTAATACGAAAGGTACAAACATTACATCGTCCCAATAATACATAGCTCCAGTGCCTGTATTTCCAAAGTCGAAGAAAATGCTGGCCATGTCGTAAGTATTGGCTGTGTTAATAGCTGGGTTCCCCGTCGCATAATCAAACTCGAGGGTTTCCCAGGCATTGGCCACTGTGGTAGTAGCAAATGCTTCGCTGAATATACCACTATTCGTATGATCTTCAACTTTCAATAAAACACTGACACCTGTAGCCGGAGAATATACTTTAACACTCATTTTAGTGTCTAAAGTTGTAAACGGAATCGCTGTTGCAAACCCACTTGAAGTGCTCATTGTGGTACCTGCCCAGGTTTGAGCACCCACACCTTTTGTGGTAATAGCCACATTATTTGTTGCAGCTACCGGGTCGCTTCCGAGAACCGTTGTGGTTCCACCAAAATCAGTAAGTGTATAATCTGTTGTTGCCGATTCGAAATCGATAGGCAAATCGATTTGATCCATAACAGCTGGGGCTAACTGAACATCATCAAAATAGAAAGTATCGGTTCCATTAGTGGCAAAATCGAAAAAGATAATCATATTGTTGTACACTCCCGAAGCGGTTCCTGCAAAATTAAAGGAGAGATTCTCCCATGTATTGGCTGTAGTTACAGTTTGTGAAACTTCTACCGGAGCCGCCCCATAAGAACTTTCCAGTTTTAATAAAACGGTACAAGTTATCGGTGAATAGATCTTCAGATCAATCCCCTGGTAGGTTGTAAAATCGATTACATTATTGAGGTTGGAGTAAGTATTTGCCCATTGCTCGCCTCCGCGCGCCCAGCAACCTACGCTATCGCTCACATTTATTCCTGAAGCATCTGGATTGGCAACCTTTAGGACTGTATTTGGCCATCCAGAGAATACCTCATTTTCGTTGGTATCGAAATCGGTGAAGATGGTGTAACTTGGCGTTACGACAGAGGTTGTATCAAATTCAACATCATCCCAATAATAAACCTCACCGTTGCCAGAAGTGCCAAAATTGAAAAAGATGATGGCCTTATCGTACGTATTTGTTAGGTTGAAAGAACCAGCTGTAGGAGCACTAAAATCGAATGTCAAGGTTTCCCAGGCATTGGCAACAGTTGTAGTGTCTTGTGTCTCGACATTAATACCCGAGTTGTTTTTATCTTCAAGCTTAAACAATACAGGTGTTCCTATTGCAGGTGAATAAACCTTTACCATCATTTTTGTTTGAGTGGCGGTAAAAGGAACTGCATTAAGAAACCCTTGTTCTGGAGACCCGGGTGTTGCTAAAGTAGTTCCAGCCCATGTCTCAGAGGCAACTCCTTTTGTAGTTTGAACAACTTGATTTGTTCCACCGGCAGGATCGGTTACTATAAGTGAAGTCGTTCCCCCAAAGTCGATGAATGAATAATTTACCGTAGTATCATCAAAGTTAACGGGTAAGTCCATTTGTGTTAATGGGGGTGGCGGTGGTACTATGGTTCCACAACTTGCTGCAAAAGGAACCACAATATCCGTTTGGCTTAACTGCCAGTTTCCACCAAAGGAGACCTTGCTCCATAAAACATTCAAGGTAACATCGGTGGGTGGTGTAACCCATGTCAGTGTCCTGGAAATTTTACCGGATACCGATGTGTTCTCGGCCGAAATAGCGGCACCACTACCATTATTAACGATTAATAAATCCACAGGATCGGAATCAGCTGATTCAATTTCAACCATCATAGAAGTTGCATCAACATTTGTGATAGTTAAATTGATGGCCGAAGCTACTTCTGCGGGAATATTAAAATGTGTAGTATAGGTTACACAATAATCCGATACGCTGTCTACAGGAAGCACTATGGTTGAATCAGGGGGTAGAAATTGAACATCGTCCCAATAGTAAGTTTTTGCTCCGGCAGTGGCACCATCGGTTCCAAAGTTAAAAAAGATGGATGCTTTGTTGTAGGTGTTGGCCAGGTTTAGGACAGGTGCAGAAACTGGAATACTAAAATCGAATACCAAAGTGTCCCACGCATTGGCCATTGTGGTTGTGTCTTCACTTTCGACATATATGCCTCCATTGGCAGCATCCTCTACCTTTAAACGAACAGGGATTCCTGCATCGGGGGAATAAACCATCACCTGCATCTTGGAAGCATTCGCAGCGAATGGGATCGCATTGGCAAAACCAGAAGGAGTACTCATGGTTGTACCTGCCCAGACTTGGGCTGTTGCATCTTTGGTAGAAATAGCTACCGTATTACTTGCATTGGCAGGGTCAGCTCCTAAAATA
Organism: Bacteroidales bacterium; assembly: GCA_021740905.1. Classification (GTDB taxonomy): domain Bacteria; phylum Bacteroidota; class Bacteroidia; order Bacteroidales; family M50B96; genus JAIOYV01. Next base: position 101,823 of record JAIOYV010000001.1, read on the forward strand.
GTTGTGTTGCCTCCAAAGTCTGTCACTGTGTAATTAACAGTTGCCGATTCGAAATCGATAGGCAAGTCGATCTGTGAAAGCGTAATCACTGGTTCTACCAATTCCAAATCATCGAAATAAAAAGTATCGGTACCAAAAGTGGCAAAATCAAAGAAAATGATGATCTTATCGTAAACACCTGTTGTGGCAAACGAAAAGTCAAAGGTCAATTGTTCCCATGCATTTGCTGCTACATTCTTAGTCACTTCAACAGGCAATGCTCCTCCTGAATCTTCAAGTTTAAATAAAACGGCACAGGCTATCGGCGAATATACCTTCAACTCGAAAACGGAATTCACCGAAAAATCAAGATCAGTTGCCAGGTTCGAATAACAATGCGCCCATTGTTCTCCCCCTCGGGCCCACATTCCCACGCTGTCGCTGGTATTAATACCCGATTGCGATGGATTAATTACCTGGGTTGGAAAATTTGGCCAACCCTCGAAGGTAGCTGTTTCAACTCCCTCGAAATTGGTAAACACCTGAGACGAGAGCCATCCCATACTTGCTACCAAAATCATCATTGTAAAAATCGCTCTTTTCATAATAAATTGTTTAGTAAATAAATTGTCTATTAATCTTCATTATATCTCGTTTTATCTTGTGCTTTTTATCACTTTATATCTTGATACTTCATTTCCTGAATGTATCTCAACTATGTAAACTCCGGGTGAAAGATGTCCCAGGCTCATCTTCCCAAAGTTTGAAACATTGTTGAACACCTGGATTTTGCTTCCATTCAAATTGAAAATATTCACTTGCACCAGATTTGAAATTTCCTGGGTCGCGATTGTCAGTTCATCTACAAAAGGATTGGGAAATATTTCGACAGTATGTCCATTTTCGGTTTCATTGATAGTGGTGACTAAGGAATGTACCATTTCGATGGGCTGTATCCAAAATGTTCCGGTATTAGCTGTAACAAAATTTCCGTAATTGATATAAATTCTTATTTCTGAAATTTGATCGATCAGAAAAGCCCCGACAGGCGTATCTCCAAAATTGTGGTAATAGGTATGGTAGTTCCCATCACTATTAATAGCTTCGAGAATGAAAAAGTTGCCCTGATTGCTTGCTCCGTTCACATCGTAGAGGTCTACCCGCAAATTTGCCGGCGCATTGCCATTCTCCGTTTTTAGCCTGAGCTTCATCTTGGGAGTGGCCCAAAAATTTACGGGCGAGTCAAATTCATAATAAATGTAGGCATGGTTTGGGGGGACCGAAATGGAATAATCCACTGCCAATTCGTTGGTGCCAGTTAATGTGACAGAATTGCCAGAAGTTTGATGCACCTGCCAAATAAGCTGGTTTTGCAAATCTATATGGGGAACATTGAAAACGCTGTTGCTCAATGCTGACACGTAAAAGGGATCGGAGATCTTTACAAGTGTACCACCAGAGGCTGTTACTGTTATCGAATCGCTGGTAGAACCCCAAATTGCCGTCATTGTGCAACTATTGGCTCCACTAATAATTACAGCATCGGTTGGCAGGTCCCAGAGATAGGTGAGTTCGGGGAAATACAAACTCGAGTAAGTTACCGTGTCGCCTTGTACAACTACTGAAGGTCCGTCAATTTCAGGTTGTGGAAAATCGTCCTGATACACCCGGACATAATCTATTTTCATGGTCTGTGGAAAAACAGTAGAGGCATTCGGATAACCTGGCCAATTGCCTCCCACAGCCAGGTTTAGGATGATGAAGAAATCGTTGTGAAATTCGCTCAGGCCAGAAGGTGTAATATCAGCTGTGTAATAAAGGATGCCATCCATATAGGCACGGATTTCCTGGTTGTCCCATTCGGCAGAAAATACATGGTAAGCGTTGGCAAAAATCCCTACTGGTAGCGTATAGCTGTCGCCATAACTGGCATGGTTGCCGTTGTTGTCCCAATGGATGGTAGAATGACAGACATTGTCGTTGCCAGCCCCACCTATCATTTCCATTATATCAATTTCGCCACAGCCCGGCCATCCTGTTGAATTGAAATTTTCGCCCAGCATCCAAAAGGCTGGCCATATACCCTGTCCATAAGGCAATAGAATACGGGCTTCTATTTTTCCATATTGAAATTCAAATTTGTCCTGGGTGGTAATTCGTGCCGAAGTGTATGGGTTGCTGCCAATGGTTTGTTGTTTGGCAGTGATGGTAAGTACCCCGTTGGCAACCTCGGCATTCGCAAGGTTGTTGGTGTAATATTGCGATTCATTGTTACCCCAGCCACTACCGCCAATCTCCATATTCCATTTGGCAGGATCGGGTAGCCCGTTGTAATTGAACTCATCGGCCCAAATCGTAAACTGATTCTGCGCACTGGCCGAAAAAATACTGATCAACAATAAAAAAATAAGATGTGTAATATTCCTTCTAGTCATTGGTAGTCTCCTCTTTTGATCGTCTACGGTCCAATTCTGTTTGCATCACCAGGCAAGTTTTGTGGTCGATGGTGTAGAAAAACAGAAGGATTGCACACGATGCGTATAAAAAGCCAGGTATCACTGAAACCATTAATTTTATGCCCATGATGGCCGTTTCGCTTTGTACTATATTGGGTTCGAATTTGAACAGGAAGAGCAACCAGCCAGCCAATGCACCGCCAATTCCCCAACCTGCTTTCTGGGCAAAGGTTGCTGCCGAAAATACCAGGCCAGTTGATCGGCGGCCTGTTTTCCATTCCGAATAATCAGCCGTATCAGCCAACATGGTCCATAAAAGGACAACTGCCGGGGCATAAGACATTTTAGCCAGGATGTTGAAAATGTATATCAGGGTGTAATCGCCTTTTCCAGGTATGTACAATAGGGCAAAAAAGATACCCGACAAAATGGTACTCGCCATAAACACATTCCGGTTGCCAAAGCGTTTGGCCAATGGCTTGGCGGCTGGAAGGGCCACAATCAAAGCAATGCTACTTACGATATTGAATAACTGAACGTTTTCTTCAGTCCCAATATAGTATTTGAAATAGTAGGCAATCGACAAATTCTGCAAGGCAAACATGATAAACGAAATAATGCCAACCAGTGCCAGGATAATCCATGGCTTGTTGGTCATTAAATTCTTAAAATCTTCCTTGATCGAATTCTGCTGGGCTTTTGGCGGATGGACACGCTCTTTGGTTGTAAAGAAAGTGATCAGGAAGAAAATAACACTGAGGATGCCTAAAACCACCAAAGTGTATTTATACCCTTTTGCCTTGTCTACAGTGTTGTCATTTGCCCGTACATTGATGTAGGTTTCCGTCGCGCCTTGTTTTATATAATGCACATCTTCGTTTGCATCGGGATAAGGTATCATTCGCGACACTTTTGCCTTGGCCATAATCTGAGCTGAATCGAAGGCTGCAATTTGATGAAGTGAATCGCCCCTCGTCCCATTGGCAGGCTCAACAACCACATACACGGTGCCTGTGGCCGATTTCGATTTCTTATCTTCGATGGAATATACCAGGGTGTCGATCCCCACAAAACCGGGATTCGGATTGTACTTGATACTGTCGTTATCTACCACCAGGGCAGTACCCCCTTTGAAGTTTTCTGAGACTATTTTCGTGGTGAAATCGCCTTTTCCAAAAAACAGGGCCATGGATAGCGCAAAACCGGTTACTATTAATTGACCTGAAAAGGCACTGACAAAACGATAGGTGTTGATCCCGGCTCTTTCGTTTGAGTCGGAAGTCATTACGGCCATTAATGAGGAATAGGGTAGATTTATGGCGGTGTAGGCTGTCATTAAAAGAAAATAGGTTGTGGCGGCCCAAAGCACTTTCCCAGTTTGACCCAGGTCGGGAGTGGTGAAAGTGAGTACCGCTAAAATGGCATAGGGAAAGGCTGTAAATAAAATAAATGGCCGGAATTTACCCCAGCGGGATGTTGTCCTATCGGAGATAATCCCCATCAGGGGGTCGGTCACCATGTCCCATATCCGGGCAATCAGCATGATGGTCCCGGCAGCCGCCGCCGAAATCCCGAAGGTGTCGGTATAAAAAATGAGGATCCAGAAACCAACCATATCCCAAACAAAGTGAGATGCGGTGTCGCCTAAGCCGTATCCAATTTTCTCTTTTATTGATAGTTTCATGTATCTAAGTTTGTTAGTTGAATAATTTTACTAAACCAGAAATACGACAAGCTGTATTTCTACGATTGTCAATAACTTTGACTGATGTTATATCGGAGGATGTCCCCCGCTGGCGGGGGCTAGGGGGTGGAATTAAATGTGCGAACTCCCCCCTCTTATTCTTCCCGACTGCATCGGGACAAGCTCCCCTAGGGGAGACAGTGCTTCGTTGCAAACTTCTCATAAACTATTTACCTTATTCATTATAAAATCTTTTTTCTAGTTCCTTGAGATGATACTTATTCTCGTGAGTAATATATATCCTTAATAAAAATCTTCTTCCCACCCAGGCTCGACTCCCCTCTCAGAAAAAGGAGACTGGTCACATCGGTTAAATCCGCACCCTTGTTCAGGATGGAAACGGGTATGCTATAATTTGTCCATTCTTCGTTGACAGCGAAGCTTTTGCCGGGGCTAAATGTCACAAAATTGTTTACCTGGTTTCCTTTGTTCCACAATCCGGTTTGAAAGCCCAGGGAGAAATCAGAAGATATGTTTCCTTTGATTGCGAAATTTAATAACCCGTTGGCAAATTCAGTCATGTTTTCACCTACTCCACTGGATGGTAATTCGAGGGCGCAACCCCACCAATCGTCTGTGCCGTTTGATATTTCGACAATACCCTCCACCGACATTTTTATGCTGCAAGTGCCTTCCCACGAATTTAGTATTATCCCTGCACTCGGGTAAGTGGCGTTATTGCTTTCGTCAGGGACAATCGTTTGGCACAACACAACATAAGTATCTTCTATTACTTTGTCCCCGGGTTGGCGATTGTTGTTTATCATTGAAATCTCCATTACCCCGGCAGCTTTCTTCGAGGGTGGGGACAGGACTTCAGCAAGCAAAGCTTCCGTATCCCCATTGTACGTTTTGGAAAGAGTTACGCCATTTCGGGTCAATCCTTCAAAGACACCATAATCAAAGCTGTCCCACAAAGCGAATTTTACTTCCCCTTGAAGACTAATCAAGCCAAAATGGTTTTCCGAACCCAAAGGGTTGCCCTGGTCTTTCCAATGCTCATCAAAAGCCTCGAAATAAAAACAAGACATTCCCGCCTGGTTGGTCCAGTCGCGCATGTAGTCATAAAATAATTTTTGCTTGTACTCATCGGCGGCATGGGAACCGTTTGCCCCATATAATGATGCATCGACCGATGCCCAGCCGGTTTCGCCAATGTGAATAGGTTTATTTGGCTCAACACTATGAATATAATCGGCAGCGCTTTGATATTGCGTTTTGGCATAGTCTATTGCCCTAATCATGGCTGCATCCACTTTTTCAATCGTGTTCAAACTGTCTTCTGCTTCAGGTACATTCCAGAAATCGGAGTTGTAGTGGCTTTCATGAAACGGATAGGTGTGTAGAGAAACATAGTCCACTGCTTTTATGAGGGCAGCCAGATCATCGGTCCGATAGGCATTATCGCCACCCCAAGCTGCAAAATTGTCTGAGCTGGTTATCCAAACATTTTCCGGCAACTTGTCTTTCGATTTCAAATCCTGCAAATATTCAACCCATTTTAAAATGATTGCGGGAGAGACAAAATACCTGGTTGCCCAATGCACCATTGCTTCATTTCCTACGGCAATGATTTTTACAATATCGGGGTAAGCCATGGCCATTTCAACGGCAGCATTAATTTCTGCCGTGTTGTTTTCGACACTGCCAGCATTGTGGTTTGGGGTTTCAGTCCACGCCCCTTCACAGTCGATCCATACTCCCAACATGACATACATTTCGAAATCGCGATCTTCTTCCTTCAACTCTTGAATGGCTTTCAGAAGATTTCCGGCCTGGGCAAATTGTTGAGAATTGTAGGTCCGCAAAAGCTTTACGCCCATAGCTTCCAGAATTTTCATGTCTTCTTTCAATTCCTCAACAGTGGGTACAACATCACGGGTCGTTCCCCGGTATCCTCCATACGAAAAAGCCAGATATTCAGGATTTCCGAGAATTTCCGCAGCCGTTTTGTCATTCGATGGCGAACATCCAACTATTAAAATAGAAAGAACGAATAAATATAAATACCAAAATTTTAGTTTCATTCCAATTCGGTTTTAGTTTATAATTCTCCTCTTCGTTTTACTAATTCTACTTTTATCTCATGCACTCTTTCTTCATCAAGGCTATATTTCCACATCACCCAAATGGCAATTGCCGCAGTTATAACCGGAATAGAGATATCTGCAATACGTAGATTCGTCATTGTGTCAGCTGCCTGAATTGCAGCATTTTGATCAAAGCCAACCAATTTTAATACTAAGCCACCAAGGACTAAAGCGATGGCCTGGCCTAATTTTACCATCCACCAATAAATGGCCCCAAAAGTTCCTTCTTTACGGGGCATACCATTCTTCAATTCATCTAAATCACAAACATCTGCAGTCATGCTCATCATTAGTGTGAATAAACCACCAATACCAAAAGACATTAGAGGAACCGGCATAAAAATCAACCAGGGATTTCCTGGATTAAATCCCCACCATTTTAGCGCATAACCTACTATTGAAATAGCTGTTGAAATGATAAAGGCCCTTCGTTTCCCCCATCTTGTGGCCATCGCTGTAATTACCGGAATAACTAGAAATGCAGTTGCCATAGCACTTATCGTTGAAAACCAGGCTGGCCATGTTCCAGTAATTCCATAGTCGCCATTAAACATGTAAAAAACGATAATGAAATAGCTAAACGAAGCGACCATTTGAAACCCGTTAAAGACTAAAAATGTGGCTCCACAAAGTTTCATAAAAGGTTTGTTTTTTGAAATTTGGGCAATTCCTTTAAGCAAATCTTTTAAATTAGTGAACAAACTACTAAATGTGATTTTTGCCCTGTTTTCCATTTTGCCCGGATCAATTCCCTTACAAAATATTGCGGGTAAAATTCCCAGCGATAAACATATTGCCCCAACGAAAATTGAAAGTTGGCGAACACCTATTACTTGTGTTTCAAATAAATCAGGGTCAGCAATGAGAACCCAAAACCAGGGCACAATCATCCATGCAATTTGACCGACTACTTGGGAAAATCCCATTAAGCGAGTGCGCTCGGAATAGTCAGAAGTCATTTCGTAACCTAACCCTATTAAGGGTGTTGAAAAGATTGTATTTCCAATTAGATAGACCAGCGACAAGATCAGGAAATACCAAAAATTATACATCTGAGTGCGCTCGGGATCAAGTTGCCATAAAACGGCAAACAATACACCACTTAAAATAGCACCGGCAAAAATATACGGTCTTCTGCGCCCATATCTCGATTTGGTATTGTCCGATATATACCCCATTATGGGGTCGGTAATAGCATCAAAGATTCGCGGAAGCCCACCCAACAAACCTGCTAGAAAAGGATCCATCCCAAAGGCTGTCACTAAAAAGAACATAAAAATGCCAAGTGCACCGGGTAATAAATTATTCACTAAGTTCCCTGCACCAAAAGCCATTTTCTGTCCGATGGGTACAACATCTTTTGCAGCTGTTTTATAATGTGCCATTTGAATTTTCTTTTGTGTCTCTTAAAATTCTCTTTCCTTTTGAAATTTGATTTTTGGAATTTGTATTTTGGGATTTCTCCCCTTGCATCACCTTCTTTGGTTTTCTGTCCACTGTAAATAAGCCCCAGTGTTTTTCAGGTTCAAGAGCCTCGGGCGATCCTTTCCAGGGTTCGTCGAAAGCTTCGAATACAAAAGTGAGAATCCCTTCCTTCTTGCTCCAGGCTGCTAAATCGTTGAAATATATTTGTTGAAACTCTTCGCTTACATTTTGAGGGTCGATCCCACGACCGTTCGAATTGGTAGCCCAACCCGCCTCGGTTATCACAACCGGCTTATTGGGGTATAGCACTGCAACTCCATAGAAATTTTGCTTGGTGTATTCCAGTGCATCGTGGATATTTTTGTATTCCCATACCGGGTAGGTGTGTATGGAAATGAAATCAACTTCATTGGCCAGGTCATGCAATTTGCTGTTCCAGGGGACATAGTTTTCGCAAAAGGTTATAGGCTGTTGGGTTTCCCTTTTAATTAACCTTACATACTCAATTACTTTTTCAACCGGAACAAAATGATCGGTCCAATCGACCGTGGCCTCGTTTCCGGCTGAGAGTGAAAAGATAATTTCGGGGTATTTGTTGGCCAGATAAATCAAACTCATTATTTCTTCGAGGTTCCGGGTTTTATTCCGGTTTAATTCTTCTTCAGAATAAATGGTACCCCATGGACATCCGAAGTTGTTCATCTCGGCTGCAATATAAGCACCCAACATCACCCTAAAATTGAGCTTTTCTTTTTGGATCACCTGTAGAACAATCTCCGCATGATGGCTACAATCGTACAGGCGTAAATATTTCCAACGATCCTGAAGGATTAACAGGTCCTCCTTTACCTCCTCATAAGAAGGGTAAATTTCAGAACCCGGACTTTGTCCATCGCGATAACCTGAATAACAAATCCCACTGCCGGGGTTTATGCCCAGTTCAGCAAATACGTTTATATGTTTCCTCTCGGGATTATTTTCCATATTTTAATTTTCCGTCTTTGTCCCATAATCCCCAAAAGGCACCAACATCGCCTTCATCGCTTGTTTTCCAGGCCTCATCAAACGATGAGAAATAAAATATGTCGATATTATCCTCTTCGGACCATAGTTGGGCATTAATGAAATATTTTATGGCGTTCTCTGTACTTGGTTCTGCACCATAGAATTCTTCCCCAACATTTGGCCATCCGGTTTCGGATATGATTACCTTTTTCCCGTTGGCAATTTGGAGAGCACGACGGTACATATCTTTCATGTATAGAAATGAATGTTCCAGGCTGCAACCTTCCCAGAAAGGATAACAATTGGCAAGTATTACATCGCAGGCCTCAGTTATTTTAGGATGATTCTCAAATTGGTAGTAGGCATCGACATAGCCCACGGGCATATTGGGCGCCTCTTTTTTCACCCTAAGGATATAGTCCAAAAGTTCCTCCTCGCTCAAGTCGCCACGGTACAAAACCTCGTTGCCCACAGCCAAAATATCGGCATAGCCCTCCTTTGCGATTTGAATGGCATTGGCGATTTCCTTTTCGTTAATCCTTTTATTCACTCCGAGCCAGGCACCCACCATAGTTTTGATCCCATATTCATGAGCCACCCGCGGGATAAGCTCATTGCCATCGGTACACGAAAACGATCGGATCCACTTTGTGTAGGGTTTGATAAGCTCCATCCGGTTTCTTATCTGCGCTTCACTAATTTGGGAACCGGGTGCCTGTTCTTCGAGATAGGGGCTAAAACAAAGCCCCCGCATCCCGTTTTGCAATACTTTGGTAAACATGGTCTGTAGTTCTTCCCTGCTTTTATTGGCGAAGTTTATTCCCGCCAACGACATAATATTTTCTGATCTTCTTGACATATCTATTTCAGATAAGACTATTGAATAATTGAGACTTCGATGAGTGCGATTTCGTTTGTGCGATTAAAAACCAGGCTGCTTATTTTCTTTTCCAGCTTGTTGCCTGCGATTTCATCCCGGCGATTGTCGGTGTACACCACCACAATTTTTTCCTGATCGGCAAGCGTGTAAACTACCGGCACCTGGCAAAGGGTAAAGCCAAGCTGTTTCTTTTGTAAGGAAAGCTGTTGAATCTTTCCATCCAGGGAAACGTACTCAAACACCTGCTCTTTCAGTAAAAATTCCTTTTTGTTGATGAGGGTGAGATCGAACAGGATTTCGCCCTTTATGATCCGCACCCCAATTTCTCCCATGCGCGAAATCACATCTTCTTTCACCTGACCAGTCATGCCGGGCTGCTTGGCACCAGCGTTGCCGGGCGTGTGGGAATAGGCATCGGTGGGGAATGCACCGTACAATTTGGGTGATTTATAAAGGCCAATCCCTGCCTTAATCTCATAAAAATGATCTTTGAGTTTTCCAATAATCAGAGGGTCGGCATCCTCGTCCACAGCCTTGAAGAAACATTCTTCGGTGGCCAACAATAGTTTCCCAACCATGTGCCAGTAAATACTGCCCAGTCCTTCGTACCCATAGAAAGTACCCGATCTGCCAGTGAAGGATTGATGGTCGAACATTTCTTCGTAAATATCCAAAACCTTTGCTTTTTCCTCTTGCACAAGGCTGCCATAGTTTTTCGAATCGAGCTGGTCGAGGGCCGTTTCAAGCACATTGGCATTTCGGAACGATCCATCGAAATGACAATGCCCCGAATTGTCAGCACTCAGAATGGAAGAATTGTTATCGGCTATCAGCTTCTTCAATAGTTTCGATCCTTCAACCTTATCGGTTGGGATATTGTTTCTCTCGTTGAAGCGAGGCAATTGCCTGTCGGGATAAAGCAAATAACTGTATTGATCCTGCCTGAACAAGGGGCTCCATTTCAAGTGGTCGAGCACATCGAGGCTTTCTTTTGCTGAAAGCAAGCCCGAACTCAGTACGGCAACCTGGCCTTCGAGCATCACATACAAGTGCCGGATCGAAATTCCATTCCACTTAAACGAAATTAAGTTATATGCTTGATAAAGCCCATCTTCGCCTTTGTTTACACGGATAGACTGATCGATATACTCCAAGGCAACTTTTGTAAAAGCGACCAGTTCCCTTGCGTTTACTGTCGATTTCTTTCCAGAAAATGAATTTTTATAGATTGAATTTCGATAGTTCGACCCAGCCTCTCCCAAAACATCGGCAAAGTAGCGGCGTTTCTCGTCCGAAAACCCCATTTCCAAAAGGATGGTATTATCTGCAAATAGCTTATAAATAGCGTCGAAAAGAGTTTTTACTTCTTCCGAAATAGAGATGGTTTTTACCTCGGTGCTGCTGAATTTATCAATCCAAAACTGCAAAGCCCTGCGCAGATAATAAAGCGTGACCATCGAAACCCCATTGCCCACGAGGGCATTGTTTGCATCGTTCCATTCGGGTCGCTGGGTGTTTAACCAAATACCTGCCTCGGGAATAAAATTGCTCAATTTAGCCAGCAATGAAACCAGCACCTTTTCGGTGAGATTCACATGTAGTGTTTCATCGCCCTTTCTTACCAAACGACCATCGGCTCCAATTTCTTTAACCAATTCTTTAATCCGATTATTCAGATCACCATCAAAATCGATGGTTGCCTGTGGATTTTTAACGATTTCCTGGTACGACTTAATCCGGTAAGGAACATTAGCATACGCAAAAATTTCTTTCGTCAGCAACTTGTCCAGCTTTCCGGGATGATAGGCTTCTGAAAGTTCGAGCAACTTTTGCAAATAGATTACCTGGTGATCGCCCCAATAGCCGATATAGGCCCAGGGATCATCTGGTTCGGGACTTTCCCAATCAATGCCATCGCGTTTGATCCGGTAGGGGTTGTACCCATCGGGCGTAGAGGCGTTCACAAACTTGCTGATGATATTCTCGATGTATCCGGGATAGGACAAACTCAGGGCTTCCCAGTTCTGAAAGATGTCGCGCCAGTTTCCCTGATAGTCTGATTTAGGGGAACCATCTTCATTTTTAGTTTCGATGGAAAATTGATTCCACGGACGGCTGGGATCGCCATGGCGACGGCTAAACGTAAGGGGCAAATATTCGTAACAGATCCGTATAAAATCGGGGTTGCCGGTCTTATATGCAAGGTCTATCAGGTCTTTGTCCGAAATTTCCGCAGGCAAAGAAATCAGCGTGGCGGCAAGTTCGAGGCTGATATTCTTGTTGGTTTGCTCCACAAATTTCCTGAAATCATTCCCTTCAACAATGTAATTATTGAGATAAATCCCCCCGCGCATTACATTGAAAAGGGTATTGGTGAAATGCCTTGCCGAACAAAGTTCTTCGTGACTGCTTTGTAAACCATCGGCCCCGGAAACAATTTTAATCAGGTTGGTAGTTCCTTTTTTGATGTCAGCGTTTACCAATTTGGTATGGTTCACCTGCCCTTTTAGGAATTTGTTCAGATTGGCAACATCGGTGGTGTTTTGGTTGATCTCGGCCACAAATAGCCAATCTCTATCCTGGTTTGGTTCAAGGTTTAATTCGGCATGAACAAAATAAGCTCCCCTGGCAGCCCTCACATCCGTTTCGGTTTGCACGGGCAATCCACATTTATAATCATCCAATTGATTGGCCGAAATAAGGATTTTTGAATCCTTCAAACCCTGCGACCATACTGTAGTGGCATTCAACGATTCGCTCGGCTCGGCCCGGTCGACCGGTATGGAACTCAGCATAAAAAGGCCAAGACCCGTTTTCTCGATCAGTTCGTTCTTTTTGTAGCCGTCGAGGAGGTTGCTGTATTCATTTTGAAATTCATAAAAAACGCCATGTGGGAGTATGTTTTGCAAGCCATCGAGTATTTCAACTTTCAGTGATTTGCTGCTTCTATTGGTTATTACCGATTTCTTGACAAAGCCATAAAGCTCGCTGCTGTACCATCCGTACTTGAAACTGATCTCCAGGTCGTCGTTTATTTCTTCGAAGATGAGTTTGTTGCCATAGATGGATTTATATAGGTTCCGCTCAATTTTGTAGATCGAACTATGCTCTTTCGAGAAAGGTTCCCAAAGGTAGCTTCGTCGTGCTTCGCTTACGAAGAGGATGGTTTTGCTGCCCGTGCGATCGTAATAATCATGAATCTTATCATCGGTATAGTAAGGAAATAGCGCATTGTTCCGGTCCTTTCGCCCTGCTGAAAGCGACCCGTTGCTCGAAATAAAATTCCAGTGGTCGGAATCGCTGACTATGGTCATCAGAAAATCTGGCATCTGGTGATAATTCGTGATTTTGTAAAACTTCTCACCTTCCATTTCGACAAAACCCCCTTTGACCTTTGCCGGGGTGCAGTCTAAAAATGTGTCGCCTAAGTATATTTTTTTCCTTTTCATTATTCGTTCTTTAATCTCAAAGTTCAATCTCTACGTTCCAATCAATCTGCTATGATTGTTGAACCCTTTCAGGGTTCCAAATATTCCTACTTCCCATACCCCGCACTGCGTACGGGGTTATTCATGTTCAATCCTTTCAGGATTGCTTCCAGCAAATTGGAATTATTACCGAATTGATTTCCTAAGCGTACAACCACGAAGTGGTTAAACGTGAATAGCCACAGGTGAAACCTGTGGAAATAGACAGCACGTAAATCCTGAATCCTAAAGGGATTCAACAATAAAACAAGCTGTTTCTGCAACAAGAAGGTTTTGCTGACAACCCTTGATAATATTTGATTTTTAATATTTGTCATTTGCTATTTCCTCCCATGTAAAAACGGTCTGTTTTGTCACCTATCCGAACCGTAAAATACCCTGGTTCTGCAATCCATTTATTATGCTGATCCACAAATTTCAGGTCATCGGAATTAATGGTAAATTCCACTTTTTGCTTTTCGCCGGGCTTGAGATTGATCTTCCTGAACCGCTTCAAAAGCTTAACTGGTGGTGAAATAGAGGCCACTTCGTCCGATACAAAAAGAAGGACTGATTCTTTTCCGGCAATCTCTCCCGTATTGGTAACCTCAACACTTATGTTCACCGATTCATTCATTGGAAAGGAATCGCTGCCGAGTTGAATTTCTGAATACTCAAAAGTGGTGTAACTCAAGCCAAAACCAAATTCATATTGAGGTTTAAACCCATCCAAACCAAAGGTCACATCGCGTTCGTCGGATATAGGGTGATCCAGCGTCCATATCGATCCCGAATACCGTGGGTAGGTATAGGGCAATTTGCCGGATGGGTTATGGTCGCCAAACAGCACATCGGCAATGGCACGACCACCTTCGTTGCCCGGAAGGTATGCCATCACGATTGCCTGAGACAGTGGTTCAATCTCCCGGATTATCCGTGGCCTTCCCTGCACCATGACCAAAATTACAGGTTTGCCTGTGGCAGTTAATTCTTTCACTAATTGTTGTTGAACATCAGGCAAATCGAGTTCATCGATATCGCTGGGTTTTTCGGTGGCCGGTTTTTCTCCAACACAAGCGATTATAATATCAGCCTGTTTTGCTTTTCGTACTGCTGCCGGAATATCTATTTCTTCGGTGTAACCGGTACCTTTCGCATAGCTAACATTTTCGGCACCAATTTTTTGTTGTACTGCCTGAAGGATGGTCAATTTATCCAGATCGTTGAATATAGTGTCCTGCCCGGACCATGTACGCGACCAAGCACCATTCAGGTAATTAATCGAATTGGCAGAAACACCTGTAATCAGTACTTTGCTCTCTTTCGGTAAAGGCAAAATATCATTTGAATTCTTTAGAAGCGTAATGCTTTCGCAAGCAATGTGGTGGTTTATGCTGTCTGATTCTGGGGATGCAAACTCATCGTAAGAGCGGCTTTCGAACATCGGATCCTCGAATATGCCAGATTTAAACTTCACATAGAGAATTCTACGAACTGCATCATCCACTCTGGATATGGGAACTTCTCCATCCTTCACCAGTTCGATCAAATGAACAGCAAAGCTCTCATCGTAAGGATCCATGCACATATCCAATCCGGCCAACACACTTTTTTTCACCGCCTCTCTTTCATCTGCTGCCACCTGATGGATAAGTAACAGATTGTCCACATCGCTCCAGTCTGACAGGACAAAACCCTTGAATCCTAATTCATCTTTCAGAAGTTTTGTAATCAGATTATAGTCGACATGCGAAGGGACTCCGTTTAAAGAACCGGACGAAATCATTAAGCTAAGAAGACCCATTTTGATAGCTGATTCGAAGGGTGGCAGCAAACTTTGGCGGATTATCCTCTCGGGCAACATGATCGGTGAGCGGTCTTTGCCATTATAGGATGCCCCATAACCAATAAAATGTTTGGGGCAAGCCACAACCTTATTGTATGCAGCGGGATTCTCTCCTTGCATCCCGTCCAGAATTGCCTTGCCCATTTCAGTAGTCAGGTAGGTATCTTCACCAAAACTTTCGTAAATCCGTCCCCACAATGGATGCCGCGATACATCCAAAACCGGTGCATAATTCCAGGGAATAGCACTGGCTTTAAGTTCATAAGCGGTTAACTCTCCGGCAATTTTTGCGAATTCGGGTTCGAAGGTTGCGGCCAGGTTTATTTGGTGGGGAGTCATCACAGACCCGGCTGTATAATTTGCTCCATGAACAGCATCGATGCCGTACAAAAGGGGGATCTTCAAGCGGGTATTTTTCTTTGCATATTCCTGAAGGAAGCCGATGTTATAGCGCCATTGCTCTGGGGTCATAGGAAAGGTACTCAGGTTTTGGACCGATCCTGCACCATAAGTAACCAACAGCCTGTTCAGCTTTTCCTCATCAAAAATAAGCGTATCACGACCGGCAAAAAATTCGCCTTCCAACAATGCAGCAAAACCTAAATTAAGCATTTGCCCTACCTTTTCTTCCAGGGTCATCAGAGACATAAGGCTATCTACTTTTGCGTAGGTCTGGGCATCGAGGTCGTTTGTAGTGTTCGGCTTTGTGTTGCATGAAACCAGGAACAAGGAGTAAGTAAAAACAAGAAAGGTCCACCAATTCGCTTTTGCAGATTTCAATCGTATGTCAATTTTTGTTTTCCTCATTTTTTTATACTTGTTCTGAATTCAAATCAGCTTATATTCATTGTAAAACTATCTTCCGCGACATTGTAAATCCCGCCTTGCTGACTATTACTAAATAAGTTCCTGCTTCAAGACCCGACACATCTATTTTTGTTGATTGATCCAGTGAAGTGTGAATTACTGTTCGTCCGGATAAATCAATAATCTTGACTGAATAATCAGTTGGATTTTGGAGTTGAATATTCAGGATTTCGCTGGATGGATTTGGATAGAGGTTGAATTGGAACTGATCTGCTATTTCATTTATTCCGATATTCTCTAATTCATAAACCCGCACCCAATCAATAAATACTGAACAGGGAAATTCAGCCTCCGGAACAATTTCTCCACCGTAGGTATTTTGACTTCCTCCCACACCAGCACTCAGAATAAAATACATCTTATGTTCATAAGGATACCATTCCTCAAAATGATTGGAATATTCGGAAGTAGCAACCCTCTTGCCTGTTGCATTTGAAATCGCAAATCCATCTTGCCCATCAGCTTGAAAAGCATCTCCATCATTCAGATAGTGGATATGATAGGTGGTACTGTCGACGAAAAATTCGATCCTGTCGGTGTACCAATTGATGCCATAATTATGAAAGCCACTACTGCCTGCATAAGGAGCATTTGCAGGTGGAGGGTAAGCACCATAGCCAGGTTCAGCCGGATCTGGAACTTCCTCGGCTTCGTAGCTGTAATAAGCTCCCTGATGACCATGATTCCATGACTGCCATTGATTATCTTCCCAATACCACGCATAATGGACACTCCCCAGATTATGATAGGGGATAGAACCTACATATTCCATAATATCAATCTCGCCACCTTGAGGCCACATGATGTAGCTCCACCCTGTTGGAATTTCATCGGGCATCATCCAAAAAGCAAAGCCCTGGCCTTTGTACTTCACATCTCTGGGGTAAACTTTGGCTTCAATTCTATGCCCCGGACCCCATGAAGCTTTGCCGGCTGTGTTGATCCGTCCGCTCGTGTAATTGCGATCAATATGAAATTCTCCTTTGGTGGTAATAACTAAACAACCATCATCGGCACCAGATACCCCATTTTGAAATGTTACATTTTCAGCCCTGGCCCTATCAATTTGACCCGTTCCCCAATCACCATTTACACCGGTACCCGTTTCGATATTCCATTTGCTTAGATCTAATTGACCTTGGTTGAAATTATCTTCCCATACCGGATTCCCAACCTGCCCAAATAGGGCTAGATTTAACAAAAGAACCGATGATATGGTGGATATAAATTTCATGTTTTAATTCTGTATCTAGTCTTTAGTGATTGAAAATCCTAAGCTCATATCTACCTCTGAGTTGCCCCCAATACCGGCTTTAAAAGCACCCGGTTCTGTCACATATTTCATTTCCTGATTATGAAAGCCAAGTTGATTGGTGTGGATTTTGAAACTTACTTTCCTGCTGTCGCCAGGTTTTAGGAATATCTTCTGGAAGCCTTTTAATTCTTTCACAGGTCTTGTTCTGCTGCCCACCAAATCGCGGATGTATAATTGAACCACTTCCTTGCCTGCAAATTCTCCGGTATTTTTAATAGTAGCTGAAAAAGTGAGGCTATCACCCAAAGAAAAAGTATTGGCATCGATTGCAATACCGGAATATTCAAATGTGGAATAAGACAGTCCATATCCAAACGGGAACCAAGGCTTGAAGCCATAATCGAGGTAATGATTTGTGTTTCCGATCGATAATTGGAATGCTTCATGAGGGATATCATCCATCCTCTCCCAGGTATTATCGGCTGCGGGTTTTCCCGAGTTTTTCTGAGAATAGTAAACAGGAATCTGGCCTACTGTGCGAGGGAAAGTT
Source organism: Bacteroidales bacterium (assembly GCA_021740905.1). Taxonomy (GTDB): domain Bacteria; phylum Bacteroidota; class Bacteroidia; order Bacteroidales; family M50B96; genus JAIOYV01. Next base: position 119,387 of record JAIOYV010000001.1, read on the forward strand.
ACCGGTAGTTTTCCAGATGGTGATTCAACTCCAAAAAGAATATCAGAGATGGCAGGGCCTGCCATTGTTCCAGGATGCCAGGCATAGATCAACGCATCGAAGTATTTGCTTTCCGGTTCAAAAGTAAGAGGACGACCAGCCATAACTACAGCAATTATGGGTTTGCCGGTTTCGGCGAGGGCTTCAATAAGCTTGGTTTGAATTCCGGGGAGTGTAATATCCGCCCGGCAGTGCGATTCGCCTGACAGAATGGATTCTTCTCCTAAGAAGAGAACAATGACTTCAGATTTTTTTGCTGCCTTGATTGCCTCCTCAAATCCCTTGCGGTTCATGGTACGGCTAATCTCCAGCCCGGGTGCAAAATTCACTTTTGCATCACCCAAAAACGTACGAATAGATTGTAAGGGGGTAATGGAATTTTCCTTGTTCCCATCAAAAGTCCACGTTCCGAGTTGGTCGTGCGCCTGATCGGCAAGAGGGCCAATAACTGCCACACTTGAAATATCCTTGCTCAGCGGCAATACTTGCTTGTCGTTTTTGAGAAGAACGAGGCTTTCGGCAGCGGCTTGTTTTGCTACTTTCAGATGTTCCTCATTCAATACTTTAGGATAATCATTGGGGTTGGTATAAGGATTTTCAAACAATCCCATTTTGAATTTTAAACGAAGGATATTCCGTACTGATTCATCAATAAGCTCCAGGGATATTTCGCCTTTTTCAAGTAAGTCTTTTATGTTTTCCTCGTAACACGTGCTGGCCATTTCCATATCAACCCGTGCGTTGATGGCTTTTAGGGCTGCATCCCGATTGTCTTCGGCATAGCCATGAACCACCAATTGCTGGATGGATGACCAATCGCTTACCACCATGCCTTTGTAATCCCATTCGTTTCGTAAAATCTGTTTGGTAAGCAACTCATTTCCCGATGCAGGAATCCCATTAATTTCATTGAAGGCAGTCATTAACGTAGCCACATCAGCACCAACCGCAGCTTTAAAAGAAGGCAGGTAAATATCCCGAAGGTCGTTTTCAGGAACGGCTACTGTATGGTAATCGCGACCAGCTTCGGCGGCCCCATAAGCGGCAAAGTGCTTGGCACAGGCGGCTATCGAATTTTTATCATCTAAACTATTACCCTGATAGCCCTTGACAGCTGCAGCTCCAAGGGTAGAGGTTAAGAATGGATCTTCGCCAAAGCTTTCAGCGATACGGCCCCAGCGTGGGTCGCGGGTTACATCAATCATTGGGGCGAAAGTCCAGCGGATTCCGGAAGACCTTGCTTCGATGGCGGACATCCCGGTGCCGCTCTGAATCAATTCGGGATTCCAGGTTGCAGCTTGTCCAAGAGGAATAGGCAAGATGGTGTTAAAACCGTGAATCACATCACGAGCAAAAATAATTGGAATACCCAAACGGCTTTCTTCAACAGCAATTTTCTGTAAGCGGTTTATGGCTTCCACATCAACCGTATTCAGGATCGATCCGATTTGACCTTCCCTAATTTTATCGTCATGCCCATCGGCTCCATTCTTCTGAAGCATTTGCCCGATTTTTTCGTCGAGGGTCATTAGGCTCAATAGGGAATCGACCCGGGATTCAATGGGATCGGATGACATAGTCTGATTGCTGGTACAGGACATAAAAAGTAGATTTATCAAAATGAAAGACATTGAGAAGGCTAATGCTCTCGTAAATTTGCTGCTATGATTTTGGTTCAAATACATTTTCTAAATTTTGAATTCTCAATAATTGCAAATGTGTTTCCTGAAATGATTACGCCCCTTTGGGGCTTCAATAATTACATCATTTGAATCCCAGGGCTTCACCCTGGGCTAATGATTGCGCACCTTTGGTGCTTGAACAGATGGTTTTTGATAAACCCTTACAAAATCAACTTCCATGGTTTGTGGGAAAACGGTAGTGGCGTCGGGCGATCCGGGCCAGTTGCCACCTACTGCCAGATTCAGGATTATGTAGAAGTTGTTGTGAAACTCACTGAGCTGGGCCGGGGTAATATCTGTTTTAAAATACTGTGTGTCGTCAATAAATCCCCTGATTTCCTGGTCATCCCATTCTGCTGAGAAGATGTGGAAATCGTCGGCTAAAATCCCTGTGGACAGTGAGTGGCTTTGACCATACTTGGCATGTTTTCCATCGTTGTCCCAGTGAAGGGTGCAATGAGTTGTGTTGTCGCCATCAGGGCCACCCACCATTTCCATCACATCTATTTCGCCACAAGCTGGCCAGCCAATCGTACCAATATTTGCCCCCAGCATCCAGAATGCCGGCCAGATACCTTGTCCGTAAGGCAGCTTAATCCGGGCTTCGATTTTACCATATTTAAAATCAAACTTATTTTGGGTTGAGATGCGGGCCGAAGAATAATCCCTTCCTTCAATTGACTCCTCTCGTGCAGTAATGGAAAGTACACCGTTGGCAACCATTGCATTGTTCTGGCCGGTGGTGTGATATTGAAGCTCGTTGTTGCCCCAGCCATATTCATTCCCTTTGGTTTCGAATATCCATTTGGTAGAATCGGGCAATCCCTCATAGTCGAATTCATCGGCCCAAATCAATTGGTACTCTTCGCCTGTTTTTGAAGTAGCGGATTTCGAATAATTTGAAGAAGGGGATGCACAACCCGAAAGAATATACAGAGCCCCTATACTTATGAATAAAAACCTACCCTTTTTTAACATACTCTACTTTTTGGATGAATCATCTTTTTGATATACCCGCACGTAATCGACTTCCATGGTTTGCGGGAAAACGGTGGTCCCATCGGGCGATCCCGGCCAGTCGCCACCAACTGCCAGATTCAGGATAATAAAAAAGTTGTTGTGAAATTCGCTCAAACCAGGATCGGTAATATCAATCACAAAATATTGAGTCCCGGCGATAAAAGCCTTGATTTTTTGCTCGTCCCATTCAACAGAAAAAATATGGTAATCATCGGCTAATATACCTGATGGTATTGTATAACTTTCGCCGTAAGCGGCATTGCTGCCATTGTTGTCCCAATGAAGAGTAGCAACAGCTGTATTGTCTTTACCCGGTCCTCCAACCATTTCGACGATATCAATTTCGCCACATTCAGGCCAACCTACTGTGCTAAGATTACTACCCAGCATCCAAAAGGCCGGCCACATGCCCTGACTATAAGGCATTTTTATCCTGGCTTCGATTTTACCGTATTTGAAATCGAATTTGTTTTGTGTGGTAATTCTGGCGGAAGAATAGTCTTTGCCCCCTATTTGCTCTTTGCGAGCTGTAATGGTTAGGACTCCATTCTCAACCTTTAGATTGTCTTGACTATTTGTGTAATATTGCAATTCACCATTTCCACCACCAAATCCTCCAGTCTCGATATTCCATTTCGAAGATTCTGGCTGGCCGGTATAGTCGAACTCATCGAACCAAACAAGCTCCATGCCCTGTACATAATTTGGGTCGTCTTGTAAAATAGTAACAGTTTTGTTTACGGTGTGATCGGTTCCGTCCTTCGTGACGACCAATTCAATATCATACGATCCGGCAAGACGGAAATAGGCTATTTCTTGCATTTGATCCTCAACTACTTTGTTAAGGTAAAGCCACTTAAACGAATCATAATCCCCAATAGTGGTATTTGTTAAAGTCACATAATTCGGATTCGAGATACTGATTTCGGCGGTAAAATCAACTGCAAATAAAGTATTTGTAATACTTATCGTTTTAGTAGCTGTTTTAACTGTTCCTGAATAGTTCAGTGCACTTAAGGAAACTTCAAAGTCCCCTGCTGTTGGATATAGGATAATAAAACTCTGGGTTTTATCTGTCGTTGTTTCTTCTTGCCCATTACCAAAATCCCAGGTCAGGGAATAATACTCGCCGGTCGATTCGTTGATAAACTCGACATAGTTATCGCTTATGTGGTTGAAACTGAAATCGGGATTGAAGGCTGGCTCATTATCTTTATCACAAGCGGTAAAGGCAATCAAAAAAAAGAAGAAAGTGATTGGAATTAATATGCTGATGCCTTTTAAGGTATTCGCTAAATTTTTTCGTACCATAGTTCTATTGTTCATTCGTAATTATTTTTTTGATTACCCTGAATTCCATTAGTGCTGCAACAAGGAAAATAAGTATCCAAGTTGCAGCATCCAATGTCATTATTTAACCAACTCTAAAAGTCATAGTAATCTATTTGGATTGCACCGGCTTAACACTGGTAAAAATGTGATACCACGACTGGGTTTCGTCTTCCATAATACGGACCCTTAGTATATTCTCGGTAACTTCGATAATGTCGTATTCGCTGGTTCCAACCCACCAACACATAAATCCACCCTCACCGATTGTCATTGTTGTTCCACGGTACTCCCCAACAATCGAAGCATTTGACGAGGAAGGTGAAAAAGAGACATTTTTAACACCATATAGGGCAGGTGCAATATCTTCACCAATACACTGATCGCCGGTTACTCCAATATCTCCGGCCCAGGTTCCCGGAATCCATCCAGGCCCGGTAGTTTGTTCATACGTTAAGCCATTATCTGTTTTGGTAAATACAAATTCAGCACTGTACATACATGCCTTATCCGAATCCCATGGGCTTATACTCCACCAATTTGGCCAAGTGAAATCTGCATTACCATAGTCGTCAGATGTTGGGCCCATACCGGCATGACCCGGCAGGTCGGATGCCCAATACCATTTCTTTGAGCTTCCCCCTGTTAAGAATTCCAATGCCTCATCATCTCTGAAATTGCTGAATACTTCAACTGGCGTAACAACGCTTGAGATCGTCCCCCCGGTACCAACAGCAAATACCTGTACATTATACGTTTGGACACCATTTATAGAGAAAACTTTTGAGATTTTCCCACCGGCTGCAGTTTTAACATCTGTACCATCATCAAAATTAAAATTATACGTAATGGCATTATTGGCAGTAACTTCAAAATCGACCATTCCACTTCCATCTCCATAGGGATTCAATTCATCAACCCCAATGATATGATAGGTAACATTTACATTGGTAGGAACTACTAAGTCGCCCAATTCATATTCATTTTGCTGGCAACTATTAAATAGTAATAGTCCCAGAAGGCTTACTAAAATATATTGACTAATCTTTTTCATCGTATATCCCTTTTTTAAATTTTAACCATCTTATATCTCCACCAACCTGCTCCAATACTGATATCTACTGTCATTACGGTGTTGTTTTCCGAGAAGGCGACATCATACGTAATGGATGCAGGGGCATTGGCCGGATCGTTTAGTTCTCCTCCATTATAAGGTTTGGGAATACCCAAATAGGCCCCTGTTCCATTTATTGTAACCGTTCCTGCGGTTTCGTCATAAGTGTAAGTAGCTGCAACAGTTCCGTCATGCGGTGCAATAGGAGCTCCACATGTGAAGGAACCACCTTGCCAGTCTTCTAACCAGGTTTCGGCACCTAATACATTGCTGAATGAACCATTGGCACTGAAAACATACGTATCATCAAAAAAGCAAGCTCGTTCTGCAACACCCGCTGCATCAATCGACCACCAGGAAATATCGCCAAGTGTTGGGCCAACGCCAAGCGATCCGGCTTCAGGGGCTACCTGCCATGTTCCGTCCAAAGGAGTGGAAACTGTTCCGCCTCCCTCTTTTACCAGTTTAAATCTCCACCATCCGTTTCCAATATTAATATCCAGGGTCATTACAGCATCATTTTCAGAAAGTGTAATATCATACGTAATAGAAGCCGGTGCATCGGCCGGAGTAGTAAGTTCTCCACCGTTATATGGTTTCGGAATACCGAGATAGGCTCCTATTCCATCCAGGGTAACAGTGCCTGCACTTTCGTTGTAGGTGTATGTAGCGGCTACAGTTCCATCATGAGGTGCAACTGGTGTTCCACAAGCATCAGAGCCACCTTGCCAACCTTCAATCCAGGTTTCGGTTCCCAGCACATTGCTAAACGTACCGTTTGCATTAAAAACGTAAGTATCGTCAAAAAAACAAGCTCGTTCTGTTACACCTGCTGCATCGATCGACCACCATGAAATATCTCCCAGTGTTGGGCCTACTCCAAGGGATCCTGCCTCCGGTGCAATTTTCCATGTCCCTACAATTCCAGGACCGGCAGTTGCACCCACTAGTTTTATATCATCGAAATAATACGTGGCACCATCGCCTACATTATCAAAATCAAAAAAGATAACTACCTTCTGATAGGTGTTTCCTAAGTCGATGCCTGAGAAATCAAATTGCAATTCTTCCCATTGGTTATCAACAGTAGTTGTCGCATCCACTTCATGAGCAATATTTCCGTCATTCAGATTTTCAACCTTTAGTTTTACAATAGCCCCTACTTTAGGCGACCATGTTTTAACTTTGAAATTCTTATTGGTTGAAAAGTCAATCGGATTTCCAAGAGTCAACAGCGAGCCTGCCCAAGTTTCGGCCCCGGCAGCTTTTACCGATTTTGCAACCCTCGAACTGGTATTGATTCCTGTTGCATCAGGATTATCGGTTACCGTTGTTGTTGCATTTCCAAAATTTTCGAAGCCATAGTTTACCGTAAACGATTCGAAATTGATTGGGAGCATTACCGGATCGGAAGCTGCTGCGATGGTAACCGTTTCGCTATGTTCAGTGGTTGCTGCACCACCGCTTTTGGCAACTACCCGAAGGATGAAATCACCCGCATCAGTATAAATATGGGTTGCTGTTGAATCGGGCATTATGGTAACAGGCACTTCATTGGTTACTTCGCCAAAATAGACATCCATAACGGTGGCAAAGTCGGCACTTGGCGTAACCATAACCTTTCGGGGGTTTACCGCATCGAATGCAACATTAACCACAAGATTTTCGGGGGCTACAAATGTAACTGTTAACTCCTGTTCTATTTTTGAAGTAAGGCCTGTTAACCCAACGGCAGTTATTCCTACTGTGAAAACCCCTTCTGAATAGTTATGTTTTATTGCTTGGTTAATCGCAAACTCTGTGGGAAGTTCAGGTATAGTATCACCAAAAGTGACTTTGAATTTTGAGGCCCCCTCAGCACTGGGCATAATCGTTACCAATCCTGTGTTGTCCTGCGTAATGTCGAAGTTTGCGGAAACTTTAGTGGGTGCCGTAAGGCCATTTACCACATCCAGATTATCAATTTCCTTTTCGCAGGAAGCTGCAAAAAAGAAGATAATCATCAATACTGTTAAATTTTTAAATATGTTCATATCTATTGTTTTTAGCTTAGTAATTATCATTTTGGATCCAGTTACCTGCCGAGAATTGAATTTCTTCAATGGGCACAGGGAATACTTCGTTTTTTCCGGCCACAAATCCATCTATTGCATCGGCAGCTTTACCTGTTCTAACCAAATCGAAAAAGCGGTGTCCTTCGCCCATTAGCTCAACTCTTCGCTCATGAAAAATAGCATCGGTCAATGCAGCTCCGGAAACTGTTACATTATGATTTGTATTTCCAAAAGCCCGTTCCCTTACCATGTTTAAATATTGTTGCGCCTTCCCATCGTCGATACCTCCACGATTGTATGCTTCTGCGGCCATCAGCAAAACATCGGCGTAACGGATTGCCCTGTAATTGTTGGGATTCGTTAAGTTCAAATCAGGCTGTGCATCGGCAGTTCTCTTGCGAGGAAGATACTTGCGGTTGAAATAACCGGTGTGTTCGTTACCTGTTGTATAAATGGCGTTGGTACTATCGGCCCAGGCTTCGATATCGAGAATAGTTACTCCCTTGCGAAGATCGCCCGGTTCGAAAGCATCAACTGCTTCCTGAACAGGGACATTGAAACTGAAACCAGATGAAAACAAAGGACCATCATAGCCACGAACGCCACTAAAGCCAACGGCTATATTTCCTTCGACACATTGCAAGCATCCAAAACTGGCTCCTTCGGCATCGGTGTATTGTACTTCGAATACCGACTCCAAACCATTCTCTCCATCGTTTTCAAAAATCGAATTAAATTCGTATACCAGGGAATAATAACCACCTGCAATTAACTCTTCCAAAACGGCTGCCGATTCGGTGAATTTGTCCTGATACAAATAGGCTTTTCCAAGTAGTGCCTGGGCTGCCCCTTTTGTGGCTCTTCCAACTTCGAACTGATCCTGGGGCAATACCTCGATGGCTGCAATTAAATCAGCTTCGATTTGCGCATAGACATCCTCAACCGGTGAACGGGGAATGGTTAGCTCATCGCCTAATTTAAAACGTTCGTCAACTTTTAAAGGAATCGGTCCAAACCACTTAACAAGTTCAAATAAGTAATAGGCCCTGAGAAAACGAACTTCGCCAATCATAATATCTTTTCCATCGAAATCGGTTTTGTCTTTGAATTCCATGAAATAGTTGCAGCGTTGAAACCCTGCAAACATCCAATTCCATAGGTCTTTCAGATTGCTATTGGTTTGGGTGTGGTTCATGTCGTCAATTTGCTGCCATCCAATCACATCGGTAGGGCTTTCACCACCACAAAGGGTATTGTCTGAAGCGATCTCTCCAAGTATCACATTCTGATAGGTCGATTGCAGCATATCATACGAAGCTATAAGTGCCATCCGGTAATCATCTTCAGCATTGAAATAATTCTCTGAGTCGATAGAATACTCTGGCATTATGGTCACAAAGTCGTCGGTGCAGGAAAAAACAACCATCGAAAAAGTTAGTATCCCTGCAATTAAAGTTTTATTTAAAATATTTGTTTTCATTTTTCGGTGGGATTAAAAGTTAAGATTTAAACCAAATGTATATGTCCTTGCAGTAGGATAAACTCCATAATCGATACCCCCACCAACTGATTCTCCTGTTGAGGCCGTAGGATCGTAGCCCATATATTTGGTAAACGTAACAAGGTTGTTCACAGCAACAAAGAACCTTAGTTGTTCGATCCCTGCTCGTTGTGTAAGAGTCTTAGGAAGTTTGTATCCAAGAGAAATCCTCTGCAATCGAAGGAAAGAACCATCTTCCACATAATAATCTGAAAAAATGGTATTGGCTGTTGCGCCATAGACTGCTCTCGGCACAGTACTGCTAGTGCCTGGCCCAGTCCAACGATCCATCGTATAACTCAACTTATTCACATCGGATTGAGTCCGTTCATAATTCCTTACCACATCGTTGCCCAGGCTAACATAAGCATAAGCCAGGAAATCGAAGCTTTTATAATCGAAAGATAAATTCAATCCCATGGTAAAATCAGGAATTGGGTCACCAATATACGTTTTGTCATCGGTGTCGATTACACCATCACCATTGGTGTCCTTAAAGCGGAGGTCTCCAGGTGCAGCTTCCGCACCAAGTGCCAACTGCGATGGATGTGCTTCCACTTCTTCCTGTGTTTGGAAAATACCATCGGTTTCGTATCCATAGAAATAACCAATTGGCTGTCCTACCTCCATACGGCTTGGTGCAACCTGTCCCACACTAAAGCTCCCGCCCCAGAGGAAACCAGTTTCGTTGTCCACCTTGGTTACCTCATTGTGCAGAGCTGTAACATTGTAATTAATACGGTATCTAAAATCTTCGCCCACAATTCCCCGGTAGGCTATTGAGAATTCTACCCCGTTATTTCGAACTCCACCAGCATTCATTGTCGGACTGGCTCCACCTGGTGCATAAGTTCCGAATATTCCTGAAACGGGAACACTTGGTATAAGTAGATCATTTGTATTTTTGATAAAATAATCGGCAGTAATATCAATTTTGTCATCCATGAGCTTGAGGTCGAAACCTACATCGAATTGCTCCGACTGTTCCCATTTAACAGAAGGATTCGCTAAGGCACCAATTGCTCTTCCACTTGTAAGGGCATTGTCAAAAACATACATTGCTTCACCGTCAAGCTGAGAAATATACCTATAAGATTGGATTTTATCGGAACCAAGTATGCCGTAGCTCATCCTGAATTTAAGTAAACTCACCTTTTCAAAATCAGCCATAAAGCCTTCTTCAGAAATATTCCACCCCAGGGTAGCTGAAGGGAAATAAGCTACACTTTTGTCGGGTCCAAACTTCGTAGAAGCATCCCTTCTCAGCATGGCCGACATAAGATATTTGCCTTGAAAATCGTACTGTAGCCTTGAAAAGTAGGATAAGCGTCGTTGGTCCCACTCCCACGATCCTGATGTTTTGGAGTCCACAAGTCCATTTGCCAAAACAATATCAGCAAAATCCCATGAATTGTTAGGTACATCATACCCTGTTCCGTCAAGGTGGTTGCCCCATGTTTTAAATGCTGTTGTACCAAAAGTACCGGTAAAATGATGATCGTCGGCAAAGGTGTTTTCATACGTTAAAAAAGCATCAGCCGTATAATCATTCCCATTATCCCGGCCTTGAAATACACTGCTCCGTCCTACATTAAAAACTTTGGCAGGCCCATAATCTACCACTTTTGTAAAAGACTTATTGGCTGAATTAGCTGTATTAAATCCAATCCGTGCTGTTGCTGTTATATGATCAGTTAGCGATCCTTCTAAACCAAAATTTCCGGAGAAGGTGTTTCCTGCCCATTCGTTAAATGTGTTTGCTATTTGCTGAAGGGGATTGATTACCTCAATGCCCACATTTGCAGGAGCCGGATCAAAATTTCCATCAGCATCATAAATAGGTTCTGTTGCCGGCATGTTTAAAGCATTAAAAAGTACCGAGCCGAGACCAAAATCATTGAAAGACTTGCTATTAGAGTGAATATATGTTATCGATGTGTTCAATTTAAGCCACTTCGTTACATCGGCCCCAAAAGCCAAGCGGGCAGTACTTCTATTGTAGTTCGATTTTTCGCCCCCAATAATACCTTCCTGACGAAGATCGGATGCGCTGATCGAATAATTTGAATTTTCAGAACCTCCCCGAGCACTGAAATTATTGTCTATTATGGGTGCTGTTTGAAAGAGTTCATCCTGCCAATCGGTGCCAACACCCAATCCCGAAATATTGGGAAAAGGAAGCGGCTTACCTGCTGCGGCATAACTTTCGTTCATTATTACAGCATATTCAGTTGCATTTAACACGGGTATTTTTCGTGTTGTATGCTGTATACCATACGAACTATTAAAATCTACCTTGAGGTCTTGGTTGCGCCGGCCTTGTTTTGTAGTAACCAGAATAACACCATTTGCTCCGATGGTCCCATAAATAGCTGCCTGGGCATCTTTCAATACAGTAATAGATTGAATATCGTTGGGATTAATCGCACTAAGGTTTCCCTCGTAACCATCGATAATGGTTATAGGAGCAGCATCCCCATTGGTAGATATACCCCTGATACGAACATTTAATCCTGCTCCTGGTTTTCCTGATGCGGCAGTTACATTAACACCCGACACTGTACCTTGCAAAGCTTCTTCCGCTTTAATGGGTTTCATCTTTTCGATGGTTTTTTCACCCACTACAGATACAGCACCAGTAACATCTTTTTTCCGCACGGTACCGTAACCAATTACTACAACCTCTTCAAGGCCGGTGGATTCCGTTTCCAATACCACATTTATTACTGTACGGCTGTCCACAGTTATTTCCTGGGTGGTCATACCTATAAATGAAAACATCAGAACATCGCCTTCTTTCACCGAAATTGAATAGTTTCCATCAAAGTCAGTTACTGTTCCAGTTGTTGTCCCCTTAATAAGGATGCTGACACCCGGAACAGACATGTTGTCTTCGCTTGAGGTGATTGTCCCTGTAACAGTTTTTCCCTGACTGAAAGCAAAGGAGCATGTTGCGAAGATCGAAATTAGGATAAGTAAAATTTTTCTCATAAGCATAAAAATTAAAAATCTCTGTGTTAGTTGCTTTAATTTCGGAAGCAAAGTTGATTAGAAATAATGCTGTGGACAAATGAAATTCCCAATCTTTACCTCAACATAGCTATTTTTTCACTACATCAAAAATACATCAGAATAGGCATATAGCACACTATTTCAAGTATTTATTTTTCAAAACAAATTCTACATCAATATTATTTTGAAGAAGAATTGTTCATAATTCTGCAAACGTTTGCGGAATAAATAAAGAAACCAATGGAAATTGTAGAAAGGAGAAGATGTTGGAGATAATTTGCTCAAATTTGAACTCTAAATGATACCCTTTTGCTGATTTTGGGATGAAATAATAATAAATCTCAACCATAAAACATCTAACACCTTGATTATAAGCATTTTACCAACTTCGACAAATCAATGATAATTCGAATATTTATCTGTATTTATTTGTGAATGAGGTCGTAAAAAACTAAATTTGAAATATTATAAACACAAAATGATTTTACAATATGAATAAAAAATTTCTACTCATAATATTCCTGACATACCTCAGCTCAGGACTCATTTATTCTCAAAAATCGTGTGACAACAAGGCAATAATATCCAAAAACTCAGGATCGGATGGGGCGGCTGCCAAATCCATCGGCCCTCATTTGTTGCGCACTAGTGGCAAGAATATCATCAATCAAAACCTTGACACTATACTACTCAGGGGTATGGGTCTGGGTGGCTGGATGTTGCAAGAAGGCTATATGTTGCAAACCTCTGGCTTTGCAAATGCCCAGTACCAAATTAGGGCCAAGATTGAAGATTTGATCGGTTCAATCAATACTGACACTTTTTATAATGCATGGCTGGCCAATCATGTTCGAAAAGTAGATATTGATTCCTTAAAATCGTGGGGTTTCAATTCTGTGCGCTTACCTATGCACTATAATCTTTTCACAATGCCCATTGAAGACGAACCTGTTCCCGGACAAAACACATGGTTAGATAAAGGTTTTGAATTGACTGATAGTTTGATATCATGGTGCGAGCAAAACGAGATGTATGTTATCCTCGACCTACATGCAGCTCCCGGAGGGCAAGGGGCAGATCAAGCAATTTCTGATTATGACCCGACCAAACCATCGCTTTGGGAGAGCCAACAGAACAGAGATAAAACCGTGGCATTGTGGAAGAAAATGGCAGAGCGCTATGCCGATGAGCAATGGGTTGCCGGATACGACCTCCTGAACGAAACCAATTGGAACTTGCCCGGCAATACAGCATTAAAAAATCTATATCTCGAAATCACTGATAGCATACGAACCGTCGATTCCACGCATATTCTTTTCATAGAAGGCAATTGGTTTGCCAACGACTTTTCCGGATTAACTCCCCCCTGGGACAACAATATTGTATATGCCCCGCATAAATATTGGTCGTACAACGACCAGGCTTCCATTCAGTGGGTTTTAGATATTAGAAACCAATACAATGTACCCATTTGGTTTGGAGAAAGTGGAGAAAATTCCAACACTTGGTTTCGCGATGCCATCCGGTTATTGGAAGACCATAACATAGGTTGGGCATGGTGGCCAATGAAAAAGGTGGAATCTATATCCGGCCCTCTGTCAATTGCAAAGTCTCTTGAGTATCAAACCATATTGGATTATTGGAACGGATTAGGTGCCACACCAACAATGGCTTATGCCAAATCAGCTTTAATGGATTTTGCAGAAAAGCATAAGATTGAAAACTGTGAATACCATAAGGATGTAGTCGATGCCATGTTCCGACAAGTTTATTCTGATGAAACTGTTCCATATAACAAACAAGATATTCCAGGTATCGTGTATTCTTCTGATTACTCGATGGGGGTTATCGGAGAAGCCTATTTCGACAGTGTGGCTGCAACCTATCAGTTATCAACAGGAAACTTTACTGCCTGGAACACCGGTTGGGAATTCAGAAACGATGGGGTTGATATTGAAACCTGCACTGATATTATGAACTCAAATGGTTATGCCATTGGCTGGTTAGAAAAAGGGGAATGGATGCAATATGATGTAAACGTAGCCAATAGTGCAGTTTATGATATTCAAGTAAGGATAGCTTCGGGATCACCCGGCGGAAAATTTCATTTTTCTTCTGGAAATGCAGATATCACCAGTCACTCTAACTTATCAAGTACAGGAGGCTGGAACAACTGGGCAACTGTATTTATCTCTGGTGCTGTTTTATATTCAAGCGATGAGAAAATTAAATTTCATGTTGACCATGAAGGATTTAATTTGAACAGCTTCAAGTTTATCGAAACAGGACCAATTTCCTCCATTGCTACTAAGTATATGGCAGCTGTTACTGTCGACCACCAAAGTATTCAGATGAATGCCAATAAATTCATCGATACTGCATTGCCAGTTGCACCGGGAGGTTTTGAAATTTCTGTAAATGGAAATAGTGTGCCAATCACAAATATCTCGGTTGATGCAAATAACCCGAGAATCATTCACTTTACCCTTGATTACAGTTTGCAATATTTTGAAACGATTAAAATATCCTATTCCGGAAATCAGGTTTTGGCAACCGATGGAACCGCACTATCAGGTTTTACGCTTGAAGATGTGAAGAACATGGTTGATTTTGCACACCCCATTCCCGGCAAAATTGAAGCAGAGGATTTTTTGGTACAGTCGGGTGTTGAGTTAGAAACCACTTCGGATGTGGGTGGTGGCCAGAACATTGGATATCTCGATCCGGGTGATTATTTGGATTATGAAGTCCATGTAAATACGACAGGAGTTTATAATGTTGACTACAGAACGGCTGCCCAATACGGCACCGGCACATTGCAATTGCAAGTATTGGACAGTGCTGGAAATGCAAGCACATTACAAACTGTAACTTTTGCATCCACAGGGGGTTGGCAAACCTGGGCGACAAACTCCGGGACAGCCATTTTGACGAAAGGCAGACATATTTTTCGTATCCTGATAACCCAGGCTCCTTTCAATTTGAATTGGTTTGAGTTTTCACTTTTATATTCGATGGACAACCCCAATACTGATTCCTTTACGAGAATACAAGTAAGCCCAAATCCTGGTAATGGTATTTATTTCCTCGATGCTAAATTAGATGTGGTGCAGGATGTTCATATAAAAATCCATACGATCAATGGCGGGTTAATTTATTCGAAAGAATTCGAAAAGGTATCGCAATTCCAGGATAGTATTTCATTATCCGGTTTTCCCGATGGTTCTTATTTTATGATCATTCTTTTGGAAAATGGGAGCTTCTATACGGATAAATTATTGAAGATTTGCGATTAGTGTTTTTAGCATGAAAACTAATAGTAATGAGCTTAAACTTGACAAAAATTACATGAGTATTGAGATCAATCAGCAAGTAATGCAAATTATTGTAAATCTGTTATAATTAGCTGAATGTAATGGTATTGAAGGTGATATTATGAAATACAAGAGGTCGGGTTGAAATCAATATAATTGGCATTATAATTGGAACGTCGCCTCCCATTATGAAAATATCAAGCATAATACTTCTTATCCTTATTTGCTGCCATTGTTCTTTTTCTCAGGAAAAGGAAAAGAAGCCAACAGAAAGTGAAAAAAATACGGGATCCAATATCGACTGGTGTTTCGAAAAAAAATATAAATATCCCTTTTATGGTCCTCATGTTCCTCCCTATATTGCTTTACAAATTGGGTACGATGGATTCAATTCTTCTTTTTTGGAAGCTGGATTAGCTTTTAATATAGGTCATATTTGTGTTTCTTCAAGTACAGGAGCTATAGTAGGTGGTAGCACTAGCTATAAGAGACATTTTTCAAACAATATTGAGGGTATTGAAACTGAAATCGGTTTTTATAGCGTAGTTTCAATGGGGGTCAATATTAATTACACTTATACTGAAAAATTTTCAACAATAGGTGTAAAACCCTTTATAGGTGTGTCGCTTTACCATTTTCAATTATTGTGGGGATACAATTTCTTTTCTGATAAGAAGAATGGGATTGAAAATTTGCCCCATAGTTCTTTCAAGCTTCGTTATACGATTCCACTAATTAATATAGATAAGGAGAAGAAAAAACTACAAAAACGGAATCATCGTTGAAAATCTTTGTGGTCATTCTGTGATTTGCTCAGGCAGTTGAAATAATAGGTGTTTTATAAAAGTCACCCTTAAACAAAATGCTTGCACGGACACCAACGGCAACCGGCAAGCTACAAAAACTAGTATGAAAAAATTCTACTTTCTCTAATTCAATTCGCCGTTCGGAAAAACTGAAACTGTTTCCGGAACGGATAGATTATCGAAGGCATCCATGGTATAAACCGAAATGTCGTATCCCTTTATTTCCAAACCTGTTAAATGGTAGGAAGTGATCATCGAATCGATGGTCACGGTGCTGTCCATGTAGTCGATAAATATCTTTTTGGCAATATCTCCGGTTGGATTATCCCATTTTAACCGAACTTGTTTCAAGCCCGGAATCTTTGTTAAATTAGTCACTTTGGGTGAATATACCTTGTTGATATCGAGATAATCGGAATAATTATCATCCATTTTTGCACAACTTAAAAATTGGAATGTTGTCAGGGCTATCAGTAGAACATAAATAAATATTTTTCTCATCTTTTCCTGTTTTAAATGTCTACGTCATCGAGACCATAAATAGTAATCTCCGATCCATTTACATATATTTCGCTTCCAAAACCGGAAGTAATGCTGAACTTCAGGTATCGAAATGGCTCTGTTACCTGATCAAAAGTAAACATGTGTCCATTTAAAGCCTCTACTAGATCAGCCTGGGGTACATTTCCATCGTCATCCTTTGGATCGTGTATCTCAAATTCTTTTGTCAGTGTCCAGGTTTGCAGGTCATTACTCAAGTAGATTTTGAAAGACTTCAAATTCTCACTTTGATAGTAATATGGAATAGCACTTACCCCTTGATTCTCTGCATCAGAGTACCAGTATGCGCGTTGCCAAATCTTAAATCGGTTTGCTATAACATATTTGTGTAGGTCGATTACAATGTCGAGCGGATAGTTAAGTGCTCCGCCATTGTTATCGCGGCTTATCATAAAATAGCTGTTGTCGTTTGGGTTGTCGTTATGATCGATTACATCATCCCAAAAATTTTGGGTTACTCCCTCCCAGGCATTTCCATCAACGGATAGATTGCTAATAAGTGTCCATGAAGATTTATCAATTTTTTGTTCAAATTTTGGAATGGCTTTGTCGACAAACAACAAGTCCGTTTTATTCCCAACAAGGTCTTCAATCATTGCAGAAAACTCATATTCTACAGAATCCAGGCCACCCACATAAAAACTATACTCCGCGAAATTTGAGGATAAAATCTTAAAGGTGTCAATATCAGGCCCCTTATAATATAGATAAACAAACACTGTTTTGTTTGAAGCATTGGACCAGGAAACACTTACACCTCCTAATTCCGATTCAACGACCATACTCTCCTGTACCAAATGGATGAAAGAGACTAAAGGGGTTACTTCAGCTTCAACCGATTCTGATGCATTGTTATGATGATCAACCGCAAACAATTCAATGTTCTTTGGTAATGTGTCGTTAAATCCATCTACTTCGATAGAACTAAGATAGTGACTCGATACTTTAAATACCTCATGACCTACTGAGTTTACATACTTCGCTTTTACAAAAAGCACATCATTATCTTCAGGTAAAGAGTACTCTATTATTGCTCCACCATTTGTTGGAATAACATTAGTGACTTCTATTTTTCCCGGCGGTGTTGTATCATCCGATTCCTTCTTACATGCCCACACAAACAGGATAATCAGCACCAGCACAACATATATTATTAGATTCTTCGTTTTCATTTCTTTCATCTTTAAAATTTTACCATCCCGGATTTTGTACCAGGTTCGAATTTCTAATTATCTCATCCAATTTAATGGGTTGCAGGTAATCGCGAGGCGAAATAAACGAACGTTGTGAGACATTTGTAATCAGGTAAAAATATTGCTCAGTGGCCTGATTAATACTTAGCCCTTTGATAGGTGTGGAAAAAAGATTATGTGCCATCTTCCATCTTCTCACATCAAAATAGCGATGTCCCTCGAAGGCCATTTCTATCATCCGCTCTTGCTGAATTATTTCAGCTAAACCCTCTTTGTTTAGATGTTTGTTTGGGATCGAGGCATAAGGGCCACTCCAGGCATCTTCTACAGAAGGTACTCCCGACCGGGCGCGTATTTTGTTAAGTGCCTGATAAACTTCTGCATCTGGCCCTTGATACTGATTGTACGCTTCGGCATAGTTCAGGTACAATTCGGCCAAACGGATCATTGGCCAGGCATAAGTAACCAGTTTATCGTAGGTATCGCCCTGCGAATCCATGTGGTTAATTTTCTTTAGGCCATAACCGGTCAGCAAGTTATCATTGCTCTCGTTTTGTTTTCCATGGATTTCGCCAAAGCGCATTTTTAAATTGAATTTCGTTCCCCAGGTGCGATTGTACCCACGGTCGAAAGCAATGGAAGCATAGAAACGAGGCTCTCGCTGCAGGTGCAATTTAAGCGTATTTTCACCCATCTGCGCATGATACTTGTCCTCTTCGGGTACCGGGACTATGTCGTATCGCTGGTCGTAATCAAAGCTACTATCATCGGTGATTGGTAACCCATTTTTTGTATAATAAAGTTCCACCATCCGCAACGAAGGAGAAATCCACTTCCAGGCAGCCTCGTTCGACGAGGAAGCAGGGTTTTTCATAAGCGTACCTGCCTGCAAGCTCCACCATTCGCCATTGATGGGAGTGGAATGTCCCCACACAAGTTCACTGTTCCATTTATCCGTGAACATGTAGCGATAATTGTACAAAGCCTGAATTTCTTCCTGTTCAATTAGGGTCGAATCTACATTCGTCAATTCTTCTGTAAACTCATATAGCGATATGCCTGCACTTTCAGCTAAATCTATTGCTTCTTTCGCAGCATCGGCAGCTAATTTCCATTTCTCGGAATCATAATTCAAATTGAATAATTTCTGTCCTTCGTGGTCGGTAAAAGTTGAATAATATTCCGAGTTTCCATTAAACAAAGGACTTGCTGCATACAACAATACCCTTGATTTTAGACTGGCAGCAATTATTTTATCCACCCTGCCCAATTCGTTTATCGAGCTAACTCTGGGGGGCAAATTCTCCATAGCCAGATCGATAGTATTTACAATGTAGGCAAAACACTCATCCACCGTATTTCTTTTCACTCGAACTTCCTCAACTGATGCTGAAATTGGTAAGTTTACATCAACTATCGGGATAGGGCCATACGTAGCAACCAACATAAAATGATAATAGGCTTTTAGAAATTCTGCTTCGGCAGCCCACTGGTCTTTCTCTTCATCGGTCATGTCGCGCACATTGTAGATATTTTCAATCAGGATGTTGCAATCCCTTATACCCCGATAAAACGATTCGACACCCGCTCCGGTAGCTCCATAACCCGACCATAAGCTCAGGATTGGATCGGTGGTGTTTTGGCTTCCACGCATCAAGTTAATCCCTTGTACATTATGAGCTGTGGGTGCAGTTATTTCATCCGTAGCCATCATATACGTTGAAAAGAGGGCATCGTATTTTGGAAGATAATGGTAACAAGTCGCCAGGGCAGTATAGGCTTCCTCTTTCCTTTCAAAAAGAAGTTCTAGCTCCTGTATTTTGTCTGGGACGATATCGAGATAGTCTTTACATCCAGGGCCAATAACAAGTATGCCGAAAATTAGTGCCTGAAATATATTTTTAACTTTCATAATCTTTTATTTTAAAAATTAGCCTGAATACCAATATTATATACTTTCTGGGTAGGATAGCCTAAACCGTATCCGGCCATTTCTGGATCCCACATTTTAAATTTACTAAAAGTCAGCAAGTTTAAGCCACTAAAATAGACCCGCAACTTGGAGAAGTATTTTTTGTCCCAGCGTTCGGTAGGAAAAGAATACCCAAACTCAATGCTTTTAAGACGAACAAAACTTCCATTTCTGAGCCACCATGTAGAAGGTTTTTCGTTGTTTGCACTGGTGGTTGTCGAAAGCCGTGGCCAAAAGGCATAAGGGTCAGGGTTATCTTCCGACCAGTGGTTATCAGCAATAATATCCAGCGCATTTCTGTCATTAATGAAAGGGGCTATCGAGGTAGGGTCGATAAAAAAGGATTGATTTGCGGATCCCTGCATAAAGAAAGAGAAATCGATATTTTTATATACCGTCGAAATCCCAAATCCAAATACCATTTCAGGAACTGTTGGAAATCCAATCGGAACCATATCATTATCATCAATTTTTCCGTCTTCGTTTATGTCAACATACTTTATGTCGCCGGGACCATAACTTCCGGCATCTTCCGAAAAATCAGCACCTACGGCATAGCCAAACTGATTGGGTGAATTTATAGCATCGTTCACATCCACAAACAGCCGCTCGGCAACAAGGCCACGCAACTGGTTTGCAGGTTGGCCAATCCTGCTCATATAAGGATAGGGATAATCAGGTTCACCATTTTCGGTTACCTCGTTGGTAGCATAGGTAAAGTTTGCCCTGGCCGACATCCAGAATTTCCCGGAGAAGGCGTAGTTCATATCCAAGGAAGCATCGATACCATGCGACTTCATTTCGCCAATGTTGCTCCATATCTCTGCACTCGACCCAACGGTTTCGGGGAGGTATTCCCGTTTCATGTATATCTGTGTCCGATGTTCATTGAAATAATCAATCATAAAAGTCATCATATCCCACAACCCCAGCTCTATCCCATAATTGGTCTTTCGGGCAATTTCCCAGGTAATATCAGGATTTGAATATCTGACAACCGAATATCCCGGATAGTTGACATCAAAATTATTTCCGAAGTTGTAGCCCATCCCGGCGTTCTGAAGGTTTACATTGGAGAGATAAAGGAATCGATCATCGGCTGTCCAGATATCATCCTTACCCACCAAACCATACGTATATTTCAACTTAAAAAGATTAATTGTAGGTTTTAGCTTTTCAAAGAATTTCTGGTTCGATACAATCCAACCAAAACCCATGGATGGAAAAAACCCAAAACGATGATCCTCGGCAAATCGCTCAGAACCATTGTAGCCAAAGTTTAACTCGGTGAAATATCTACTATCAAAAGCATAAGTTGCCCTGCCAGACAATCCTAAATTCCTCGATGGCAGAGTTGAAAGATACGTGGCCCCTCCGGTAGTATTTAATGCCTCGCTGCGGTAGGTTGCAAGCAAGGCTCCTACCCTGTGTTTTTTGGCAAATGCACGATCGTATTGGGTTACCATCTCGAAATAGGCTTTGCTGTTTGCATAACTGCCCGTACTAAATTCGTTGATGTATTCTGTACCTTCCTGCAATTGCGTCAGGCTGAAATTTGTGCCATTGATGCTACTGTTATTGATCCCATAAAAGAAGGGTAAAAAGCTACGCTCGTTTGAATTCTGACTATATGAACGTATCGATGCCATGGCCCGTAAGTTCAATCCTTTGGTGATAAACTCCAAATCCTGTTCGAGTTGAACCAGCGACAATATGGTTGACGAAAAGCGATCCTTAAACCCTCTCACCATCTCGGCATAGGGGTTTGGTGTCGAGTTGATCGAACCCTCATAACCAAATAGGGTATGATTCAAATATTGATAATCTCCTGTCTTTTCATAGTACTGCGGATAATTTACAGGATTGGCCTGCATGACCTGATTGAAGATATCGTTTGCTTCAGTTTTTGGGCCATTGTATTTGTCGAACAAGGAGGAAAACTTCACCTTGATTCTAGTCGTTCTCGTGAGCTTGATATTTACGTTGGCCCGCAGGTTATACCTGTTGATATCAATATTGTTGTTGAAGTTATTGAGTGGGTCGACTTTAAGCAAGCCATTTTCGTTGGTGTACGATGCTGACAAATAGTATTGCGCTACATCGCCACCACCATTTATGTTTAAGTTTGCTTTTTTGTTGATGGTGGATGTTTTAAACAACTCATCGTACCAATCAACATTGGGGTATAGCTCGGGATGGAGGTTGTTCCTTGTCCCCTCAATCTTCATTTTATCGTAGCGAAGCGATACGGTAGGATATCGTGTCCGAAGGGCTTCGTTGTACAACTCCATATAGTCGACCCCGTCCAGGAATGTATTGGTCATGGTGGGTGTTGAAATCGAATTTTCATACCGGATAGAAATTCGGGCTTTCCCTTTTTTACCTTCCTTGGTGGTCACATATATTACTCCGTTTGCCCCTTTCGATCCATAGAGCGATGTGGCGGTTGCATCTTTCATAATAGAGAAACTGGCAATGTTGTCAGGCTCAATACGGGCGAGGTCTTCAGAAGAAACTTCCAAACCATCAATTAAAATCAAGGGGCTGTTTTTGTAGCCAAACGAAGTTACCCCCCGGATGAAGAACTCCGCATTGTCGTTACCCGGTTCTCCCGATCGCTGATAGGCAATGATACCAGACATCTTGCCCGCAAGGGCAGCTGTGATGTTGGATGATGGCTGCCTCAATTCGCCTGGGTTAATGGTATTTATCGATGCTATTACGCTCTCCTTTCGTTGCTTTTGAAAAGCAACAACTTGAATGTCGTCAAGCATTTCGGAGCTTTCTTTCAGAATTAAATTAATTACCTCGTTCCCATTCACATGCCGGAGTTGTGTTTCGTAACCCACAAAAGAAAATTGA
The DNA here is from genome assembly GCA_021740905.1 of Bacteroidales bacterium. GTDB lineage: Bacteria > Bacteroidota > Bacteroidia > Bacteroidales > M50B96 > JAIOYV01. The sequence continues at coordinate 141,885 of JAIOYV010000001.1, forward strand.
ATTGTATCGGTAGGTTTTACCTTATCCAATACATACTTTCCATCTACTGATGTTGAAGTCCCATTGGTTGTGCCTTTTACTACAACGGTGACTCCGGGAAGGGAAATACCCTCATTATCTACCACAACACCCGAGATCATACCCTTTTGAGCAAAAGATGCAGATGTTATAAATAGGATGGTGATGCAAAAAGTAAGTGTAAAAAATTGTTTCATACTTTTTTATTTTTGAATAAATAATTCATTTGACATCTATTTGTGATATATTCTTTGTCATTTTAGAATCTATGTTTTCCTTGTAAGTATATATTGCAATTTCTAATTATTGTTTTTTTTCAATTGTTTCATCGCCATTTTAGGTGTGCGATCCACATTATACAAACCCCAGTGTTTTTCAGCCCCCATGGCATTTTTTGGGTCTCCTTTCCAGTCTTCATCAAAAGCTTCGAAAAAGAAGGTGGTTATATTCATTTCCTTTGCCAAGGCCATGAGTTCGTTGAAGTAGCGCAATTGTTTTTCCTCACTGGCCCGCTCACCAAACTCGGAGGCAACAGTTGCCCATCCGGCTTCGCTTACCACAATCATCTTATCAGGAAAAGCCAAGCGTACTTTGCGAATATCGTCGATGGTAACATTTAGGCCTTCGTCAATATCTTTTCCTCCCCATAATGGATAGGTGTGGATGGCCAAAAAGTCAACTACTTTAGCCAGTTCAGCTCCGCTATCGGCCCACCACAGAAAATTATCGGCCACCGTAACCGGTTGCTTGATGCCGGCCTTTACGCTTTTTACGTAAGAAATTACAGTTTCAACTGGGATCAGGTGATCGGTCCAGTCGACCAAGGATTCATTACCTACATTGACAGCCACTACAATTTCAGGATATTGATTGGCTAATCGAATGGCCCGCTTAAGTTCTTCAAAGTTCTTTCGCTTATTTCCCTGTAATTTTTTCCTTGGAATAGGATCATTCAACCAGGCACATCCTTCATGGTTGCTAACTTCGGCTTCGAGCCAGGCCCCAAGCATTACCTTAATATTGATGTTGTTCTCCTTAATAATTTGCAGGACAAGTTCCGAGTTTTTTCCACAATCGTACAAACGGATAAGGGAAAAAATGGAGTTTTGAGAAAGAATTTGTAGGTCTTCCTTTACTTGTTCGTAGGAAGGATTTACAGCACCCTCTCCCCTATCGGGATACTGACCCGATCGGAATCCGGAATAGGCAACGGCTTGAAATTCGCCAGCGAGCAATTTATCAGCCGATTGTTGAATAGGTTGATTTGGAGTTTGAGTTTTTTGTGTCATACCTGATATCGAGAACAAAACCAGAATCAGTAGAACCAGAGTTGTCCTTTTTGTTACTTTCTGTCGGTTTATCGTATTCATTTCCTGTAAACTAATTTAATGTATTCAACCTATTAAAAAGAACTTTTCACTATCGATTTAGTCCATGATGAATTCTCACTCAGGACTTTCAAAACATAATAGCCAGCTTCCAACTCCCTCGTTGATATTTGTAATTCTGTCTCATCTACTTTTCCTGAAAGAACTACTTTTCCATCTACAGCGATTAGTTCATACCTGCCATACGTTTGTGATGGGAATAAAACGGTAAGCTGATCTTCAACAGGATTTGGAAATACCGAAAAATCTGCAACATCCAGATCATCTATCCTAAGTGGTGGACAAGGCGTTAGATAAGGTCCACCCGGCGATCCACCGGGACAACCGGCAAACCAGCTTCCCGGATTATTCTGAACCAATAAGGGATCGAGCAATTCGAGTGTTTCGTCCTGCTGAGAACTAAGCTCAGGCCATGGGTTATCCTCCTTATAATTTATTTCGCTTACAATAAAGCCATCTTCATCGTACATCCGCAGGTGGTCGTTATTGCCTAATTTCCAATTAAAAGAGCCTACGCAATTTGTTAACCATGGGAAAGTAGTTATAAACTTATCCTTGTTGGAACAGATAACCAGATAATCTCCTGCACCTAGATTTGTTTCGTAGGGAAGGGTAAACGTGTTCAGGTTATTCTCATCTTTAATTACCCATCCCGAAAGATCAAATGCAGTTGTGCTTTTGTTGTAAATCTCGAACCAATCGCCCGGATCGATGGCAGTTCCTGCTTTGTAATTTATTTCCGAAACAATAATCTTATTTCGATAAAAGGACTGACAATAATTTCCATACCCCGGAAGATTTGAGTCAATCCAGTCCAATCTATCCTCGATATAATCCTTTAAATATGTGACCTCTTCGGAATAAGTGTTCCCGACGTAATAATTCGGCCACACATAAACCCCAATGATATTCCATCGGTTAAAATTTCGATCGATGGCTGGGCCAAGATAGGTGACAAGTGAATCAATGATAGAATAAATATTGGCTTGCGACAAAACCGACGATCGCAGTGTATTCCATCTGCATTTCAACATTTCCTGAAAATCGGGATCTTGCCTTAAACGCTTTTGATGAAAAGGGATTACGCTTGTTACACCCGGATTATCAAGTGCCCAACCATAAGTAACCCATCCGTTTCCGTAGTCTGCATTTCCAAAACCGAGATTAAAATCCCAAACTGGCCCGGCAAAGAGCCTGCCCCCATTGGAGTTGCGAACCCTTGTGTAGTAATTGCTCAATCGGTAGGCATCAATATTAAATGTCAATTCATTTAGGATGAAGTTATCGGCGAAGGAATGAACATCTATATAAGCCCTATAACCAGTCTGAATATCGGTGTAATTTCCACCTATTAATGCCTGTTCGAAGTAAGTGACGCTATTTTTTATGTAATTTCCTTGCTGAACCGTAATGTCATCCCTTTCGGGATATCTATACTGATAGTTAAGATTAAGGAAGGTACCATTGAAGTTCGTAACCGGCGAATGCCAATCGTAATTTGACCCATCATCCGGCCAATCTACTTTAATGATATACCCTCCGGTCACAGAGTCTCCATAATTATCATCTGCATCTAATTTGTCGATATCGACCCTGTTCTTGTCCTGTTTAATTTTCTCCATTAAAACATACAAGCCCCAATAGTCATTATTGATAAAAAGCTCGCAAAATACTGTACGAGAGGCGTACCAACCCATTTGCCGGGCCAGTTCATAAACCAGTACGTTTCGTACAAGCGATTTATCGGAGTAGGGCCCATACAACACCCAATCGTTTTCTTCGGGTAGACCTAATAACGACACATTGTTGTTATCACCGTTGGGCAGTTGGGTTTCGAAGGAAAAAGATTTCTTATCGAACATTTGGGAGCTGTTGCCCCTGATTTCAATACTGATTTTACCATCGTAGCCATTGGGCATATCCTGAAGAGAGTTTGGTTGTCCATTGGGTTTTTGAAAGATTTTCAAATCGGCAACTATTCGAGGATCATCAACAATTTGCTGATTGTTGGTATTGATTGCCAGGATGGGCAAATGGGTAGAAAAACCAAAATCATTTTCATCGAACCAAACAGGAAGTTGGGGCCCATTGGTCGTAGCACTTGAAGTTGCTACAAAGAGAAAAGGAATGGCTGACAGGTCGCTGGACGTTACACCGAAATTATGCACCTGAATTGCCAACACATTGTTTCCACTTACAATCAATGAATCTATTGCTGTTGAGCTTAACACAAAACTTTCCGGTTGCCCGCCCTGATACATTTGGGCTTCGTGATTATAATTATCTGCATTGGTATCGAACGTTGGAATAATGCCAGGCGTTCCAATATTTCCACGGGCAATTTCAACTCCATTCAGGTAAGCCACAAACGCATCATCGTAATCGATATAAAACAAGCCACCCAACAAATCCGAACTGTTCGTGACACTAAAAATTCGGCGTATATATACTGAAATTACCGGGGCAATTACAGTGGCATCGTCGCCATCGCCGTAGCCAATTCCGCCAGGGCCCTGATCCCACGAATTATCATTAAATGAAAGCTCTTTCCAGAGTACATCGGGTTCCTGTGTTCCGGGGAAGTATCGCCAATTGTCAGAAGCTTGAACTACCATTTCCCAATGGTCGATTTGAGCTGTGAGCGGACATAAATTTGTCAAACTCAAAAAGACAACGAAAAGGATTGTGTATTTAGTTCTCATTCCGATTGTTAAGCATCTATGGTAAATTACTGAGGAACCTTATTTGTTTTTTTCTGATTCTACGTGCGAAAAGAGGAGTGCTTGCTGTACCCTTTCAGCAAACACTCCAAGAATTCAAGTAATTATGAAAAATTAACCCAAAATTTGATCATGGATTTATTCCTTAACCAACTTTTTAGTGGTCATTATTTTTGAACCCTGTAAAATTGAGATGAAGTAAACACCTGCAATTAACGAACTGACATCAATTGAAGCTGAATTGCCATTCACCTGTTCGCTGCTGAGGATTTCTTTTCCAAGAACATTATAAATTTTAATGCGGTTAGCATCCTTCAATCCGTCAAGGAATAATATATCTGAAACCGGTACAGGATAAATGCTTACAGAAGTATTTTCAAGCTCGTCTACATTTAGGATGGGGCCGAAATAAATATCGTCCCAATAAAAAATGTCGCCTGCCCCATTTAAGCCATAATCAAAAAATATGACTGCTTTATCATAAGTCCTGGCTAAATCCAGTGGGTCGGTACCTGCCACTTCGTTGCTGAAATCAAATTCCATTACTTCCCAGGCATTTGCTACGGTAGTAAGCGTTTGTGTCTCGACTGAATTAGATGCAGTTGCGTGTTCTTCGAATTTAAAAATAATCGGAATACCAACGGCAGGTGAATAAACCCTCATGTGTACCAAAGTTTCGGTGGCTGTAAATGGAATAAGTGAAGCAAATCCAGCTTCTGTCCCAACTGTAACCCCTGCCCATACTTCAGCCCCTACACCTTTTGTTGTCTTTGCCACAGTACCAGTGCCTCCTGCCGGATCAGCCACTAATTCGGTTGTTGTTCCTCCAAAGTCGATTACTGAATAATTCACATTGGGTAATTCAAAGGTCACAGGCAGGTCAATTTGTTCCAAAACGGTTGCTAAAAACTGGACATCATCCCAATAAAATACATCGCCGGCACCGGCAGCATCAAAATCGAAAAAGATGGAAGCCATATCATACACATAGCTAAAATTGAGAGCTGCTGTCCCTGAAACAGGATTACCAAAGTCGAACTCTATAGTTTCCCAGGCATTTGCCACAGTGGTGGGCATTTGTGCTTCGCAGATATGCGTATTGTCCAAATGATCTTCCACTTTAAGACGAACTGGAATACCAACTGCTGGAGAATAAACCCTGACACTCATTTTGGAATCGAGAGTTGAGAATGGAATTGCCGATAAGAAACCTGCAGGTGTACTCATTGTAGTTCCAGCCCAGGTTTGTGCACCTACCGGCTTGGTAGTGATAGCGCATGTGTTTGTCCCTACGACTGGGTCTGTCCCTAAAACTGTAGTGGCGCCACCAAAATCGGTTAACGTGTAATCAACATTGTTGGCTTCAAAGTCAATTGGCAAATTAATTTGCCCCAAAATTATTGCTCCAGGTACTAGTTCTAAATCATCGAAATAAAAAATGTTGTCCACGTTTGATGCAAAATCAAAGAAAATAACAAGCTTATTATACACATTTGATGGAGCTGCCGAGAAATTCCAGGATAATTCCACCCACTGGTTGGCAACATAAACTGTGTCCATAATTTCCATTGGAGCTGGAGAACCTGAAAGGCTTTCGACCTTAAATAAAACATTACAGGGAATTGGCGAGAACACTTTCATCTTAAAAGTATTGTTCACAGAAAAGTCAATAGCTGTTGCTGGCATTCCTGCTGCATGTGCCCAGGTTTCGCCGGTACGTTGCCATTCAGCACAATTCGCGCTGGTATTGATCCCACTTGAACTTGGATTAACCACAATACCCGGCCAGTTTGGCCAGCCTTCGAAGGGAACATTTTGGTTTGAATCAAAATCGTTTAACATTTGAGCATTCAGGCCAAATGATAAAACAGCTACAAATAAAAAAAGTAAAATCTTCTTCATACAATTCTAATTTTAGTTCTCGTTTGTTTTAATAATTCATCAGCAAAAATGACCAGATAATTTGTTGTAGTAAAAAAATATTCCTAATCACTACCTCAACAATGAACTTCTCAGATTACATCAAGACTACATCATAATTAATGTATATGGCTATATTACAATTTACTGCACAATGTAGAATAATTCAAAATTAGACATTGCATCCATCAGTAGTCTGATTTCTGCAAACGATTGCGAGATTTAATAATTTGCCGGTATTATCACCTTAACTAATATTGAGTATGTAGTCGGTGAGATTATGGTCGTGTTGGAGGCCCAGCTTTTTGCGAAGACGATAGCGGCTGATTTCAACACCTCGAACCGATATATTTAACATAGGGGCAATTTCTTTGGTCGACATGTTCATTCGCAAGTAGGAAACCATCTGCAAATCTTTTGGTGTTAAATCTGGGTGGGCCTTGCGGATCTGAGCAATGAAATTTTCGTGCACCCGGTCAAAATTGGAACGGAAAATCTCATGCCCTTGGTCATCTTCAATATCCTTGTCGATCTTTCGTAACAAGCCTTTGATTTTTCGTTGAACAAACAGGTTCTTGGATTCTTCGGCCATTAGCTTGAGATCGGCTTTTATTTCATTCAAAACTTGATTTTTGTGTATGATGCTATTGGCACTGTTGGCGAGTTCCTTGCTTTTGTGGATCACTTCGTCGCGAAGTTTTTCGTTACGTAGGCCAATAAGCTCTTTCTCCGTTTTTTCTCTTTCCTCCTGAATCTTCTTTTCTTTTTGCTCGATTTCACGTTGCTGTTTTAAAGCCATAAGCTTTTTCAACCTCTCTATTCTTCTGTTAATAAGAAAATATGTAAGCCCGATAATGAGCAAGAAGAGAATGGCAAATCCAAAATAGGCTAGTAAAGACCGGTACCAGGGGGGCAACACCACAAATCGAAACTGCACTTTGGATCCTTCTTCCTGTTTGTAATTTCGCGATTTTACATGCAAATTATAGCTCCCTTCCTTCAAACGTGCAAACTCAATCAAAGGGTTTGAAAACCAGGCCGACCAATCGCTAGAAAACCCGTCGAGACTATATTTGTACTGGGTGCCTCCTGGATTACTGAAAAAATTGGCTGAGACCCCCACTCTGATTAGATTGTTTTTATAAGGGATTTCAATTTCGGGGAATGGCTTGCTCCCTCTTAATAATTCACCACCCAAGCGAATTTGCAGATTATTCCCTATCGCTTCAAAGCTGTAAATTTCAGTGCCGAACGTGGTTTTTTGCTCGTTTTCTTTAGAAGGTTGAAAATGGATAAAGCCATTCTGGGTGCCAATAATCATATTCTCTTTATCATACCAATTTAAGCTTTCAAACGGAGGGATAAGTTTGTCTTTGATAAACGACATAGTAAGGTAGTCGTTCAGAAAAATAGTATCGTTAAGAATGGTTAAACGACCTACCCTGCCTTCGCCTAAATTCCAGATACTTTTGTCAGGAGCTTCGATGACTTTGGAAAGTGGTTGGTCAAAATTGAAAAATGAAGTCATCCAGGAATCCTTTTCCATGCGGTTGCTTGCTTTATCGTAGACATAGATCCCATCAATGGCGGAAATATAAACCTGCGAATGGTACATAAATATATCGTTGTACAGATCCGAAGGCAAGCCATCCTTGGTGGAAAAGAAATCAACTTCCTCGTATCCATCCATTTCAGGGTTTAATTTGAGCCTGAATATTCCCTTCCAGCCATGGCTCATCCAGATATATCCATCTTTGTCAATCAAACTAACACGACATGATTCATTAAAACCATCAATCTTTCTGACAAATCGGATATCCTGATTTTCTTCTTTAAAAAGGATATAGCCAGTATAGGTCCCCGCTAAGATATATCCCGGATTTGCTTCCATCTCAAGGAATTGCCAGTTTCCATTTACGTCAGAAACTTTCCTGGCTTTTTGGTCCTTAATAATAAATGCCCCTTCATGATGCCCCAACAATACCAGCCCTTTATAATCATACAAACACCAAACCTGTCCTACTGTGTTTGGGATTAATTTAAAACTGTTCTTGTTAACTTGTCCAAGTTCGCGCCAATTGGCATGGTATAGCCCCCTGTTTGTGCCCAAATACAAATTATCGCCATGCAGCATCGATGCATAACCTGAACCTATTCCGGTAGAAAGGATATTGTAGGCAGATGATATTTCGGCATAATCGATCCCTATGTAATGCACTATCCATAAATTCTTGTTCATGTCGGAGAATAAGTTTTCGATGGCATTGTCCTGAATTCCCTGCTCGGTGCTCAAATTCATTATAATTTCACCATCCCCATCGGTGATGACTACTCCATTTTGAACAGTCCCGAAAGCAAATCTCTTATCATCAATCTTAACCCCACAATTCAACTTGTGCGTTGTAAGCTCATCGTTTAAGATTGGGTTCCATTCCTTTATTTCACCATTGTCATATACAAAAACACCATCTTTGCGAGTGCCTATCAGCATGCTGTTCGACATAAAAGGCAACATGCTCCTTATTTCTTTTGAAGCAAAAAAATGTCCATTTTCAACCAGGATAAAACTATCGGTTTTTAGATTCTTCAAACCTATTGTTTTGTCACCTACATATAATTCATTATTTATGTTGAAGGAAAATATGAATTCATTTTCGGGCCTCAAAATCTTCATTTCTCCCTCCTTATACTCAAAGATATAATAGTAAGATTGAAAATATATGGTGTTGTTGATTTCGACAATTTTCCAAATATCGGCGAAGTTTTCACATTCCTCCGGGACCAAATGCAGCAAACTTTCGTATTTCAAATTCCCCAGGCTATCATGATCGAGGTAGCCAAACTCTTGATAAGCCCCCACATAAACCCGGTTCGCGGAATCGATGGCCAATGAGCGTACATACGATTTATTATCAACCGGGACCAACTTCCAGGTATTCCCATTATAAACCAATACGCCGGTATTGTTTCCGAAATACATCCGGCCCATATCATCCTGCACAGCAGCATAGTTCTGTGCCCCAGCCTGGATATCGCTTTTGTTATAATTGGTTATAAAAGGGTTGCCAATTTGTTTTATCTGACCTTGCAGGCTAAAACAAAACACTGTTAAACTTAAAAATACAATGTTCAATATAGGCTTCATATCACCACAAATGTAGCATTTCGAAACGGATTTTATAAGCCTATGCTGATTTATTTAAAAATTTGGAGTTTCAAACCAAAAGGGTGACCAATTTGTTTTTTATTAAAAGCTGGTTTTGGTGTATTGAATTAAGCTTACTTTTTTGCTTGATCCCAATTATGGGCTCAAGCAAAAAAGCCGGCTTGTGAAAGCCGGCTTTTCTGTAACCGGAGTCCCGATCGGTCGGGACACGGCCGCAAAGGCCATCCCGACTTAAATCGGGACGCTTCAACCAATTTGTATTTTTAAATTTGCAGAAAGCAAAAAAGCCGACTCGTGAAAGTCGGCTTTTCTGTACCCGGAGCCGGGATCGAACCGGCACGGCCGCAAAGGCCACTGGATTTTAAGTCCAGCGCGTCTACCAATTCCGCCATCTGGGCAAATCAAATTTTCAATATTTTTGTGGACTTATGTCCGATTACCCAAGCTCCCCCTTTCAAATTACGCGGCGGCTGTCATTCTTCGAGTCCGCCATCTGGGCTTGCCTTTTGGGCATAAAAAAAGAGCGAGAGACGGGACTCGGACCCGCGACCCCGACCTTGGCAAGGTCGTGCTCTACCAACTGAGCTACTCTCGCTTTTCGTAAGCGGTTGCAAAGATAAGTAAAGTTTGTTCTTTGCAAAAAATAATTTTCAATATTTTTTGCATAAATTTCGAGCTCTTATTCAACAATAATCAAAGGTGAAATTTGAACCAATTTATCTCCCTTAAACTGAATAAAGTAATAGTCAAGTCCTGGAATATTTAACCTTAAAGAAATTGATCAAGTCAACTTAATTTACTCTTTTTGTTTTCTTTCTATTTTATGAGATGTTGAAGTTCTACTGACTTCGGGATCAAGTATCAAGGACCATTTATCGAGTGTCCAGTTGCAGCAAGGCGGAGATCCCTAGAGGAAGGAATAGGGCATCCCATTTCTAATCGACCTGCAAGGAAACCTCACAAATTGTAAATACCTTTACCCGTCAAAAAAATAAGGCTGTGTGAAAATAGTGTATCTGAAACATAAATTAATCGATAAACGGAAATGGGATTTGTGTATAAAAAACTCGTTCAATGGGATTATTTATGCCTATAGCTGGTACCTCGACATTGTGTCGGAAAACTGGGATGCGCTGGTAGAAGGCGATTACGAAACGGTTATGCCCCTTACTAAAAATCAAAAATACAAAATACAATATCTCCGGCAGCCCTCTTTTGCTCAGCAACTTGGTGTATTTTCTACTTCCCGTCTTGACAAAAACAAAGTAGAAACCTTTTTAAAGGCCATCCCAAAAGAATTCAAATATGTTGAAATCAACCTAAATATTTATAATCGCTTAGAAAATTCGGGGTTAAAAACCAAAAACAACACAAATTACGAACTTGACCTCATAAAGCCTTATGAAAAATTACAAAAAAGTTTCTCGACAAACACCAAGCGAAATATTGCCAAGGCACACAAAAGCAATATCAGCATTGTAGAAGGGGTAACCAGCAACGACCTGATAACCCTATTTAAAAACAATGTTGGCGATACCAGAAATAATTTTAGCAGTGGACATTATGATACTTTACGGCGTTTGATTTCGTTTTGCACCCGGTTCCGTTTTGGGGAGATTATTGGAGCATACACGGCTGAGAACAATTTATGCGCTGCCACATTATTTGTATATTCCAACCAAAAAGGAATTTACCTGGTTTCGGTCTCCACACCCGAAGGCATTGAAAAAAGGGCCATGTTCTGCTTAATAGACCACTACATCCAAAAAAACTCGGAACGCAACATGACCCTCGACTTTGAGGGCTCGAACATCGAAAGCATTGCCCGGTTCTTTAAAGGCTTCGGAGCCACTGCCTGCGAATACCAAAGTATTTCGATAAACCGGCTTCCCTGGCCATTGCGATGGATGAAGAAGGGATCATATTGATGGGTTAATTCTACAAATCCGAAGGAGACACTATAAACGAAATAGATGAGCTTCCTTCCTGGAGTGTTGGAGTGTTAAATTACCTGAAAAGAGCTGTAGGTTCGCTGATAAAAAAGACAGTTTTGAGGGAGTCATTTCGAGCCACAAGACAAAAAAATGCTCACAAAAAGAAATGACAGAGATTCCTCACTCTAAAGAGTGGGGTTCGGAATGACAGGCAATTCATGGGTCGGGAGGGGCGAGAATGAGGCGGCTAAAGCCGCCTCATTTTCGCCCCTCTATTACTTGCCAATGCCTGTTATTCCGAACAAAGTGAGGAATCTGCATCAATTTCTTATGCCCATTGATTCAACCCTTTATAAAAAGATGTAATTTCTACAACAATACCATTCAACTACTCAACCACTCAACTATTCAACTATTCAACTATTCAACTATTCAACTATTCAACCAACCAGCTACTCCATAGCTCTATAAATCGCCTCCTGGATTTTGGTCCTAACGTTCATTTGGATCAACTTGATATTGTTTGCATCGGGGCAAACCCTGTTGGAAAGGAAAATGTACACAATCTGTTTGTCGGGGTCGGCCCAGGCCATGGTGCCGGTAAAGCCTGTATGCCCAAAACTTTCTGCCGAGATTCCCTGAAAGGTCGGGCCATCCTTCGTAAAATCCATTTCGGGTTTATCGAAACCTATCGCCTTGCGGTTTTCATTTTTTAAATAGGGTGTGGAATTGAAAAAGTTGAGGGTACTCGCTTTAAAAAACCTATGGCCTCCATATTCGCCGCCGTTTAGGTACATCTGCATCAGCTTGGCCAGGTCGTTGGCATTGGAGAAAAGGCCAGCATGACCAGCCACACCTCCCTCCATTGCTGCGCCCGGATCGTGGACATATCCTTGCACAAGTTGCTTCCGAAAAAGTTTATCCAGCTCGGTAGGTACAATTTCCGATTTGTCGAAACGATCCAGAGGTAAATACCCTAAATAGTCCATGCCAAGCGGTACATAGAATTCTTGTTCAACATACTTATTAAGGGACATCCCTGTTTCCTTTTCGATGATCCTTTGGAATAAATAATAGGACAGGTCGCTGTACTTGTATTCTTCCTTATTGCGCAATTCCGATTCTACGATCTGCCTAAAAATGCTATCCCGGTAGGAGTCGAGTATATAAAGTCGCTCAGCTACTTGTGTTGTAAAACCAGGCTCAGATTGTTTTCTGTATAGAGCTATTTTTAGATTGTCATTTTCCAACGTATTCAGATAAAAGGGGATCCAGGGCTGCAACCGACCCTGATGGGCAAGGGCCTTTTTCATGATGATTTTGGCCTTGTTACTTTTTTTCAAGTCAGGCAGATATTCTCCAAAACCAGCATCCAAGTTGAGTTTGTTATTCTCTGTAAGTTCCATGATACAAGGCAAAGAAGCGGCGATTTTAGTGATGGAAGCCAAGTCGTACAAATCGTTGATATTAACTTCCTGGTCTTTTTCATACGTATGAAACCCAAATGCTTTTTCGTACACCACATTCCCGTTCCTTGCAATCAAAATCTGACAACCGGGTGTTGCCCCCTGGTTTATGGCATCGAGCGCAATGGAATCGACTCGGGCCAGTTTTTTTGGGTCGAAGCCTTCTTCTTCGGGGAGGCCATATTTCAAGCGGGTTTTGGCAAAACTGATTATTCCTGTCCCGGCCGGGAATTTTTCTGAAACACTTACCGGAAGAGAGCCAATTGCAGGAAAAGCCCCAAAGATCAGTTGTGCCGACAATTCCCTTACGGGATCCACATCATCATAAGAAATAAGAATAGCATCGGCTTCGATAGAGTCTTTCCATAATCCCAACGAATAGGGATTCGCAAACAAATCCAGGATTACAGTTTTTTCTTTCGAAAGGGTCCTAATATAGTGGATGGTTTCTTCGGCAATCCCATAGTTTCCCGAGGCATACTGACTGGTTTCATCCACAGCAACAATGACAAGATTCACAGAATCGAGTTCCTCTTTTATGGTGTTGAATTCGTACTCCGAAAAAACGTTGTTGAGATGAAAGTGATTCACCTTTGTATATTTCGATAGGTATTCCTGAAAAAGGGAATTCCCCTGATTTCCGATTGAAATGGATGCAATTGTCAGGGTGTCTAATCTTTGTAAAGGAATTAGGCCTTTGTCATTCCGCACCATACCAATGGAAGACTCAATCAATTTCCGTTTCAGGATTTCATATTTTGTTTGATTTAGATCATCTACCAGGTTTTCAATCTTTACAGGTTCAATTTTGTTGAGGCCTGCCCAATATTTGGCCAACAATATTTTTCGGCAACTTGCATCAATATCTTCTTGTTTCAGGATTCCTTTTTTTATGGCTTTCTTAATTGCCTTAATGGTTTTGGGGATGTCTTTTGGCATTAACAGAATATCGTTCCTGGCCAACAATGCTTTAACCTCAAGATCGCCAGGTTTGGAATTCTCGATCTGTGCGCCTTCCATGTTCAGGGCATCAGTTATAATTAGTCCCTCGAATTTCATCTGGTCGATCAGTAGCTTGCGGATAATATTCTCGGACAATGAAGCAGGGAGGGTCCCTGATGAATCGAAAGCCGAAACAGCCAGGTGCGCGGTCATTATACTGGATAGCCCCTGCCCTATCAATTGCCTGAAAGGATAAAGTTCAGTACTGTCCAACTGTTCAAGGCTCTGGTGCAATTGGGGCAATTCTTTGTGCGAATCGGAAGAAGTATTGCCATGTCCTGGGAAATGTTTTCCCACTGCAAGGATATGGTTGTCCTGTAAGCCTGTCATGTAGGCATACGCTTTCCTGCTTACGTTGCTTTTATTCTCGCCAAACGAGCGGAAGTTGATGACTGGATTTTTGGGATTATTGTTGACATCGGCCACAGGTGAAAAACTAACATGAACACCCAGACGTTGAAGGTTTTCTGCAATGGCGTTGCCCATATCATAGATCAACTCGTCATTTTGGATGGCCCCCAGCATCATTTGATAAGGGTAGGATGGCACACTATCGAGACGCATACCCAGGCCCCATTCGCAATCCATCGCAATAAGCAAAGGTATTTCGGCTTTTTTCTGAAAGCGGTTTGTCATCAATGCCTGGTGCACCGGCCCACCCTGAAAGAAAATCAATCCACCTATATGGTATTTTTTGATGTAATCCTCAATTTCGACTATATGTTTCTTGTCGCGGTTTGAATAGGCAGCGGCCATAATAAGCTGCCCTATTTTTTCCTCTTTGCTCATCTGGGCCATAAGCTTGTCCACCCATTCATTAGGCGATTTCAAAAAGGCGGGTTTCTCTTTATTTATTAAAGGGAAAAAAGGTCTGTTATTCGGAGTGAAACTCCCGAAAATAAAGAGGATTGTAAAAGTGGCAACTATTCTGAAAAAGGTTCTCATGTTCAATTTTGTGCTTCAATTTTGGCAAAAACAAAAGTATATAATTGGGAAGTCTTGTGCAATGGTCATTTGCATCGCTGTCATTCGGTTGTCATTCGATAGTCATTCGGTTGTCATTCAATTGTCATTCGATAGTCATTCGATAGTCATTCGGTTGTCATTCAATTGTCATTCGATAGTCATTCAGTTTTCATTCAGTTGTCATAAGTTGTAATCTGGCAAAACAAATAATAATGCACGAAGTGCAATTGACGCGAAGGAAAAGATGTGAAGCGAATGACACGAAGTAAATGACACGAAGTGAATGACGGCGAAGCCAAATGACGCGCGAAGCGCATTTGACGCGAAGCGAATGACAGCGAAGCGAAATTTGTCCGCATACGAACACTCCCTGTAATAGATCGCGACACTTTTATGCTATAAAAACCAACCGTTTTAACCCGAACGTCCTGTTCTGTTGCAATCTACGGTTCGTGGCACAAATTGTGAAAAACCCAATCCAGTTTATTAACCCAAAAAATAAAACTTATGAAAACCTCGATTCAAAATTTAAAAACTTACCTGATGATGCTGGCCCTTGTCATGTGCGGGTACACCATTGTTGCCCAGAGCATGTTGAAAGATGTGCCTCACGAAGAAGAACCGCCTTTGGCCGTTGAGAAAATTGATACCAATTTTGATGAACTGAAAATCTTTGCTGTCAGTGGCGAACTCAATGTTTCGTACGAGTATCCTGAAATGGGAATAGTAAAAGTGCAATTGTTCGACATTGCCGGACGCGAAATCCTGAACGAAAGCAGCGAAAAGTCTTCGACCAAATTTGAATTCAAGCACGATGTGAAATCACTTCCGGCTTCTATTTATGTGGTGCGGATTTACCAGGACAAAAAAATGGTAACACGAAAACTATATATTTAATCCCTGTTTCTTATCAGAAACCTCTAATCGAAAAGGCCTGTTGGATAATATCTGGCAGGTCACTTTTTTTTCTGGAAGATGACAATGGATAGCTGACAAATAGGAAGAATAATTGAAATTGGATTGCCGGAAAATCCTCTTTTCAAAACCATGACAAAACATAAGAATACTTTTATATTTTTAGAAATTGATTTTTACGCATTAAAAAACAGGATGATGAACAAAAACAAACTATTCATTTTCATTGCATTAATTGCATTTGCATTTCAGGTGAAAGCCCAGGAAGCTGGTTCCCGCCCTGAAGAAGAAGCCCGGTTATTAAGGTTTCCGGCGATACATGGCGACCAGGTAGTGTTTACTTATGCCGGTGATTTATATACTGTTCCAACCCTAGGGGGCGAAGCCCGGAAATTGACCAACCACGACGGTTTCGAGATGTTTGCCAAATATTCCGATGGGTATGGCAGGGTTGTAAAAGAGCTATACAATGGTTCGCAACTTAAAGGAAATTATTCAAATAGTTTCGATATTGCAAATATTGCAAATGGCACTTACCATGTAATGCTGTCAAGTGAAAAGAACATAGTTTCAAAAAAATTAGTAATTATCAATTAAAAATGGAGAGGGGTGTTTTATAAAAACACTCCCTCTTTAATTCTTTTGTTCTATGAAAGTATTATATCAATTAATAATGGCATTGTTTTTTTGTGTAGTTTTTAATCAATCATATTCACAAAGCATTGAACACGAATGGATATATTTTAACGAATGGGACAGTATTTGGGCACCAGGCATTCAATATGCTCATACCATAGATAATAGTGGTAATATTATTTTTTCATTTTATTATCAATCGTTTAATGAAATGACCTGGTTTGGTGATACTTTTCCAGGGGGGAATCCTAACAATTGCAACTACCCAGCTATTACTTCTACATATTCATGCTTTATACCCTATGTTTTTGAAACCATAAAAGTTTCACCCAATGGGCTGGTTTTATGGAGGAAAAATGTAGGTATGGATAAGTTTTGTACTGATGCCAACAATAACATATACTCCACGCGCAATTTATCACAATTCACTCCAACCATTATTGCAAATGATACATTACTTGGATCATCCGCCTTAGTTAAGCTCGACTCAATGGGAAATGAACTTTGGGGCAAAGCTTTTATTTTTACTAATTCAATTTATTTCCCAAGCAATTTTGTCTTCTATCAGAATTATCTATATGTTTGGTTAATGCACAAAGAGCCTGTATCTTATAATGGAATTTACATTTCGTCCGGTATTGGAACCGATTTGGACGGTTTGCTAATGAAAATAGATTCACTGGGAAACCTGGCTTGGAGCAGGCATATTACTGGTCCAGGTAACCATTGGTTAAATTTGATTGGCATTGATCAAAATGGAATCCATTTTCGTGTCTCTACTAATAGTTCAGATATTTATTTTGAAGGAAGCTTGATTTATTCGAATTCGGGGCCAAATAATTATGAAAACATATATTTGAATATTGGCTTTAGTGGAAATATTGTTAATCAAAAAGCTATTCCTGACAACTATTTTATTTTATCAGAAATTAAACCTTCCGGAAATTTCCTTGCATATCGGATTTTCAATACAACAACTTTCGTTATAGGAAGCGACACTTTATTAAACACAGGTAGCAATTCTGCAATGGCAGTTATGGAATTAGACACATCATTCAACCTTGTTTGGTCGAAGGTTTTCAGTTCTTCAGGTTTACTCCAGTCAATGCCGGTGATTTTTAGCTTTGAGGACATTACAGCTATTTCCTTTTACTCCATTGAAAATAGTCTGATTGGGTATAATCTCAACAGTGGGCCGGCAATTTGCTTGCTTGACCCCCTTGGGAATGTATTGGATTTTAAAAATATCGTTGAAGGATATTTTGTTCATGGAAGTCACTTTCACAAGGATGATCTCAATAATATTTACACCATTGGTTATACCTCGCAAGAATATGTTATTTATGAAGGTGATACTCTAACCATGGTTACAAATCCAAACATAACTCCTTGGTATTTGGATTGGTTTTATCTTTCCAAAACCCATATTTCGATACCCGAAACAGGGCGGCACGATATTAACCTCCTGCAGGGCTGGAATTTAATTTCTACATACATGGTACCATACAACCCTGCCGTTGATGTGGTTTTTGCTCCTATCGATAGCGTCATCAAAATTGTAAAAGAAGAAAATGGGATGGTGTATTGGCCACAATACAATATCAACACAATAGGTGATATGGATATTGAAGAAGGCTATTTAGTAAAAGTCGACAGCAATGCTGTTTTATCGGTATTTGGCTACCCTGTGCAGCCCGACACCACAGGCATAGGTTTAAACATGGGTTGGAACATCATGTCCTATCTCCGGCAATCGCCTGCCCTTATCGACTCCATGCTGGTCCCTGTTACAAGCAATATAGTTATTTGCAAAAATGGCCAAGGCCAGGTTTTTTGGCCGCAATATAGTGTCAACACTATTGTTGATATGTATCCCGGCCAGGGCTACCAAATTAAGATGATGCAAACCGATACACTGTTTTATCCTCCGAATTAATTCTATGACCTGGTCAAAAAATATCAAACCTGTCTGATAAAGTCATCGGACTCATTCATTAAAATTCTATTACATGGTTCTGGCATTTCCAATATTTAGTTTTGCTGTAATTAATATACTTTTTATATTTTTAAAAACTCATTTTTATTGACAAAACATAGTATTATGAACAAGACCAAAATCCTATTTCTAATTGCAATTTTCGCATTTGCTTTTCAGTCGAACGGACAGGAAGCCGTGCCCCGCCAAGCGGCGGAAGCCCGATTGTTGAGGTTTCCGGCTATTTCTGGCGACCAGGTAGTTTTTACTTACGCTGGCGATTTGTACACTGTCTCGACGAATGGAGGGGAGGCCCGGAAATTGACCAGCCACGACGGTTTCGAGATCTTTGCCAAATATTCGCCCGATGGGAAAAGCATTGCCTTTACAGGCCAGTACGATGGCAACACCGAAGTGTTTTTAATCCCTTCGGAAGGGGGCGAACCCAAACGGCTTACAGTTACCGCCGCCCTGGGTCGCGATGATATTTCGGATCGAATGGGACCCAACAACATTGTGATGGCCTGGACTCCTGACGGAAAAGATATTTTATACCGTTCGCGCAAGCAAACCTTCAATTCGTTTACCGGCCAGTTGTTTAAAGTTCCTTCGAAAGGGGGTATGTCCGAAGAACTTCCGTTACCAACCGGAGGCTTTTGTTCGTACAACGGTGATGGCACCAAGCTGGCCTACAACCGTGTGTTCCGCGAGTTTCGAACCTGGAAATATTACAAAGGCGGAATGGCCGACGATGTGTGGATTTACGATTTTAATACAAAGCAGACCACCAACATTACCAACAACGACAACCAGAATATTTTCCCCATGTGGTACAAGAACGAGATATATTTTCTTTCGGACCGCGACCGCATCATGAACCTTTTTATGTATGACCTTAATACAAAACAGACCCGGAAAGTAACCAACTTTACCGAGTACGATGTTAAGTTCCCTTCCATAGGGAAGGATAAAATCATTTTTGAAAATGCAGGCTATCTGTATGTTTTTGACATTTCAACCCAAAAACAAACCAAACTGACCGTCAGCATAAAAAATGATTTTTTAAATAGCCGCAAGACTTTGGTGGATGCCTCGAAAAACATTCGCGACATAGACCTTTCGCCCAATGGAGAAAGGTTGGTTTTTGCCGCCCGTGGCGATATTTTTACGGTCCCTGCCAAAGAGGGAATAACCCGAAACCTGACCCAAAGCTCAGGTGTTCACGACCGTGAAGTAAGCTGGTCGCCCGATGGGAAATTTATTGCTTTTCTCTCGGACAAAAACGGGGAATACGAAATTTACATGCAAAAACAGGATGGCAGCGAGGAAGCCGTTCAACTTACAAAAAATGCCGACACCTATAAATATTCGGTAAAATGGTCGCCCGATAGCAAAAAAATCCTTTTCAGCGACAAGAAATTGCGCCTAAGTTACGTAGACGTTGATAGCAAAAAAACGACTGAGGTTTTTAAATCCGAGATATGGGAAATCCGGGATTATGATTGGTCGCCCGATAGTAAATGGATTACTTTTACGAAACCAGCAGAAAACCAGATGACGAGGGTTTGTTTGTACGAACTGGCATCAAAAAAAATAACCGAGGTTACCGACTATTGGTATAGCTCTGGCAGTCCTTCTTTTAGTAGCGATGGCAAATATTTGTTCTTTACTTCCGAAAGGGATTTTAACCCTATCTATAGTGCCACGGAATGGAACCATGCCTACCGCGACATGTCAAAAATTTATTTTGCCACATTGGCCAAAGACACCCCTTCGCCTTTTGCACCCGAAAACGATGAAGTGGAGTTTAATAAAGAGGATGAAAAGAAGGACAAAGAAAAAGATAAGGACGAGAAAAAAGAGGAAAAGAAATCGGAGGACATTAAAGTTGACATAGATGGAATTGGCCAACGTATTGTTGCCCTTCCGCTTGGGGCCTCGAATTATTTTGGTGTGAATGCTATTAGCAACAAGGTGTATTATATCGAATATTCGTCGGCAAAACGAAGCACTGCCCTTACTATGTTCGACATGGAGAAGAAAAAGGAAACAGTATTGGGTGACAAGATGAGTTACGGAATTTCATCGAATCACAAAAAAATGCTGGTAATCAGTAATAAAAACTATTACATTATCGATCTTCCAACTTCAAAAATCAGTCTCGACAAAGCGGTTGATGTATCGAACATGAAAATGTGGGTAAATAAAGATGAAGAGTGGAATCAAATCTATCACGAAGCCTGGCGGCAAATGCGCGATTTCTTTTATGATCCCAACATGCACGGAGTAGATTGGCCAAAAATGGAGGATAAATATGCAGCTTTGCTCCCTTATGTAAACCATCGGGCCGACCTCAACTACTTGATTGGTGAATTAATTGGTGAGTTATCTATTGGCCATGCATATATAAATGGTGGCGACCGCCCACAACCCGAACGTATAAAAACCGGTTTGCTAGGGGCGAAAATCAGCAAACATTCGTCGGGCTACTTCAAAATTGATGAAATCCTGAAAGGGGCAAACTGGAACAGCGAGCTTCGTTCGCCATTAACCGAAATGGGGGTTGATGCTGCAGAAGGCGATTTTATTATCTCCATAAATGGTCAATCGACAAAAGACCTGCCCGATTTGTATGCTGCTTTGGTCGATTTTGCCGGAAAGCAGGTGGAAATGGAAATTAGTGAAAAAGCGGATGGTTCTTCTGCCAAAAAATGCCTGGTCGTGCCCATTGCTGATGAATCGGCCTTATACTATTACAATTGGGTCCAGGGGAATGTAGAAAAGGTGAATAAAGCCACCAATGGACAAGTAGGCTACATCCACATCCCGGACATGGGTGCCGAGGGCCTGAACGAATTTGTGAAATACTTCTACCCGCAGCTGGATAAAAAAGCCCTGATTATTGACGACCGGGGCAACGGTGGTGGCAATGTTTCGCCCATGATCATTGAACGCTTGCGCCGCGAGATCACCCGTGCCAACATGTCGCGGAATGTGACCGTGCCAGGCCAGACGCCCCGACAAATGATGGTTGGGCCGAAGGTTTTGCTGGTGAACAATTATTCCGCTTCGGATGGCGACCTGTTCCCATATTCATTCAAAAAACACGGACTCGGAAAAGTAATTGGTGTGCGCACCTGGGGCGGTGTGGTCGGTATCCGAGGTTCGCTCCCTTTTGTTGATGGGGCCGATTTGCGCAAGCCTGAATTTGCCAGCTATTCATCGGAAGATTCGAGCTGGATTATCGAAGGCTGGGGCGTGGAACCCGACATTTGGGTGGATAATGATCCGGCCAAAGAATATGCAGGCGAAGACCAACAGTTAAACAAAGCCATTGAGGTTATCCTCGAAGAATTGAAAACGTACGACAAGCAAGTTCCACCGGTACCTGATAAGTTCCCTGTCAAGAACAAGTAAAAAAGATAAAAAGCCCCTGGAAATCCGGGGGCTTTGTTTTTAGTGTGACTGTCGAATTAACTTACCCATATTGGTCGAGGATATTTCGCAGATAACTCACTTAGCATCTTTGAGATGCTTAGTAAGTCGGATAGAAAGTCCCATGATTTTGCGGAAGTTATTTCGATAATCATACTAAGGCACATTTTGCAATTAATTGGCCGATGATTCATGATAATGTTTTAAAATTTGCCACTCAACATCAACGGTGATTAAATCTCCGTTCCGATGATCCAAAAGGAGCATTTCTTATTTTCTTTCGATCCGTTTATTAGTTCTAATAAATACCTTTTTTAGAACTTGCATCGTGTAGCAATTTTTGATATTTTTATTTTCAGAATAAAAAAGAAAAAAAGAAAAAGAATATTTTGTTGAATAGGGGTTGAACCAACATAAAAATAGGTAGTTATGGACAATTTGTTGATCGATTATTTTCACAACCGAATGGAGCGCACAACCAGCAAAGTTGAAGAAGTTAAAGAACCAGGACCCGTAATCACCCTATCGCGCGATTATGGTTGCCCAGGAAAACGGATTGCCACACTTTTAGTCGAGCGGATTAAGGCCGAAAAGCAAACTGATTGGACTATGATAAGCAAAGAAATACTTGAAACCTTAGCCACGGAGCTTAAATTGAATCCATCGGTAGTAAATGACATTGCCCATTTCGAAGACAGGGGACTGGGCGATTACCTTGCTTTGCTGTTGTCGAAAGATTACTATCCCGGCGAGCAAAAAATCAAAAATACCCTAAGTGAAATAATATTGTCGTTTGCCAAAAAAGGCCACACGATAATAGTAGGCCGTGCCGGGATATATATTACCAAACAGATCGAAAAATCGTACCACATAAAGCTGTTTGCACCTATAGAGTGGCGCATCGACTACATGAGCGCGAAAATGAGCATTTCATACCCCGATGCCATGAGACTGGTCGAAGACATGAGCCGCAAACGGGAGCAGTTCCTGAAATTTTTTGCTGTTCAGAAAAAAGAGGATATTACTTTCGATGCCACTTTCGATTGCTCCCAGGTAAGCGACGATGAAATAATCTCACACGTAATGGCCGACCTGGAGAAGAAGGGGATTGTTTAAGGGTTGCTAGTCTCGTGTTGCGGGTCTTGCAGTTGACAGACTGTGGACTGGAGACTGAGGGCTGAGGGCTGACGAGTGACTACAAGTTTCCAATTGCACCCGAACCATTTATTTGCAAAAATTCATTAAAATTGCAGCTTTTATTGTTTATGGAAGAGAAGCGAAAAACCAAGCATACCCGCAACACAAGTATTGATATTGCCAAGAGCATAGCCTTTTTTGGAATGGCTATTGTCAGCTTTACATTGCTATTTAGGGGATCATCCATTGCAGATTCTTATCTAATGACTATTTCTCATGGAAAGTTTGCAGGGGCTTTACTTTTCTCGCTCGGAGCTTCTTATTTCTTACTGATGAAGAAGTATATCCGCTATGGCAATACCCCCAAGCTTTCGAAAATCCGCAAACTGGTTGTTTACCGCGCCATTTTCTTTTTAATCGTTGGTTATCTCCTTTTTTCCTTTTGGCCTTACGACATTTTACACGTCTATGCGGTTTTCATGGTTCTTAGTATTCCTGTGATTGCCTCACAAAAAACCGTGCTTTGGTCTATCGCACTAATGTTGGTGGCTAGTTTTGTGGTAATTTTTACGGCTCTTGAATTTCCATCCAATTGGCAAGCTCTCGTTACTCACAACAACCACGTTTTTTCGCCCAATCACTTCTTGAAAGAAATTCTCTATCAGGGTCAGTTTTCGCTCATGCCTTACGGTGCTTTGTTTATTCTTGGAATCTGGTTCGGCGGGCTTCAACTTACAAAACTGCCAACTCAGGAATTAATATTCAGGATTTCATTTCCTCTTTTTCTATTGATTGAAATCGGATCAATTGTTTTTCTTCATTATTTACCCGAGTTGAAGGTAGGCGAATTTGAATGGTTGGTACGCTTGTTTTCAGGCACTCGTTCCGATCCACCATTGCCCCTATTTGTGCTTTCAACAATAGCCTTTTCATTGAGCCTAATTTCGGGCAGTTTCTTGCTGAAAGAAAAATACATGAACAATCCAATGGTTAAAATTCTCGAACGGGGAGGAAGGATGACTTTCAGCCTTCTTGTATTACAAGCCATTGTTGGCGCCCTCACCCGGTTACTATTTACTGAAAGCACCATGCACACGATAGCCTTTGTGGTGTTGTTCGACCTTCTGTTTTTCGTAATAGCCACAGCTTTTATTGTTATTCTGTCGGTAACGTACAGGCGCGGACCTATTGAAAGGTTGATGAGGTGGAGTACAGGGTACAAGACCAGTAGAGAACAAAGTTGAAATTATTATCGATTTTCTGAAACCAAGCTTTATGAATTGGAGTAGAGGAAGTATTAATGTAAAAACAGTAGCTTGTGGATCCTAAGTTTCTTGAAAATCAAAATATCGAAATTGACCTCCTTCTTGAAGGCATCTACCATAAATATGGCTACGATTTCAGGAATTATGGCAAGGCCCATATAAAGCGAAGGTTGATGCACCGCTTGAATGTTTCGGGCCTGTCGAATTTTATCGAAATGCTGAACAAAGTGATGTACGATGCCTCCTTTTTTGATAAACTCTTGCTGGATCTATCAATTAATGTCACCGAGATGTTCCGCGACCCCCATTTTTACAAAGCCGTTCGCCAAGAAGTGATTCCCCTGTTGCGGACCTACCCCTTTCTAAAAATATGGCATGCGGGATGTTCAACAGGCGAAGAGGTTTATTCGATGGCCATCCTTTTGCAGGAAGAAGGTTTGTACGACCGCACCCAAATCTACGCTACCGATTTCAATCAAGTAGTATTGAAAAAAGCAAAGGAAGGGATTTACCCGGTCCGAAACATAAAAGAATACACCCAGAATTACCAGGAAGCTGGTGGCCTTAATTCATTCAGCGATTATTACAATGCCAAATACGATTCGGCCATCATGAACACCAGCCTGAAAAAAAATGTTGTATTTGCCGACCACAACCTTGTACAGGACGGGGTTTTTGGCGAGATGAACCTGGTGGTATGCCGAAATGTATTGATCTATTTCGACCGGGACTTGCAAAACCGGGTGATAAAACTTTTTAAAGACAGTTTGATCCAGGGGGGCATTTTGTGCCTCGGGTCCAAAGAATCGATTAAATTTACAGAACATTACCAAAGCTTCGATCCCATTGTTGAAAAGGAAAAAATATTCAAAAAAATCTACGAATAGGCGATTCGATGCTGTCGTAGTAGGCGTTTCTGCCGGGGGGATCAATGCGCTCAGTAAGTTGGTTTCTTATTTTCCGGCCACGTTTTGCCAGCCTATTTTCATTGTCCAGCACATCAGCCCCAAATCCGACAATTACCTTGTTGATATACTCCGAAAGGTCACCAAACTAAAAGTAAAAGAGGCCGACGAAAAAGAAAGTATTGCCGAAGGTATTATTTATCTTGCCCCACCCAACTACCATCTATTGATCGAAGACGACCATACCATTTCCTTATCGACCGAAGAACGCATTAGCTTTGCCCGGCCCTCGGTGGATGTGCTGTTCGAGTCGGCGGCTTATGTGTACACTTCAAAATTGATTGGGGTGATCCTTACCGGGGCAAATAAAGATGGTGCCTTAGGTTTAAAAAGAATCAAGGAATTGGGCGGCACGACCATTGTTCAGAACCCGGCCACAGCAGAAGTAAACTCAATGCCCATAGCTGCCATCCAGGCCACGAATATAGATTTTGTGCTCGACCTGGATGAAATTGGCCCAAAGATAATTGAGATCAGCTGTTGAGATAAATGATTATCTATTATTGAATAGTGATTAATGAAACATCGTATACATGGTGTTTTTCCTTTTAAGTTCCTTTACCCATATCTCAAAATAAAAATTAGGCGCTTTTCTTCAGCTTAATCTTCTCTTAAAATCACTTTCTTTGTACTTCATTCAAATTCTAAAACATGAATATCTGTGTTTTTTGTTCGTCGAGCAACGCACTTGCCCCACACTATTTTGAGGAAGCCCGGAAATTGGGTGACCTTATGATTCAACATAAACATGATTTGGTGTATGGTGGCTCCAATGTAGGATTAATGAACGAGCTGGCCAATACCATCCGGTCGCAAGGGGGCAAAGTAACCGGGGTGATCCCCGAACTTATCCGCAACAAAGGGCTTGGCCATGCCAATATTGATGACCTGATCGTAACCCCCGACATGGCCGAGCGCAAAAAGAAAATGGCCAATCTTTCCGATGCCTTTATTGCCTTGCCCGGCGGTTTTGGGACCCTCGAAGAAATACTGGAAATCATCACCCTGAAACAATTGCAGGTTCACAACAAAGGAGTGGTATTCTTAAACACAAATGGATTTTATGATAAGTTGATGGAATTTTTCGAAGTGTTCTACAAAAACCATTTTGCCAAAACCGATTACCGTGATTATTATTTTGTGGCCAATACATGCGAAGAGGCCATTGCCTATATCGAAAACTACCAAGCCCCCGACTTTAAAGACAAATGGTATTGGGTTGGGAAGGAAGAGTTTGAAAAATAGGTGAGTAGGGAATTGGAAAATTGGAAAATTGAGGAATTGATAAAATAAGGAATTGGGCTATAAAAAAATTCGGTTTAGTTATGTTGAAGTTGTTATTCTCGAATGCCCGTATAAACTAAAAAATAAATCCTACATAAAAGAAAGTCGATACTAAATAAAGCCACATTTAGCATATTAATGGAGAAGGGCGTGGACGGCTATTTAATTTCCACTGTAATTGAATTGCCCGGTTGCCACACACAAGCCAAAACCTACGACGAGCTTTATGTCCGCACGAAAGAAGCAATTGAACTCTATTTGGATGATAATAAGAAATTCAAACCTCTCAATAGCTTTGTTGGACTTCAACAAATTTTGGTTTAATCATACCGAATTCAGTACAATTAAAATCCCGGCATGAAGATCAAACAGCAAATGAAAAACGAAATAATAATCTAGACATGATAATATCAATTGGTTATCGTGTAAAGTCACTACGAGGTATTCAATTCCGGATTTGGGCAAACAAAGTACTAAAGGATTATTTGCTAAGAGGTTATGCTGTTAATCAATGTGTGGATAGGATTGAAAATGATATACATTATTTAAAAGAAAAAGTGAATAAGTTTGATTTACAGCTTAAAACCAGCCTGCTTCCAAACGAAGGCATCTTTTTCGATGGACAAGTTTTCGATGCTTATGTTTTTGTATACAATCTCATTAAAGCAGCAGATGCTTCCATAGTTTTGATCGATAATTATGTTGATGAGACTGTTTTGGCTATGTTATCGAAGCGCAAACCCAGTGTAAAAGCAACTATCTATACTTCCAAACTACCAAAACAATTCAAACTCGACCTACATAAACACAATCAGCAATATCCTGAAATAGAATTGAAAACCTTTACAAAATCGCACGACAGGTTTTTAATTATCGACAATGAAACGGTTTACCATATTGGGGCATCGCTGAAGTACAAAACGGTGTTGATTTTCACAGAGAGTGTAGATTGGATTTTCAAATGTTATTATTAAGATCTGATAGAAAGGACTACATGAAAAAAAATATTGTTGATAATACTAACACTGACTTTTTTGATGATATATATTACTCGGACTTACTATTTAGTGGTCATTCTAATGAGCATAAAAATAGTTTTTTCTATTCAGATAATAAAAATTCATTGGTCAGCCTGATTATATTTTTAAAAACCTAAATGGCACAAGCTTTATCGTTGAAGAAAAGTTTCGGCCTATCAATGATATAAAACAAAAGACAAATTTTTCCAATCATAAAGTTCAACTTGGTTCGTACATAATGGGGTTTAATAGTATTCGGGCAAATTATGGTTATTTAGTCTATTGGTATTATAACAATTATTTGTCAATCATTAAATGCCAAGTTCACAAGATAGCAAAATCAGATAGCATGAAAAACTATTTAAATTCATTATTTGTTCAAATCAGCAACAAAATCATCCAAGGTAAATTTGAATTTGATGGTAAGAAACTAAATTATAATAAGTGTGTAAAGTGTTCTTATAGAAATTATTGTGGACATAAAACAAGTGAATTTAATGAAATTAAAATACCATATAGTAATTATTATCTAGGGTTAAAACGTATCCCTTTCCAATTAGCCTGAATTCCGAGCCTAACTAAGTTACCTCTCCTACTCGGCGAAGTTTAGCGAAGCGTAACTTCGTCTTATGAGATAGCGGTGTCTACCCCCCCCGCTCCCGCACGATTGCATCGTGTGGTTTAAAAGTACCAGGCAAAACAGAAATTGAAACACCAGGTTAGTGCCGATATTCCCCCGCTCCCGCACGATTGCATCGTGTGGTTTAAAAGTACCAGGCAAAACAGAAATTGAAACACCAGGTTAGTGCCGATATTCGCCTTTACTGCCGCACGATTATTTCGTGTGGCAAAAATATAAATTTGAAAAACCACGCGATAAAATAGCGCGGTAGCCCTGGGATACTTGCCTCTGTGGATCTTTCCGAAACGAGATTCATGCATTCTCAAAGTTTTGCTTAAAAATGAGCAGCATATTTTGTTTTATTATTGTAAATTTGCCTGAAATGAATAGCAATGCTAACAAAAGAAAGAATAAAGAAATCTATTGATACTTTGTCAGAGGAACCCTCTATTGATGAAGTAATTGACACTTTGATCCTTCTGGAGAAAATTGATCAGGGCTTAAAGGATGTGGCGGAAGGTAATGTTTACACAACAGATGAGGTTGTAAAACATCTTTTGAAATGACCAAGATTATTTGGACTCAAAGAGCTTTGTCTGATCTCGAAAATATCCTGGAATACATCGCAAAAGATTCTGTTAAATATTCCATATTGACAATCGAAAAATTGATTTCCACAACGAATTTTTTGCAGAGTAATCAAAGGATTGGCAGAATTGTTCCCGAACTTAACAGAGAGGACATCAGGGAGCTAATATCTGGAAACTATAAGATAATTTATAGAACTTCCTCCGAAGAAATGGTTCATATTTTAACCGTTCATCATAGCTCTATATTGCTGAAGAACAATCCCTTTATTAAGAGATAAATGGTGGAATGGTAAAGAAAAAAAGTAGGAATCATGGCGATACTTCTAAAAAATGCAACATATATCGACTGGCAAAGCCTCGAATTCATTCTTACGAATATTTTGGTTGAGGAAGGCGAAACGGGTAAAATCCGCTTTCTGAATCCGGGTGAGGATAAAAAGGCACCCAGTGACATCGAAATTGATTGCACCGGAAAGTATGTGACAAAATCCTTTGCAGTTGGTCATCATCATGTTTATTCGGCTCTAGCCCGGGGAATGCCTGCACCGAAAAAAACACCTTCCAATTTCAAGGAAATATTGGAGTTTATTTGGTGGACACTCGACAAAGCACTCGACAAAGATATGATTCGGGTAAGCGCTTTGGCCACTGCCATTGCCTGTGCCAAAGCAGGATCGACGTTTATGATCGACCACCATGCCTCGCCAAATTGCATTGAAGGATCGCTGGAAATAATTGCCCAAGCCTTCGATGAAGTGGGCCTGGGCCATTTGCTTTGCTATGAAATTAGCGACCGGGATGGTTTAGATAAAGCCGGATTGGGATTGATCGAATCGGAAAAATATCTCAAAAAACGGCAAGGCCTGGTGGGGCTTCATGCCTCGTTTACCCTGGGAGATAATACCCTAAAAAAAGCTGCCGACCTGATGAGCAGATATAATAGTGGTGTGCATATCCATGTGGCCGAAGATGAGTATGACGAGCATCAATGTCTTGAGGTGCATCATAAATGGGTGGTTGACCGCTTGAGTGAATTTGGGTTTCTGGATTCATCCAAAACTATACTTGGTCATTGCCTCCATCTCGACGAATATGAGCGGGCTGCCATAAAAGATTCCAAAGCCTGGGTAGTTCAGAATACCGAGAGCAATCTGAACAATAATGTGGGCTATTTTTCTTCGAAAGGATTGGGTGAACGAATTTTTATGGGTACTGATGGCATGCATAGCGACATGCTTCAATCGGTCAAAGCAGCTTTTTTAGTTGGACAAGGATTTGATAAAATAGGCTTTGCCTCAGCTTATCAGCGTTTCAGAAACGTGCATCATTACCTGAAAGAAAATAAGTTTTCGGGCGATGGAGAAAACAACCTGGTAGTATTGGATTATGATTCACCCACAGAGTTCAACCAAAATAATTTTCTGGGACATTTTATTTATGGGCTGAACTCAAACCATATTCAGCATGTAATTTCAAAAGGAAAATTGGTTGTTAAAGATAGACAAATACAGACCGTCAATGAGTCGGAAATTCTTGCATTTAGCAAAGAACAGTCGCTTCGATTATGGGAAAAGATGAAAAGCTAATTAAGAATTGCTATGAATATTCTGATAAAAAATGGCACAATCGTAAATAGTGATAAGTCAATTGAAGCTGATATCCTACTTGCCAATGGGAAAATCCAAAATATTGGCAATGATTTATCATTGAATGATTTTAAAGGAAGAATTATTGATGCCACCGGATTTTATATTTACCCAGGAGGCATCGATCCACATGTTCACATGCACCTGCCCAGTCCGTCAGGTTTTTCTTCGGATGATTTTCAAACGGGAGGCAAGGCAGCATTATATGGAGGAACCACAACCCTAATTGATTTTGTCACACCAAACAGGGGGGAGTCATTAATTGAAGCTTTGAACCTGAGAAAAGATGAAGCTAAAAATTCCCTTACGGATACTTTTTTCCATGTTAGTCCGGTGGAATGGCGATCGACCACTCATTCAGAAATTAGGGAACTCATTCAAAAGCATGGAATCCAATCTTTCAAAACCTATATGGCATACAAAAATTCGGTAGGGCTTGATGATGCTGATTTGTTTGAAGTTATGAAGGCTGTGGCACACGAAGGTGGAGTTGTTACTGTACATTGCGAATTGGGCGATGAAATTGAAATCCTTAGGGAAGAGTTTGCAAAAACGGACTTGCCCGTACCCGAGGCTCATCTTCTGTCACGTCCACCAGAGATGGAATCCGAAGCAGTGAAGAAAGCTATCGACCTTGCCCGAAAAGCCAATTGCCCCTTGTATATTGTTCATGTTTCATCGGCGCAATCGCTTGTGCATATTGCCAAAGCTCAAAAAGAAGGGCAAATAGTTTATGCAGAAACCTGCCCTCAGTATTTATTGCTGGATCAATCGAAATATTCGTGTCCTTTTGATGAAGCGGCTGCTTTTGTAATAAGCCCACCTTTACGGACAAAAGAGGACAATGATGCCCTTTGGAAGGCAATCGCAGATGGAAATGTTCAAACTGTAGGGACAGACCATTGCCCATTTACCCTTGTACAAAAAAGTGTGGGCAAAGAGGACTTCAGAAAGATACCAAATGGGGCAGGAGGTGTTGAACATCGGATGAGTTTGCTATATTATTATGGTGTGCTTCAAAACAGGATCAGCTTGAACAAATTTGTGGATATTACCTCCACCAATGCAGCCAAAATATTTGGATTATTTCCAAAAAAAGGGATTATCGCAGAAGGGGCTGATGCCGATATTGTAATCTGGAACCCTACGAAGGAAAACATTATAAGTGTTGAAACCCATCATCAAAATTGCGACTTGGATATTTATGAAGGATTGGAAATAGTTGGAGCACCAGAATTTGTTATTCTGAATGGAAATATTTTTGTTGGAGAAAGAATCCTATCTTCCTAATATATATCCTGTCGCACTCTGTGAAACTCTGAGGTTCTCTGTGAAACTTTGTGAAATAGCTTTTTAGTTATACCACAGAGGAACGCAGAGAACCACAGAGTTTCACAGAGGAAGAAATTGCATCTCAGCCTCTCAGCGTTCAATTCGATTTTTATTTTTTTCAAGGATATTCGCTAACTCCTCTGTTGGCTTCTCGAACTTATTCGCAAACATCATGGCTGCAATGATATAGGGTTTGTAACCGGCTTGCTGATAGGTTGGAATCCTGTACCGCTCGAAGGTTTCTGAACTTACTTCGCCTTCCTTGCACGAAACGCCTGATATATCGGCGGGCAAACAATGCATGTACAAAGCATCCTGGTTTTTGGTGAGTTTGCGTTTGGCTTCATCATATTCCCAATCCTTGAATTTGGCATTGTTGGCAAGGCAATCCTGTTCTAGTTCCTGTAAGCCTTTCGTGTCTCTGTTTTTCAAAAGCTCGGTTCGTTGTTGCATGATGTGAAAAGGAGCCCAGCTTTTGGGATACACAATATCGGCATCCTTCACAGCTTCTTCCATTGAGTTGCTGATTTTGAAAGAACCTTCGGAAACAATAGCATTGCTTTGGGATAATTCGACAATCTCCGGAATCAAGTCATAGCCTTCGGGATAAGCCAATTCCACGTTCATCCCAAAACGGGACATCAAAGCGATAATGCCTTGAGGCACCGACATGGGTTTGCCGTAGCTTGGCGAGTAGGCCCAGCTCATCACAATCTTTTTTCCACGTAGGGCTTCGAGCGATCCAAAATGATTTTTCAGGTGGAGCAAATCGGCCATCGACTGGGTGGGGTGGTCCATGTCGCATTGCAGGTTGACAATGCCGGGGCGCGATGGCAGTACTTTTTTGGCAAAACCCTCGTCTAAGGCAGCACCGACCTCACGCATGTATTTATTTCCTTCGCCGAGGTACATGTCGTCGCGGATGCCGATAAAATCGGAGAGGAAGGAAATCATGTTGGCGGTTTCGCGGACTGTTTCCCCGTGGGCAATCTGCGATTTGGTTTCATCCATGTCCTGCACCGCCAATCCCAACAGGTTGGCTGCCGAAGCATAGGAAAATCGTGTCCGGGTTGAATTATCCCTGAAAATGGAAACTGCCAGGCCCGAATCGAAAACCCGTGGCGAGATATTTTGCTCCCGCATGGTTTTCAGGATCGAAGCGATTTCGAGGATTGCTTTGAGGTCGTCCTCGGATTTTTCCCAAGTAAGGAGGAAGTCTTCTTGGTGAAGATTGGGTTTAATAGTTTGAAGCTGATTAATAGCAGATTGGAAATTCATATAATTGTTTCAATTTATTTTACTAATTGATAATCATTAATTAATACCTGCGCAGAGATGTTTAATCTTTTGGTAAGATTTCGGATCATCTCAACGGTCAATTTACGTTTGCGGTTTAAAACTTCTGAGACCCTACTCTTACCTCCAATTTCACTAATCAGGTCGACTTGTTTTAAGTGCATTTCTTCCATCCTGATTTTAATGGCCTCAATTGGATCGGGAGGATCAATCGGGTAATGTTTTTTCTCATATTCATCCACCAAAAGTCCAAGAATATCAGCCTCATCGCTCTCTTCAGTTCCAATCGGGGCATCAAAAACTTCCTCTAATCTTTTAAGGGCCAACCTATAGTCTGATTCTGTTTTAACCGGATTAATTTTCATGATCTTAATTTATATTGTGTTTGCATCAATTTTATCATATTCTGCATGAGCTCCAATAAAACGGATAAAAATCCACTGTTTCTCAAAATGAAATTTTGTTACCAGACGATGGGAATTGCCTTTAATGTTAAAAACAACTCGGCTGTCTTTCAAAATGCTTGCATTTGAATATGTTTCTTTTACGTCTGCCGGGGTCTTCCAATCCGATCTCATTGCTGTATCATACCATGTTTTTAGATATTGTTCTGTATCAGGATGTTCCTCCCAATACTCTCTCAAGGTGCTTTTTGCAAATATTCTTTCCATTAAGTCAATATCTTAATGCAAAACTAATAAATAATTCTCAATATGGGAACTTTTAGATTAATCTCTAATGGGCGTACGCAAACCCAGCATAAAATGCACTCGCCTTTACCAAATCATCAATAGCTACTTTTTCGTTGGGAGCATGGGCCAAAATTTCATTGCCCGGACCAAAGCCGATTGTGGGAATGCCGTACATGCCGTTAATGGTAACGCCATTGGTGGAAAAAGTCCACTTGTCGATTTTGGGTTTTTTGTTGAACAAGTCTTCGAAGGCCTTCACCCCGGTTTGCACAATTTCATGCTCTTCAGGTATTTTCCAGGTAGGGTAGTATTTTTCCATACCGTACTCCAATCCTGTGTAGGCTTTTTCACTATAATCTAGCACGGTCACTTTGGCATTCATGCCTTCGATCAATTGCTGTATTTCGTTCACTGCCGATTCTTTGGTTTCGCCCCAGGTTAATCGACGGTCGAGGTGAAGGCGGGCAAAATCGGAAACCGCGCAAAGCGATGGACTGCCTGAAACAAACTCGGAAATGGTAACACTCCCTTTTCCCAGGAATTCATCCGAGGGCAACCGTTCGTTCAGTTTTTCGATTTCGAGTGCAATTTTCGAGGCCATGTAAATGGCATTCTTTCCCCGTTCAGGAGCTGAACCATGCGAAGATACACCATAAAAACTTACGTGCATTTCCATCCTGCCCCGATGGCCGCGATAGATGTTTAGGTTGGTGGGTTCGGTGCTAATCACAAAATCGGGACGGATACCTTCCTCCTCAATAATATATTTCCAGCATAGACCGTCGCAATCTTCCTCCATTACGCTGCCTACAAAATAAATGGTGAGGTCTTTATCGAAACCAAGTTCTTTTAAAATCCTCCCTGATGTTACAAAAGCAGCCGGGCCACCTTTCTGGTCAACAGTTCCTCGGCCATATACAAAACCGTCTTTTATTTCTCCACCAAGAGGATCGAATTCCCAGTTGTCGAGGTTGCCCATGTCAACAGTGTCTATATGGCCATCAATGGCGAGGGTTTTCTTCCCGTTTCCAATCCGGCCAATCACATTGCCCAGTCTGTCAATGCGTACTTCATCGAAGCCAGCCTCTTCCATTTGCCGCTTCAGTTCGAGCTGGACTTCTTTTTCTTGGCAACTCAGCGATTTGATTTGCACCAGCTTTGAGAGGTTTTGAGCGGTATAGTCTCTGTATTTTTCGGAAAGAGTCCGTATTTCTTTATAAATTGTTTGGTTGTTCATCATAGCTGTCCGAAAGATTAATATAGGAATAAAGCCCGAAAATTCCAATTTTTGAAGCGCAAACTTTTAAAAAAAATTATGGGCTTTATTCCACTGCATAAAAGTATAAAAAATTCGACTTTCCCCTTGTTGAAAC
>JAIOYV010000143.1 GCA_021740905.1 Bacteroidales bacterium
ATGGCCAAAAATGCAAATATATTTTTTAATACCCTTGAATATAGCAATTTAGATATTAACAACTTCATGTTAATAACTGATCTCAAATTGTATGAAACGATAGCTCTTTTGGGGAAGTTATTTTGAAAGTTTCACTAAGGCAATAAAATTTGTAAAAGAATAAAAACATACAGTAGTTAAGGGGGCTACCCTTTTATAAAAAATATTGAAAATAATGAATGAGTCCGGTCTATAAAATCATAGGATGACTCTTGAATAAAATAGTCCCAAAATGACAATGTTGTTGCATAATTAAATAGAAAGTCATCCGATGACTATTGCAGAGAGCCAATGCCAAAAGATAACTTGCGGGGAATACCTGTTTTATTTCCATTAAATTTGCGGGGAATAATTCGTATATTTACTGCATATTGAAAAACTAAAATGGCAAAATATATTTATCAATACTCTAATTGGCCTCATTTTACATGGAACGAGCAAGAAATTCAGGTGATTTTAGGGAAGGTTCGTCATTTGCAAGGGAAGCTCTTTGGACAAATTAGTGCCTTAGGATTTTCTTTAAAGGAGGAAACCTTGCTTTCAACATTAACCCTTGATGTGCTAAAATCTTCAGAGATAGAAGGAGAAGAACTCAATTATGAACAGGTACGTTCATCTATAGCAAGAAGATTAGGAATAGAATACGCCGGGATGGTATATTCGGGTAGGGATGTTGAAGGTGTTGTAGAAATGATGCTCGATGCAACTCAAAATTATCTCCAAGTACTGGATGATGAGCGTCTTTTTGGCTGGCATGCAGCTTTGTTTCCAACAGGTAGAAGTGGAATGTATAAAATTGAAACCGCTTGTTATCGTACAGGCGAAATGCAAATAGTTTCCGGACCAATGGGAAATGAAAAAATTCATTATCAGGCACCTTCTCCCGATCAGGTAGAAAACGAAATGGGGATTTTCTTGAATTGGTTTAACAATGACACAAAATTAGACTTGGTCCTTAAGGCTGCCATTGCCCATTTTTGGTTTATTATAATTCATCCTTTTGACGATGGGAATGGTCGCATAGCCAGAGCTATCTCTGATTTGTTGCTTGCTCGTTCAGAAAATAGTCCACAACGTTTTTACAGTCTTTCAAGTCAGATTTTGGACGAGCGAAAAATATATTATAGTACTTTACAAAAAGTCCAGCATAGCAATGGAGATATTACAGAATGGCTATATTGGTTTCTTAACTGTATGTATCGGGCATTAGATTCCACTGAAGAAACGATAAAAAAGGTACTCTTTAAAACTGAATTCTGGGATATGCATAAAGAAACCATTTTAAATGCTCGTCAGCGATTGATGCTTAATAAATTTTTAGATGGATTTGAAGGAAAGCTTAAATCTTCGAAATGGGCCAAAATAACAAAATGCTCTGCCGATACCGCTTTACGAGATATCAAGGACTTAATTGAAAAAGGTATTTTGAAGCAAGAAGAATCCGGAGGTCGGAGCACAAATTACGAATTAGTTGAAATTTAGACATATAAACCGGCTTTAATACATTAAACAATGGAAAATAAAAAGGAGTTGTCACCCAAACAATATGAAGAACTAATCAGTACATTAAAAGCCCGCTTTGAGAAGAATATGGGTCGCCACAAAGGTTTTGAATGGGATAAGGTACAAGCAAAGCTGGATTCTGCCAAGACGGCTGAAAAACTGTGGTCGCTCAACGAAATGGAAAGGACCGGCGGGGAACCGGATGTGGTCGATTTTGATAAAGATACGGGCGAATACATTTTTTATGATTGTTCGGCAGAAAGCCCCAAAGGTCGCAGAAGTGTTTGTTACGACCACGAAGGGCAAGAGTCAAGAAAGGAACATAAACCAAAAAACAATGCCATTGATATGGCAGCTGCCATGGTCATCGAGCTTTTGTCGGAAGAACAATATCGGGTATTGCAGAAACTCGGGAATTTCGATACAAAAACATCGAGTTGGGTGCATACCCCTCCTGAGATCAGAAAGCTTGGCGGTGCTCTTTTTTGTGATTGTCGATACGACCATGTCTTCGTGTATCACAACGGCGCACAATCTTACTATGCAGTCAGGGGCTTTCGATGTTTGCTAAGGGTTTAAACATTGCACAAAGAGCTATCTATCACGAGATTTCTTGAATGAGTTAAAATCCGAATTGAAAAATGAGGTGAAAGAAAAGTTAACGGTATAAATAATACTTTAATAAATTGAAATTATGGACTCTGAATTAATCGTTGTATTTAAAGGTACTGCAGGTGATTCTGAAATTGTTAAAGAGATTCTTAACGATAATGGGATCATGGCTGGTTTAAAGAATCAACTAATGGGAACCATTGCTCCCTGGCATGTTTCTTCTGGAGGATTTGACCCGGTTGAAGTTGAAATTTTAGCGAAGGATAAGGCAAAAGCATTGGAATTGATAGATGAATATAACAGAAGCAAATAATAAACTAAAGGTATGGAAGAAGTAAAGTCACCCTGTATAAAAGTATGCCAGCACGACAGTCAGGGCATCTGTTTTGGTTGCCGAAGAACGGTTGATGAGGCCGGTAATTGGTCAAGCTTTTCGAACGATGAAAAGTTTGAGATAATCCAGAAAACTCGTGCTCGTAGAAATGCTCCGGGGGAAATGCCTGGTGGGTTTTTGAGGTAGAGTGAATGTGCCAAATGTAAGGCTGGTAAGTAGGAGTAAGTATAGAGTTTTGATTTCAGAACAAGGATCAACGATTTTTGATTTAAGATATACAGGTACTTATATCACCCATGCCCCAGTGACTAATTGTAAAACAGATATATATAATGGATGCTAATTACAACAAAATAACCATCCAGGCCGACTATAGGGAAATGCCTTCGCAGATACCTCAATTACTATCAGAGTTGGGGGCACAGGTTGAGGTTAAGACATTGAAACGGGGCGATTATATCCTAAACGAACAGATAATCGTTGAGCGGAAATCGAAAAGCGATTTTGTGCAATCTCTGGTGCAAAACCGACTTTTTGCTCAATGTGCCATGTTAAAAAAGACAAACTATCACCCCACGTTGCTTATCGAAGGGAATCCTTACACAAGTGGTCACGACATAAGCCGACAGGCAGTAAAGGGGGCTTTGTTGTCGGTTTCGCTTTCGTGGCAGATACCTATTATATTTTCCAGTGATGCTCCTGATTCGGCACAAACGCTTATCATGGCTGCCGAACAAAACCTAAGGGATCACCTGATATTATTTCGCACCGCCACCAAGCCAAAAACCAGGTCGAAACAACAAATCTATTTTCTAAAGGGGCTTCCACTTGTGGGTGCAAAAACAGCCCAGGCATTGATAAATCACTTTGGGAGTATTGAAAGAATTATGTTGGCCGACGAAGTTGAACTGCAAGAAGTAGAAGGGATTGGTAAAGATAAGGCTGCTAAAATAAGGAGGTTTATTGCTTTTGATGCTTCCAAGTAGGGAGTTTTCGGTTCGTCCCCAGTAACTTCCTTAGCATCTACAAGATGCTAAGGACGCTGGCAAGGCCTGCCTCTGTTCTGTATATTTAAAACACAGATATTGTCATTCACTTTTTTTTTTGAACTCATCACAATTTGTGATGACATAATATATTTTCCCTTTTGTGTCGCAGTTGGTTGGCGGTAACTACTCCTCAGGTATTCTGAACCCTATCCGTTTCAGCTCTTTTTGTTCCGTTTCCAGTTTGTCTTTTGCAACAGAAAATTTATGGCTTCATATACATCACTAAAATGTTAGTCGTATTTGTTTTCGAGTACTTTAAGTTTGGTAGTTAAATATTTGTGGGTCAATGCGTATTGTCTTATAAATACAAAGGCTCTCATAATCGCAATATTTACTTCAATTGCTTTGTCAGAGTTAAGAATGCCACTTAACATGACAACTCCTTGCCCTGTAAAAGCAAATGGAGTATAACCAGTTGATAACTATGAAGGTATCGTAGATTGTGATCTTATCTTTTTCTTTAGTTCACCTAATTCTATTTTTGTTGACTCAAGCATGAAGTCAGAAGGAAACAAACAGTAATTCATGTATAAAAGTTAAACAAAGGATAATAAATGCCAATTGATGATACTATTTTCCCTTTCCTCCAAAACTACTAAATTTGGACATATCAGAAAAATAAATGATGTTTTGAGTTTGTACAATATGCTCAAGCCCCAATATTGGCTTAGTGTATTTTGAAATGGCTATGAGCTTATTTTATCAAAATAAAATTACTAATATTTGCCAAAACTATGTATATTTGAAAATCACCGAGATCAAAAGTATGGATGGGAGGAAAAGACATCATTACAGAATAATTTTCAGTATATTAGTCCCATTATGGTTAATCTCAACCTGTGTTTATTCCCAGAATGTTGAGCCAATTGAAAGCATTAATGGAAAAGGCGATTTGGAAAAGATGCTTTATTACGATTCGCTCAGTTCCGCCCTTTTGATGAGTTCACCTGAAAAAAGCATCGAATTTGGGAAGCAAGCCATCATTTTAGCACAAGAATTAAAAAAAGAAAACATTGAAGCAGTGACCCATAAGCGCATAGGCTATGCCAATTATCAGCTTGGTGACTATACCCAATGTCTTGAATGTTATGAACGTGCTATTGAATTATTCAAATCTTTAAACGATGATTTTGACATGGCTATTACCTTAAACCTAAAAGGTGATGTTCATAATCGGTTAGGCGATTTCAACATGTCGATGAATTGTTTTCTGCAAGCCGAGAGAATATGCGATTCGTTACAACCAACATATCCTGACACCGTCAGCTTAAAGCGCTTCAATGCCATATTATATACAAATTTGGGGATATTGCACCATGATTTGGACAGTTTGGAAAAAGCCTTTGATTGTTTCAACATAGCTTTAAAATTTGCTAGCGAAATAAGCGACAGCACCCGTATAGCCGCATCGTACTCAAATATTGGAATGATTCATAAATCCCGAAGTGCTTACGATTCGGCCTTTGTCAATTATTACCATTCGCTGGATATTTCAAGGGCAATTGACAACAGGAGGTACGAAACGGCTACTTTAAATAATATTGCCAATATGTATGAGGAATTAGGCAAGCCTGACAGTGCTATGCATTATTATATGAATGCAAAAGAACTAATATCACAATCGGGCGACAAATACGGTCTATCTTTGGTTAGTCGGAATATTGGTAAAACTTTGCTGAAAAAGAACAAGGCTCCGGATGCGATTAAATACCTGAACGAGGCATTACAGATATCTACCGAAATCGGATCTGTAAAAGAGATGTACTTGAATTATCTTGAATTATCAAAGGCCCATAAGCAATTGGTAAATTATAAGGAAGCCTTAAAATTCCACGAACTTTATACCCTGAATAAGGATTCGGTATTGGGTGATGAAACCAGAAAAAAGGTGGCAGAGCTGGAAATTCATTACGAATCGGAGAAGAAAGAAAAAGAAAACCTGGCCCTGCGGAAGGACAACGAGATCAATCAACTTAAAATATCGAGAAAGAACCGGGCAATTGTTACCCTCACTGCCGGAATTGTATTTGTGCTGCTTTCTTTTCTTGTCATGTTCCTGCTTTACAGGGGCAGGTATCTTGCGTTTCGGAACCTTGTGAAGAAGAACATTGAGATTATTAAGGTTGAAAACGAATTGGAATCGACCCGCAAATTGCTCGAACAATTCAAGGAGCCTGAAAGCCCGGACACTGACGAGCAAAGCACCGAATTAAGTCAATCAAAAAATCTTGCGGATAAGCTTGAAAGGTTTATGAAAAGAGAAAAACCCCACTTCGACAGTTCCATTTCCATCGATGAAATCAGCACCAAACTATCGACCAACCGTACTTACCTGGCCAATGCCATTAAAACTGAATTTGCCCACAGCTTCAACAGCTATATTAATGAGTATAGGGTAAAAGAAGCCATGCGGTTTTTGATTTCGCCCGATTATCAGAATTATTCGCTCGAAGGCATCGGGCAACTGGTAGGATTCAACAACCGGATGTCATTTATCAGCAATTTTAAGAAAATTACCGGAATTACACCGGGCATTTTCCGCGATAAAAACAAAGAGTTCTATCCTAATTCAGACGACAAAATAGTTGACTTGTAGCTGTTTGTGATTTCTTGACAACAATTGTGAATTCTTTACAATTATCAAACTGAACGAGATTTTATACCCATATTCCATCTTTATTCTACTGAGCATCAGTAAAGACAAACCTCAAATTGTGATTTCCTTACACCCTTTGTGAAAAGCTGACAGGCTTTGCTTGCATAAGCCTGTCTCTCTATCGTAAATTTACTTCGATGCAAGGAGTGAAAATCCATCTGAAAGGAAAAGTGAAAGAAACCGGCTTTCGGTATTTTGTAAAACAAATTGCCAATCGAAATAATATCCAAGGCTGGGTAAGCTACGATAGGGATGATGTAGTAGTAAAGGCAGCCGGTTCCAAAGAAAACCTAAACGGCTTTATCTCACGATGCCTGAAAGGCCCACCGGGATGCGCAATAAAGGAAATCACAATTAGCGAGATGGATTTCGAGTGCCCCGATAATTTTATTGTAATCGATTGAACTATGGAAAAGAAGACAATATGAACGAAATATTCAATAAATTAAACGAGTATGAAAATTAAAACAGTTTTTTTAATCATGATGTTTGTTGCCACAGGCTCCCTCTTATCTGCACAGGGGTTGAAGGTTGAGCCGGGCTTATGCATTAAAGTGGAATCGGGCACTACGCTGGATATTTCCGGTGGTGGCGACCTGTTACTTGAATCCGATGCCACGGGCGATGCCTCGGTCATCGACCTGGGCAGTGTAAGCTACACCGGCGGTGGCGAGGCCAACGTGGAACGTTACCTTACTCAAGGAGAGTACCATTACATCTCATCCCCGGTAAGCAATCAAAACATCAGCCCCGAGTTTGTAAATACTACCTCAAACCCATTACCTTCAACAGTCGATTTTTACAAGTTTGACGAACCATATAATATGTGGCGCAACATAAAGGATGGCTCGGGCAACCTCAACAACAGCTTCGAGACCCAGTTTGTGGTAAACCTTGGCTATGCGTATGCCAACAACCTTGCTACCTCTACCAAAACTTTTACCGGGGCTTTGAACAATACCAGCCAAACAGTAAACCTGACCCGAACCATCGGTACTGGCAGCGAAGGATGGAACCTGGTGGGTAATCCCTACCCGGCACCTCTTGCAGCCGGGATGTACCTAATAAGTTTACTGAATGCAGAAAAAGTGTACACACAAAAAGTAATTTTGAAATAGTATGAAAAAGAGAATCCATAGAATAGCCACTGCCTTTCTTTTCAGCCTACTGACCCTTGCCAGCTTCCCGGCTTTTGCTTTCGACCCGCCACCCCCACCACCTAATGGTGGAAATGGTGACACTCCCCCTCCGGGTGGTGGTGCGCCCATACAGGGTGGTGTTGTGTTGCTTATTGGTTTAGCTGCCAGTTATGCCTTGTATAAAATTAATCTACAATCGAAAGAAGATGAGACAGTCTCCAGTAGGCAGTATTCAGTAAGCAGTACTCAATCAGGGGTACTCAGTCAATAGTCAACAGGATAATTATTGCCGAATGAATTTCTAATTTCTAAATACTAATTTCTAAATATTCATAGCTGTCCGGTAGTTTTTGAAAATCTTGATTTCCATGAGTTAAAGTACTGATTTGCAGGCGTAATATTTCAAAAAAAACGAAATATCATGCTTTGATAAAATTAAGACGAATTAAAATTCATAGCCAACTGTT
>JAIOYV010000054.1 GCA_021740905.1 Bacteroidales bacterium
CCATTTACACCGATCCCGACCTGATCCGACATCTCGTGAATACCCGTGATGGTTTTGAGATGCAATCGGGCAGTATGGTGGGCGAGGCAAGCACGGATGAAATGGGGCACATCATCGACATCATGGGCGAAAAATACAGCCTGAGCAAAGAGGTGAGCCGGGATTTCTTCAATACCTACCTGGCCCATTTGAGCAACAATGAAAAACCGGGTGACAATGAGAACACCAAAGAGGCGATCAGGATGTTTGAGGAAGACAAGAAAGGGTTTTCCAGGCGGGTAGAGAGCCAGGTGGAATCACCAAAACCGACCAGCCCCGACCGTGAAAGGCTAAAGAAAAAAGCCAGGGCAAAAGCATTGGCACTGAAACTGCAATTTGAATTTTAAACCACCTAAAATATTCCCACATGATAAGCATTAAAAATTACTTCGAGCAAGCGAAAGCAATTGATTTTACTAAGCTACCTGATAAGTTCCAGTCCTTTCATTCCACAATGGAATTGTTAGCTGAAGACTACAACGAGGATAAAGAAATCCAAGAAGCCATTGAAGTGTACCTGAAAGCCCTGAACGCTGAATTGTCCAAGAAGACAAAGGCTGAACCTAAAAAGGAAAATCCTGCGCCAAAGCCAAAACCTGATAAGAAAAGTAAAAGTGCTATTGGGTTTACTGATCTTAACAAGGCCAAAGCAAAGGCCCAGGAAGATGCAGACCGGATCAAAAAGCCTGTGTATGTGTATGAGGACGAATACAGGAATTTCATTCTTTCAGTGACAAAACTCAAAGACAATAAGCTGCATTTTTATGACACATATAAACCTCAAAAGCCTATTCCTGCAAAGAAAAGCAAGAAGGCAAGCACCAAACCGGCAAAACCTACAACCGGCGATCCTAAATTGGTTGGGCATATTGACCCGATCGTGGCCATTGCAAAACGCTTTTTAGGTTGTGAAGGAAAAGTGCGGACGGTAGGGTATATGTTGAGCTTTTTAGCCCATGTCGAAAAGCAGATTATTTCAGAAAATATCACGAAAAAGGCTGCGAATTACAGCCTGGTGAAAACCATCGAAAAGGAACTGCAAACCATTATCCGGGCAACCATTGATGCCGGACGGGATGAAGTGTTGATTACCACCTTCAGCGATGAAAAGAGGGCAAAGTACCTGGCAGTGGCAAACTCCGAAAAGGTACGTCCATCGGTGAATGTGATTAAGAGGTTTACCGGTATTGCAGGAAAGAAGGACAAACAGGAAAGTGCCGAACGCTTGCTGAAAACCACTCAAAACCTTATCAAAAAGAACCCAAAGGACAAGCACGTTTCCAAGCTTCGGAAAATCAAGACCAGTCTTTCCAATTATGTGGGTGGACAAAATCCAATCCCGGTGGATGATGTATCCCTGGCCGGGTTGAAAGTGTTGCCGGCCTCTCAACTGGCAAACATGAACTTCAAAGAGCTTGGGGTAACAGGGATTTGGAAAGAAGTCCTGGGGGCTGTG
The DNA here is from genome assembly GCA_021740905.1 of Bacteroidales bacterium. Classification (GTDB taxonomy): domain Bacteria; phylum Bacteroidota; class Bacteroidia; order Bacteroidales; family M50B96; genus JAIOYV01. The sequence goes on from JAIOYV010000054.1 coordinate 1,496, forward strand.
ACAGTGCCTTTTTCCATCATGATGTATGGCCGTCCAGGAAGTGGAAAAAGTACCTTTTCTATCAAGTTTGCCGCTTACCTGGCAAAAAGCCTGAATAAACGGGTTTTATATGTGGCTGCCGAGGAAGGTTTCAGCGCGACTTTACAGGATAAGTTCAGCCGGATGAATGCCTTTCACAACAATATCGACATTGTGCAGCATATCCCATCCGACTTATCGAAGTATGCGGTGGTCTTCATTGATTCGGTGAACCACCTGGGGCTTTCGCATGAAGAACTCGAAAACCTGATTACTGTCAACAAAGCGAAGAACATCTCCTTTGTGTTTGTTTTTCGGGGCACAAAGGACGGTACGTTCCGGGGCGAGGAAACATACGAAAACCTGGTTGATTGCTCCATCAAGATTGAAGATGGCAAAACTTTGATGATGAAAAACCGCTTTGGCGGGGCAGGCGAAATGAAAATATTCTAAGATATGGAAAACAGATGGATGGAAGGTTTGGTCAATAGTTGGCCAAGCCTTCTCCGCTCACTTGCGATTGCTTTCATTTTCGTGGTTGGGTTCTACTTTTCCACAAAAATGACTGTCGCAAGCAACAGCGAAGGTGTAAAAGACAACAAACGAAATATTGAGAAAGTCCAGGTTCAATTGAACGAACATGAGAAAACTGATTTCACCAAATCGGATGTAAGTGATTTGAAAGGGGAGTTGATCCGTGAACTGACCAATACCCAACAGCAATTACAGATTACAAACTCAAGGCTGGATCAGGTGATCCTTTATTTCAAACAGGAAAAACATTGATTCCATTTGCCGGACAAAAAAGACCGATATACAATTCTTTCGACTAAAACACTTGATACCCTAAGGGACTACTTCAAAGAATGTAAACCCAAAGAATATTTGTTTGAAGGACAGTTTATGGGGAAATATTCGCCCAGTAGTGTACGTAATATGATTGAACAAAAAGTAGCAAAAACAGGTGTGACAAAACGTGGCTCTGCACATACATTTAGGCACACATTTGCGACACACCTGTTGGAATCCGGTGTAGATTTAAGGATCATTCAAAGTTAACTCGGACATTCTTCATTAAAAAAACTACCGAGATTTACACCCATATTTCAAATCTGCATCTGGGGTAAATAAAAAATCCGTTGGACAGCCTTGATATTTATAAAGAAATATTAATTTGGAAAAGAACTAATTAAGGTTATGAAAACAAGACTACGATACAAAAACTATTTGCAATTTAAAAAATGATATCCTGCACAATATACAAAGACGAAATATATGCAATAGCATAGTAAATATTTACAAGCAAAAAAGCGACAAAAAAACTCAAATGAAAGGTTAATATTAACTTGAAAGAAATTTATTTTGTTTCTCTTTCCCTCCGGAAAAAGGAAATAACCCCGCCCCAATTACACCACATTTGCAAGCCCCCACAAACCAAATGCTTACAAAAGAGTTGTAAGCCAGTTCAGTACTCCAATAAATTATGATGGTTCGATTAATAATAATTTTTAATTATCTAGATTCAATAAATAATTTACAGAATTGTGAATATTCTAAATAAGAAAATACAATCGTTTGTTATTTTTGTACATAAACAAATAGTTATGGTTAAAGGAAAAATACTTGTAATAGATGATGAAGACCAGCTTCGCAAAGCACTTTCGAGAATTATTGAACTCGAAGGTTATGAAGTATTTCAAGCTGAAAATGGTACCAAAGGATTAAAACTTTTTGAAAAGGCCAACGATTTTATTCTGGTGATTTGCGATGTAAAACTTCCGGATATTAGTGGGCTGGATGTTTTAAAAATGATAAAAACAAAAAACAGCACCTGCGAAGTAATTCTTATTACAGCTTACGGTACAATTCACGATGGTGTCTATGCCATGAAACAGGGAGCGTTCGACTATATTACCAAAGGCGATGGAGATGAGCAGATTATTGTTACCATCGAAAAAGCAGTTGAAAAGGCCAAATTAAAAAAACGAATACTTGAACTTGAAAATAAACTGGGAACCCGATACAGTTTTGACAGGATTATAGCCAAATCTTCAATACTCAAAAAAACAATTAGTCTGGCCGAAAAAGTTGCTCCCACTGATTCAACCGTTTTAATTGAAGGGGAAACAGGAACGGGGAAAGAGCTTTTTGCACAATCAATACACAATGCAAGCACTCGTAAAAACAAACCCTTTGTAGCCGTAAATTGCAGTGCGTTTCCTAAGGAATTATTGGAATCTGAAATTTTCGGACATAAAAGAGGGGCATTTACAGGGGCAAATCTGGATAAAAAGGGATTATTCGAAGAAGCTAATGAAGGAACATTATTCCTGGATGAAATTGGTGAGATGCATTTCGATTTACAAGCTAAATTGCTTCGTGTGCTGGAAGAACAATCGTTTACTAAAATTGGCGATACTAAACCTACAAAAGTAAACGTAAGGATAATTGCAGCAACAAACCGTGATCTATTAAAAGAAATACAGAATGAGAAATTTCGAAATGATTTGTATTACAGAATCTCGGTCTTTAAAATAAGTATCCCATCATTACGAGAAAGAAAAGAAGACATTCCTTATTTGGTAAATAGTTTTATTGAATATTACAATGTTAAAATCAACAAAAGGATTTTAAAAATAACTGAGGAATTCCTCGAAAAAGTAAAAACCTATTCTTGGCCTGGTAATACACGCGAACTAAAAAATGTGATTGAAAGAGCAGTAATTTTATCGGAAAATGGTACGATTACTAAGGACCATCTGCCTGTTGAAGTTTTATTCCCCAATAACATATCGATTGGCAACAATTTAGATACAATAGAAGAAATAGAGAAAATGCATATTCAAAAAATGCTCCGATTTACGAATGGAAATAAAACCAGGGCAGCTCAAAAACTTGGAATCGGAGTACCTACTTTATATCGGAAATTGGACCAATATAAAATCAGGTAAACAGTTCTGTTTTAGAAAATTCTATTTCATTATAGAATTCCTTTCCTATTTTATTATTTACACACAACGTAAATATCCGGCTGTATATCACAGTTAATTAACGACATAGACATCTTTATACTAATTTCATTTTTTATGGCATGGCTATTGGTTTGTAGTTCATAATTTATCTTAAAATCAAAAAGTGGAACCAAAAATAATATGTGCCAGGTTAAAAAGTAACTTTATCGTGCATTGTAAAAATTGTATTCGTAATTTGTTATGTATTTTAAAATTACTTCAATGATACGTATTAGTTTAAAAAACAAGCTGTTTATAGGATTTGGCTTTCTGTTCATCATGATAATTCTTATATGGATTATAAGCTCATATTTTATTAATGATTTGTCGAATCGCTCGGCTACCATGTTAAAGGAAAATTATCAGTCTGTTGAATCTACTAAATTTCTTATCCAATCTATTGATGAAATCAAGAACCAACAAATCAGATTTTTCTTTGGCGATAAAGTTGTGTTTAACGACAGTATAATTAAAAACAGTCAAAAAGTATTCGAGGAGCATCTTACTGCAGTACAAAACAACATTACAGAGGAAGGTGAACAATCTATTATTAAGCAATTGATTGAAAGTTATCAACAGTATAAATTAACATTCGAAAACAACAAGAACCTTAACAATATTGATTCTACTTTATTTTTTCAGGTACTTATTCCGGAGTACACCATCACGAGAAACCTTATTTTAATGCTTTGGGATATGAATATGGAAGCCATAAGCAATAAAAATATGCTTCTCAAAAGCTCTGCTAAAAGGGCTTTTGTTATTCTTTCTTTAATCGGAATCATATGTTTTTTCCTATCAATTTTTTTCATTTTTCGTTATCCTCAAAATATTGCTCGCCCTATTGGTGAACTTATAAAGGGGATTACCCAAGTTGCCGACAGAAATTACAGCAAGAGGTTGGAAATTCAATCAAATGATGAACTGGGTGAACTTGCTAAAGCCTTCAATACAATGACTGCTAAGCTCGATGAGTATGAACACAGTAATCTATCAGAACTATTGTTTGAAAAAAGGCGGATTGATACCATCATCAATAATATGAAAGACGCTATAATTGGCTTAAACGATAAAAACGAAATTATTTTTTCAAATAATTATGCCTGTAAAATTCTTAATGTGAATGAAACTGAGCTTGTTGGAAAATATGCTTCTGATATAGCGTTAAATAACGAAGTATTTCAGAAAATAATCCACAATGTTATAAATCAGGAGATCACAGAGCAAAAAGATTTTAAACCACTTCGGATTGAAAAAGACTTGAAAGTGCAGTATTTCACAAGAGAAGTTCTTGATGTTAAAATTAAACGTACCGGAGAAGATGAAGTTGTCAAAGCAGGAATTGTTGTGGTTCTTAAAAACGTAACACAATATCTGGAACAGGATGAAGCCAAAACCAACTTCATGGCTACTATCTCACACGAGTTAAAGACTCCGATTTCGTCATTACGACTTAATCTAAAACTTCTCGATGATAGAAGAGTTGGTTCGCTAAATACAGAACAACAGGAAATAGTGCAGGCACTTAAATCGGAAACAAAAAAAATGCTAACCATAACTACTGAATTACTTGATTTGGCACAGGTTGAAACAGGTAATATTCAGTTGAATTTTCAGGTAGTAAATTCAACTGACATTTTTGATTACATACGAGAAACATCTGATAATCATGCAAAATCTAAAAACATCAAAATTGAATATAAAGTTGAACCGGACTTACCCCCTGTTTTTGTCGATTCTGAAAAAACTGCATGGGTATTAATTAACCTAATTAACAATGCCATACAATATTCCGAAAATGAAAGCAAGATAATTTTAACAGCATTAAAGGAAAAAGACAATATTATTTATAAAGTTCAGGACTTTGGAAAAGGTATTGAACTGCAATATTTAGAATTAATATTTAAGAAGTTCTTCCGGATTCCAAACTCACATGCAAAAGGAACGGGTTTGGGACTTGCCATATCCAAAGAGTTTATCACTAAGCAAAGTGGTAAGATTTGGGCAGAAAGCAGCCCTGGAAACGGAAGTTGCTTTTATATCAGCTTACCTGTTTTTAAATTATAAAATCTACTGCTATGAAAAATATGAAACGAATTAAATCCAAAATGTACGTTGCAATATTTTCTGTATTTATTGTTTCGTTTATTGTATTAATGCTAAATATGGGTGCTAACCAGCGTATCGCAAATTATTCACAATCGTTGTTAAAAGACAACTATCCATCGGTAAAGTATTCTTTTACAATGTTGGATATTTTGGATGAATTAAATTCAAGGTTAATCCACCGAAAGATAAAAGCTGATGAAAGTTTAAGTATTGATACCAGCTTTTCTGAAGACAGTATTCTTTCAGATTTCAAACAGAATCTGCAAATGCAGCAAAACAATATTACAGAGACAGGAGAAAAAGAATTGACAGAATCGCTCCTAAAAGCTTTTCAGAAATATGAAAACAGTATTTCAGAAAAAGAATATCTGAAAAATATTGAGTCTTACAATGAAAAATTTGAGAGCCTCCGGCAGTATATTTTAAGCATTCACGACCTGAATGTTCAGTTACTTGAAAGCAAAAATGAAAATATTAAAAGCTCATCCCTAAGCGTTCAAAAAATTCAGGAAAGAGTGGGTATTGCAGCCCTGACAATATTATGTGTTTTAATGATTACTCTTCCAATGATGCTCATCAATCCCATTGATAACCTGGCTGCCCGGATGATGAAATTTTATAAAATCAATTTTAACAAAGAGATTGATATTAAAACGAATCATGAATTGGAAAAACTGGAAGATATTTTTGAGAAAATAGTATTGGAAACCAAAGTGCGGAAAACGGTTTCAGAATAGGTTATTTATGTCTGGAATTATCAACTACACAATCGCTTTTAAGGTATTAAGCCGAAATTTATTTATCATTACTGTAGCCTTGCTGAGTTGTGTTGCAGTAGCTTTTATTTATTCGGAGCCGTACATGCCATTTATATGGTCATCTTTAATTGCCTTATTAATGGCATTAACACTTGTACAATTCACCCGGCATCACAATGAGAATGCTATTCTGGACAAAAAAGCTGCTTATTTTTCGGTAGCCCTTTCCTGGGCTGTAATAGGTATAATAGGAAGTTTTCCGTACCTGTTTTCACATACAATTCCTTCATTTAATAATGCATTGTTCGAATCGGTTTCCGGTTTTACTACCACCGGGTCATCCATTCTTACCGATATTGAGAGCCTGCCAAAATCCATACTTTTTTGGCGAAGCCTCACCCACTGGATTGGGGGTATTGGAATTATCGTACTTTTTATTATTGTAATGCCCTCCCTGCAATTAGGTGGTTATAACCTGTTTACCCTCGAATCGTCGTTGCAGGAAAAAATAAAACCTAAAATAAAATCGGTGGGGCACCGGCTGTTGCTTATTTACCTTCTTTTAACTTTTGCCGAAGTGGTGTTTTTAATGTTAGGTAAAATGAACTTGTACGAAAGTGTTTGCCATGCCTTTGGAACTGTTGCAACCGGCGGGTTTTCCCCAAGAAACACAAGTATTGCCGATTATTCGCCCTATATACAATATGTAATTATGGTGTTTATGCTTTTGGCAGGAACAAACTTTGTAATTCATTATTACATTTTAAAACAGGATTTTAACAAAGTCAGGTCAAACGAAGAACTTAAATTTTATTTATCAGTTATCGTTGTTATTGGATTGATTATTTCTGCTGCATTATATTTTAAAACGGGTAAATCAATTGAATTATCTTTCCGTGAGTCATTTTTTCAAGTCATATCCATTGTTACCTGTACCGGATTTGCAACCGCCGATTATTTGCAATGGCCGGGTTTTGCCTGGGTAATTATTTTCTTTGCCATGTTCCTTGGCGGCAGTACCGGCTCCACCGCGGGTGGCATTAAAATGGCAAGGCACCTGGTTCTTTTTAATAATCTAAAGCGGAATATCAGGCAAATAGTATCGCCCCGTGCAATATTTCCGCTACGTTTAAATGGAAATTCGATTAATGAGGCTACCAATAGTTCAATTTTAACTTTTATAGCCATTTATTTTCTGGTATTTGTGTTGGGCTCTGTTTTAATGGTACTATTGGGGGTTGATGTTAAAACCGCTTCCAGCTCGGTAGCTACGTGTATGGCAGGAATCGGGCCCGGAATCGGAACGGTTGGCCCAGCTGGCAACTTTGCACATATCCCTGAAGCTGGTAAAGCGCTTTTAACTTTTTTAATGTTGATTGGACGATTAGAAATTTATACCATTCTAATATTATTTACCCCGGCTTTTTGGAAAAATAATTAACAGTTATGAAAAAAAAAAACAATAATTTCCGGGAAAAAGTATTTAAACAGGTTTTTATTGCAACCGATTACCTGAAACAGTTTGCTGTGGGCCTTTCCAGTCTGAGCCTTTTTGTTTTTTCCGTTTCTTCCGTTTTATTTATTCTTTTATTTCTTTTTCATATCGGGGTTTTTCAGCAGGAGTTGCATAAAATTGACCTTTTGGGAAATTATAAAATAATTTTTCTGCCGCTATTTATTTCAAAGTATACCCGTCTTATTTTAAACATTAAAAAAAAGAAACGCTATGTGCTGGCTTTTGATTTTATCGTTTTCCTTTTTAGTGTGGGAATTTTGCTTTTCAACAGCAGCACTTTTCCTTCGTTTCAACAGGCAGGTGTTTTTTTTACAGGAAAAGTTGTGTTAATCCTGGCTTGTTTTTTATTGATAATTACAGAAGCAGATATCATTTTTTCAGGTTTAAATTCAGTTAAAATCCCTCCGGCCCTGTTGTTTGTACTGAGTTTTTTATTTATAATACTCATTGGTTCCGGATTGCTGATGCTCCCCAAGGCGCATGTCATGCCCATGTCATATTTAGATGCCTTGTTTACTTCCACCAGTGCGGTTTGTGTTACCGGGCTTATTGTCCTCGACACTTCCACTGCATTCACATCCACAGGGCAAATTATAATTTTATTTTTAATCCAGATTGGGGGTTTGGGAATTATGACCTTTACCGGTTTTTTAGCCTATGTTTTTACGGGTACTGCCTCGTTTAGCGAAAGGGTGATGTTAAAAGATATCCTTTCATCAGAAAACCTGGGCAGTCTGTTTAAGGTCGTAATAGAAATCCTGCTCATAACATTTTTAACCGAACTTGTTGGTGCAGTTATTATTTATTATAATACCCCGGGCGAGGTAGCTGATAAAATGTTTTTTTCCGTTTTTCATTCCATCTCGGCTTTCTGCAACGCTGGTTTTTCAACCTTGCCACAGGGTTTGTCAACCAACATTGTACATTTTAGTTACAATATACATTTTGTTGTTGCTTTCCTGATTATTTTGGGCGGTATCGGATTTCCTGTAATGTTAGGATTGTATGAAAATTTCACCCGTTTTTTTGTTGCCATTTTCCGCAGGGTTCAGCATAAAAAGAAACTTTACTTTGGCAGCCGCGACATGAATACCTCAATGGTTTTAACTACAACAATTGCACTTTTAATTGTCGGGGCAGTAGTTTATTACCTACTCGAAAAAGATACCAGCCTGGCAGGCTTAACTCCATACCAGAAAGCCGTTACCGCATTTTTTGGGAGTGTAAGCGCCCGAACAGCGGGTTTTAATATTGTCGATATTTCGTTATGGGGTTACCCCACAGTATTTATTATGATTTTTTTGATGTGGGTAGGCGCCTCACCTGGTTCAACCGGAGGAGGTATAAAAACCACCACTTTTGCTGTGGCAATAATGGCTGCGTTTAATTTTGTACGGGGGAGGAAAAGCCTGGAAATTGGTAACCGCAAAATTGGGACAAGTACTATTATGCGTGTAACTGTGGTCATTATCCTTTCCATCGTAATTATTTTTTCAGGTTTTTTGGCACTGTTAATTTTTGAGCCCGACAAAAATCCGGTACACTTGCTTTTCGAAAGTTTTTCGGCATTTGGCACTGTGGGGCTCAGCCTGGTAAACACGGCTACTTTAAATGAAAACAGCAAATGGATAATCATTTTTCTGATGTTTATTGGCCGGGTTGGCCCGATAACGCTATTGTCCGGAATTTTTATTTCGCAACAAAAGAAATATTATAAATACCCCGTGCAGGATATTATTATAAACTAAAACTATCATCATGAAATACATTGTTATTGGATTAGGCTATTTTGGAAGCACTTTGGCATCGAACCTTACCAGCCAGGGGCACGAGGTTATTGGCGTGGATAACCGGTATGAAAAAATTGAAGAATACAAAGATATAATTTCCGTAGTTATGGAAATGGACGCAACAAGCCCGCATGCTTTAAATTCGTTGCCGGTTCACGATGTGGATGCGATAATTGTGGCTATTGGCGAGGATATTGGTTCGTCGGTGCTTATCCTTTCGATACTACAAAACTCGAAGGTAAAAAGGATTATCGGGCGTGCAATTACACCCATCCATCGGAACATTCTCAGTCAACTCGGCATCAAAGAAATCATCCAGCCCGAGGAAGAGACTGCTTTAATGGTTTCCTCCATCCTTCAGATAAAATATGCCCAAAAAGTTTTGGAACTGAACAACGAAAACGCAGTGGCTGAATTATCGGTACCCGAAAAATACATCGGACATACTCCAGAAAGTGTAAATATTTTAGCGCGGTTCAAACTAAAATTAATTGCTGTTAAAATACTGACAGGTAAAAGGGGAATTTTTAGCCTGCATGATGAAAATTATTCCATTGAATATAATATCGATTTGGAAAGGCTCTTAAACGAAAATGACATTTTAGTGGTTGCCGGAAAAATCCATGATATAAAAAGGTTTACTGAATCATAACTTCAAAATTCTATAAAATATGACATATCAGGTGATTATAGCATTTTGTATTATTATTTTATTGGCGTACCTGTTCGATATTACCGGGAAATATTCCAAAATACCCGGGGTATTACTCCTTATCCTGCTGGGGATAATCATACATTTTTTGGTAATAAAGGCAGGTTTGTATGTCCCCAACCTTGAACCGGTACTCCCTATTATCGGCACTCTTGGGCTGATACTGATTGTAATGGAAGCCAGCCTCGACCTGAAAATAAACGCCGAAAAGAAAAAAATAATTCGAAAATCAATCTTATCATCGGTGGTATTATTTGTCCTTTTTATTGTCATATTCTCATACGTTTTAAAAGTTTTTTTTCCAATTCCCTGGAACACCGCTTTGTTAAATGCCATTCCACTTGGAATTATTAGTAGCGCAGTTGCCATTCCGGCAGCGGCAAACCTCAACCCTGCCAATAAAGAATTCGTTATTTACGAAAGTTCATTCTCGGATATCCTGGGGATTTTGGTTTTCGATTTTATCGTTGTTGGGTTTGTAACTATTTCAGGGAGCCTTGCAAACCTCCTGCTCGCCAGTTTTGTCACGCTGTTGATTTCAATTTTGGCTACCACCGCTTTGGCCCTTTTGTTGCACAAAATTACCCACCACGTAAATTATGTGATAATAATGACTTTTATAGTCTTGATTTATTCACTGGCAAAATTCATCCACCTTCCGGCTTTATTATTTGTTTTGATTTTCGGACTGGTACTTGCAAATTACCGTTTTCTGGAGGTTTCATTTACCAGAAGGTTTATTAATTTCGAAAAATTCGGGAAGGACATTGAGTCGTTTAAACATATTTCGGGTGAGTTGACATTTCTGGTCCGTTCGTTTTTCTTTATTATGTTTGGCTACCTCACAAAACTGGATGAGCTTTTAAATGTACAAAATCTCACTTTTTCAGTTGGAATAGTGCTTTTTCTTATTCTGTGTCGCTGGTTGTTTTTCAAGCAGGTAATAAAAGAACCAGTCATCCCTTTACTATTTTATGCTCCAAGAGGGTTAATTACAATCCTATTGTTTTTAAGCATCCCCGAAATTAACAGACTTGAAATCATCAATGAAGGAGTTGTAACGCAGGTAATTTTCATTTCCATTTTATTGTTATCGCCCGGAAATATGCTAAATAAAACAAAAACAACTTTACAGCAGTGAATATTTTCGTTTTAAATCTTTATCTTTTACAACAAAATATTAATAGAAGGTAATGTTCCAAACGCGGATATGCTGACATAAAATCCCTACTTTTGCTACGAAACAAGAAAATATAAACGAAACACAAACACGATTTTTATGGTAACTACAGTCGGAGATCGTATACAAAAGCAAAATAGCGGCCTAAAAATGGGCATTTCAACAATACGTGTTACAAATGCGGATACGGAAAATCCAGTGTGCAAATATTGTAATGGTAAGTGTGTGAAAGCAGGAAAAGAAAGAAGTGGAAAACAGAGGTTTAAGTGTACTTCATGTTGCCGAAGACAGGTTGCCTATTATGACAACCATGCTTTTAATGATAATACTGATGAGAATATTATTGCATTAACAAAAGAAGGTGTAGGGGTAAGGAGCACAGCTCGTTTGTTAAATATTTCACCAACTACATTGCTTTCAAGAATTAGGAAGATTGCAGATAAAATTTGTGAGCCGGTATTAGCATTTGGAAAGGAATATGAAGTAGATGAACTTCGTACTTTTATAAAAAAAAAGGTAGGCTAATCTGGATTGTCAGTGCATGGAGAAAAGATACAAAAGAAGTAGTTCGATTTAGTGTTGGAAGTAGAACCAACAAAACTTTAAGAAGGGTAACAGATACATTAGGCTTGGCAAATACCCTTAAAATTTATACTGATAAACTAAAGCAATATTCAACCTTAATTGACCAGAAAGTCCACAACACGAAAACCCACGGGACAAATCATGTTGAGAGAATGCACCTAAATCTAAGAACACACCTTAAAAGATTAAACCGAAGGACAATATGTTTCAGCAAAAGTATGAGTCTACTTATTGCAATACTTAAAATTTACTTTTGGGGATAAGAAACCATAGAAACTAATATAGATTTCAATATTAGAAAAGGGCTGAAGTGAAGTTAAAAATAACAATTCACCAGCCCTTTAAAATTTTTAATAATTATAAGTTGCTTAGAGATTGATATTTTCGGACAACATAGAAATACTGTTGGCTATTTCACTAAGAGATTCTTTAATTGAATTTCCATTAAATTGACTACTTGCTCCTAATTCAATTGCTATTGCTTCAATTGCACCTGGTCCGGAACCGGTAATTACCAGGGCTTCAGTCAAAATTGAATTATACTGCATCTTACATGCAATTTGTAGGGCTTCAAAATCGGTTAATTTGAAATCTTTTTGCAATTCTTTTGCTTTGTCATCTACATGCACTATCATAAATATTTAATTGTGTTAAAATTACCAGAAACCCGTCTGGTAGCGGCTTTAGGGCAGTAAAAATATTCAAATTCATCCTTTAAAACCTGATTAATACTGGAAATATTTTCCATTTGGTTTTTTTGCACCGGATTTCTGATTTCTTCTTACACTGTAAAGCTTTTTTTACATCCATGACAAATGTAAAATGCTCCCAAAACTCATGTGCTAATACAGGATCGTTTTCAACATCTTGCTCAAAAGCCCTTTCTTCATCTTCGCTAAGTCTTCTAAATACATAATTGTCAATTCTATCGAATCGCTCAAGGTATTCTTCACTAAATTCTTCTTCGTTTTCCATTTTCCTGATTTTTAAATTAATAGTCCTTCTATATACTTAATACCATGAGATTACTATTTGTTACACTTAAAAAATATTTTTTTTGAATTTGTCAAAATGAGAAATGAATAGTCCTTGTATTATTTATTTTCCACGATACCGGGGATGGTATTTGTCAAGTTGTTCTTTGAGGAATGTGTAATTAAGATGTGCGTATATTTCGGTCGAAGAAATATCTGCATGTCCCAGTAGCTGCATAATATTTATAAGATTGACCCCGGAACGGACCAGGTGCGTAGCAAATGAATGCCTGAATATATGGGGATGCACATTTTTCCTAATGCCAACACTTTTTGCAGCAACATCCACAATTCTGTCTACTTGCTGGATGGATAGCTGGGTTCCCCATCGTCCCAGAAAAACATAATCTTCATTTCCAGGCTGAATCCGGCCATTTCTTCTTAGTGCTAAATATCTGTTTAAGGCAAGAATAGCCTTTTCATGGATAAATACAACACGTTCTTTCCGGCCTTTTCCAAATATTACAATGCGACCTTGTTTCAAATGCAGATTAGAAATGAGTAAGTTGGTTAATTCTGAAACCCTGATTCCGGTTGCATACAATACTTCGATTATAGCATAATCCCGTATGCCTTTTTCTGTTTCAAGATTGAGGCCATTCAATATTCTTGAGATTTCTGCAAAATTCAATGTATTAGGCAGCTTCAGAGGTTTCCTGGGAGTTCCGATTAAGGCAATCGGATTGTACTGCACTAAACCTTCCACAAGAAGATAATGGAAAAAATCCTTTAGAATGTGAATGATTTTAATGTGTGTGTTTACCTGCAACTTGGATACATACTCATGTATGTAGTGTTTTATGATGTCCTGACTGACATCTGCAATTTTACAAGTAGGGTAGTGGCTTGTCCAAAATTTGCCAAACCTGTCTACTTCATTTGTATAAGTTACAATGGTACTTTTAGCACTTGCTTTTTCGAGTCTTAGAAAGCCTCTATACTTCTGCTTAATTTCTTGCCATTCATTTTCTTCACTGGCTTTGATTGTAGTTGTATCGGTAGCACTACCATTATGATAGTTCTTTAATAACTCGTAATAATCTAATTTTCTGCGCTTTGCCATCTTACCGAAAATATATTTTTATAGATGTAAATAAATTGATGTTGAAATCGGTTTTACTTTACAAATTAAATAAAAGAATATCAATATTATATAAATAAAATTGTATTCTAAAAACAACGAATGTTTACTGTAAATATATTGATATACAATAAGATAATTAAAATTGTTAAAATATATTACACGATGAAAGTGTAATATTTCAAAACTTTGCGATTTTATGATTTTTGTAATGTACATAATATCAATAATATACGAAATTTCTATAATTTACAATTGTCCTATAATTAATATTATGTTAAATAAGAAATTTAAATAGAAAGGAGAAGAACGAAATCTCACTCCTTTCAAAACTTAGAAAATATTTTTACTCCTCTTTCAACGATTCTATCTTTTCTTTCATTTCCTTCGATTTGTCGTACATCTGGAAACGAGCATAGATTTCTTTTAAACTCATTAATGTATTAATATCTTCTGGATTTATCTCTAAAGCTTTTTCCAAATACGGTTGAGCTAATTTTAGTTGTTCTTTAGCTTCGGCTATTTTGGCATCGTACTTCTTTTGCTCGTTTGGCGGAATAGCGCTAGCATCGGAATACAATTGCACTGCCTTATTGTAAAAAATAGCACCCAGGTTGTAGTTTGCGTCAAAATAATCTGGCTTCAGCTCTATAGCTTTTTTGTAGGATACTTCGGCGTCGGAATATTTTTCCATCTTATCGTACAAACTTCCTTGCGCAAAATGAAATGTATGGTTATCAGGAACTTTTTTGATGGCCAAAGCTAAATAATCAAGTGCTTCCTGCGACATGTCCTCGGCCAGATAGTAATTTATAAGCTCGGTAACCAGGGTTGTATTATTATCAGGATACTTATCGATTCCAGCTTTCAACGATTCCATATATTTGGCGGTATCGCCAATCATTAAACTATTTTTAGCCAGACCATAATACATATATGCTTTATTATCATCATCTTCTCCATAGCCGTATTTTGTACATAATCCGAAATATTCAACAGCTTTGTCGTACTGTTTCGCTTTGGCGGCTGCCAATGCTGTGTAATAGAATAATGGAGTATCAATTTTTCCTGTCATGGATGAAAAGAAAAGCGACTTTTCGAAAGATTCAACTGCCTGTTCATTTTCAGCTACATCTTCCGATTGGAACAGTTTTACACCAACATTAACAAACACATTCGACAGGCCAATGAACCTTACCGTAAAAATATCCTGGGCAATTTCCCAATTCACATAATTATTAGCATCCATCATCAAATTGGCAAACATCTTGGCATCGGCTTCTTTGTTCAGAATGTCGAGATTATGCCATCTTGGGTCAGTAAAATTCAGGTTTATCGCCTTTAAATAAGCTTCTAATGCAATATCGTATGCCTTAGGTGCTAGATCACAAAATTTCTGATCATTGTTATACATACACTGGTCGTTTATGGCGTGGTACACTTTCGCTTTTACCCACCAGGTTTTCTCCCAGTTCATAGTTTTCTCATGTACCACAGCCTGGTCAATGGCATCTTTGGCTTTCTCCAGCTCGTTGTACTTTAGGTAGTTAATTGCAGATACTACCTTGTTTTTCTGGGCATTTACCCCTATCGCCACTACACAGGCAATTAATAAAATTACTACTTTTCTCATGATAATATTTTTATTTCGACAGTTCAAAAATAGAATGAAAAATTTACTTCCTAATCTAAGCTGTTCAATAACATATAATTTATTGATCTAGCTCCTCGGAATTTTCTGTATCCCCTTCATTCGTCATATCAACATCATTGTTCTCAATTATACTGCCATTTTCTTCGGATTCTTCATTTTCCTCAGCCACTACCGCATCTGGATTATATTCGATGGCTGCTACAGCAGCAATAGAATCGTTGTCGCGCAGTTGAATCAGGCGTACCCCTTGCGTAGCCCTTCCCATTACTCGAAGCGTTCCGGCATTTAAACGAATGGTTATCCCTGATTTGTTGATAATCATAATATCATCCTCGTCGATAACCGATTTTATGGCGATCAATGATCCTGTTTTTTCAGTTACATTGATGGTTTTCACTCCTTTTCCACCCCGGTTTGTAATCCGATAATCCTCACGCGCTGAACGCTTTCCATAGCCATTTTCCGAAACTACCAGGATGTCTTCTTTTCCTCCTGTATCGGCAATTACCATTCCCACCACTTCATCATTTGCATCCTTTGAAAGGCTAATACCACGTACACCGGAAGCATTTCGACCTGTTGGGCGCACTGTATCTTCGTTGAATCGTATAGCCCTACCAGAACGGATTGCTAAAAGGATCTCCTGATCGCCATTGGTCATTTTTGCTTCCAATAGTTGATCCCCTTCGCGCACATTGATAGCAATAATACCATTTACACGTGGCCTTGAATACGCTTCAAGGGTGGTCTTTTTAATTACCCCTTTCTTGGTACACAGTACGATGAAATTGTTGTTGATATACTCATCTTCTTTCAATGTTCTTACATTGATGTATGCTTTTACATTATCGCCCTGGGCAATATTGATAAGGTTCTGGATAGCACGGCCTTTCGATGTTTTATTTCCTTCAGGGATTTCATACACTTTCAACCAGAAACACTGTCCGTTTTCGGTAAACAACAAAATCGTGTTGTGCATACTTGCGATGAACAGATGCTCTACAAAATCCTCGTCGCGGGTGCTAGACCCCATTGCTCCTACCCCACCCCTATTTTGAGTACGGTATTCTGTTATCGGAGTGCGCTTTATGTAGCCCAAATGCGAAATGGTAATGGCCATGTCTTCGTCTGCATAAAAATCCTCAGGGTTCATTTCTTCCGAAGCATAAATAATATCAGTACGGCGGGCATCGCCATATTTTGCTTTGATCTCAAGTAATTCATCCTTGATTATTTGCATCTGGATATCGTTGCTTTCAAGAATTTCCTTCAAGCTGGCAATCAATTTAATAAGCTCTTCGTATTCTTCTTTGATTTTGTCCCTTTCGAGGCCTGTTAGTTTTTGCAAGCGCAAATCGAGGATCGCCCTTGCTTGTATTTCTGAAAGGGCGAAGGATTCCATGAGCCCATTCCTTGCATCCTCCACAGTTTTTGAAGACCGGATCAGGTTTATCACTTCATCCAAGTGATCGAGGGCGATCAACAAACCTTCCAGCACATGGGCTTTCTTTTCGGCTTGTTCAAGCTCATACTGGGTGCGGCGGATAACTACCACATGCCTGTGCTCGACAAAATAATAGATAAGCTCCTTTAGGTTAAGGGTTTTCGGTCGACCATCGACCAAAGCGATACTATTTACAGAAAAAGTACTTTGCAAGCCTGTAAACTTATACAATTTGTTTACAACCACATTGGCAATGGCATCTTTCTTCAAAGCAAAAACAATGCGCATCCCACTACGATCCGACTCATCGTTGGCATGGGCAATGCCGTCAATTTTCTTTTCGTTGATAAGGTCGCCGACTTTTTTCACCAGTTCGGCTTTATTCACCATGTAGGGGATCTCTGTGATAATAATCTTCTCCCTCCCACTGGGCGATACTTCAATATTGTGTTTTGCCCTGACAACGATCCGGCCACGACCAGTTTCAAAAGCATCTCTCACGCCTTCGTACCCATATATAGTTCCACCTGTAGGAAAGTCGGGGGCCTTGATGTGCTCCATCAGACCTGCGATTTCAATTTCAGGGTTATCGATATAAGCAATAATCCCGTCAATTACTTCCGATAAATTGTGTGGTGCCATATTGGTGGCCATCCCAACTGCTATACCCGATGCACCGTTCACCAATAGATTTGGGATACGGGTGGGCAATACAGTTGGCTCTTCGAGCGAATCGTCAAAATTCAATTGGAAATCAACCGTATTTTTATCGAGATCGGCCAATGTTTCTTCAGCAATTTTCCGATACCTTGCCTCTGTGTACCTCATGGCAGCCGGAGGGTCACCGTCAACCGATCCAAAGTTTCCTTGCCCATCGACCAACGGATAACGTAAAGACCAATCCTGGGCCATTCGCACCATGGCTTCATACACTGAAGAATCACCGTGTGGATGGTATTTACCGAGTACTTCCCCAACTATTCTTGCTGATTTTTTATGAGCACGGCCAGCAGTTAGACCCAATTCGTTCATACCATAAAGCACCCTTCTATGAACTGGTTTTAAGCCGTCGCGTACATCAGGGAGTGCTCTCGAAACAATTACCGACATTGAATAATCAATGTAGGCCGATTTCATTTCTTCCTCTATGTTGATCTTAATTATTTTTTCTTCTCCAATCATGTGTTTGCCTTTCTGTCTGTTTTAACTTAAAATTCTAATTTATAATAGATTACAAGGACTTAATCCCTGATTTTACAAACCTCACGAAAATACACATTTTAACTCAAAAAAATGACTAATTCTGAACTAATTATCAACATATTCTGTTCAAAAAAAGCAAGTTTTTTTCCTTGCAAAATTCAACTAAAATACTTAGCTGTAAATTAGGAAAGGAGGAATTTAGTAATTAGGGAATTGAGGAATCGGGAAACTAGGGCGCACTGTCCCTGAAGATCAATATTTAGGGATGGAATATTGATAGAAATTTTACAAAACTCGGAAACCTCCATCACCTCCAAATTATTAAGATCTAATCGTTTTTTGGTTTGCAGTGTCATGACAGCTTAGGGTGAATTTTATTGTTACACCCTTCATTGCCGAATTGAACTTATGATTATTATCTTTGTTTGTTATTTTTATAATTGATCGAAAATTGAAAGATCATATCGATGCTTTGATTTGCTTGTCATATCTTTGCAACTTGCATAGAATTGAAAATATATATAGTTTAAATAAATGGATTCAAAATTTTCACAAGAGATAAAGGATGTCCTTCAATATAGCAAGGAAGAAGCCATCCGGCTGGGAAACGATTACATTGGTACCGAACACTTGTTCCTGGGGATTTTGCGCGAAGGGGAAGGCATTGCCCTCGACATTATCAACAAGTTAGGGATCGATCCCCTGGAAGTAAGGAACGTAATTGAATCGCAGATTAAAAAAGAACATTCAGTAATTGTGCGCGATTCTGCCAACATTCCTTTGCTTAAACCTGCCGAAAGGGTCCTGAAACTTATTTACCTTGAGGCAAGGGCTTTTAAAGCGATGGAAATAAACTCGGCCCACTTGCTACTTGCCATCTTAAAGGATCAGACCAGCCTCGTCACAATATATCTGGAAGAAATGAGCATAAGTTACGACCTGGTTAAAAGCCAGCTTGAAAATAGTAAGCCGGAAGCCCGTGCCGATTACGCCGATGAAGAAGAAGATAGGCCATCTGGTTTTGGGGGAAAGAAACCAGCACCGGCAAAGCCCGCCAAGTCGGGTTCGGAAACCCCGGTGCTCGACAATTTTGGTGTCGACATAACCAAGGCTGCCGAAGAAAACAAGTTAGATCCTATTGTTGGACGCGACGTTGAGATTGAGCGCCTGGCACAAATTCTCAGCCGCAGGAAAAAGAACAACCCAATCCTGATTGGAGAACCGGGTGTAGGAAAATCTGCCATTGCCGAAGGACTTGCGCTTCGGATTATTCAACGGAAAGTATCGCGGGTTTTGTTCGACAAACGTGTGGTTACACTTGATTTGGCTTCCATTGTGGCCGGCACAAAATACCGTGGTCAGTTCGAAGAAAGGATGAAAGCCATCCTTAATGAGCTGTCGAAAACCAACGACGTAATTCTTTTCATCGATGAAATCCACACCATTGTTGGTGCTGGTGGGGCAACCGGATCGCTCGATGCGGCAAACATGCTGAAACCTGCCCTTGCGAGGGGAGAAATCCAATGTATTGGCGCAACTACCCTCGACGAGTATAGGCAACATATAGAAAAGGATGGTGCCCTTGAACGACGCTTCCAAAAAATTATGGTCGACCCGACCAGTGCTGATGAAACCGTTGAAATTCTCAATAATATCAAGGAAAGGTACGAAGACCACCACAATGTATTCTATACCCCCGATGCCATAAAAGCCTGTGTAAGCCTTACGCAACGCTATATCAGCGACCGGCATTTGCCCGACAAAGCGATTGATGCATTGGATGAATCGGGTTCGAGGGTACATATTTCCAATATTAAAGTGCCCGAGCGGATCGAGGAACTCGAAGCCCAAATTGAAGAAACAAAGGGGCATAAGGTCAAGGCAGTAAAAAGCCAGGATTTTGAACAGGCAGCCAGTTTTCGGGATCAGGAAAAAGTATTGATGTCGAAACTTGAGATGGAAAAGGAAAAGTGGGAGAAGGAGCTTTCGCAGCATCGCGAATTAGTCGACGAAGAAAAGGTGGCAGAAGTAGTGGCCATGATGACAGGGGTTCCTGTCCAGCGGATTGCACAGGCCGAAGGTTCCCGGCTGATCCAAATGAATGCGAGTATCACAAAAAAAGTAATCGGGCAAAACGAAGCCATCGAAAAAATTACACGGGCTATACAGCGAAACCGTGCCGGGTTGAAAGACCCTAACAAGCCCATTGGCTCATTTATTTTTCTGGGACCAACGGGTGTTGGAAAAACGCAATTGGCAAAAATCCTATCCGAGTATTTGTTCGACAGCAAGGATGCTTTGATCCGCATCGACATGAGCGAATATATGGAGAAATTCTCCGTTTCGCGCCTCGTCGGTGCACCTCCCGGATATGTGGGCTACGAAGAAGGTGGCCAATTGACAGAGAAAGTCCGCCGCAAACCTTATTCAGTTATTTTGTTGGACGAAATCGAAAAAGCGCACCCCGATGTATTCCATCTGTTGTTGCAAGTGTTTGACGAAGGGCATTTGACTGATAGTTTGGGCCGCAGGGTCGATTTTAAAAACTCCATCATCATTATGACCTCCAACATCGGGACCCGCCAGTTGAAAGACTTTGGCCGGGGTGTTGGGTTCTCTACCCGCGAGAGCGACGAAATTGATGATGAATTTGCAAAAGGGGTCATCCAGAAAGCCTTGAAAAAGGCTTTTGCTCCCGAGTTCCTTAATCGTATCGACGATGTAGTGATGTTTAATTCGCTCACTAAAGCCCACATCCATGAGATTATCGATATAGAATTGGCTGGGCTTTACGAACGCGTCCGTGGATTAGGTTACGAGATTAAAATTTCGCCAGCTGCCAAGGATTTTGTGGCCGAGAAAGGTTATGATGTGCAGTTTGGTGCCAGGCCATTGAAGCGTGCCATCCAGAAATACCTGGAAGACAAGATGGCCGAAGTTATTATCCGGGCCACTATGGAAGAAGGCTCTATTATCAATGTGGGCTTCAACAAAAAGAAAGAAGATATTGTGATAAAAATTGCCGCCCCGAAAAAAGAGGTGGACAAAGTAGAATAAGGTGTTGATATGAAACAGAAAAGCCGGGTTTAGATCCGGCTTTTTTATTTTGATGAAACATAGCACATTGTATTGCTGTTTATTTCTGATACCGGTTTCGTCTGGCTTTAAGTTACTAAAAATGTCTGGTACTTGTTTTGAATGAGCCCTTTCTTCCTGAATCATACCTCTCGCATTAAATGAAGATTTCTTTGCTTTTATAAAACTAAAAAGATTTATTATATAATCCCCATCCTTGGCCAACATCAATTTTATGATTGATGAATCGATACCTGACTGATTCGTAATACAGAAAACCACTACCATCACCACTCATATTGCCACCAGTTCCAGCATTCGGCAAGGGACCATTAATTGGTTGTACCATAATACTAAAAATTCTACCATGATAAGAAAATGTTGTATCAAGATAGGTTATAGAATTGTTTTCTACATAGTTAATTAAGTCATAATGTCGACTATTACCTTCACTATCTAACCAATTATAATCTGTATATACATAATAGAAATCTGCATCATTATTTATCCATGAGATTGTAAATGAGTCTCCTATTTCTATTTGATCGTACTTACTAAGGAATATTGTATCAATTTGTGTTGGCATTGATATAGAGCCATTAAGTACTCCTTGTGATGTTTTAACTTCAACAAATAAATTTTGGAAGTCAGAAAATATGTTTGAAACTGAGTTATATGGAAAGAATTCTGGATTAATGTGAATACGACCAAGTGAATACATGCAGTATTCTTTTCCGTAGTAGGTATTTGAACCAACTTTTAAGTATTCAAACTCAGGCAATACATCAGATCGAATCTCTCCATAAAAGTCTACATTTTCAGGGAAGGTTACTTCACCTGTTACATCATCTACAGTAGGTTCATGATAATTAATAGTAAAATTACAAATCTGTGTACAAGGAATACTCTCGATTGTTTTATCACAACTATAGAATAAAACAGTTAGCAAGGTTGAAAGTAGAAGTAATAATGATCGTTGCATTGTTTTTATTTTTTAATGTTGAATTTGTGATGTACAAAAATAGTAATTCAGTCAGTATGCAGCTTAAATATGCTAAAAAATTATTAATAAGGGTTAATCATAATTCCAAATGCCAATTAAATCAAATTCGGTAGCATCAATAATTTCTACTTTATAGAAATTACCAATTTGAATGGAAGCAGATGGATCTTCAATAACCACTTCGTTGTCTACTTCCACAGAATCGAATTCGGTGCGGCCAATTACCTGGTCACCCTCTCTCCTATCAATAATTACTTTGAAGGTTCGCCCAATTTTCTCTGTGTTTATCTCTAATGAAATATCCTGCTGAAGAAGCATAATTTCATCGGCCCGTCTTTGTTTTTCCTTTTCGGGGACATCATCTTTTAAGTGGATGGCTGCATGGGTATCGTCTTCTTCGGAATAGGTGAAAACCCCCAGCCGGTCGAAACGGGTTTCTTTTACAAACTCCTTGAGCTCCTCAAAATCCTCCACTGTTTCGCCAGGGAAACCAACAAGTATGGTAGTTCGAAGGGCAATACCAGGTATTTCTTTTCTGAATTTTTTAATTAGCTGAAGGGTATTTTCTTTGTCGATATTCCTTTTCATATCGGCCAATATGCGGCTGTTTATATGCTGAAAAGGAATATCAAGGTAATTACAAATCTTTGAGCTAAGGCGCATTATTGGCAAAATGTCGGTCGGGAATGAGGTGGGATAAGCATAATGCAAGCGGATCCACTCGATGCTCTCTATTTTATCCAGCTCTAAAAGCAATTCTGCCAATGCCTGTTTTTTATAAATGTCAATTCCGTAGTAGGTAAGGTCTTGAGCAATCAGGATAAGTTCTTTTACCCCAATACTGGCAAGGTAGTTAGCTTCCGAAATAATCTTTTCGATGGGTTTCGATATGTGCTTGCCCCGGATCAGTGGAATGGCACAAAAACTACAGCTCCGGTCGCAACCCTCCGATATTTTCAGGTAGGCATAGTGGCCAGGGTTGGTGAGTTGCCGCTCGCCAAGCAATTCTTTTTTATAGTCAGCATCCAGGATTTCAATAATTTCACGAAGGTTGTTCACACCAAAAAACTCGTCTACTTCGGGCATTTCTTTGCGCAAGGCATCTTTGTATCGCTCCGACAGGCAGCCCATCACAAAAAGGTGGTCGATATTTCCAGCTCTTTTTTCTTCAGCAAAACTAAGGATGTTGTCAATCGACTCTTGCTTTGCATCTAGGATAAATCCACAGGTATTGATAACCACCGTGCGGGCCGACAAGTCGTTCGAATCGTGGAGCAACTCGATATTGTTCTTTTGAAGCTGACCTGCCAATACCTGCGAATCGACAAGGTTTTTGGAGCATCCGAGGGTGACGATATTAATTTTCTTTGGTTTCATTTCAAGTTAATATTGATTTCCGAACAAAGATTAACGATGGATGATTTTTGATTTATGCAAGCCATTAGATGTTTCTTTGAATAAGAGGAACACACAAGCCAAAAAGTAATTCTTCTTTGAAGGCACTCCAAATTTTGAAATCACTGATTGTTATTCCTTATTCTAAAATCAAAATTCAAGCTCACAAAAAAAATATGCTAGCTGAATAAGGAGTCGACAAATTCCTTCTTCCGGAAAACTTGCAAGTCCTGCATTTTCTCGCCTATACCAATATATTTTACAGGGATTTTAAACTGATCGGATATACCTATTACCACACCTCCCTTGGCAGTTCCATCCAGTTTTGTCAAAGCAAGTGCAGTTACTTCCGTGGCTTTGGTAAACTGTTTGGCTTGTTCAAAGGCATTTTGTCCGGTAGAACCATCAAGTATCAACAACACCTCGTGGGGCGCATCTGGAATCAGTTTTTTCATTACTGATTTGATTTTCGACAATTCATTCATAAGGTTCAACTTGTTGTGCAAGCGGCCTGCCGTATCGATAATAACCACGTCAGCATTGTTTTTAATGGCCGATGCCAATGTATCGTACGCCACCGATGCCGGATCGGAGCCCATTTTCTGTTTGATGATGGGAACCCCTACTCTTTCGGCCCAAATAACCAACTGGTCGATGGCCGCAGCACGAAAAGTATCGGCTGCGCCAATGTAAACCGATTTGCCCTGTTGCTTAAATTGATAGGCCAGTTTTCCAATGGTGGTGGTCTTGCCGACACCATTCACACCAACAACCATTATAATATAAGGAAATCCATTGGTTTGAAGTGTGAAATCGTCTGCATCCGGGGTGTTGTTTTCCTCAAGGAGGGCTGCAATTTCTTCTTTCAGGATGGTGTTCAATTCTGAGGTGCCCATGAACTTATCTGTCGAAACCCTTTTTTCGATGCGTTGGATGATTCGCAATGTAGTGTCAACGCCAACATCCGAAGTAATCAACACTTCTTCCAATTCATCCAACACAGCATCATCGACCTTCGATTTGCCAATGACCACTCGGCTGAGTTTCTTGAATACATTCTCCTTGGTCTTTTCAAGCCCTTTGTCGAGACTCTCCTTTTTTTCTCTCGAAAAAATACCAAACAATGCCATATTTCTTTCCTTTTTGTTTCAGGCTAAAAAACGAAAAGCCTTCTTCAATCAAACATGAAGAAAGCCTTTACAGATAAAATATTGTGAGACTTTGTTCTATTTATTAGCGAAAAAGTCTTTTACGTGGTCGTTGTGTACAATCATCTCTTTAAAACTGTAAGACCCGGATTTTGGTGATTTCGTCATTTTGATAACTTTTACGAAATCCCTACCTGCACCGGTCTTCAGGGTTGCAACTACTTTCTTTGCCATAACTTAATCTATTTAATTTCTTTATGAACAGTAACTTTCTTCAATGTAGGGTTGTATCTTTTCCTTTCAAGCCGGTCGGGGGTATTCTTCCTGTTTTTGGTTGTTATATACCGCGACATTCCTGGTAAACCGCTCTCTCTGTGTTCGGTACATTCCATGATTACCTGAACCCTATTGCCTTTTCCTTTCTTTGCCATTGTTTACCTATTTTAAAATTTATTGATAAATCCTTTTTCCTTGGCATCTTCTAATGCTGCTTTCAGACCCTTCTTGTCGATAGTCCTTAATCCTGCAGCAGAAACCTTTAATTCAACCCAACGATTTTCTTCCGTCAGGAATAATTTTTTGTTAAAAAGGTTGGGCTGAAAAGTCCTTTTGGTCTTTTTATTCGAGTGAGAAACATTGTTTCCAACCATTACCTTTTTTCCTGTTATTTCGCAAACTCTTGACATTGTGTTAGTTTTTACTATTTTTCAATGATCGTTTTCCATTTTTAAATCAGTGCGCAAATTACGTGATATTAATCCAATTAAGCAAATACTTTTCAACAAAATTCAGACAACTTATCAAATGCCCTCTGTTGATAAATTTTTCTTTTGAATCGAAAAAAATAATTATAGAGAAAACCAGCACAATCCAGTAATGTGGTGTTTGCCAAGATGTCTCATTCAACAGGTTACAACTTATCAATTTCACTTTTGGAAAGAAAAGTATTTTATTTTGAGTCCCTCTTTATCAGCTCTGCCAGGTATTCTTCCTCCACTATCATTTGCTACGGTCATTCATCAATTTCTATTTGTCTGGTGTAAAATTACGAATTATTCCTTCAAACTAAAATGATCGGCAAGGAGCCCTATCCGTTCAGCGACTTAAAGCCATTACCAAGTATTTCGGTGGCATCGATAACCGACATAAAGGCATTGGGGTCGGTGTGGCGGATAAAATCTTTTAGTATTTCCAATTCGCGACGACTTACCACAGTGTATATCATTTGCTTGTCAACGTTTTGGTACATCCCTTTGCCTGTAAAAACTGTGCCTCCCCTTTTCAAGTCTCCAATTATTTTTTCAGAAATCAGGTCAACCTTGTCCGAAATAATCAAAAGGGCCTTATCATAACTAATCCCTTGAATTGTCACATCGATCACTTTTCCCGTGAGGAAAATCACGATCCAGGAATAGAGTGGCACTTTCCAGTCTTTAAACACGAACAGACCAATTAGTACAATCAGCGAATCGACATAAATTAATAATTGACCAAGTGGCAATGCAGTATATTTGGCTAATATCATGGCTACAATGTCTGAGCCTCCGGAGGTAGCTTTCGATTTGAATATCAAACCAAGACCGAAACCGACAAGGACACCACCAAAAATACAGGAAAGCAACAACTGCTCCTGTAGGCCTAATGGATCGTGTTCCCCTACAAAATGAGTCAGCAAATCCATAAAAATGGAGGTCAATACAAAACCCACGACAGTTTTTATCCCAAAGCGAGGCCCAAGGACTTTTATTCCAATAATAGTAAGCGGGATATTCATTAAAAGGCCAAACATACCAATAGGGAATCCTTCGGGCCAAAAATCGAATACCCCTTTTGTGAGATAATGGACCACAATACCAATACCATATACACCTCCGGGTACTATATTATAAGGGTTGATAAACAACACAAAACCGGCTGCCAGTATAAACGCGCCTAAAGTGATAAGGCTATATGCCTTAAACCATTCCTTGCTTAAAAACTTTTCTTTTGTGACAAATGCCATTTTTTTACCGTTTAAAATTCGGGCGGCAAAAGTAAGG
The DNA here is from genome assembly GCA_021740905.1 of Bacteroidales bacterium. GTDB lineage: Bacteria > Bacteroidota > Bacteroidia > Bacteroidales > M50B96 > JAIOYV01. The sequence continues at coordinate 28,251 of JAIOYV010000054.1, forward strand.
GCTTATTTTGAAAAAAAAAGTGAGAAAATTCAGGCCCAAGTTCTCAGTCTTTAGTCCACAACCGGCATTTTTTTGCCGGTAAAACGAGAAGTAAGTTCCCTTATTTCGAGTTTTGAATTTCAACTCATGAAATACACTATATGAGACAAACGAAAACATGGGATCATTTGGTGTGATGTGCCTTCCGCCGTCTGAAGTCTGCCAACTGAAGACTACTTGCTCTCTAAAAACTGGATGGCTTTGATCCCTCGTTTTTGTCCTTTTTGGTTGACTCCATACTTTGTGATATATTCATATTTTGGGAACATCCGAAGACTAACGTAAATGGAATAGACAATAGTAACAAAAGTAAGAAGGACATCGCCAACCATTAAGAATACAAAATTGTTCATAACCAGAGGAATGCCTGCCACAATATTGAAATAACCGAGAAAACTAATATTCCTGATACTCCGGCCATTTTTTTGAAGAAGGCCGATCATAAAAAAGGTATAAACGATCGGGAAAATGAAATAATAATGGCTCTGACCAGTACCTTTCAAAAATATGAGCACCGCGAAAAGAAATTTATAAACCAGGGCAATTACCATGGCAATAGTGAAAATATTCAATGCAGTTCGTAAACTCTGCAAACCAAGGGTGGTTGGTAGGTTTCTTACTATATCAGCCACTTCATAATCTTTAAAATCAGGATATTGCTTTACCATCATTTCGTAGGTTTCCTGCTTGCTATTTCCTTGTTTGAGGCTTTCCTTTATTTTGATTTTAAGTTCTTTCTTTTGTGCTGTTTTACTCATTGTATTTTGCGTCGTTTTCTGATTCAATTATTTTTCTTACCATATCCAGGGCAGTAATTGTTGCCTTTTCAATATTTCGTTCCCGATGATCACCCATTATAAATTTTTCTGATACAAGCTGCTTAGACGATGAAACCGCTATCCAGGTTGTGCCGACCGGTTTTTCTTCTGTTCCCCCGCCTGGCCCGGCAATGCCTGACGTAGCAACTGCATAATCCGTCTTTAGCAACAGCCTTGCACCCACTGCCATTTCTTCTACAACAGCTTTGCTGACTGCTCCATATTTCAGCAAGCTTTCATGCTTTATACCCAGTATATTCTCTTTTGTTTCGTTTGAATAGGCTATTATGCTGCCTTTAAAATAGTCGGAACTACCAGGGACTGAGGTGATATAATGGGCAATCTTCCCACCAGTGCAGCTTTCTGCAGTCGAAATGGTCTTACCGGCTTGCCTCAACAAATTCCCCAAGCTTTCCTGGATTGGTGCTTCATCGTCATTCACAATGGCGTCAGGGATAATCTTCTCCAACTTTTCTATTTCTTCTGAAAGTGTTTTAAGAATGAACACTTCATCGCGGCCTGTCATGCTCAACCTAAGCCTGACTTTCCCGGGTGATGGCAAATAAGCCAGCTTTAACCCTTCTGGAAGATTATCTTCCCAACTGCTGATGGTTTGAGCCAATATGGATTCGGGATAACCCAATACCAACAAGGTTTTATGAACGATGTGGAAATCGCCTGCCAGTTTCGATAGCCGTGGAATAATTTCTCTCTCCATAATCCCTTTCATTTCGAAGGGTACACCAGGCATCGAAATAATGATTTTTCCCGACTTCTCGAACCACATTCCCATTGCAGTACCATAATAGTTGCTGATAGGTGTGCAATTGTGTGGTACAAGGGCTTGGTCTCTATTGATTTTACTAATAGCGATGCCTCTTTTATCCAGCATATCCTTGATCTTGTCCAGGGCTTCCTTGTTTTCAATCAAAGTTGAATTGAAATATTCGGCGAGCGTAAGTTTCGTAATATCATCGTTTGTTGGGCCAAGGCCACCGGAAATGAGAATTATATCCGCCCGCTGTTGTGCCTCATCAAGGGCTGCGATAATATGTTGCTTATCGTCGGAGATAGATGATATTTGTACTACCTGGATGCCAATCTCGTTAAGCTTTTGAGCCATCCATGCTGAGTTGGTGTCTACGATCTGCCCAATCAGTATTTCATCGCCTATGGTGATTATTTCTGCTTTTTTCATTTTTTTGAATTCTTTTGATAGATGCTAATTATGGCAACAAGATGCATGAAAACTCCAATCCCATAAATAAACCAGTTAAATTTCCGGGGAATATATTGGGTTGCTTTTTCGAGGATCTGGTTTGTATTATCAGGGAAGAACAATTCTTTCAGACTAAACCATTCTTGCATATAATCTACATAATCGATAGTGTACGAAACGATTACAACTACAGAACCCACAATAAGCAACATCCAGGGAATCCAACCAACTCTTGTTTTTTTGTTTTTTTCTGAAAAGAAAAGCAAAAGTATGGCCAGGGCTATCATCATAATGGAATTGATTACCGGGGCAATAACAGGCCCCACCCAGGTTACAGGGATCAGGAAAAGAATATCCCATTCAAGCAAACTTTGTGGCCAATCCACGAGCAAATACAGAAAGACATAATAAAAGATGTCCCATACGGCGAAAGAAAAAATGAACCACGCAAATCGTTCGATCAAGCTTTTCCCAACCAGCACTGCAATGGACAAAAGCATTATCATGGTTGCAGCCTCGCGTAGGATTTCGACAATGGCAATGTGTTTCCCAATCACTTTCAGTGGGAACTGGAAACCACCAGGATAATACAATTCCCTTAGGTAAACCACTACGGCACTTTCGAGGAATGCCATGGCGATTGCGAACAGGGTGACCCACAAGATGTATTTTAAAATAACTGCTTTCATCCTATTTACTTTCAGTGCGAACAAAGATATGGAAATGGGTAATACACGAAAAAATGAGATTTTAAATATTGGTTAAAATTGTTCTAGTTGGAAACGGCGAAAGTCAAAAATCAGTATTTCAAAAACCAAAATTCATAATTGGGCTAAAGCATATATGGTAAAGAAAGGAATTCTATGAATAGGAATATTACTGATTTTTTGCTATTTTTATCATCTAAAGAGAGAGTTTCTAAACCTAAAATATAAATACGATGAAAAAGAAATCTACTTTCCTGAAACTTTTCCTAATCATTTCGATACCCATTTTGAGTGGACATCTTTATGCCCAAACCCTGATCCCTAACAGTGGCTTCGAAGACTGGGATACGGGAATATCGTATGATAACCCCACCTATTGGGAATCGCCAAATGCAATTATTGCAAGCTTGGGTGTTTCAAATTTTATCGCCTTCGAGGACAATGATAGCTTATACTCAGGAGATGCCTCTGTTAGGCTTGAAAGTAAAAATATAACCATTTTCACAACTACCGTTTCGGTGCCTGGCATAGTTACTCTGGGTGATATTTCTGTGAATTTGATAACCACAGAAGTAAGCATTGATGGCGGTACGCCTTTCACCGGGACTCCCGATAAACTTGTCGGACACTATAATTATAGCCCGTCAGGTAGCGATAATTGCTACATCGAAATCGTACTTTTAGATTACAATACGATCACCGGAACTACGATCGACACCATTGGAGCTGGCATGTTTATAGGTAGCTCCTCCACTGCCGGGTGGGAATCGTTCGAAGTCCCAATCACTTATTTCGATACGGCAGCTCCCAATTATATGAACATAACTATCCTTGGGTCCAACCCGAACAATATCCAGATAGGAAGCAAATTATGGATCGATGATCTATCACTCGAAACTACCTCTCCAGTCGACCACCAATACGTAAGCCTGCCTCAAGGCTGGAGTTTCTTCTCAAGTTATATCGATCCTTTCGAGTCAAATATTGACAGCCTTTGCACTCCCTTTGTCACAGAAGTAATTATTGCCAAAGATGGCGATGGACAAACTTACTGGCCATTATACGGACTAAATGCCCTGGGCGATATCCTGATTGGCGATGGATACCAAATAAAAATGGCGACTGCTCAAACAATGGATGTGGCAGGACTGGCGGTTGTTCCCGAAAACACCCCGGTAACCATCGACCAGGGTTGGAGTTTCCTGGGGTATCTACGACAAAGCCCCGCTCCTATCAATGTGATGTTAAGTACAGTGGTTTCGCAGGTTATAATTGCAAAGGACGAAAATGGACTTACCTATTGGCCACAATATGGAATCAATGTAATTGGCAATATGGTACCCGGCGAAGGCTATCAGATAAAGATGAGCAGCCAGCAAAGTATTGTCTATCCTGCTAATTGACAGTAAAACTATCCCTTCAAAGCCCTAATCCTTTGCAGCAAGGTAGGGTGCGAATAACTCAAAAACACGACAATGGGATGAGGTGTTAGGTTGCTCAGATTATTTTGTGAAAGTTTTTTCAACGATGAAATCAACTGATCAGCCAGTCCAAACCCAGCCGCAAAATCGTCGGCCTGGTATTCGTTTTTGCGCGAGAAGATGGTTTGACCAAGGCCGAGGATCATGGAGATTGGGCTGTACAAAATCCCAAAGGCAATCAAACCAATATGAAAACTGGTTTGCTCTACTCCCAGGGCTTGCGACAAAGCCGGGTTTCCAATGAATAATCCTAATAGAAATAGTGTTAGCCCTGTTTGCAGGATGCCAATTACAAGCCCGTATTGGGTATGTTTCTTTTTGTAATGGCCAATCTCATGGGCTAGAACTGCTACAATTTCTTCTGCCGATAAATCTTTAATGAGTGTATCGTAAAGCACTATCCGCTTTTTCTTGCCCAATCCACTGAAATAGGCATTGGCTTTGGTGGATCGTTTGGAGCCATCAATCACAAAAACATTGTCTAATTTAAACCCGGCCTTATTGCTGAATTCCTGAATGGCATTACGCAATTCGCCTTCTTCCAGGGGTGTTTGTTTGTTGAATAAAGGAACGATGAGGCTGGAGTAAAACATGTTCATGAAAATCATAAAGGCAGTGACAGCCGCCCAGGTCCAAAGCCAAAAATACTCACCCGTCTGATAATAGAACCAGATAATCAAAGCCAACAGCCCCCCACCTATCACGGCTCCCAAGAACCAGCCTTTCAACTTATCGAAAATGTAGGTTTTCACAGTGGTGGTATTGAAGCCAAATCGTTGCTCAATTACAAAGGTGTCGTATATGTCGAATGGAGTGTTCAGAATATCGGAGGCCACGCCAAGGATGGCAAAAAACAAAAGCGGCATCAGGATATAATGCTCAGTGATTGTGCGGACATACGCATCGATCCAGGCAAAGCCAAACAACAGTAACATCAGCATAATCAACACAAAACTAAAACTGCTGGTGAGGTACGAAAATCGTGAATTCACCTTGCCATATTCCTGTTGTTTGGCGTATTTTTCAGCATCGTAAACACCTTCCAGCTCAGGGGGGATTTTCGATGACCGTGTTTTTGAATTCAAGTAATTTGTCCAAAGCCCAAAAAGGTAGTCGAAAACTGTTAGGCCTATTATTATGTAGAAAACTGTGTTTGCCATTCTTTAATTTAAGTTGAGTAAGGAATTGAGGAATTATGCAATTAGGGGGAAGAGGTAATTAAGGTATGAGATATATGAATCTATTTCCCCATTTACTCAATTTCTTAATTCCCGAATTTCTGAATTACTAATATCCTCCATGATATTTTCGCATGAACCATTCAACCGAGATAAACAACATAAGGATAAAGAAAATCCATTTTAGGTTGATCAATTCCGTGAGGGTTTGCTCTTTGCGTGAGATTGAAACGATGCTTTTATTATCTTTCAATTCAGTGTATAAGGCATCAAACTGATTGGGGTAATATAATTTCCCTTGGCTCTCTTTCGCAATCTTGAATAAAATCTGATGATTGGCAGTGGTATTTATAGCCTCGGTATTGACCGGCACCACCGAAAACTTTCCATTTTTTAGAAAATTTTCACCAGCCATTTTCACATTGGCCGAGTAGGTAAAATCGCCGGCCGGAAAAGCTCCTACATCTAAGCGATAGCTACTGTTGTACTTGTTGAAAGCGTATTGATAGACCTTATCCTCGCTATCGCGAATCTGAAGCTCCACTTCGGCATTGTTGTCCAATTCGTAGCTTTCGTTGTACACTTCGGCATTAAAAACAATGTTTTCTGTTTCGCTATACACATTGCTGACATTCACCACAAACCGCTCTTTCTTGATCCGCAACGCGAGGTATTGAACCATTTTATTTACCATCTCATCGAATAGCTCGTGGTTGCTCACCTGGAAATAATTCTGGATCCGCCACCGCCAAATTCCTTCGCCAACAATAAAACCGGTTTTCTGGTCGCCGTCGGTGTGAAATGAAATAAGGGGCTTGTTGGTTTCGATATTCTTAATTTTCTGATACAGGAAAACATCGGGGTTATTCGCCACAGTGTAGCCCCCAAAAGGCACGTGTAAGGGTGGGAACCGGCCAATAAGCTTCATGTTGTCTTCTGAGAATTCGAATAAACTGAATTTGTCGTTGGCAAAGGCCTCGGCATATTCAAATGTTGATTTATTCTGATTCACCTCGACCCCGGCCTGCAACGAGTTCAATTTATTCATATCGCTTTGTGCCCCTAATATATAAAGGGCCGGAACTTTATACTTTTTAATGGTGGACAGCAATTCGGTTGCCGATTGGCTTGTTGATGGCAACTGGTGCAGGATAACCAAATTGTAATTATGCAATTCGCCTGTAAAATCTTTGGGGGTGCTCAATTCCACTTCAAAATTGATGTTGTTTTCCAATGCCCGTTGAATGGCTCCAATATCTGGATGGGGCGAATTGGCCAGGATCAGGATTTTCTGCTTGCTGTCGATCACATCCATCACAAACTCCAGTTTGTTGTTGTGCAGGTTGGTTTCGTTTTCCAGCGCTTTCAATTCAACTGTATAGCGTTGCAATCCTTTCTGTTTAGCCTCGATTTCCATGTTGATGATTTCGGAAAAAGGATCGGAAGCCACATTGATATCCTGCGAAAAAATCTCGTTGCCCTGATGTTTCACAACCAGTCTGCTTTTTGCCATATTAGCCTGCCGCGCTGACACATAAACTTGTAATGGAAAACTATTCCCAAGAAAGGCAAACTTGTTATGGTTCAGTTCGCTGATGCGAATATCTACGTTTTGGGAAGTATCTCCTAATGCAATAGAATACACCGGTGCTTTCAATTTCCTTGCTGCGACTACCGGGTTCGACCCTGTGTTGTAATTCCCATCGCTAGCAAAAACCACTGCCCCAACATTGCGGTTGGCGTAGCGGTTTTCGATTTCGGTAAATACTTGTGAGAGATTACTCGACTTACCCGAAAAATCGTTTTTGAACTCTTCGTCCAGTTTGTCGGAAAAGGAATATTGCTGAACTTCAAAATCGTTCCCGAGCTTCTCAACAAAATCGTTTAGATCGCTCTGGTAATCGCTTCGATAAAAGGTAGAATCTTTATTGAAAAGGATTGATTCTGAATTGTCCTGTGCAATTACGATAATGGGCTTGTCGATAATTTTACGTACCGAATTCAACAGTGGCGACAGCAACAAAAAGGATAACACAAACACGAAAAGGGATCGCAACACCGACATAAGCCATATTTTCCATTTGGGCAAATCGTTGAATGCCTTATCTTTTCGATACAAAAACCAGCTTACTCCCACTGCCAGCAGAATGCAAAATAGAATAAACCAGAGAGGTTGTTCGGTGCTTATTTGTAGATTCAAAATCTGTTTGTTTTCAATTAATATTTTACCGTTGATAAAAGGTGCAAACGGAGTATTTGTGCTTCTGGTATCAATGCGTAAATAAAGAAGTGTTTAGATGAGAATGAATTTCCAGCCATGAAATATTACTAACGAAATGGTGGATTACGACTATCCAATTAATTTCTTCTTTTATCATTAAATCAATTAACAAAATCTAATCTCTGATATGAAAGCGTCAAGAACAAGGCTTGCGAAGATTGAAAATTGGGAGTCCCGACCATTCGGGATGACCAATTTGAAATCGAGCAAAACGCAGTTATTGGCGTTTTCTTGCAGAGATTATGTGTTCATTGCACCACACACATTTAAGACCTGCCCACTCACATAAGTTGAAAGATCGGAGGCCAGGAATATACAGGCATCAGCAACCTCTTCAGGGGTTCCGCCACGCTTTAAGGGTATTTTCTCTGCCCAGTCGTTGCGAACTTCTTCCGATAGTTTGGCAGTCATTTCGGTAATGATGAAACCGGGGGCAATAGCATTGCAGCGGATATTCCTCGATCCAAGCTCTTTGGCAATCGACTTGGTGAAACCAATAATACCGGCTTTTGATGCTGAATAGTTGGCCTGTCCTGCATTACCACTTACGCCTACTACCGAACTCATATTAATAATAGAACCATTGCGCTGCTTCAACATGGTGCGCTGAACGGCTTTGGTGAAATTGAAAACCGATTTCAGGTTGACGGCAATAACAGCATCCCACATTTCCTCTGTCATGCGCATTAACAGGGTATCTTTGGTAATACCGGCATTGTTTACCAAAATATCAACCTGTCCGAATTCCTTCACTATTTCATCAACCACTGTTTGGGTTTCTTCGTAATTAGCAGCGTTGCTGGCGAACGCTTTTGCTTTAATGCCTATCCCATTCAATTCAGCTTCAAAAGCTAAGACATTATCATCGATGGCCAAATCGGTAATGGCTACATTCGCTCCCTGCTGGGCAAACTTTATGGCTATTGCTTTCCCGATACCTCGCGCTGCACCAGTTACAATAGCTGTTTTTCCTTTCAATAACATATTCTAATAGTTTAGATAATTTCTGCAAAAATAGCTAAACTCATGGAATATTGAATTATTGACTTTTGAACAAGTTTTCATGAATTGCAAACCGCCTTCCAAATAAACAAAAACGGGTTTGTTCATAAATTCTCCAATTCCAATATTTAATTGAAAAGAGGTTTATCAAGATACAAGCTTATTTTACCATAAATAAAGATCATGATGTGCCACCATAACTTCAGGGACACCCCTTTCAATAAATAAGCTATGACTTATTCCAAGATGTGGAAGGCAAAATCCACCTGCAGTATCACAAATCAAATAAGTATAATACAGCTTACTATATTCTTCAGAGATATTCCGTTTAATAATTTCCATTGTATCTGCAAGTATCAGTTTTGTGGTATCTCTAAAAGTACTTTCATCAATCTTCTCCTGATCGTGCAAAACAAGTTTATGGTTAAACATCAAGGCAAATTGATTTGTATCGTTTATTAATTTTAAAATAAAGTCATGGTTTTGAATGTTTGATACCACAATGTTCCTGGAAACAGCAACATTATCTTTATCATCTAAAAACTGTATCGCAAATTTGTTTCGATTTCTTGTATTTATATTTATTGAACGAAAACTATATCCACCATAATCACCACAAGCAATATCTGGGGCCGAGTATTCTTTTCCATATAATTTTACTTTAATCATATCGTTTTGGTTGGATACAATTTTATATCCATCGTAGCTTTGACAGGTATTTGATGTTGCAAAATCAAATTTAATTTCAAAGTTATTTAAAGAACTTGAGACAGTATCAGGACAAATTGTGAATCTCGCAGGCCAACTTTGAAATTTGATATAATTTGATTCATCCCCTTCTTTTGAACATGCCAAAATAAAGAAAAGCGAAACGATTAATAAATGTCTTACATTTTGCATTCTATTATTTTAAAAATACGTGTCACAAATATAGACGTTTCTCCATGTGATTTTTTATAAATACTTCAAAATTAATTCAATTTACCAGGGTCAATGGAAGAATAACCTCACTGGTTAATAAACAACAGTGAGCGAACCTGTTTTTTGGAAAGACTTATCTCCTATATCGCGGTAGCGTACCATCCATACGTACGATCCCTGTTTCACTACCTCACCGTCGATCTGGCCATTCCAGCCATCCTCGTAATTATTGCTTTGAAATATCAATTCGCCCCATCGGTTGTAGATATAAAGTTCGTAGGTTTCGGGATTCAGGTTAAGGATTGACGGTCTGAATACACGGTTCCATGCATAACCACTAAAAGGCTGAATGGCATTGGGTGCATAAAATGTATTTATATCATCGATGGTAACCCACTGATAGCTTGTATCGCGGCAGCCGTTTATACTTTCAGTAATCAGCGACACAAGAAATTCACCTGTTTCAGAATATACGTGATCACCAGGTTGCTGGGCTATAATCGAGTCGCCATTGCCAAAATTCCAAAGCGACATGAAAGCCAGCTCCGATTCATTCAAAAAATAAATTCGAGGGTCGCTAATAGAGGCAGCCTCCGGGTCATGCGAAAAAATAGACCGTGGTTTTGGATACACCGTAATCATATTCCTTTCAGTGTAAGACGATTTACAACCAATCTCACTTTCCACCGACAGGGAAACATCATAGATTCCGGGGTCGCGGAAAAGATGCACTGGATTTGCTTCAGCAGAGAAATTATACATTGGCGAATCGTCGAAATCCCAATAGTATTTTACTCCTGGTGTAATTATATTTAAGTGGAATTCAACTTTAAGAGGTTCACAGCCTTTCAGGATATTGGATCTGAAACTAGCCAAGGGCGCATCAAATACGGTAACTGTAACTGTGTCGGCTCTTTGAGGTGTACCGCAGCCATCGCTGGCTAAAACAACATATTTCCGCGACTCATTTGGAATCATCATTTGTGGGTTGTAAAGAATAGGCCCATTATAAAGTTCGAGGAAATAAGGCCCGCCATTGCCACCCAAAACCTCCGATGATAAATATACCGTATCTCCTTTACAGATGGTATCTTTATCGATGGAAAGATGGAATTCCAATGCCGGGTTTACAAATACAGTAACACATTTTGTGGTACTTTGGCAACCATTGGCATCGTCGACATATACACAGTATTCAGTCGACTCAGTGGGCGAAACCCAAATGCTGGCCGTAGCATATCCACCGGGTGTCCAATGGTAAACATAAGGTAGTGTTCCACCAAAAGAGTTTCCCACAATATTTGCTTCCCGGCTCAGGCAGATGGTCTGGTCGCCTGAGGTGTACATTTGAATGGGGTTGGGTTCTTCAAATTCGATTTCCGCAGTGGTAACACAATAATTACCATCTGTTACTGTGACCGTATAAATACCGGCAGCCATATTTGTCACTCCACTGGTAATAGCCCCTGTATTCCAATTGTAAATGTATGGGAGTACTCCTCCTGAAACTATGGCATTGGCAAACGCATTTGTGTCACCATAACATGACAGGTCTGTTCCTGACAAATTAATTACTAATTCGTTGGGTTGGGAAACTTCCACTTGTACAACCGCCTTGCAATTGTGATCGTCGGTTATTGTTACTGTATAGCCATTAGCTGTAAGGTTTGATAAATCTTCTAAAGGAGAACCAGTACTCCACAAAAATGAATAGGGTGTAGTACCTCCAGATGGGATCAAATCAATTGCCCCGTCGTTACCACCGAAGCAGGCAACTTGAGTTGTAACCACAGAACCAACAACATCCGATGGCGGAAGGGTAACAAACACACTTTCGATTCCTTCGCAGCCGGATGTATCGGTTACAGTTACCGAGTAATTACCTCCATCATTTACATGAATTGCCGGGGTGGTCTCGGTGGTTGACCATATCCATGAATTGTATAATGCAGCATCGACTAAAGTAAGAGTACCGCCATCGCAAAACGGTACATCTACGTTTATTGAAGGGGAAGGGCTTGGTAAAATCGCTACTGTAAGTGTAACCGATGAATCGGGACAAATACTGGTACCTTCTACGGTATAAGTATAGGTCCCGGCAATCACATAAGCCGGGTCAAATGTGCCTAAGAAGGAATTTCCGAGTATGTTAGGATCCCAGCTACCATTCGTTGAAGTAACCAAAGTAAGCGAATCGTATAAATCAATCGGATTACTGTTTTGGCATATCTGAATACTTCCATCATCAAATTCTGGTACTTCGCACATCGAAAGTTTTAAATTATCCATCGACATGTCATTCGACCCGGCCATATAGTTTGAAATCACTTGAAAACTAATGGAATTTGAAATTGGGATAACTAAATTAGAAACCCAATTAATCCAAGCCCCACTATTTACAATCCCAGACCAGGTATCAAGAACAGGCCCTGATCCATCAACAATATTGAGTGTGATATTACACGAACCACTCCAGGTTTCAATAAGCCAAACCGAAATCTGATAGGTTTGATTAGGACAAACCGTATAGAACCTTTCGTAACATAAAGTTCCTGGTGCAAGGTTATTTACAAAATTCAAGTACAAGGAAAAGGAACCATTATGAACAGCATAGGTTTGAGGAGTGACATGATATATTGTGCCAACTATTACATCAGGACATGCCGTTGTATATTCAAAACCTTCAAGATCAACTGTGGTCAATACACATTGGCTTTTTGCTTGGATGTTGAAGAAAAGAAACATCAAACAGAACAGTTTAAAGGCAAGATATTTTTGTAAGGTATTCATATTTTTCCATATCAAAAATCAAAGTACGCTGAATCTATTTCAGTAGACGTAAATATCCAAAAAATAGTTGTTTAATTCTTTGTTCAAAGGTAGATGAAAAAAGAGGGTTTTGTTTTATTCTCAACAATGTAAAAATTTCACTGCTTCAAGTTTCCTTTTCAGGAATTGCAATAACCGAAGGCTTCGGTGTAAAGCGAAACCTTCGGTGTCTGGTACTTCTTTTTCTAAATTGACTTACTCAACTAATTTCTTATTAACTATTTCATAGTTTAATTTTTTTGTGTGAATTTAGCTTTTTTCAATTTATCAATAATCATTCAACAATAATCATTTATTAGTTTTTGATGCAACGGATTGGCCGTGCATGGCTCTTCAGATCTTTATCGCGTTCCGAACCAGTATACATCCAGGAAAAGCCTCTATGAATAGCCTTATCAGATTTCTCTCCATAAGACGTGGACGTGAAAAGAGTTCCGAAAAGATTGCCACCGGCCCACATCCCCTGATACAAAAAACCTCCCCAAAGGGCAGAAAAACCAAAACTGTCAGTTCCATTTCCGCCATTCGACCATCCACTCGTCGATTTCATTTTTGTACCAGCATCAATACCATTCTCGTTAAAATTCTCCCATTCTGGATCGCCAATTCCATAGTTTGAATCAATTGCTCCTTCCAGCACTTTAAAATCATCGTCGCTTGCCACGTGCCAGCCTGCAGGACATATCCCTTGTGAGCCTTCTTCGGAAGAATAGTTCATCATTTCGTCCCATGTATAAATGCCCCCGTAGCGGTCGCACTGGGCAACATCATTTAAAAGACAATATTTCTCTACAGTCCCATTGTCTGTTTGCGGATTTGTGCTGTTGAGTTGAAGGCCAACATTCAGGTTTTCCTTCATCCAACATTGATCGTAAATTTGGATGGTATGATAATACTGGCCTTCGTATTCCAGCGAATCAATCCCGGGGCAAGGGATATTAGTTGCAAATTGAATTTCATACAACGTATCTGAAACAGGGGCATCAAAACATCCCGATTGACCCAAAGCATTAAAAGCAACTATGGCAAGTTTGTCGCCTTGTGTGTACATAAAATCGGTTGTACTTTTTGCTGATTTTAGATTGGTGTCGGAATGAAAATCTCCTTCAAACGTTTTTTCATAACCGGTGTACTTTAGATCACATCCATTTGAATTTTCACCCAAAGCGCACATTTTTAAAACCTTTCTTGAATCCTGGAAACGGGGATTCACAAAGTAAAAAATTTCGTTTCCTGGAAAAAAGCTAAAGCGATGTGCACCTGCTGGTAATTCCGCGACAAAGCTTGTGGTTAGTTGCCCTGTGGAGTTGTGTACATCCACGAAGAGCTTTCCCGACTTGGGAAGTTGAACCTCGAAACTTGTATTTTCTGAAAATGGATTTGGGTAATTTTGTTCGAGTTTGAAAGATTTCGGATTGTACGGGAGAAATTCCCCGATTTGCGCAGTTCCCTCCAACAACAGTACCGAATCGGGATGGTAAAGCACGGTATCGCCCCCTTGGGTCAAATTCATGACCCTGAAACTATCGGCAGCGATATGCTGCAAGTTGTCAAAACAGGTAAACGAAAGGCTAATTGTCGACTGCCCCATCGTCAGAATGGGAAACAAAGAACCAAGGATTAGTGTGTAGATCATTTTTCTCATCGCATTATAGTTTAAGTGAATAATAAAATTCTGAAGGTGAAATTACGGCAGTTAATGTCGCTGTAAAAACGGGATGTTGCTTGCTATAAGTTGAGATATGGATTCTGTTCAAGATAAAATACAAAAATGAAGTAAGGAGTGGGATCATTTGCAGATTATGCAAAAAACGAAAGGTGTAAGGATTTAAATTGCAAATATTGGTTTTGAAGATTATTGTTGGGTGCAAAAGAATTTATCTATTTTTTAATCTATCGTAATGAAAACGCTTATATCATTTCCAGCCAACTTGAGATTCCAAAATGGAATATCAAGGTTAAATATCTTAAAAAAGAAGTATATTTGGATATTAAAATAATGAACAATAATGAGGGTACTACTCGACATACAGTATAGCAAGGCCGATTATGTAATGGATTTGTTAAGCAAACTTACTTTTGTAAAAGCTAAAACAATTACTGAAGAAAAAGCCTTGTTAATGGAAGAAATTAAGGAAGCAGTAGATAATTTAAATCTGGTTAAAAAAGGCAAAAAGAAAGCCAGGCCTCTTGCAGAACTACTCAATGAGCTTTAATATACTTACCCCCTCAACTTTCTCCTCGCCAGCCACCTTGTACTGAAGGTCACAAATGTAACAACGCTTACCGAACTTAAAGGCATCAGGATGGCGGCCACAATGGGTGAAAGCAAGCCCTGGACAGCAAAATTTAAACCTGCCAGGTTGTAAAGGATGGAAATAACAAAGCTTGTCTTAACCACTTTCAAAGCGGTTTTCGAGAAATGGATAAAATCGACCAGTTTGTCGAATTGTTTGGCTTCGAGGATGGCATCGCAGGCCGGGGAAAACTGGTACACATCATCGGCAATGGAAATCCCCACATGGCTCATATTCAAAGCCCCGGCATCGTTCAGGCCATCACCAATCATCAGCACATTACGGTTACCTTGTTTCAGTTTAGCGATATAGTCTAACTTATCGTTGGGAGATTGGTTGAAATGGATGTGGTCTGCACTTCCATATAATTCAGTAAGTGGCTTGCGCTCGGCATCGTTGTCACCCGAAATGACGTGCAGCGAATAAGCCTTTTTCAGGCTATCAATGACCCTTTCTATCCCTTTTCGGTATTTGTTTTTTACGGTGAACCTGGCTTTAAATTCGTGATCGATAGAAACATACACTTCAGCGGCAAAAGCATCGTCATCGTCTTTTTCTTTCAGGATAAACTCCCGCGATCCCAGCCGTATCATCCGGCCATCGACCATTGCTTTTATCCCTGCCGATGGGATTTCCATAAAATCTCCCACTTCAACAATTTCGGTTTCTGAAAAGAAATCGAACACCGCAGCACTTAAGGGATGCGCCGATTGCCTTGCAGTGGAACGGATGGCCACTCTATCTTTTTCGGAAAGAGTGCCTTCTTCCAACTTCACGTTCTTCGACCTGGAATAGGTGATGGTGCCTGTTTTGTCGAACACAACTGTATCGATCTTTGTGAGCCGCTCTACCACATCGGTGTTTTTCAGATAAAAGCCCTTATGTCCAAAAATGCGCATAGTCGTTCCAAAGGTGAAGGGCAAGGAAAGCGCAATGGCACAGGGACAGGCCACAATCAACACCGAAGTGAATGCCATGAGTGCGATGGAAGGATCGAAAATATACCAATAAATAGCCGTAAGCGATGAAATCACCAGAACCAGGATCGTAAAGTTTTTACTGAGCCTGTCGATAATTGAGTTGATTTTAGATTCCCGTTTTTCCTGGTTGATATGTTGGTTCCACAATTGGGTAAGCTGGCTTTGTGAAACATCTTTCTTTATTTCGATTTCGAGGGCAGAGCCAATTTGCTTGCCACCCGCAAAAACCACATCCCCCTCCCCTTTCGACAAAGGATTAGATTCGCCTGAAACAAAAGAATAGTCGATGTTTCCGTGGCCTTTGGCAATGATCCCATCGGTGGGGATCAATTCCTGGTTGCGGATCAGGATCCGGTCGCCTACCTGGAGGTTTTTAAGGGGTGTGCTCACCTCTCCATCCTCAGTAATTTTGCTTACCGCTATTGGAAAGTACGATTTGTAGTCCCGATCGAAAGCCAATGCTTGATAGGTTTTGTTCTGGTACCATTTCCCGATCAGCAAAAAGAAAATAAATCCTGCAAAGGAATCGAGATATCCTGCCCCGGTGCCTGTGACAATTTCAAACAGGCTTTGAAAAAACAAGGCAAAAACACCCAGGGTAATGGGCATGTCGATGTTGATCATTTTGTGCCGGAGATTCTTAAACGCCGACAGCCAGTATTCGTTGCTGCTATATATCAACACAGGAAGCGACAGCAGAATATTCACATAACCAAAAAAGTCACGGAAGTTTCTACCTATATCCTCTCCTATCGAAAGATACTCGGGCATACTTAGCAGCATAATATTCCCAAAGGCAAAACCCGCAATCCCAATCTTTACCAGAAGTTTTTTGTTGCTGGCATCGCCCTGCTTGCCATCCAATTTATCGAGGTTGATCTGTGGAATGTAGTGGATCGATGCCAATAATTCAACCAACTCGCGTAGGCTTATTTCGTTGTGGTTGAAAGTTACGGAGACCTCTTTTTTCGTAAAATTGACCAGCGAAGACTTGACTCCCCGGTTCAGTTGGTGCATATTCTCAAGTAGCCAGATGCAACTACTACAGTGGATGGATGGGATAAAGAGCGTGACCTTGGAGATATCGCCTTCCGAAAAGTCCAACACCTTCTCCATTATTTCGTCGAGATCGAGAAAGGCGTATTTGTTGCCCAGTTCCTGCTTGTCGATCCTTACCCCGGGCGAGTTTTCGATTTCGTAATACTTAAAAAGCTTATTCTGATTTAAGAGCTGAAAAACCGTTTTGCACCCATGACAACAGAATATTTTGTCCTCCCACACCACGGGATATTTACCACAGTCCTCGCCACAATGGATGCATTTGTTGTCAATCGGCTCCGCCATTCAAGATTAATTTTGTGCAAAGAAAAGGAAAATCTATCACCACTCAAGGCACCTGACTAACTCTTCAGCAAGAAAAGAATGTTATTATGAAATACGGAATGAACCTACAGAATAACATGAATTATATTGTCCTGACCGATCGGTCTATATTTGTCAGCTATTCCTTATGAATTTAACTTTTGCCCTAACAGCCTGACAGCAAAGCCTTATAGTGAGCACCCTAAAAAACAATCTTCGCGCTATTTTTAAGGGATTTGAGGCGGCATCTCAGGTTTTTTGATACAAATTGCG
>JAIOYV010000144.1 GCA_021740905.1 Bacteroidales bacterium
GTGCCGTTTGACAATATATTCCGACAAGGCATCCAGCGAAAGGCTGTCCATATATTTTGAATCGGGGTCGCTTGATTGCACCAAAGCCTCAATTTCGGGGATCAGCTTGTTGATGTCCACATTCGATTTTTCACAGGCTTCAGAAAGTGAAATTTCACCTCCGTAGCAAAAATCAATTTTGTTCTTTTCAAACAATTGGGCAGTCTTAAAATTCGACCTCACAATTTCTCCCACACTTATATTCGATTTAATATCCATAATTCTAAGTTTTTAATATTTTAGATGGCGCAAAGTTATCAAAAATACGTATAAGGACACTCAGGTCTTTTTATGTGTGAACTTTTTTCTGATCAATAGAACATTTCTAATTAGGTTGACACTTTATGCTAAAATTTATGTTTCAACATAATAAACAAAAACTCAACACAGGTGTTTCTAAATAAGTAAATAATTACCTAAATTTGCAGTGTTAAATTAGAAATTATAAATCAATTAAAAACAATAAGAGAATGAGCGTATTAGTTGGAAAAAAAGCACCTAAGTTCAGTGCAACAGCAGTAGTCAATGGTGGCGAAATGGTCGAGAATTTCTCCCTTGATCAATATCTTGGAAAGAAGCATGTGGTATTTTATTTTTATCCTGCCGACTTTACTTTTGTTTGCCCTACCGAAATTATCGCTTTTCAGGACAAAATGGAAGAATTCGATAAACGTGGTGTAGCCGTTGTGGGTTGCTCAGTGGATTCAGGATTCTCGCACTGGAAGTGGTTGCAAACAGAAAAGAAAGATGGTGGCATTAAAGGCGTTAAATACCCATTGGTAGCCGACAATGCAATGATTATTTCAGAAAATTATGGTGTTCTTGCTGGTGAATATGATATGAACGAAGATGGTGAAAGCACTTTCAACGGAACTCCGATGGCTTTCCGTGGCTTGTTCCTCATCGACAAAGAAGGAACTGTTCAGCATCAAGTAGTAAACAACATGCCATTGGGCCGTAGTATCGACGAAACCTTACGTATGGTTGATGCCCTGCAGTTTTTTGAAGAAAACGGCGAAGTTTGCCCTGCCGATTGGCATAAAGGCGAAAAAGCTATGAAAGCAACCCAGGAGGGCGTAGCTGATTATCTTGGAAAGAAGTAATACCAATCCCCGAGAATAAAACTAAAAAAAAGCATTGAGGTAAAGCCTGGGTGCTTTTTTTTTATTCTTATGACAAGGATGATTCACTTATGTGAATCTTTCAAAATGGCTTTATCAAAATTATTTTATTAATCTGTGAATCTGTGTCAAAAAAAATTACTTGAAATACTCCACAGATTCACAGATTTGAAAGAAAATAGTATTTTCGCAAGCGAATTAAAAACAACTTACAGAATGAACCTTGGACAAAATAATCTCTGCCTTAAAAATGTCAGGATTTTTTATTTTGTTCGACCAATGTTTATAATGGTTCGGTACATTCGATTTTCAAAATGAATAATAAAAATTGAAAAATGACAAACAGAAGAATTTACCAATCAGCTTTTTTCGTATTGTTGATTTTCCTTTCCTCATGCAAACATCAGGATATAAACCTTGCTGACTATCCCGAAATCTGTTTCGAAAACCAGATTCTCCCAATTTTTCAAAGCAATTGCGTGATGTGCCACGGCCCGGGAGGAGAGGAATCGGGTTACCCATTAAATAGTTATAATGCGATTATGCAAGGAGTAGATCCGGGCAAACCCTTCAAAAGTCAGGTGTACAAAGTACTTTCGGCAACCTGGGTCAACAATATGCCGCCCGATAATCCCCTTTCGCAAGAAAACCGGACACTCATCCGTGTTTGGATTGAACAGGGAGCACCAAACAATACATGTTCAGACACCTTGAAATTAAGTAGAATAAATTGAATTAGTAAGTAGATTGATACAACCCTAAAATGATTAAGTCAATGAAAATTAGATATATTATTTTAATAGCCTTTTCAGCTTTGCTGATCAATTCGTGCTACTACGATACGAAGGAAGAATTGTACCCCCAATTATTTTCGGCCTGCGACACTGCACAATACGATTATACCAATGCCATTCAGCCGCTTATAAGCAACAATTGTTTCGGTTGCCATAGCAATTCCTCAGCATCGGCCTATGGCAACAATATTTCGCTGGAGGGTTATTCAAATGTTAAATCAGTAGCCGAAAGCGGCAAACTTATAGGTGCGCTGAAAGGGTTGGCAGGGTATTCCCCCATGCCCAAAAACTCTGGCTCATTGGACAACTGCTCCATCATCGTGATAGAAAAATGGATTGCTAACAATTACCCTGAAAATTAGGAAAATGAAAAAGATATATTTTTTGTTGATTATTGGCTTCATGAGTTTTAGTCCTGCCTTCCCGCAGGACGACCTTGAAAGCTTACTCGATGATGCCGTGGAAGAACCCATTCAATACACCTCGGCGACCTTTAAAAACACCCATGTCCTCAACGGACATTCTGTTGAATTTATTCGCCCGCACGATCTGGAGTTTCGCATATCGCACCGTTTTGGACAGTTGAACACGGGGGCTTACGAACTTTGGGGACTCGATCAGGCCAATATCCATTATGGCTTTGAATATGGCGTGAACGACTGGCTGAACGTGGGGTACGGTCGGGGCACCTATCAGAAAACGTACGATGGTTTTATCAAGATGAGATTGCTGCGACAGTCGAGTGGAAAGAAAAATAGGCCAATATCCATGTCTTACTTTACAAGCATTGCAGTGAATTCGCTCAACCAAAAAGAGCTGAACGACTATTTCACCAACCGGATGGCCTACACCCATGCCTTACTTATTGCCCGGAAGTTTACCGAAAAATTGTCGCTACAGTTGTCACCACATTTCATACACCGAAATTTTGTGGAAACATCGGTCGACCCAAACGACATTTTTGCAATGGGATTAGGCGGCAGGTATAAATTGACGAAGAGGGTATCGGTGAACTTCGAGTATTTCTATGTCGTGGACGCCCCTGGCAGTTATCCATCTCAGAAATATTACAATCCGCTGTCCATTGGTTTCGACATTGAAACAGGCGGACATGTGTTTCAATTGCACTTGACCAATTCATTGGCCATGATTGAAAAAGGATTTATTGCCGAAACAACCGGAAATTGGCTTGACGGCGGGGTACATTTAGGGTTCAATATATCGCGCGTTTTTACGTTTTAAATTTTATTTCTGTTCAGATTAGCGCGGGAAACGCTGGTTCTTTTTTTTTGACACAGATCAAAACGGAAAAGACAAGTTCTTTGTTCTTGACACGGATTAATGCAGAAAATCTCGGATCAAGAATTTTCAGTTCTATTATTCTTCGTAGAAAAATAGAATCCGCGTTATCCGCGAAAACCAGCGTCCATTTTTTTTTCGTGAAACTGATCAGCACGGAATCCCCTGTTCAGGATTAGTAGAACTAAAGTACCTTAAAATTGTTTAGTACAAAAATTAAATAGGACTATTATGAAAAAGAGCATTTTAATTATTGCAATCATTGGTCTGGCGATGAACTTTTCTTTTGCCCAGAAGTTTTTGTGCCGCGACGGTCATGTATGGTTTTTTGGAACCACGCCGATGGAAAATATAGAAGCCCATAACAAACAGGCTTCGAGTATTATCAACACAGAAACTGGCGAGATTGTGGTTTCTGTCCTGATGAAATCCTTCGAGTTTGAAAAAGCCTTGATGCAGGAGCATTTCAACGAAAACTATGTTGAATCGGATAAGTTCCCAAAAGGAAAATTCAATGGTAAAATAACCAACCTAAATGAGATTGATTTTAGTAAACCCGGGTCTTATACCGCCCAGGTTAAAGGGGTTCTAAATATTCACGGTGTGGATAAAGAATATGAAATACCGGTTGAAATGAGGGTAGATGGAGAAACGATCAATGCCCAGGGAAAATTTGCAACATCTGCCGAAGATTTTAAAATTGAAATCCCTTCGGTAGTAAGAGATAAAATTGCCAAGCAGATTGATGTAAACCTGAACATGAGTTTTAGTCCCTACAAAAAATAAATGGCAATGAATCAGAAGATAAAAATCATCCTTGTAGTTTTGCTTTTACTTGCCCTGGCAGGAGGTTATACTGCATATTATATGTACAACAAGCCTCATCGGAATATTGCCGAAGAAAAAGCTGAATTCATTCTGACTGCAACAAAACTTATCGAGGAATTTACAAACGATGAAGCAATGGCTAATCAAAAATACCTCGACAAAGTGCTTTTGGTAAGTGGCAAACTTGTCGAAAAAAATCATTCAGAGACAGGCTATACCATTCTTTTTGAAGATGAATTTGAAGGGGTGAGTGCCACTTTCGATAGTTTGTATGCCGCCCAAAACAAAGCAATGCTCGATGCCTATACCAATGGTGACCAGGTTCAGGTGAAAGGAAAATGCGACGGCATGTTGATGCTCCAGGGGGTGATTTTAAGTAAGTGCGTGGTTGAGTAGGCAGTCTTCAATCAGCAGTTGCCAGTTTTCAGACTGATTGATTGCTGTAGACTGGAAACTGCCATCTAAATATCACTGGCATTTGCTAACTTTGCATAATGCGCGAGATTCTCGAATTTTCGATTAGTGAGCCAGTCGAATTTAAGGCAAAACTCCTGGAATGGGCTGGCAAACAGCAGCCTGTCATGGTTTTGGATAGCCATTCCGATCAGGGTTACAATCAACATACATTCAGCTATCATCGCTACGATTGCATGGTGGCAACAGGAATTGTCGGGTCCATTTCGAAAACTACAGGACAAGCTTTCGATCAACTCAAAGCCCTGGTCGATGAAACCAACGACTGGCTTTTCGGGCATTTTTCGTATGACCTGAAAAACGAACTTGAGAAACTTGAATCGAACCATCCCGATCACCTGAATTTTCCAGATATTCATTTTTTTCAACCCCAATTGGTTTTATTGTTGAAGGGGGCAATCCTTCAAATCCAGTATTTGCCATCCATAATGAATGAAGGGGAAGCAATGAATGTTTTCGAGGAAATATCAAACACCGAAATACATCCATTATCGCCCGATTCAAACAAAATAGTGTTCAACGAAAGGATCAACAACCAAGAATATCTTGATAAGCTAAATAAAATCATGGCCCACATCCAAAGGGGTGACATTTACGAAATGAACTTTTGTCAGGAGTTTTATGCTGAAAATGTAAGCATCGATCCTCTTGAAACCTATAGAAAACTAAAACACGTTTCCCCTACCCCATTCTCGGCATTCTATCATTTTAAGGATAGCTACTGCTTGTCGGCCAGCCCAGAGCGGTTCATGGCAAAACGAGGAAGCACAATTATTTCACAACCCATAAAAGGGACTATCCGCCGTGGAAAGTCTGGCGATGACGATTTGCACCTGATCCGGAAATTACAAAACGACCCAAAAGAACGGGCCGAAAATATTATGATCGTTGACCTGGTGCGCAATGATCTTTCGCGCAGCGCTGCCAGGGGATCGGTGAAAATTGAGGAACTCTGTGGCATTTATACCTTCCCACAATTACACCAGATGATTTCTACCATATCGGCAGAATTGAACCCGAAACATCATTTTTTGGATGCCCTTAAATATGCTTTCCCAATGGGTTCGATGACCGGTGCCCCTAAAATCCGCGCCATGGAATTGATCGAAGAATATGAAAGTTCTAAACGAGGAATTTATTCGGGAGCTATTGGATACATTGACCCAAAGGGCGATTTCGATTTCAACGTGGTGATCCGAAGCCTTCTTTATAATGCCAAGCTGAAGTATCTTTCTTATTTTGTGGGCGGGGCCATTACACATCAATCCATCCCCGAAAAAGAATACGAGGAATGTTTGCTGAAAGCGGAGGCAATGGTGAATGCGCTATCTTAATACTTACTAAGTATTTCTAAGACACTAAGTAAGTTTAGCCCAGGGCTTTTGCCAGTACCTTAAATTACATTTTTGGCGATTTTTTTGATTATTAGTCTATTATGTTTTATATTTGGTTTTTGAAGGAAGAATTGACTAAAACTATTGACTATGAATCATCATGAAATGGTTAAAGAGCTTTCCGTAAGGCTTGGAAAAACCCAAAAAGATACCCGCCAATTTGTAGACACTACCCTAAAGATCATTACAGCTACTCTTGACGAAGGCAAAGGTATTTCAATCCCAGGGCTGGGGACTTTTCAACCTTATGTCACAAAACCCCGAAAGATGTTCAACCCCGGGGATGAGAAAAATTATCTGGTCCCCAAGAAATGCACCCTCCGTTTTACAGCCAGCACCTCCCTGAAATCTTCGTTACCAACTAATCCTGTTCAAAATGACTGAAAAGATAACTTTAGCAGAACTGATTGATATAATTGCAGACGAAACCGGTGAGTCGAAGCAATCGGTGCACGATATGATTATCGAAACCTCCAATGTAATTGGGGATGGATTGCGCAATGACGGGGTAGTAAATATCAGCGGTTTGGGAAAGTTTTTGCTGAAATGGCACAATGCTAGCCAAGGCCGAAATCCCCAAACCGGAGAAGAAATTGAAATCTATGCCCACAATTCAATCTCGTTTAGGGCATCGTCTGGTTTGAAAAAATTCATCAATCGGAAATACGGACACCTTAAGCCTATTGTTATGGATGAAGTTAAGGTCACTGAGTCAACTGCTGTGCATGACCATCATCTTGAAGAAAATACACTTCCTGCTTTTGACCCGGCTGCTGTTGAATCGAGTAAATTAAATAGGCCAAAATGGTATATCTGGCTGGCTTTTATTGTTATTATTTTAGTCGTCATTTTTTATCCACGTCAGGGGAAAATAAATGGAGATAAATCCAATCCTACTCCACAAGTTGAAGAGATAAATTCGGCAGGTGACATGAATATGTCGAATGGTGAAAATGAAAATGTTGCTGATGAAGAAGTTCCAGATGCAATAGAAGAAAATCCAGACGTGATGGAAGAAAAATTGGAAGCAACAGAAGAAAATGCAATTGAGGAGAAAAGAACTGAGCCAAAGGAAGCCCCGTTAAAAAAAGAAACTACTGAGAGCACCAAAAAGAATGCTTCTTCTGGTTTTGCCGGTGGGGTTCATAATGTTCAGGAAGGTGAACGGTTAAGGGTTATTGCCGGGAAGTATTATTCGGAGCAAACAATATGGCCTGTCATTTTCAATGCCAATAAAGAAAAAATAAAAGACCCTGATAAGCTAATACCAAACATGGAATTAGTACTCCCTGCAATGGATGGGAAACCGGGCAGTTTTAGCGCAAGAGACAAGCAATTGATAACAGATGCATTTATTCAAACTTATCTAAGGTATAAAGCACTCAAACCTGAAAAATCGTTCTATTACCTATGGGTTGCTGCTAAATGGGAGGCTCCCGAAATTCTGGAAAAATACAAAAAGGAAATTGATCAGAGTGATTTATCTGAAGTAAAAAAGATTGATGGAGTGCCTAAATTTGGAGAATAAACCCTGGAATTCTTCTAAAAAATCAACAGTCGAATAAAGTATAAAACTAAGGATTTCACCGTGTCGAAATAATAGGTTAGTTTAAGGGGCTGTATCAAAATGCAAGTGACCGATTCCGGTGGCTAGGCCGAGATCTTATTTAGAACGGGTATAAATTTCATGCAGACTATTAACAGTCAGATTATCAGTACTTTACAGCATCTTGTAAGTGTCTGATATTCAG
>JAIOYV010000055.1 GCA_021740905.1 Bacteroidales bacterium
CCACATAGCCTCGGAGAGGCGACAGTATGGTAGAAAAGTAGCAAGAATTTTCATGCACCTAAAACTTTCAGATGTTTTTGATTATTACCACCTTTTTATCAACCGATTGAATTTTGTCCTATTGCAGAAATTTATCCCGTTTTCAGTA
Organism: Bacteroidales bacterium; assembly: GCA_021740905.1. Lineage (GTDB taxonomy): Bacteria > Bacteroidota > Bacteroidia > Bacteroidales > M50B96 > JAIOYV01. The sequence goes on from JAIOYV010000055.1 coordinate 149, forward strand.
TAATTTCATTTATGTTTGTCCTACTGCCAGCTGCCTACTGAGAACTGCCTACCGTGAACTATCAACTAACCGCCGCCAGCTGGTCGGGTTGCAAATGTTTTGATATAGTGTCCTTCAATTTATTTTTATTGATGGGTTTCGATATGTATTCGTCGAAACCGGCAGCCCTTATCCGCGATTCGTCTTCGTTTAGGGCATAAGCCGTTTGTGCGATGAAAGGCGTTTCTGAGTATTCGGGATATTGTTTCTTGATTTCATGCATGAGCTGTATCCCATTGAATGGACCGGGAATATTAATATCGAACAAGAACAGGTCGAAATATTCTTCTTTCTCCCTGCTTTTTTTTGTAATTTGAAGACATTCTTCGCTGTCGCTCGCCATGACAAGTATAGCCTTCGATTTTAAAAACTCGAACAAGAGCTGTTGGTTCACCTGGTCGTCCTCTACAATCAGGATTTTTTTCATCCCGGTTATATTTATTTTCGTAACCGTAGGACTTGCATTGTTGCCCTTTGGCTTTTGACCTGCTGCTTCGAGAAATACCCTCACCACCGTACCTTTGTCTTTTTCCGATTCAACCTCGATACTTCCACCCATCGATTTAATGATACGCCTTGCCAAAGGCAGGCTTAAGCCTGCACCCTGAAAGGATCGTGTTGTCCCTGTACTTTCCTGGCTATAGGGAGTAAAAATATAAGGCAGGTATTTCTTATCTATTCCTATCCCAGTGTCGGTTACTTCCAGCATAACCATATCGCGGCTTTGATCGAATGCTGTCCTAATGGTGATTCTTCCCGCCGGGGTGTACTTTATAGCATTCTCAACAAGATCGTAAACAATACGCGAAATGCTTTTGCTATCAGCCGAAACAAATACATTGTTTTCTAACAATAGTTTTACTTCAAGCTCTTTTAGCACAGCTTTATGGCCCAAGTCTTTTATGCTCTGGTGTACCGCCTCGTTTATTGGGCAAACCTCGATCGATAGATTCGACTCCTCAGTGTCGAGCCGGTTGTAATCGATAATGTTGTTGAGCAGGTGGAGCAACCTTTTCGCGCTTACATTGATATTGGAAGCGTACTCATAACTTTTTTTATCGCCTTTTGTTGAGAGGTCGTATTCCAACAATTCGGAAAACCCAATGATCCCATTCAACGGGGTGCGCAGTTCGTGGCTGATGTTTGAAAGAAATTCATTCTTAAATTGATTTGTTTTCTTTAATATCTCAATTTCCCTAACAAGCGAACCAAACTGTTTTTCTACACTTTCGAGTATTCCATCAGATTGAGCCGTCGCCTTGTTTTCGATATGTACATTGTTCATTTCAAACATATTTAAGCAGTGATCTTATGTAACATAAGTTGATTTACTAATTGATTGTTGATACACTTTATTAAGTCCGTCTTTTTAATTGGTTTCGAAATATAATCGTTGAAGCCTTCATTGAGCAATTTCTCTCGGTCACCTTTCATGGCATAAGCTGTTTGGGCAATAAAAGGAGTTTCGGAATACAACTGCCACCGATTTTTTATTTCGTTCATTAGTGTGGTCCCATCCCAGTCTTGAGGCAGATTAATATCCATGAGGAATAGATCAACCGATTTGTTTTCCGAGTTTAACTTTTCCAATTTCAACAACGCTTCGTTGCCGCTTTTTGTTACTATAACATGGGCAAATCCAAGAAGATAGGCTTCGATCAGTTCGCCATTTATACTATCATCTTCTATCAGGAAGATTGTTTTTGATTGGCCCGATTGGCCCGACGACAACGACATTCTCTTTTCACTTAGCAAACGGATAGTTTCGTCATTATAGCTTGTCGCAGGTTTATTCAGATGGATCTTTACCATTGTCCCTTTTCCTTTTTCAGATTGTATTTCAATTTGTCCCCCCATCATCTCGATCAACTTTTTCGACAATGGCAATGCCAGGCCACCTCCCTCGAAGGAGCGTGTCATACCTGTGCTTTCTTGGTTGAAGGCTTCGAAAATGCGGTCAATAAACCCTGGTTTAATCCCAATGCCGGAGTCTTCGACACATAGCGTGACATCGTTGTTACCCACCGGATTCGACAGACTAACTCGCACAAAACCTTCTTCGGTGTACTTTATGGCATTATCGAGAATGTTGCGGATAACCTGTGAAAGGTACTTGTAGTTGGCCAGCACTGGCACAAAACCGTCTAATTCGACGATCACATTCAGGGCTTTTTCGTTGGCTACAAAACCAAGGGATGCGATGGTATGTTTAGTTATTTCCACAAGGTCGCAATGTTCAGTTTTAATGTTCAGCTCCCTGGCCTCGATACGGCTTAGGTCGATTACATTGTTTAAGAAGTTCAAAAGCCTGTCGCTGCTTGATAATACAATGCGGCTAAAATTTTCGATTTTCGAATTCCCAAGTTTCCTTGCCTCTTCTCCTGTCAGGGTAGTAAAACCTATAATTCCGTTCAAGGGAGTTCTCACTTCATGACTGATATTCGATAGGAACGCATCCTTCAACGAATTGGCATCTTTCAACGTTTCCAAGGCATTTTTAAGCGACTCTTGAGATTGTTTTCGATAGTTTCTCTCAAGCTTAAGTTCGTGGTACGAGTATCTCAATTTTTCTTGCGAATCGGCCAACTCATCACTTATCCTTTTATTTTCTTCCTTTCTCTTCTTATTGTTTTTTACTAGCCACAAAACAGTCACCAATAGTACCATGATGCCAATTCCACCAAATATATTTAAGGACTTTGCTTGCCTGTATTGCTTGCTATTTGGATCCCCTGTTTCAAGTTGGGTATTGTTGCCCAGTGAATTATTTTCGCGGGGCGTGGCTGCGTTCGTGAATAAAGAATTCATGCCTGCCTCAGAATTGGCTTTAACCATTGTTCTGGGTTTCACTACTTCCTGTTCGTAGATTTTGATTGCCTGGTATCCTACAAAACAGAAAACACCCAAAAGGACAATATATTTAAGTAGCTTTATCATATTTCGTCGATCTAATATTTATATTCACCAAAAACTTATCCATTACCGTCTTTTTATTGTATCGTAACTCTCATCCAATTATTATTGTGGTCGAAGCTGGAAAATTTCCTTTTGTCTCAGAAAAAGTGTCATTAACACTATAAAAGAATTTGTTGGTCAAGAAAAAACAACGATTTGTCATTATTGCTGCAAAGGAGCTTGAAATGGCCTTTTTCCACTGCTTTTTAATGTCCGATGTTCTATTTGTTATCATTTCCAGTCTTATTTTCTTTTCGAATCGAAATTTTCATCCTGAACACTGAACCCACTTACAACTAATGTTTTAAGAGCTAATGTTGGATTAAATTTCTTCATTATTTTTCACCTTTTTTCATTGTTTCGCAATTCGGCAATTATATACGGAAAATGTGCATAATAGTTTACTGTCGCCCTTTTTGCAGTACTATAAAAACATTGATTTTGGTAAAACGAATAGCATAATTTGGCCTCAGGTTTCTGTGGAAAAAAAACATAGGAAACGTAAAAAAACAAGATTGGCAATCAATGTTAATAGCTCTCCGTTTATTTATAGATAAGGCCCCATAGCACCAATGGTGCGTAATCAATATACAAAATGGATACTCCTCATTTGATATTCATAAGATTACTTTATTATTGGGGCTAAGATCATTTTATGCAATCATATACCCAGGGCTACAATCGCCTTTGTTGATGCGTTCACCCTGGACTAGTGATTTCGCCCACGTCGGGGCTTGTATTAGGTAATTATGAAACATGGATTCGTAATATTTATCAGTGCATAATTCAAATAAAAAATACACGATTTTAAGAATATTATTTCCAGCACCTCAAATAGAGATTTAGCCTTATATCCATGCTTATTCCTACAGAAGCTGAAAACAAAAATTTGTGAATTATTCAACCCAGGAAGGCACCTCGAAAATTAAAATGATAAAAAATGAGAATACCGGAAACACAATTTGTCTCTGGTATTGCCCCCACATTACTAATTTACCACCATTTTAGCCGAATACGTTTGTGATTGGTTATAAAGCTTTATCATATAAATACCAGGTTTCAGCCCATCTGCATTAAATGTTGAATTATTATAGAATGGATACTCCTCCCTTAGCTGTTTTCCATATTCATCAAATACTTGTAAGTACAATGGTTCATTGCTCCTATTGGGGATGGATAGCTTTGTGCTTTCGTGCACAGGATTTGGAAATATAGTTAAACCATCCTGGTTCTCATTTTCAAGTTTGGGTGCTTCATCGTCAAATAACACAATACTCGTAATTTCAATCTGAAAAGTATCGGCACAAGAATGATAGCCATTTGAAATAAAGGCATATATATACTCCGATTGAGAAGCAGTATAGGTCATTGGGTTGTTTGTTTCGCCATTCGACCAGAGCACTTCGAGGTTCTGTGTGTTATTTAATAAATCAACCTCAAGCTGAATGCTTTGACCTGGATCAGCTGTAAAATAATAAGTAGGGATTTCATAGTCGATAAAGGAAACAAATAGACTATCGCGGCTCCAGTTGCCTATGGTATCGTATTGATCGACATAATACATGCCAGTTGATTCCACCTCAACAATCTTATCGGAACTTGCCGTATTCCACACAAATTGGGTGGCATCGACCAATACCTCGTGGTAATTGATCTCAAATTGATAGAAATCGGCCTGTTCGAGCCCTCCTGGCTTATGATACGATTCGATAAATACAATCAAATAATTATTATCTGCTTTCTTGGTTACAATAGGATAACCATAAAACATGTGATAATTTGGGAAAGGCCTTTCGAATGAATAAAACAGTTGAAAACCGCTGGGATTGTAAAAAACATCTTCAACTTTATTTTTGTAAATCCATGCCGACGACTGAAAGGCATAATATGGATCGCCAAGATAATTTCTTCTGTCGGTGGCAACTACCCATAAATCTTCGTGTTCTTCATCATAAAATAGCATAGGTGCTGCACAAAAGAAAGGGGCGGCTATATTAGTATGCACAGGTTGTGTCCAGGTAAGCCCATAGTCTTCGGAAGTTACGAGATAAAGGGTTGCGTCCATTCCAGGAGCACCATCGCGCATAAGGCCTATCAACCTTCCATTGCCGAGATATTCAAAATAGCTTTCGTTTATTGCATAGCTACTATATAAATAATCCCACCTGTATCCATTTTGAGGCCAATCGATCCCATTGGTCGAAAATCTAACTTCGACAAAAGAAAGACTATATACAACAGCCATAAATCCACGGGTGGGTACAGGAACAATTTTGTGAGGACTAAAACACGCACCAGGAGAGGCATTGAAATAGTAAACAGGCGACCATGTATTGCCACCATCTATACTGACTATATAGTTCAAACTAACTGTAATACTAAAGTCGGCATTGTATTTTCTAAAAAACACCACTATAGAGTCAACACCGATCAATCCGCCGGCAACATTCCTGTCGTCATAAAGTGGGTCGTTATAAACCAGTACAGGAGCCGACCAGGTTTGACCATTGTCGGTGCTTATTCTTTTGGCAAGGAATGAATTATTGCCAACATGGTGCCCTTCCAGTCCGGGATCGAGCCTGAAAATATGAACAATATCCCCATTCTGAAGAGTTACCATGATCCCGGCGGCAGTATGATCATCCGAACATAGCGACGAGTCTAAATTTTCTAGTGAAGGAGAGATGAAACTAAACTGTTTGTCAGCCGAAATGCTTACCGTGCCTTCATTACATAGGAACAAAGAATCGTTTGAGTTAACCGAATAGCACGTACTTTGTGCATTCAACGACACGCATCCCAAAAGAACAATAATAATCTGTAGTAGAATTTTTCCCATAGCTCTTTTTAGTTTCAATATTTGATGTAAAATTGGATATCTTTTAAAAGTCAAAAATTAAAAAGAGATTAAAAAGAGATTAAAATTTGAGACCACTTCAAAACGGCCCGCAAGAATAACTGCCACAAAAAACAAAACGGCATTGCAATTTATAAAGGACTTAATATCTATGATTTAATCAATATATTTTCTTCAAAACTTTATGCATTTGTAGCTAAAACCGACTGTTTCGAATAGGCTCAGATTAACATCTTTCAAAGGATATGCTTTTGCATCTCCAAAATCAGTAAATTTGGACAGAAGTATTATGAACACAATCTCTTTCGATGAAAGTATTAGTGGTAGAAGATGAACCCAAAGTTTCGGCATTTATCAAACAAGGGTTGGAAGAACATGGTTATGAAGTAGACATTGCTTATGATGGCTCAATTGGGGAGCGCATGGCTTTAAAAGGGAACTACAACATTATTTTACTGGATGTAATTATTCCGTATCAGAATGGGATTGAACTTTGCAAAAAAATTAGGGCGGAAGATAACGAAGTGCCTATTTTAATGTTATCGGCCTTGGGCACCACTGATGATAAACTCATTGGATTCGATGTAGGGGTTGATGACTATTTGGTGAAGCCTTTCAATTTTTCTGAGTTATTGGCACGTATCAAGGCACTTACAAAAAGGGGGCGGGGGATTTCTCAAAAAGCAAACACGCTTCAGGTTGCCAATCTTCAATTAAGCATCGAGAATAAAGAAGCAATTAGGGACAACAAGAAAATCGATTTGACGGCGAAGGAATTTAGTTTGCTTGAATACCTCATGCGTAATCAAGGAAAAGTATTAACAAGGATGGAGATTGCAGAGAATGTGTGGGACATAAAATTTGACACAGGCACAAATGTGGTTGACGTTTATATAAACATCCTCCGAAAAAAAATAGACAAAGACTTCGATCCAAAGCTTATCAAAACACGGATCGGTATGGGCTATGTGATATCAGACACCTAACTATGGAAATAAAACAAAGGCTCTCCTATCAGTTTACAGGGATCGTTGCTATCATCCTGGTTGTTTCATTGCTCGCAATTTACTTTTCATTTGCTAAATTCCGCTCCGACGATTTTAACTCAAGACTTTCGGAAAAAGCCAGGTATATTATCCATCTCTTGGTTGAAATTGAAGAAATAGATGCTGACCTAATTGGAAAGATCGAGTTAAACAGCCCATCGAGCCTGCCCGACGAAAAGTTGACAATTTATGATTTGGCCAACAACCGGATTTTTGATAACGATGAGGACAACTCCATAACAATTGATCCTCAGCATATAGCAAGCCTTAAGGAATCGAAAGAACTTCGATTTGAGCAGGAGCCTTACGAAGTATATGGGTACTATTATGAAATGGCCGATGACAGTGTGGTCATTTTTGTAGCAGCCCACGATATTTTTGGTTATAGGAAGTTGAAAACACTTCGCATTATTTTGCTTATCGTTTTTTCTTTTGGGCTTGTTTTGGTGTATTTTTCAGGAAAATGGTTTGCCAGTAAAGCATTAGCACCCATTTCAAGGGTTATTAAACAGGCCAGTAGAATTAGCGGAAGCAACCTAAGCAGCCGTTTGGACGAAGGGAACAAGAAAGATGAAATAGCCAAACTTGCCATTACTTTCAACGAAATGTTGAGCCGGATCGAAGCGGCTTTTGTTACGCAAAAAAGCTTTATCTCAAATGCGTCCCATGAGCTTCGCAACCCGCTTACTTCAATTACTGGTCAACTCGAAGTTTTATTAATAAAGGACAGAAGCGTTGATGCCTACAAAAAATCGATCGAATCGATCCTCGAAGATATCCGCAATGTCAACCAGATTTCGGATAAACTATTGATGTTGGCGCGTACAAGCAGCAAACTAACCGAATATGTTTTTTTAGATCTCAGGATTGATGATTTGGTGTGGAAATCTGTATCGGTATTCGAAAAACAAAAACCTGAATATGTAATCAAGGTTGAATTTGGAAACGATTTTAAAGACGACACCCAATTCATAATAAAAGGAAATGAATTTTTACTTATTTCTTCAATTAGCAACCTAATTGAAAATGGCTGCAAATATTCAGATAACAAAGAAGTTGTAATTCAGTTTTCAGCTATCGAAAAGAACATTGTACTTGACTTTATCGATCAAGGAATTGGCATACCGGATGTGGATAAGGATAAGATTTTCGAACCTTTTTTCCGTGCTGGCAATGCAAAAGAATATTCCGGACATGGTATTGGATTATCCATTGTACAGAAAATAATCCAACTTCATCATGGCAAGATTACGATTGATTCAAAAGTGAATAGGGGTACAAAAATCAGCATTTCATTGCCATTGAGGAGTTAGGAAGAGGTATGTGACTGTTTTGAAACAGATTTGAAAACGGACAGAAAGGGGTAGAATCTTTTCCACATCCTCAAAATCAGATTTAGCCCTTTTTTCTTAGTTTAGCAGAACTTTTTCAGCTAGTATTTATTTCTATTGAATAAAACACATGTGAGATGAACAGTTTTGGCAGATTATTCCGGGTAAGTATTTTTGGCGAATCGCATGGAAAAACAATCGGTGTGGTGATGGATGGTTGCCCGGCAGGCATTCCACTTTCGGTGGATGATTTTTCAGCAGACTTGTCGCGTCGCAAGCCAGGGGCAAAAGGTACTACCGCCCGGCACGAGGCGGATATGCCTGAGATCAATTCAGGAATTTTCAAAGGTAAAACAAGCGGTGCGCCCATCGTTATTCAATTCAGCAATAAGGATGTGATTTCCAAAGATTATGAAAAGTTGACAGCGACTCCCCGTCCGGGACATGCCGATTTTGTGGCCATGAAAAAGTTTGGGGGCTATGCAGATCTTACTGGAGGTGGCCATTTCTCGGGTAGGCTTACATTGGCTTTAGTGGCCGCTGGGGTGATTGCAAAAAAGATGATCGACCCCATCCAAATTTCAGCAGAAATTGTTGAAGCCGGAGGAAGCAAGGACATTGAAGAAGCAGTTGCACAAGCTGTCGAAAACCAGGATTCAATTGGCGGGATTGTGGAATGTCAGGCCACAAATATGCCTCTAGGGCTGGGCGAACCTTTTTTCGATTCGGTGGAATCAATAATTAGTCACATTGTGTTTGCCATTCCTGCCATAAAAGGGATCGAGTTTGGCTCAGGTTTCAAGGCTGCCGTAATGGTTGGCTCGCAACATAACGATGCAATTGTCGATGTTTCAGGAAAAACCGCTTCGAACCATGCAGGCGGTATCAACGGCGGCATCAGCAATGGAAACCCCCTGGTTTTTAGGGTGGCTGTGAAACCCACCAGCAGCATCGGCAAAACGCAGCAAACCATCAACCTAAAAAATGAACAGGTCGGGGAACTGAAAATCGAAGGCCGCCACGATGCCTGTATTGCCCTTCGTGTGCCTGTGGTGATTGAGGCAGCCACTGCCATCGCCCTTGCCGACCTCTGCCTCATTGATCAACAGCAAAAACGAATCATTCATCAATAACAATATCATGACAAAATTGGAAGGCAACATCCTGAAAATGCGTACGGAATTTAATACGCCCATAAACTATTTCTTATCCCTTGGAGCCGATGAAATCTATCTGAATGAACTTTTGGGAAAGACCATCAATTTGTCGTACCGGCATCAGATCAATTGTATCCACTGCGGAAGAAAAACCAAAACTTCCTTTGCGCAGGGCTATTGCTACCCTTGTTTCCAAACATTGCCAGAAACCGATGCATGTGTTTTAAGGCCGGAAATGTGTGAAGCCCACCTCGGGATTTCCCGCAACCAGGCTTGGGCAGAGGAGCATTGCCTCCAAGACCATTATGTTTACCTCGCCCTGTCAAGTGCCCTGAAAGTTGGCGTTACCCGGCATACCCAAGTTCCAACCCGCTGGATCGACCAGGGGGCATGGAAAGCAATAAAGTTGGCAAGGACTCCCAACCGCAACCTTGCCGGTCAAATTGAAGTGTTCCTAAAAGACCACCTCACCGACAAAACCAACTGGCGGCACATGCTCATGAACACTCTAGCCGAAGATGTGAGTCTTGTTTCTGAAAAGGAAAGAATAGGATCGCTATTGCCTGATGTGTTTCAGGATTACTACGAAGAAGATGATGAAATTACGGAATTGGTTTACCCCGTAAATGAGTATCCCCAAAAAGTGAAAAGTTTTGGCTTCGACAAGCAAGCGGATTTTGAAGGTGTACTTACAGGTATTAAAGGTCAGTACCTTCTTTTCGAGGGAGGCTATGTAATTAATATTAGAAAACATGGGGGGTATTTGGTTGAGTTAAGTTGGGAGTAGAAGGCACATGATTTTTAATACCAAGTATTTGTAGTTAGATGTCAGTTCATTTCAGGCAACATGTTTTCTTATGATTCTATGTAACTATTTTATTTAATTTTGAATTTCCACAAAACAATTATTTTTGATTATGGAGCAAAATTACGAAGGCGAAATTTCTGAAAGGCCTGAAGAAAGGACACCTCTGGCTCAGGTTAGGTTTCAGGATGTAATCATCAATCTCGATTTTGATGATAACCCGGAGGATTATTTTAATCTTATTCTACCAATTGGTGAAGACGGAGGTATAATTCTCTATCAAAATCTTTTAACCAATTTTATTGAAGATAGTCAATTATTTAAAGCTTTAAAGAATAGCTATGCTGATCTGAATAAACAAGGATTTCGGTGGAATACTGTCGGGACATTTAGTGATACTCCGACTGGTTTTCTCAATCTTTGTTTTATTCAAACTTATGAAAAAAATGACAGAAAGATTGAAAATCTTAGAGTTGCACTTCTGAATCAAGATTATTCCAAATCGCCTTTGGAATTCTGGATTCCAGTGTTTGGCTTTAGTTTACATGAAGATATGCTACATAAAACGCTATCCGGTTTGATTGAAGTGATAAAGTCATCAGTTCAACAAAGTTATGTGAAATACGGCGAATCAACTTTTTCATTAGTAATTCCCAAAAGTATTTCAAATATAAAAACCAAAGAAATCATCAACACCTTTGAAGCAGAATTCGCAAAACCACTCGAAGAAACAGTGAATCAGGAAGAATTCTCCCAAACCAAAAAAACAGGGCCAAAAATAGCAAGCACGCCGCCCCCCGCCGACCAAGTCCCCACCCACTACGACAAAGCAGAAAAACAAGACCGACTCAACCGGAAACCTTTGGCCCGCTCTCTCGCTACATTGATAAAAAGGATTTGGGACGAAGGGAAGAAATCGAAAGAATATGGTGAATCATTTATGGTGCATGTGCAAGGCCAGTGGGGTTCGGGGAAATCGACATTTCTTAATCTTTTCAGGGATGAATTGAATAGCACTCAAAAGTGGATCATCATTGACTATAATGCATGGCAAAACCAACACATCAGCCCTCCCTGGTGGACATTCTTATCGAGTGTGTACAAGCAAGCTCGAAAACAACTTGGAATCGGAGGCAAGTTTAAATTATGGCTATCCGAAAACTGGCGCAGGTTTTGGATCGGGAACACGGTATCACAGGTTACTTCAATTATTATACTTGCCTTTACCTTGGTCATGGTGTATAAGTTTTTACCAATCATTTTCCCTGAAACCTCCGATCCCATTAAATCGGATCCTGAGAAATACCTGATTACCCTGACGACCCTAACGGGAGTTGTACTGACCCTCATTTCCTTTTCAAAAACCCTGAGCAGTTCGCTTTTGCCGGGTTCTGTAAAAACTGCCCTGTCTTTTATCGCCCTGTCGAAAGACCCCATGCTGAAAGTGAAAAAGCATTTCAGCAAACTGATTGGTTCAATTGACCAACCCGTAGCAATTTTTATCGACGATCTTGACCGGTGCAACCCTAAATTTACGGTGGAGTTCCTCGAAGGGATCCAGACCCTTTTCCGTGAGACTAAGGTGCTTTACCTTGTGGCTGCCGACCGGAAATGGCTAGCCAAATGCTTCGAGATTCACTATAAAGACTTCACCGATGACTTTGATAAAAGGGGCAGTCGTTTAGGCTATTTGTTCATTCATAAGGCTTTTCAATTGTCGCTTCGGATGCCCATGCTGAGTGCCGACCAGAAAGAAAAATACTGGGAATTCATCCTTCACCTAAAAAAAGAAGATAAATCGCTTGATGATAAAAAAGCAGAAATGGCCAAAGAATTCGAGGGTTTGACAAGCCGCATGGATGTGGAACAAAAAGCGCAGGATTTGGAAAACCAAAAAATTGTTCCCGAAGAACTAATCCGGGAGGCGGCAATTGGAAAATTATCGGAACAAAATATAGCTGGACAAACCGAGCATATCCTTCACAAACATGCCGTATATCTCGAACCCAATCCACGGGCCATTAAACGCCTGGCCAACTTTTACAACATATTCAGCTATACCATGATTTTGGAAGGCCGCTACATCGACGAATCGGTTATTGTGCGCTGGTTGGTGCTGAGCCAGCGCTGGCCCATTCTTGCCGAAGCCCTGGAAAAATCTCCCGGCCTGATTAATAGTCTGATTCTTTCTGAGGACAAAGAAATTCAGGAATTAGTAAATGACAACGACCTGCAACATATCCTCAACGGAGCCAATGGCGATTTGCCACTTTCAGAAATGGATATTAACCATCTTATCGGGAAACATAATTTATGAAGTCTGATTGTTCACCAAAATTAATATCTTTGGTTGTCAATCGAAAAATGGAGTTCTTGAAATATGAAAAAAGAAAATGTACAGTACGATGAATTCGATGAAGAAGGTGAAGAGCAACTTGCTGTTTTGATAAAGGAAGCTGGGATGGACGCTCGCAGGAAAAAGCATATTGCAATGACTCGTCACATAGAAAAGCTTAGGGATGCTGCAGAAGAAGCTATATCTCGAAATAGAAGTTCTTTACCAGCATGAAAGATACAAAAAAGCCCAGGCTGATTATTGTGGCAGGTCCAAATGGTGCTGGGAAAACTACCATCACAGAAAAACTATTGCGACACGAATGGATGGATGGTTGCGTTTATATTAACCCAGATGTTATAGCACAGCAAGAGTTTGGTGACTGGAATTCTTCGGAAGCTGTAATAAAAGCGGCTAATAAAGCTAAAGAAATGCGTGAAACTTGTCTTGATAAATTGACAAGTATGGCTTTCGAAACAGTATTCTAAACCCAGGAAAAGTTGGATTTTGCCCAAAGAGCAATAGCTAAAGGTTTTTTTGTCCGTTTGTTTTTCGTTTGTACTGATGATCCATCTATTAATGTACAAAGAGTTGCTTTACGAGTCATGGAAAGTGGGCATGATGTTCCAATCCCCAAAATTATAAGTCGCTATTATCGTTCGATTATAAATTGTATGGAAGCTGTGAAGTTTGTGAATCGCGTTTATTTGTATGACAATACGAAAGACGACACGGACCCAATACTCTTAATACGAATAGCTAATGGCAATATCGTTAAGTCATATAAAGAAAATACTATCTGGTCGAAAGATATTATAAGATCAATTCAACATAGTTAATCCTCAATTATTGAAATAAAGATGTTCATTTAAAGCATTATTTAAACGCCTTCTCCAACAACCCATCCCCTTTCAAAGTAAGCCTGTCGAAGTAAGTCGGAACCGGTTTGCCCACTAAATTATCCACGTACATTTTAGCGAGGTACTGCCCGAGCATAAAACCCTGTCCGCGCAAGCCGATGAACAGACCAGCATCGGGATCGAGGATCATCCGTGGCTCAATATAGTAGCCCGACCAGATGGCCTGCAAGCCAACCGATGAGAGTTCGGGCAGCCAGTTTACAAATACTTCGGAGGCTATTTCGAGGAATTCCTTCGAATTTATTTTAAGGTTTTTATCGGTCTCCATTTGTTCGATAGCTGGCGAAGCACAGCCAATAATCTGGCCTGTTTCGGCTAATTGCTGCCCATATACAGCGGAGAATCCCTTGTAGTTTTGACGGTCGATGAGCATGGGCAAGGGGATATTATTTACCCCAAGATTGGGCAATCGACGGGTAATAAATGCCTGGTGTTTCACCGGAAACATCCCTGTTTGGATGCCCAGCTTACGGGCAAACTTATCTCCTTCCGGACCCAGTGCGTTGATGAAAACTTCGGTGTGGTATTCCACATAGTCTCTGTTGTGATCCTGCACCAACACTTTGTAAAGATTACCTTCCTTGCTCACATCAATTAGCTTGCAATCTTCGAGAATAGTCCCGCCATTTTCAATACCGATTTGCCGAATCAGGTCGACCACACGACCAGGTGTTGCTTGCCAGCAGTTGTGGGTGATTAAAGCAGCCTTGTATTTTTTGCCCAGTTCGGGGTTGATGAAGGGGGAAATGTGTTTTTTGAAATGAGTTGGTTCGATCATTTCCGCATCCGACCAGGCCATGGATGCTTTCAAAGCTTTGTACATGTTGTCATCATGGGCAAAAGTCACATAGTCGATGGGGTGGAAGTCGATGTTTTTTTTCTGTTGAAGCTCTTTGAAAATGGCCAGGTTTTGTTCAGCAATTTCAGAGAGTTCAGGTAAGCTAAAGTTGGGTCGTCCACCGGCAATGTTCCGCCATGAGGCACCCCGGCCAAAGTTGATAAGAAGTGGTTTTCTCCTTTCTTCAGCTAAATACCGGAACAAGGCAGAACCACCTATCCCTCCGCCAGCAACAAAAGAATCGACCTGGACAACTTTTGGATTTTTTTTATGGTTGCAGGCAATCACGATTTCTTTTTCTTCCCGGGGATAAAGCTCGCCCATCGAAAGCTGGTTACTTAAAGGCCCGCGTGGAGTAGCATCGCCCACTATAGCTATCCCCGTTGTGCTGATGCTTTGCTTGAGTCGCTTAATGCAGCGTTTTCCGCGACAGGCACCCATCCCAAGACGGGTAGTATGTTTTACTTCATCTACCGAGATAAACTTACGGTCGCCAATAGTTTCGAGGATTTCATCGTAAGTTACATCATCGCAATGGCACACATATTTTGCAACAGGGGCCATTTCAGGCGCTGGTTTAAATTCAATGACATCGGGGTAATTATTTTTCACAATAAAGCCACGAATGTCCATCAGGTCTTTTCCATGCACATCGAGCGATTTCACACGGGCAATATTTGTTTTGTTAGGCTTCCGAAGGATTTTTTCGACCACTCCTTCGCCAAGTTTCTTCCCATTATTATCAACGAGGAATACTTCTGAGTCCTTTTCCACTTCGTATTCAATGGGCAGGAACAGCCAGTCTTTTTTCAGGCTATAACCAAAAATAGCCAGGCCGGGGCATTGGTACACACAGTCCATGCAACCGATACATTTATCGAAGTCGAGCTGAGGAATTGTGCTGGTCGAAGTTTTGGTGATTGCGCCATGTGGGCAGGCAAATTCGCAAGGGTTACAAGCAAAGCCATACAGGCAATCGATAATTACGAAAGGCTTGGCATTCATTCGTTCTTCGGAAGGAAGGAATGGTTTTTCCTGAACCCGAATGGGATGTTGCTGCGAGTCGATGTATTCTTTCGAAGTGGCCAGGTAATCGTCGTAGTTGTAACGTTCGCCCATTTCTTCCAAAATCTCCAAAGCCACTTGTTTACCACGGACCACGGCACTTGTCCCCTCTCCTATTCGGATGGCATCGCCTGCACCAAACACATTGCGTCCAAAAACTTCTTTTCCTTTTATCAATAGCTGATCGTCGGGGACCAGTCCCGTGCATATATTAATGGCATCGATCCCGTCAATCACTTTTTCGGTGCCAGGGATAGCCTGGAAATTTTCACATTTGGCTACCACAGCCCCCACAATGCCAGTATGGTCTTCGTTCGGAAGGGCTTTCAGCAAAATATGCGAAAGGATCACAGGGATTCCTAAGCGGCGGACCCGATTTGCCTGAACCGGGAAACCGCCTTCGTTGGGCATGGCCTCGATGATGGCTTTTACATTTGCCCCGGCCTGCATCAACTGGTAAGATGTAAGATAACCAATATTTCCGGCTCCAACGGTAAGCACATTTTTACCAAGCAATGTAAACTCCTGGTTCATCATTTTTTGCACTACGGCAGCCGTAAAAACACCGGGCAGATCATCGTTCTCGAAAGTGGGCATAAAAGGCACGGCACCGGTTGCAATCACCAGATTGTCGGCATCGATATAATAAACTTCTTCGGTGTTGATATTTTTCACGGCAATGCGTTTTCCTTCCAGGATGTCCCACACAGTCGAGTTCAGGAAGATACCATCGTGCGAATCGCCGGCAAGGGTTTTGGCGATGTCGAAGCCACGCATCCCGCCAAATTTTTTCTCTTTCTCAAAAAAGAAAAATTGATGGGTCTGCATAAGGAATTGCCCGCCAATCTGTGCGTTGTTGTCGATAACTATGTTTTCGATCTTGTGTTTGTTCAATTCCTCGCGACAGGCCAAACCTGCAGGCCCGGCACCGATAATGACTACGGAAGTCTTGTAGGCTTTAATGCCATCCTTTCTCTCGTATTGGCTAACCGATGGGTTATAGTCTTTGGGTATCTCGCTTACCACGTTAACATCATCGCAATTAGTGATACAGATGCGCTTTATTTGTCCATCGACCAACATTTCGCAGGCACCGCATTTTCCAATGCCACATTCGAGGCTCCGGTTGCGGTTGCGCAAACTGTGACTATGCACCGGAAAGCCAGCCTGGT
Source organism: Bacteroidales bacterium (assembly GCA_021740905.1). Lineage (GTDB taxonomy): Bacteria > Bacteroidota > Bacteroidia > Bacteroidales > M50B96 > JAIOYV01. The sequence continues at coordinate 16,669 of JAIOYV010000055.1, forward strand.
GTAAAGCTGCTGCAATGGTGCGGCCTTTTTCGCCACAGATTTCATTGCCATTAAAAGTAAAGCAAAGTTGTTCTTTGTCTTCAATATCGAGTATCGGATGTTCAGTTATCTTGTACATAAGCTTGTTTCAAAAAATCTGGTGAAAGTAACACATTCACATAGTTCGATGTATGAGTTTTATCATTCGGGATACTAATTTTCGGCAGGAAAAGGAAATTGAGGAGAGTCGCGTAAGTAGTGAAATGAGATGTGTTTGGCCAAATGTGGTAGTATTGTACCATTTAGAGACGCAAAGAATACGTCTTGTATATATGGCGCGATGGTGGATAAAAGATAGGGGAAGGAAAGAGGCTTTGTAGTGAATTAATGTGGTGTGAGGGGTCAATTGCATTAGAAAGGTTCTATATTAAATGGAGAAGCATACCTTGCATCTCTACATACATGCCATCATATTCCGATCCAACTTTCTCTCTTACTTACCTACTTAACTTACTCACCTTATTCACGCACTCACCCTAATACCTTAATTCACTAATTTTCCCAATTCCATAATTACTTAATTCCTCAATTACCTTCCCCACCCAATCAACCTTTTTAAAAAAAATCCGTCTATGCTCAAAACTTTCTGTAAAATTGAAAGTTCTTTTAATGTTCTATTTTAAAGATTATAAATGATGACAAATAAATTTCAGTTTATGAAATACTGGTATGTAGCGATATTGTTTTTTCTGATCGTTCAAAATTCGACCTTCGGGCAACGAATTGTTGTTGAAACCTGGGATAGTGGAAAGGAAAAAGTGGTTTTTGATATTACCAAGGGGACCTATGAAAAACCCATCGACTATTATTATTTTAAGTTCTATCCCAATGGCAAAGTCTACAAAGAGGGAAATTATGTGAATGAAAAAGTGTCGGGCGAATGGAAGTTCTACTATCAGAATGGAAAACTAAAAAGCAGTGCTGTATATGCCTTTGGCAATCTTTCGGGCGAATATAAGAGCTACTATATTTCTGGCGATATAGAACAAATGGGGCAGTATCAAGTAGGCCAACTTGTCGATGTGCAACTATTTAATCGCGATGGGACAATAAAAGACAAAGCTGAGGAGGATGTCAGTTACCTGGTAAAGGATTCGGTAAAAGCCTGGGAGCGATCGCAAATCGAAACAGCATGGGTCGATTGCTTTATGCGAATGGATGAGGTTTTTCCAAATGCCGAGGAATATTGCACTTGTATGATAGATTCGGCGGCCAAATTTGTGGAATACGAAGAATTCTATTATCTAAGCGAGTATCAGCGTTCCGTTCTTTTTAGATATATGATGGAATACAAAGGATTTTGCCGGGGAATTATTGAGAACCCTATAGAGAAAAATCCAGAATAGTCGGCAATTGGCAATTGGCAAGATACAGTGAGATGGTTGATTTTTTAGATCTCTTTTAGCCTGTTTTTTACTCTCATATATTTTTGGAATATTCCAAATCGAAGTGGAATTAGAAATAAATCGCACTATCGAAAACCTATGCACTTCCTGTTTGTTTATTGGGATTAAAAGTTTGACATTTGTCAGCCAAAAATTTTGAACAATTATTATCAAAATGGCTTGTTAAAGAAATGTAAAACACACAATCTTAGGAAATTAAAAAACATCTAGTTTATTGAAGGATTTAACCGAAGGGAAAGAAGGAAAATTGATATGGCGATTCGCCATCCCCATGTTATTAGGCAATGTATTTCAACAATTATATAATGTGGTCGACAGCTGGGTTGTAGGAAACTATCTTGGCAAAGAAGCACTGAGCGCAGTGGGCGCTTCCTTTCCTCTTATCTTTTTGTTGATCTCGTTGGTAATCGGGATTGCGATGGGCTCTACCATAATTATTTCCCAATATTTTGGGGCAAAAGATTACGACAAGGTAAAAGTAAGCATCGACACACTATACATTATTATGTTTTTTGCGTCGATCTTTGTTACTGCCATTGGACTTATTTTTTCGCGCCAAATATTCGAATTGATCAAACTTCCCGAAGAAGTGATCCCGGAGGCTATTTTGTATTTCAATATTTTTATGTCGGGCAGCATTTTCATGTTCGGCTTTCATGGTACTAGCGCTATCCTTCGCGGGCTGGGCGATTCGAAAACCCCGCTCTATTTTATGATCATCTCCACTATCGCAAATATTATTCTCGACCTCTTGTTTGTTGTTAAGTTTGGGATGGGCATCGAAGGGGTTGCTTATGCTTCCGTCATTGCTCAGGCAGGTGCATTGTTGACAGCCATTATCTACCTGAACAAAACCCATAAGCTCATCAGGATTTCCTTTCTCAGGCTGAGGTTCGACAAAGAAATATTCATTAAAAGTGTGAAAATCGGCATTCCCTCGGGTTTGCAGCAAACCTTTGTGGCTCTGGGCATGTTGGCCTTGTTCCGCATTGTGAACGACTTTGGCACCGAAACCATTGCCGCCTATTCGGTGGCTGCACGGATCGACTCCTTTGCCTCCATGCCAGCCATGAATTTCGCTGCCGCCCTGGGAGCTTTCGTAGGCCAAAACATGGGAGCCAACAAACAAGAAAGGGTGAAGGCCGGGATGATCGCGACCCTGCGGATGACAGGTGTTATCTCGATTGCCATTTCTATTCTTGTGATCTTTTTCGGGCATGAACTGATGGCCTTTTTCAGCACCGACGCGGGGGTGGTTTCTTCAGGCGAAACGTATTTGCAAGTAGTAGGTGGTTTCTATATCATTTTCTCATCCATGTTCGTTATCAATGCTGTTTTCAGGGGGTCGGGAGATACATTGATGCCCATGTTTATCACCTTGTTTGCATTGTGGATAATCAGGGTTCCCTTGTCGTGGTGGCTGTCTACAATTTATGGTGAAGTGGGAATTTGGTGGGGAATCCCGGCAGGATGGTTTGCCGGTATGAGCTTATCGCTGATCTATTATTTTACCGGTCGATGGAAACTGAAAGTGGTGGTGAAACATAATGATCAGTGATTAATGATTAATGATTAATGATCAGTGATCAGTGATCAGTGATTAGTGATTAGTGATTAATAAGGCAATAGAGATGCCCCACACAAGTTGACAATTACAATGGGTAAATTTTTGGTTGATTCATTAATAATAAATAATCAATCAAAAACATTCATCAATAAACATTTGTAAAATGATTTCAAAACAGAAGAAAGATCTTATTTATATACTTATTGCAGGTTTATTATTATTGCTGATTAGTCTATATGTGATTGATCGCGATAGGCCAACCTATAGCGAGCAAGTAGAAATTCTGGAAGAGGAACTATCGGCAACACCAATTGTTGAAAGTAAAATTCAATATGGCTTGCCAGTCGATTCTTTTTTTGTTCAGGAAGGAAAAGTAAAAAGGAACCAGAATCTCTCAGATATCCTGGTAAAACAAAATATCTCCTATCAGCAAATCGATGAACTGGTGAGGACTTCAACAGGCCTTTTCGATATGCGAAAAATGAAAGCCGGGAACCATTACTCACTTTTCTTCGATAAGTACCAGACAGATAGCCTATGCTATTTTGTATATGAGATTTCACCTATCGACTACATTGTTTATCATTTCAATGATTCGGTGATTGCTGAAAGAGGGCAAAAAGAAAAAATAAGCGTACGAAAATATGCCTCTGGAAGTATTGAATCGTCCCTTTGGAATGCCATGAAAGAAGCCGACATAAACCCGGTTCTTGCAGTAGAATTATCGGATGTGTATGCCTGGGCTATCGACTTTTTCGGGATTCAGAAGGGCGACCAATTTAAAGTGATTTACGAAGAACAATATGTCGACAGCCAGTCCATTGGCATTACGCAGATATTTGCTGCGGTTTTTACCCACAATGGGCACGATTACCAAGCGTATGAATTTACGCAGGACAGTACCGGCAGTTTCTTCGATGAGGAAGGGAACAGCCTGAGAAAAGCTTTTCTGAAAGCCCCATTAAGATATTCGCGCATCAGTAGCCGTTTTTCAAATAGCCGGATGCACCCCGTACTTAAAATCCGGCGGCCTCACCACGGAGTCGATTATGCTGCCCCCACAGGCACACCTGTTCTATCTATCGGCGATGGGAAAGTGGTGGATAAAGGATATCAAAAATTGGGGGGTGGCCGATTTCTGAAAATCAAGCACAATTCGGTCTACACCACAGTGTATATGCACCTGAACGGATATGCAAAGGGTATTGGCACAGGATCGTTTATCAAGCAAGGACAAACGATTGGCTATGTAGGCAGTTCCGGTTTGGCCACCGGCCCACACCTCGATTTCAGGGTGTATAAAAACGGTTCGCCGGTCGATCCTCTAAAAATAGAATCGCCCCCGGTTGAACCTGTGAAAGAAGAAAACAAAGAAGAGTTTGCCCGGACAATGATGAAGTACCAGGCTGAGTTCAGGCATTATGAGAAGAAGTAATAAGAGGGAGTAGTGTAATATTGGAAAAGTATTTGCCATTGCTATTCAATTATACTAAGAATGAGGGGAGTTTCTGCATTCGTGAACTAAATAAAAAAGTGTTTGGGGTAAGGTATAGACAAAAAGTTCAGCACAAGTTTTTAGATTTTAGAAGTGTGTTTCATGCCTCAAAATCGCTAATCAAAAATCGTTAATCTTATATCTTAAATCAATTTTTTAACATTTCAAATTTCCTGGCTTTTATAAAAGGAAGACTCCCATTCTTCATCTACCAAAAATATTCTTCCCCCAACATTTCCCCCTTCCCATTGTTTTTCTATTTTTGCTACGCATTTAAAAATAAGTAAATCAGATATTATGAATACAAAAGCATTTTCGTTATTGATCGGGTTGTTTCTTTTAGGAGGGATACAGTCGATTGCCTGTACAAACTTTTTGGTGACCAAAGGTGCATCGACCGATGGCTCCACCTTTATTTCGTATGCCGCCGACTCGCACGTGTTGTACGGCGAGTTATATTTCAGGCCTGCCAAAGATTACCCCGCCGGAACTATGATGGATATTTACGAGTGGGACACCGGGGCTTTTCTTGGAAAAATAAAACAAGTAGCCCATACCTATTCGGTAATTGGAAACATGAACGAACACCAGGTTTCGATTGGTGAAACTACTTATGGTGGACGCGATGAGTTGTCGATGGGCCGCCCTGGTCAGATTGTCGATTATGGCAGCCTTATGTATATCACTTTGCAGAGGGCAAAAACTGCCCGCGAGGCTATCAAGATTATGGCCGAGTTGCTGGCCGAATATGGTTATGCCAGTTCGGGCGAATCCTTCTCGGTGGCCGACCCCAACGAAGTGTGGATATGGGAAATGATTGGCAAAGGCGGGACTTTCAAGATCACCAAAGCAAAAGAGGCTAAGGCGATTTTACCGGCCAACCTTTATAAAGTTTTTGCTAAGGATGTGCTTAACAAAGGATTTTACAGCCAGGGTTTGTTGAACGAAGCTGCTGTTGCAGCTTTCAAAAAGGCCGATCCAAATATATCTGAAGAAAATATAAAAATATATACTGCGAAACTTGCTGAGATCACCGATAAAAAATGGGAAAACGGAGCTGTTTGGGTAGCCCGTTTGATCCCCGATGGCTATGTTTCGGCCCATGCAAACCAGGCGAGGATTACCACTTTTCCACAAAGTGATATAAACGACTGGTTCAACAAAAGCCAAACTACTTTCCATTCTCCCGATGTGGTTTCATTTGCCCGCGAACGTGGCTGGTACAAAGGCGAAGACAAAGATTTTTCATTTTCCGATACGTATGCACCGGTTGGTTTTGGCGGTGCCCGCTTTTGCGAAATCAGGGTATGGTCGTTCTTTAAGTCGGTCAAGTCGGGGATGGATCAATACCTGCCGTATGCCGCCGGAGTTGATATCCAGCATGGAGCAAACGGGTATGCCAACAATAGGATGCCATTGTGGATCAAACCTGATAAAAAGATAGATGCCCATGACATGATGAACTTTATGCGCGACCACCTCGAAGGCACCGAATACGATATGACCAAAGATTTTGGCGCCGGCCCTTATGGCAACCCCTACCGCTGGCGGCCCCTTACCTGGGAAGTGGACGGAGTAGCCTATTGCAACGAAAGGGCCACGGCTACTCAGCAAACCGGCTTCTCCTTTGTAAGCCAGATGCGTTCGTGGTTGCCCGACCCAATTGGGGGCATCCATTGGTTTAGCGTGGACGATGCGGCCAGTACTGTTTATTTCCCCATGTATTGTGGAGCAACAGAGGTTCCCTTCGGATTTAAGGAAGGAAATGGCAGCATGATGGAATTCACCAACAAGGCAGCTTTCTGGGTGTTCAATCAGGTGTCAAATTTTGCCTATACCCGCTTCAATGTGATCCACCCTGAGATTTCTGAAAAGCAACAGGCACTTGAAGAAAAATATATTTCATCGGTATCCGGTATCGATAAAGTAGCAGCCGACCTGTATAAAACGGACAAGGCAAAGGCCATCGAATTCATTACCGATTATTCGTGCCAAACAGGAGATGCACTTGTACAGGATTGGAAAGAATTCTATCATTATTTGTTTGCCCGCTTTATGGATGGGAACATAAAAGAGCCGGTGGAAGTTCCCGAAGGACAATTTTATACGCCTGCTAAAGTTAGTCAGCCTGGTTATAGCGAAGAATTTTACAAGGAAATAGTGAAAGACACCGGTGACAAGCTAAAGGTACACGGTTCAGCGCATTAGAAAATGACCTAATTTTACTTTATAAAAACAGCCCTGTTTCATAGAGACAGGGCTGTTTTATTTTGATCTGGCTTCGTCCGAAGACCTGTCATCGTCCGAAGACCTGTCATCGTCCGAAGGATCCCGAAATTAGCGGGACAGGCTATGACAGCGTCTCTGACCGTAAACGCTGTCAGAGCCTGTCCCAGTCATTTCAGGATTTCTCGGACACTGTCAGGTTTACCTCACCACCACAAACTTCTCCACAAATACTTCCTCTTTACCCATTGCCCGCAGGATATAGTTGCCCGGTGTAAAGTGCGACACGTCGATGCTTTTTTGTTTGCTGTTGATGTGGGCCTTATAGATCAAGCTGCCCGATTGGTTGTATATTTCTACTTCTCCAATTATAGAACCTGAACTAATCGACAGCTTCTCTTTTGCCGGGTTGGGGCAAAGTTGTAAACGAGTAACTTTGGGTTCTTCTATCGAAAATTCTTCGTTCCCGTTTATCCTAATTACCGGAGAAACCCTTTGGCCATTGAAGTATTTAAACTGACCTCCGATGTAGTACTTATTATCTTTGGTTGGTTCTATTGCCACAACAAACCCCTTTTCTCCATGCCCTTGTGCACTTTCCCAACAAGAATCCAAGCCTGATCCATTAAATACACTGGTATCCAAATATCCATTTTTATCAATTTTTGCAATACTGCCTCGTACGTAGCCCTGGTATCTATTAAATTGTCCACCAACAAGATATCCACCTTCTGGAAGCGGGCAAATTGGGCTTATGAAAAAACTACCTAGTCCTGTTTGCTTTGCAGCATTAAATGTATTGAAGGTTGAATCAAGACTTCCATCTGAATTTAGCCGGGTTATAGTGTATTTCGTGCTGTCGCCAGGAAAATAAAAACTACCGGTTACAACAATCTTGTTGTCAGCAGTAACAATCCCGGATATTAACATTTGTGATTCGAATATGTTATGAAAAGTAGTATCCAGTTCTCCTGTTTCCAAATAAAACCTGCAAAAGGAATTTACATATTTACCATACCAGTGATTAAAAATCCCTTCAGCAAAATATCTTTCCTCATCATATTTGAATAATAATCCAATATTTGTGTTTGGTTCGTCACATGGATTTATCAATATCGTCGAATCTAAATGGCCATCTGGTTTAAATCTTACCAGTTCATATTCAGTTGGTGCGGCAATAAGTTTAAACCCGTATCCATAAGCCAATACAGAACCATCCGGTTGATACTTTACCCCATATGTTATACCTGGATGGTACATAGATTCCTCAAGATTATCATGATATTGATTATTAATGGGTAAATAATTCCCAAACATGTCACATTTAAATGGGATACCGCGCCACTGTGCAATAATTAAAGTATCATGGACTACCTTTATTAAGGTTGCCTTATCAATTTCATACGGCAAATCAAAATCAGGGTAGATTGAACCATCCTGATTAAAACAGTTAAAACTTCGTAGTTTAATATCACTATAATTACCATGTCTAAATGTTCCACTTATAAAAACCCTTCCATTTTCATCCTCGTATATTTTATAAGCCGTCGGGAATTCAGACTGACGGTGATTTAACATAATGCTATCAGGATTCCATGTATTATCAATAGAATAGGATTGTGAGTAGGCACTAATTGAATAAAAAATAAAGAAAACTTGAAGTAAATATCTGATTAATTTATTCATAATACAGTTGTTTTTCATTATTTTACATTTAATAATAAAAGAATGTGTTCCTTGCTCTTTTTGGCAAGGAACACATAAATATCAAAGTCTATTTAGTAATAACTAATTTCGAATGAGCTAATTGATTGCTATTTTGGCATAGTTCAATTAAATATACTCCTTCTTCAATATCATTGGTTTCCCATACATGGGTGTCCATTTTTTTGTTAACCGGAATAGTTACAATTACTTTACCTGTAATGTCGGTAATCTTTATAATTGCCCCATCTTCCAACAAAGGTGCCTCCCAGCTAATACTAGTAAAATTACTTGCAGGATTTGGTGATACGATTAGTTTATTATAACTTTCATTTATTATTTTATAGGGATCCTGCGAGTTTGATCGTACAGATTTGGGTTGTGCATCGGATACATAGCCATAATAGGGTTCGCATATATTGTATGCAAAACATAAGATGCTTTTGGCTTTTGCTTTGGCAAAACCAAGCGGCTCATCGGCAATAGCCTGTAAATTACTTAATTCGGTACTATTTAGATCGTGTATGGTCTTATTATTATTGAATAAGGATAACATAAAATCGAAATAATCAACGTAATTTTCATGTCCAACCAGTTGCTGGTCATCCAGGTCAAAATCAGTAAGAACATCATCTAAAACAGTTTCGGCAGAGCCAAAATCATTATTATCAATATATAAATCGGCATTTGCATAGTAATCGCTCAAATTTGCGCGCTCCTCATGCCATTCGGTCAGATCCGATAATTCATATTCATCTTTAAAAAGTGCAGCACGGATCAATACATTTGCATAAAAATCGCGTTCGGCCCCATATTTTGCCAACCCGTTTTCAAGCAAAGTCCTTGATGTTTCAGCGTCCCAGTTGTCTTGTATCATATCTACCATATACTGCGGCAAAGGGCATGGTATCCCTTCGCTTAAGAAATCTAAAAATTCCTGGCTTCGTGTAGCATCGGGGTTGGCCAGACAAATTTCAAGTAACATAGCATCGGGCAGAACACACGCCTGGGCGGCTTCCTCCAACGCCTGTGTTGATACAAAAGGCGCCATGGCCATTAAATCGTTGCGTAAGTCCCAGGCTTCCTGGGGCCATGTGTTTTGTATCTCTAATAAAATGGCTGGTGTATTACCCCCGTCCAGTTGCTGGTAAAAACTGTACAACAGGTTATAATAAGCCATTTTCGATGCGTAGTAGTTGCTTTCGGTAGCTGCTTCAAGAGTTGGATCTATATCCGTGACATAACCTTGTGATAAATGAGATGGACATGTATTGGTACTCGTAGACTGAATTGGATTGACGTAATAGGGTGTTGCCTCATACGGAAAATAAACATCACTGCAGTTTTGAATACATGGGCAGAAATAGTTTATTACTCTTTCAGTATTATTATACAAATTACCATATTGCGTTCCAATGTTCATGGTAAACTCATTTCCTGCTGAAATACCCGTGTTGTTATAGCCGTTGCCCTGAAATGACCTAATTCCCCTACCTGAATTTATTTGCATTGTTGTGAAATCAACTGCAATATCCTTTTCAGTAGTTGCATTAAAATGGTTGCAAAGCAATTGTAACCCACTTGCTTCCAGGTTTGGATGCCTGTTTATATCCAGAGGGTTTAGGCAGATTTCAATATTGTGGAAATCATTAAGGTAAACTTCGTTGTTATCATATCCCGAATTTTGGGTAATAATCCCGAAAGTATAAAATGATGAATTTGGGTTTGTTGATAAGAAAACTTTATTTTCCTCTATTTGGAAACCTGTACTTCCAATTGTTTTTATTGCGGCAATATGTTTAGGGTTTTGAACATTTAATATACCTGTTTCGCCAATAGTGAAATCGTTTCTGGTAATTACCGGGTAGTCAAGCCCTGTGACACCAATACCCGTAATATTATCTTCAAATTCGCAATCTGAAATCTTTACTGCTTTTGTTCCATCCTCTATATTAATTGCTACATTCAAGTTTGTAAAAACAGAACTTGTCTTGTACTGGTCGGGGCACTCCTGTCCGTTTTGAAGGGGGCTCATATCACAGAAGCAATCAACATAGAAACCAGCCTCAGATGAATGTATTCCATAATTTGTGGCGACATCATAATTTACGCTGGTTTGCTGGTTGTCGAAGTCACAGGCAATAAACTTAATCCCATCAACCTTCTCGAGATTTACATGCTCCTGGAAATATACCTGTGGGTTTAAGGCAATGCCAAGAAAATTGTCATCAACAGTAAAATCACATTTACTAAACGATGACATATTGATCATGTCGTGCAACCCATTTGAAGTTTTGTTTTGAAAATCATAGAATTTCACTGCACGTTTATTGTTTTCAAAAGAACATGTATTTGCAACAACAATCCCTCCATTCTTAGAATAAATACCAGTTTTTGCATTTTCAATTTTCGAATTGTTGATCATGTAAACAACAGGTTGTTTTGAGGAATTATATGAACCCTGTGGCTGTGAAATGTCTCCATATAGCACAAGTCCACCCCAGAAATCTTCCACTTCGCTACAGCTATGCAAGGATGTAAAGGTGGTATTGTTAAGTTTTAGGAAAGCTCCAAAATTACTGGAGTTTCCAGCCTCCAAATACATGTGTGTCCCTTCCGGGAAATGAAATGTCATATTCTGGATTTCGATATTCTTTCCTTTGGGGATGGTAACATCATCAATTAAGTAAACATTCCCGTCGATACTTTGAAATGGATTATTGGTACAACCAGGCGACCAAACCTCATTCGCGCTTAGGGTTAGCGGAAACGCATCGAGCATAAAAACTTTATTAATAGATGTATAATATTCCGAAAACTCAAAGCCATCCACCTGGTCGGAAAAATCGAAATGGGGGTAAAATATTGATCCTGCAAAATCTAAAATGGAGCCACTGAGAGGAATTGATGTGGATGCCAAATTATTATTTGACAATACTGGGTTACCTTGCACAATCCCTGGTGTTTCTGGATTTGAAAGTGTTACCAAATTTCCCACAATGTTAGTATAGTTGCCTACAGGGGGGATATAGGTCGTATTTGCAAAATACATTGTATTGTCTTTACCCAACTCGATATGCGAATGGGAAAAATCGTAACTAGCTGTAGAATAGCGATATGATATATCATTAGTCAAATCGTAACACTTAAAGCCAGTAAATCCATCTTGTGTCATATACAAAAAATCTCCATTGCTTGTAAATTCCATACCTACAAAAGTGTGATCCCATTCTCCACCGGGTACATCATTAATTCCTTCAACAACCAGATTATAGTCAATAATCCCAGTGAGATTAGATGCCGCAAAAGAATGAATATTGGCAGTATAAAAAGGACCAAAACTAGCTTCTGTAATTGAAGAAAAATTATCGACAACTTTAAGTGTAGCAAAATGCTTTGAATAAAGAGGATAAGCAATCAAATAATAGTTTTGGTTTGGTGGTTTACAAATTTCCAATTCAGTTTGCAAATTGTCGTATGGCCCATTAAAGCAAGTATTATCATAATAAACTTTTGCATTGGCTAATACAATATTTCCCATAATATTGGTAACCTGGTAAATGAAAAAATAGCCCCCACCCTGAATGAAATACATATATTCATGATAAGTTTCATTATATTCAGTAATACCGCAACTAATAGTTCCTGGTCCAACAGTTGATGCGAGGCTACCCAAACCAGCTTCATCCAATATTATTTGCGGGGTAGTCAAATCAATGGTATTCTCATCGGTGTATGTAAGCATTCGTACAAAATGGGTAGTAATATATGGTGCATCTTTAGTACCAGTATATTCACTAATGGCGTAGAAAATATAAAATTTCAAGTCACAGTCGTTTGGATCGGACTGAGGCACAGGAACAATGCTTAATTCGGGCCTTAGGATAAAGTCCAATTGGAAACGATGAATATCATTGCTTTGGTAACTGTTAATCGAGGGATGTAAGAACCAAAAATCATAGATGGGATCTGGATTTTCAAAGCCTACCCCATTTCTATTGTATATATTATTATCTACAATAAAAAACAGAATATTTCCCCTGTCATCATGGACTACTTGCTGACAGAATTTTGGATACTGTCCAATATAAAATCCATCCAAAAATGGGAGTTCATAATAATTTGAACCCCAATAATAAGAAGAAAGGCTACTTTCATCTTTTGGGTTACAGGGAGTTGGATCAAACCCTATTGGCAGCGAAGCATTTCCTCCTGTGCCACAACCGGTGAAATCCATTACATGTCCGCTGGGTATTGGCATTAATACATTTTGTGAGCTTGCTTGGCTAATCAAACAGAGATTGCAGACTAGCAAACTTACAGCAATAATTAGCACTTTTTTAATTTTTGCAAAGTTTCTCATAATAACTAAATTTACAATGTTTAACATAATTGGTTTATTAATCTCGAAGTGTTTCATTTTAATAAAATTAAGGTTGTTAAACTGGCCGGGGCGGGCAGTTGTAAATTGCTCGTCAAAGTTTTACTTGACTGCCTGCTCCTGGCTTTTACAATTCTCAGCTCCTGGGTATCTAATTCCTGCTTTACATAGATCGCCTCCTTTTCAAATTAAAAAAGTTAAACATCCGGGGATGCCGGGAACATCTAAAACATAACAGGCAAGTTGTCCTTGCTTTCGGAAGTGGAAGATTTTAGTTTGGATTTTGCTTTTTGGGCAACCCACGAAAACATTTTCCATTTCCAACAGGCCGCAAAACTTTATTTTTGCGGCACTAAATAAGTTATGTTTTCCCGGATGGCTCCGGGTGATGCTCTAAAGCATCCCCCCAATAAGAGCAAAAATATAACATTTATTCTGACAAAAAATAATACCCCCCTCATTTATAATCATTCTAAGTAAGGTGTTTATACTTGCGGTTTATGCCCCTACGCCGCCTTCACTTTGGGCGAAATCTACGTTTGTCGGAGGAGTCGCAAGTTGGAGTGCGACTTAAAGTCGCGCCCCGACTTGGGTCGCCTGCACAGGTGTTATAGCGACGGATAAAAAAAGCCTCCGCGCTTTTCCGCGAAGATCCGCGTCAAAAAAAAGAAAGCCCGTGTCCAAAAAAAAGTCAGACGCGGGTCTGCGCTGAAAATCGCTGATTTCCCTGTCTCAGACCTGTCATCGTCCGAAAACCTGTCATTGTCCATAGAACTGTCATCGTCCGCAGGATCCCGAAATTAGCGGGACAGGCCATGACAGAGTCTTAAAGAAGAACGGTTAATCAAGGAAACGCTGACAGAGCCAGTCCCGATCATTTCGGGATACTCCGTACGCTATCAGGTTTAGGTCAACAACATTGTCAACCTTTTGATTTCGATGCGGGCAGGGATTTTTCCATATAGGATATTGTAAACTGCTTCTGCAATGGGCATATCCACATTGTAATTTGTATTTATCCGGTGGATGCTCAGTGCGGCATAATAGCCCTCAGCTACCATGTTCATTTCATTCAGAACGGTTTTTACCGAATGGCCTTTTCCTATCATCCCCCCAAATTGGCGATTGCGCGAAAAGTTGGAATAGGCTGTCACCAATAGGTCGCCGAGGTAGGCCGAATCTTTGATGTCGCGGCTAATGGGGTGGACAGTGTCCGCAAAGCGTTTTATCTCGCGGATGGCATTCGAGATCAATACGGCCTGGAAATTATCGCCGTAGCCAATTCCGTGGCAAATACCGGCTGCGAGGGCATAGATGTTTTTCAATACCGCAGAATATTCAGTACCGAAAATATCATCCGAAGTAAAAGTTTGAAGGTAGCGGCAACGAAGTTTTCCGGCAACGAAGTCGGCCAATTCATTGTCCTGCGAAGCTATGGTCAAATAGGACAAGCGTTCCAAAGCAACTTCTTCCGAGTGGCATGGCCCTGCAACAACCCCAATGTTTGTAAATGGGACAGCATACTCCTGGTTTAGATAGTCGCCAATAATCAGGTCGTGTTCGGGCACAATCCCTTTAATGGCAGAGATAATTTTTTTATCACTTATCCCGGTTTTGATCTTGCTCAAGGCTGAATTTAAAAAAGCCGAAGGAATAGCAAGGATCAGGATTGAGGCATTCTCAATAGCCTCATTGATATTATCACAAAGGTGGATTTTTGATGTGTCCAGTTCAACGTCGCTCAAGTAGCGCGGGTTGTGGCCATATTCGCGAATGTATTCGATATCGGAATAATTCCGCATATACCAGCTAAGCTCATTCACATTATTGGTGAGAAGTTTTACCAGGGCTGTTGCCCAGCTACCTCCACCAAATACCGCTATCCGCTGTTCTTTTTCCATTTGCTATTTTGTTTCGTGTTATGAAAACCACCACAATGAATTGTGGTGTTGTCTCAACCTTTTAACCTACAAAACCTTATTGTAGGATGGATTTTCGAGTTTCGGGTTTTGAGTTTCGGGTTTGTTCAAAATGAGATTAAAGCCAGATTTTGAAATTATTCAACATTTAAAATTCAAGACCCACCATTTGCTTTTCAACTTTTCAACTCAGAACTCTTCAACTTATTAACTTCTAAGAAACCCATGCCTTTACTTCATCGTTGGTCGGGTTGGGCAGTCCCAACTTATGCTTTTTATTGAGGCCGCAAAGCTCCTGGTGCAATTTATTTGGATTGGCTTTTTTTAGTTCTTCCACGGTAAGAAAACCTGATTTTTGGATCAGGGCCACCCATTCTTCCGGGATGCCAAGCTGGGTGTATTTTTCAACCCTGTCTTTGCTCTGCCCCTTTTCCGGTTTCATTTGGGGGAAGAAAATTACCTCCTGGATTGATTCGTTGTTGGTGAGAAACATCGTTAGCCTGTCGATCCCGATGCCCATCCCCGATGTGGGGGGCATCCCGTATTCCAGCGAACGAAGAAAATCCTGATCAATAAACATGGCCTCGTCATCGCCTTTCTCCGACAATTTCATTTGTTCCTCGAAACGGGCACGTTGGTCGATGGGGTCGTTCAACTCGGAATAGGCGTTGCACAGTTCCTTACCATTCACCATAAGCTCGAAACGCTCGGTCAGTTCGGGGTTTTCTCGATGGCGTTTGCAAAGTGGCGACATCTCCACCGGATAATCTGTAATGAAAGTCGGTTGGATGTAATGATGTTCGCACTTTTCGCCAAAAATCTCGTCAATCAATTTTCCCTTTCCCATGCTTGGGTCTGTGTCCATGGCCAATTCATTGCATACCCCACGGATTTGCATTTCGTCCATGCCCGACAAGTCGAAGCCGGTATGGTCTTTTATGGCTTGCAAAATGGGGATCCGGGGATATGGCTTTTTAAAATCGATCTCTTTATTGGCCAATATCACCTTGGTTTTGCCATGTAAATCAATGGCCACTTTTTCGAGCATTTCCTCGGTAAAGTTCATCATCCAGTGGTAATCCTTGTAGGCCACATAAATTTCCATCACCGTAAATTCGGGGTTGTGGGTGCGGTCCATCCCCTCATTGCGGAAATCTTTCGAGAATTCATACACCCCTTCAAAACCACCAACAATCAGTCTTTTCAGATAAAGTTCGTTGGCAATTCGCAAATACAGGGGAATATTTAATGCGTTATGATGGGTAATAAATGGCCTGGCTGCTGCCCCACCAGGAATAGCTTGGAGAATGGGTGTTTCCACTTCGAGGTAGCCTTTGGCATTGAAAAATTCGCGCATCGAATTCATAATGCGGGTTCGGTTTATGAAGGTCTGTTTGATCTCATCGTTCACGATCAGGTCGACATAGCGCTGGCGGTAGCGTTGATCGGGATCGGTAAAAGCATCGTACACTTTTCCATCTTTTTCCTTCACAATTGGAAGAGGCCGGATTGCTTTCGACAACACTTTAAATTCGGTCACATAGATAGATGTTTCGCCCACCTGGGTTTTAAACACATAGCCTTTCACCCCAATTATGTCGCCAATGTCCAACAGTTTTTTGAACACCGTGTTGTAAAGGGTTTTGTCCTCGCCCGGGCAAATATCATCGCGGCGGAAATATGCCTGTATCCGGCCCGATTGATCCTGCAACTCAGCAAAAGAAGCATTTCCCATAATCCGGCGGCCCATAATCCGTCCCGCGAAGCGAACCTCCGGGTAGTTGTTCTTTTCGGGATCGAAGTTTTCGTGTATCTCCTTCGAGCTTACATTAACCGGAAATTCGTCAGCCGGATAAGGATCGATATTCAGTTTTCGTAATTCGTCCAATGAATTCCTGCGCAGTATTTCTTGCTCGCTGAGAAAAATATCATTCATATTCTATGTGTTAATATTCAGTAAAAAAATAGAGTAGCTGGTTGAATCCAAACGCTGCTCATGTAAACTAATTTAAGGGCTCAAAGATAAGAGTTTTGTGCAGATGGGGGAAGGGGTGATCCTTGGTATATTCCGTTTGGGCAAATACCAGATTCTCCTTCTATTCAAGATAAATATCGATCAATCCCTCTGGCAGATTAAGGTGGAGAATTTTATTTTCACGGTCTACCAACTCGATCAATTCTTCACGCGCTGGGATCATCACCGAAATCCCATTCAGGATGATCTCGAAGACAGGATTATTCGGATATTCGATCAGGTCGGTAATTTCAGGCAATAACCCCTTGTTCTTATCGCTAATTTGGAAGCCCACAAACGAATGCATGGAATATCCCGTATCGCTTTCTTCAAAAAACAAATCTTCATTGCTAATATAGGCTTTGTAACCGGATAGCTCCGCTGCCTTTTCTTTGTTCACAATTTCGATAAGTTCTACTACAATCGAGTTTCCCCGGATATCCATTTCATCGATGGAAAAAGGTACTAAGCCTCCTTCTATTTCCAAAAACAAAAAATCCACTTCGTCGGCGATGGAGATTTTTTGGTCTTTCATTTCAATACTTATTGCCCCATTGACCCCATGGCTTTTCCGCACAGTGCCAATTTCCACAAAATTTGCTTTTTGGATTGTATTCAGCATTTGACAATCATCATTAATAAATAGTCATTTCCAAAGCTAACAAAAAACCCCGACTAAAAGCCGGGGTTTTACTATCTTGAAAATTCAGACTATTATTCCTCTTTCTTTTCTTCTTCTTTGGCTTCTTCGGCAGGAGCTTCTTCGGCAGGAGCTTCTTCTTTTGCTTCAGCAACAACTTCTTCCACTACCGGTTCTGCGACAACTTCAGGCTCTGCGACAACTTCTTCCACTACTACTTCTGGTTCTGCTACAACTTCAGCTGGAGCTTCTTCTTCAGCCTCTTCCTCGGCAGCAGCTCTCGCATCGGCGGCAAGGGCCGATAAACGGGCAGCTTGTGCAGCTGCTCTTTCATCTTTCACCTTAGTTTCGGCAGCGAGACGCTTTTTCGCATCCTTTTCGGATTCGTTCCTAAGCATTTCTTTTTTCGATTCTATTTTGGAGGCTTTTTCTTCCACCCAATCTTTAAATCTTTCTTCTGCAACTTCTTCGGTAAATGCTCCTTTCTTAACCCCTTTCATGAGGTGGTTTTTGTACAATACTCCTTTGTACGATAGGATAGCCCTGACGGTATCGGTAGGCTGTGCTCCTTTCTGAAGCCAATCGAGGGCCTTTTCAAAATCTAAATCGATGGTAGCCGGATTGGTATTCGGATTGTACGACCCTACTCGTTCAATGAACCTACCATCCCGTGGTGCTCTGCCATCCGCAATCACGATATAATAGAAAGGCTTACGCTTTCTACCATGCCGTGCTAATCTAATTTTTACTGGCATACTTTTCTTTTTAAATTTATTAAAATTCGAGCGGCAAAAGTAGTAATTAAATTCTTATTTAAAACACAGGGATTCAAGTAAAATTAAAGGAATTTTCAATTCGTGGCTAATAATTGAAGAGCCCTGTCTAAAAACTGTTGGATTACCTGGGAATGACTATTTTAACACCCCTAAATCAGGAAACACATCTAATCGCCTGTCCTCGAAAGCATGGTTGAGTGGTGTAATCATTTTATTATGGCTTTCGGATAAATCGATTTCCTGAATCACAACTTCATCAGCGTTTGGGCTTAACATACAGAGGTATTCCCCTTTGGGATTGGATATGATCGACCGGCCCGAGAATGTAATGTCCCTTTCACAGCCTGTCCTGTTCGCGGTAGCAATAAAAATACGGTTTGTGATAAAATAGGATGGGATTACTTGTTGGGCATACGGCAGCACCAAATTGGAGGGGTGAAGGATCAGGCTTGCACCACGCAAGGCCATCGTGCGCCATAGTTCCGGGAACATCCAGTCGAAGCAAATCAAGATGCCAATTTTTTCGCCCCTGAAATCGAACAAGGGCAATCCCAAATTTCCAGGCTCGAAAAACTTCGGTTCGTTCATAAAGAGATGAAGTTTCCGGTATTTGCCAATCAGCCCGTTTTTGTCAACCATGATGGCAGTATTGTAGAGTTTATCGCCTTCGCGCTCGTTCAACCCAGAGATGATGGTGCAATTTTGCTCTTCGGCCACTTCCTTCAAAAAACAGGAGAATATTCCCTCGCCAGCTATTTCGGAACTGTCCCAGGCTTGCTGTTTCGATTCGAAATGATAACCAGAATTGGCAAGTTCTGGAAGGAGGATCAAGTCGGCCCCATGGCATTTTTGCATCAATGGTTTCACTATTTCAATAGTAGCTTCGGGTAGGCCCAACAAAGGGGTAAATTGGACAATAGCAAGTTTCATAGTCAAAATTGATTTTAATCACTGCAATCACATAAAAAAATGCCAAATTTGCAACAGGCATCGCAGGAAATCATAACATATAAAAAATGAATTATTAGGGTCAGACAAGAATTTTCTGCGAGATAAAATAGTTAACACATGAAAGAACAAACATCAACTAAGATAAAAGTACTTTTCATCCTCGATTTCTTATCCCATGGTGGGATCGAGCGCTTAGGCTTCGATTTCCTGAATTATGCCCATCGTGACACGCAGTTTGAATTTATTCTTGTGAATTTTGAAAATGGAAGTTTTGCAGCGGAATTCCGAAAACTCCCAATCCGGCATTTTCGATTTCTCAAAAAGAAATTTATCGACATTAAGGTCATTCTAAAACTCAGGCGATTGATCAAAAAGGAGAAGATTCAAATTGTCCACACCCACAATATTGTAGGTGACTTTTATACTTATCTGGCCTGTTTGGGGCATGGCTCAGTAAAGCAGATCCGAAGCGTCCATTCCAAGGGGAATCAAGGTCCTTGGCATAAATGGATTACCCGCTACCTGCTAAACAGCCACGATTATAATGTAGCCGTAAGCCATAGTTTCAGAAAGGAAGTAATCGAAACGTATGATCTGAAACACACCGATAATTTTCATACGGTTTACAATGGGGTTGATTTTAGCCGTTTAACCCCATCCTCTTCTTCTATACGGGCCGAGTTGGGCATAGCACCAGAGACTTCTCTTCTTGGTATGGTGGGAAATTTTGTTAGCCCAAAAGACCAGATAACCATTTGCAGGGCATTAAAAATTGTACATGACCAGAATATAGATTTTCATTGTGCATTTGCGGGGAAGGACAATGGAGTTGACCTCCATTTTTTGCAAGACTGCATCACTTTTTGCAATGAAAATGATCTGTCCGATAGAATTCATTTTCTCGGGTTGCGGAGCGATGTACAGGATATCCTGAACGAAATGGACATTTTCGTTTTCAGCAGTTATTCCGACACATTTGGGATTGCCCTAGTGGAAGCGATGGGAATCGGAGTCCCTTGCATATCCTCCGATATCCCTCCTTTGCGGGAAATCACCATTGATGGGAAATATGCCCGTCTTTTCAAAACTGGCGATCCCGAAGATTTAAGCAAACATATCATTGCCCTTATCGATAACAAAAAGGAACTGGAAGAATTATCGGTAACTGGCAAAGAATATGTCCTCAAGAATTTTTCAATCGATATCCATAGCAAGAACAACATGGATTTGTACCGGAATATTTTGGAGGATTAAGGGGTTTCGTTGACTGCCGGCTGGAGACTGTGGACTTTGGACTGCCGACTGATAAAAAATTTGTTCAAAACTCAAAAATCCCTTATCTTGCACCGAATTAAGTTTAGCTTTATGAAACTGATTGTCACACTTACATTTTAGAGCCATATCCTGAATCACTTCTTTTTCGGGATCATCTAAAGCTAATAACCTCAACCTTGGGGCCTTATCATTATTTATTAATCATTAAATTTTAGGAGATTGTATTATGAAACTCAACAAATGTTCTACCGATGTGACCCTTACGATGTTTATTTCGCCGCTTATTTTAAATGGAATAAAATGGAAGAATAAAATGTATGCTTACAAAAAAAGAAAACGACAATGAAACAACATATATCCATAAAAACTAAATCATTCAATTCGCTTATATCGCTATACAAAGACATCCTGGAATCGATTTCAGGAACCGAAAAAGACTTCACCACAGGAAGTCTTAAAAAAGCAGTCCTTCTTCTTTCCATACCGATGGTACTCGAAATGATATGGGAATCGCTGTTTGCCATCGCTGATATTTATTTTGTGTCCCGCCTTGGCGCCGAAGCAGTTGCCGCCGTAGGTATTACAGAATCATTGATCACCATAGTATATTCCCTTGGCATTGGCCTTAGCATGGCCACAACTGCCATGGTCAGCCGACGTATTGGTGAGAAAAATCCCGACAAAGCTGCAAGAACTGCTTTTCAAGGAATTGTAGTTGGTGTGATTGCCTCGCTATTTATAGCCATCCCAGGAATCCTGTTCGCCCCCGAATTGCTAAAACTAATGGGTGCTTCCTCGCATATTGTTGAAGAATTATCGGGGTACACTACTATTATGTTGGGCGGAAATGTTGTTATTATGTTGCTCTTCATCATCAATGCAGTGTTCCGGAGTGCAGGCGATGCAGCCATTTCCATGCGGGTTTTGATGATTGCCAACATTATCAATATTATCCTCGATCCATGCCTGATTTTTGGGATTGGCCCTTTCCCTGAATTGGGAATTGAAGGAGCCGCCATTGCAACCACTATTGGCCGTGGGCTGGCAGTTGTCTATCAGTTTTTCTTGTTGTTTTCAGGAAAAAGCAAACGGATTATGCTTCGAAAAGAAAACTGTGTGCCCGATTTTCGCTTGATGAAGAAACTGATAAAAATATCGATGGGTGGAATTGGTCAGATTTTAATCGCCACTACAAGCTGGATTGGCTTGGTGCGGATAATTGCTGTATTTGGTAGTGAAGCAGTAGCGGGTTATACCATTGGAATAAGGATTATCATTTTCTCTATTCTCCCATCGCTCGGCATAAGCAATGCAGCATCCACACTGGTGGGACAAAACCTGGGAGCTAAAAACCCCGGGCGTGCCGAACAATCGGTTTGGTTGACAGGCAAAATAAATATGACCCTACTTGGAGTGATTGGTTTTATATTTATCCTGATACCAGAGCCTTTTGTGCTTTTCTTTACCGATGAAGCTAGTGTAATCCAAAGTGCATCGATGTGCTTGCGCATCATCAGCATTGGTTTCATTTCGTATGGTTTTGGGATGGTGCTTATCAATTCGTTCAACGGTGCCGGCGATACCACTACCCCAACCCTGATAAATGTATTTTGCTTTTGGCTTCTGGAAATACCTCTGGCTTACTTATTAGCTATTTATTTTAATATTGGAGAGAAAGGGGTTTTTGTCTCCATTGTAGTGGCCGAAAGCATAATGACCCTTAGTGCTTTCATTTTATTCAAAAGAGGAAAATGGAAATTGAAGCAGGTATAGAAATGAATAATGATTATTGACTCTTGATTAATGCGAGGTATATGAAATCAGGATGTATTTTAAAATGGTCAAATGCCTTGTAAGCCTCTCACCGGGTGGCGTTGGGCCGCCCGGTGGTACTATTATACATAAAACGGGATAAATTACCGCATTGATTGCATTAAGGAATTTTTATAAGCCCCCTTTGGGGCTAAGAGAAATTCGACAGAGAAAAAATGTACAACAAATTCAATGTATATCAGATACGTGCTTTGCTGGAATACAGCGAAAATGGGGTTGCTAAAATGTCTAAATTTATCCCGTTTGCCATATACCTTACTCAACCACTCTCCTACTTCCCCAAATTCCGAACAATCTCCTGAGCCTTAGCCAGTGCTTTTTCGATACCTTCCGGTTTTTTCCCGCCTGCTGTGGCGAAGAAGGGCTGTCCTCCCCCACCCCCTTGGATTTCTTTCGATATTTCGCGGATTATGGTGCTTGCATTCAGGCCTTTTTCTTCCACCAGGTTTTTCGAGATCATAATGCTGAGGTTGGCCTTTCCATCAATTTCGGCCCCGGCCACAAAAAACAGATTGTCGATTTCATCCTTCAATTGAAACGAAAGATCTTTCATATCATCAGCCGAATCAACCTTTAGTTTTGCGGTAACCACATTTATATCACCCACCAGTTCCTTTTGAGCTTTTAAAGTTGACTTCATCATTTTTAGTTGCTCCTTTACAAAAGCTTCCAGACTTTTGGAAAGTTTGGTGTTTTCAGCTATCAGGCTTTCCACATTTTTGGTCAGGTCGCCGGGGTTTTTAAACAAGGCCGATACTTCGTTGAGGGTATCAATTTTCTGATATAATAATTCATCTACCTGTTCGCCGGTAATGGCTTCAATCCGGCGGATACCGGCAGCAATTGCTGACTCGCTGATGATTTTAAATGATCCAATATTTCCGGTATAGGGAACGTGTGTTCCACCACACAATTCAACTGAATCGCCAAAGCGGATCACGCGCACCAGGTCGCCGTACTTTTCGCCAAACAACGACATGGCACCCATGCCCACGGCTTCCTTCATGGGTATCTCCCTTTTCTCGTCCAAGGCAATATTGCCTCTTATCATCGAATTGACCATTTTTTCGATGCTGATAATTTCTTCGGAAGACAATTTTTGAAAGTGCGAAAAATCGAAACGAAGGCGCATTGGATCAACCAAAGATCCCTTTTGTTCCACATGTGTACCCAGGATTTTTCGAAGGGCAAAATGTAGGAGGTGGGTTGCTGTATGATTGTTGGCCGTATTCGATCGGGCTTTTTCGTTTACCACAGCCTCAAATTCTGCCTCAATATTTTTAGGAAGTTTTTTGGCGAGATGAACAGACAAATTGTTTTCCTTGACAGTATCAATGATCTCGATCTTTTCGTCCCCGTTTTGTATGTAGCCTTTGTCGCCCACCTGGCCGCCACTTTCGGCGTAAAATGGAGTAAAATTAAATACCAGCTGATAAAGTTCTTTGTTCTTCTGAGTAACTTTACGATAGCGTGTAATTTTTACATCTGTTCTAGTGTGGTCGTAGCCAATGAATTCTTCGTCATCGTCCTGCAACAAAACGTTCCAATCGCCGGTTTCCATGGTGGCAGCATTGCGCGACCTGTTTTTCTGGGCAGCCATTTCTTCGTCGAATTCGCGCTTGCTCACCATCATGTTGTTCTCTTTCAAGATCAATTCGGTAAGGTCGAAAGGAAACCCGAACGTATCGTACAGCTCAAAAGCTTCGCTTCCTTTTACGATGTGATATCCTCCGGCTTTCATATTTTCCATGATCTGTTCCAAGCGGCGGATCCCTGTTTCAAGGGTCCTTAAAAAAGACTGCTCCTCTTCTAAAATCACTTTTTCTATAAGCGTTTTCTGAGCAGTCAATTCGGGAAAAGCATCGCCCATTGCCTGCGCTAACACAGGCACCAACTTATACATAAATGCTTCTTTCTGGTCGAGGAATGTAAAGGCATAGCGCACAGCCCGGCGCAAAATCCGGCGGATCACATAACCGGCCTTGTTGTTTGAAGGCAATTGCCCATCGGCAATGGAAAAAGCAATGGCCCTCACATGATCCGAAATCACCCGCATGGCAATATCCACCTCTTTGTTTTCGCCATACTTTAATCCAGAATTTCGGGCTATTTCCTGAATTAGAGGCTGGAATACATCGGTGTCGTAATTCGATATTTTTCCTTGCACGGCCATGCACAAGCGTTCGAAACCCATGCCTGTATCGACATGCTTGGCGGGCAGGTTCTTTAGGCTACCATCGGAAATCCGGTTGAACTGGATAAAAACAAGGTTCCATATTTCGATCACCTGGGGATGGTCTTTGTTTACCAGCCTGGCTCCGTCGACCTCTTTTCGATCTTTTTCGGGTCGCAAGTCTATATGGATTTCAGAACAAGGGCCACAAGGCCCTGTGTCGCCCATCTCCCAGAAATTATCTTTTTTCGATCCGTTCAAAATCCTTTCCGAAGGAAGAAATTGTTTCCACAAATCGTAGGCTTCCACGTCTTTGCCCAAGTTGTCATCGCTGCTGCCTTCAAAAACCGTAGCATACAAGCGATCGGTTGGGAGCTTCGTAACATCGGTCAAATATTCCCAAGCCCATTCGATTGCTTCTTTTTTAAAGTAATCGCCAAACGACCAATTGCCCAACATTTCGAACATGGTATGGTGGTAGGTATCGTGGCCCACTTCTTCGAGGTCGTTGTGCTTTCCAGATACACGCAGACATTTTTGTGTGTCGGCAATCCGGGGATGAGTGGCTGGCGAATTTCCAAGAAAAATATCTTTAAACTGGTTCATGCCCGCATTGGTGAACATGAGTGTTGGGTCGTTTTTAACTACCATTGGCGCAGAAGCCACAATGTTGTGCTGCTTAGATTTGAAAAACTGAAAAAAGGATTCACGTATTTCTTTTGATGTCATTTTCCTGATTTATTAAAAGTTATAAACAATAGATAAACAAGTTATGCACAATGAAAATCTAATGTTTTGCAAAAATAATTTAATTATTAAATTTGTGCGGTAAATGAATTTTAATTTCGATTAAAAGTATTGTAATAACATCAAGGACAACATGGGCAGAAGTAAGTACAAATTCGACAGTGAATCATTAAGATATGTCAAAATCGAACTCACAACCCGTCAGAAATTAATAAAAGCTCTACCAACAATCCTTATCACCATTTTTCTTGCAGCATTGTTTACTTATCTGTATCCAAAGATATATGAGTCGCCAACCGAAATGAAACTCAAACGCGAATTGAACCAGCTTAGTTTTCAATATGAAATCCTGAATCAACAATTCGACAAGGTGGATGCAGTTTTAAAGGAGATTGAAAATCGGGATGATAATATTTATCGGACTATATTTTCGGCCGAGCCCGTCCCCAGTTCGATGAGGAGTGCTGGTTTTGGAGGGAGCCACCGGTACGACGACCTTCGGGGATATGATTATTCCGATCTGGTAGTTGAGACTAAGAACCACCTTGACAGAATAACCAAACGCATAGTGGTGCAATCGAAATCGTACGACGATGTGGTAAAAATGGCCATCAACAAAGAAAAAATGTTAAGCTCGGTACCTGCCATCCAACCTATTTCGAACAAAGACCTCACGCGGGTTGCATCGGGCTGGGGCTGGCGAATCCACCCTATCTATAAAATCAGGAGATTCCATTATGGCATCGACTTTACCAGCCCTGTCGGGACGGATATATATGTCACCGGCGATGGTGTGGTTAAGCAAATAAAGTCTTCGAGAATTGGCTATGGAAAGGAAATCATTATTGATCATGGCTTTGGTTACGAAACCTTATACGCCCATCTTTCAAAGTTCAATGTAAAAATTGGGGATGTTGTAAAACGTGGCGATGTAATTGGCTTTATAGGTAATTCAGGCACTTCCACAGCCCCGCATCTTCATTATGAAGTTATTAAAAATGGGAAAAAAGTGGATCCACGAAACTATTTCTTTAAGGATTTAACGCCAGTTGAATACGATAGGATGATTGAACTTTCGTCGAACAGCGGGACAACTTTTGATTAAAAAACCTATCGAAAACGATCAATAACTAAACTCATCTCCAATTTCCGGGATTTTTATATTGCCGAAACCTGCACCTACCAGCTTGGTTTTCTAAACCTTGAAGGTCTTGGAAAATACCGTCTCGACTTTTCGTGTATACAACCAGGAATTTATTTCCTTCACATTTCTGTTGGAAATAGTATTTATATTAAGAAAATCAGTAAATTGTAGCAGTTATTTATTTATCATGAAACCTAACCACTATGAAGGACAGGGTAATATTTTTCGCACTATTTTTAGGTTTGTTCCTTGTCACAGGTTCTTGCTCAAAAGATGATCAAACTGAAATCATCCCATCGGTATTTTATCAATCAAGCTTAATAAACCCTTCTATTGAGAAACTGAAGGAGTTTTATGATGGCGGATATAATATTATTAATGGCAATGTTGAGCTCACAAGAATCGACAGCCTAATTGATTTACATTACCTGGCAAATGTAGATTCGATAAGAGGCTCCCTTACTATCATGTTAAATGATGATCTGATATCCCTTGAGGGTCTAAACAAATTGAAATATGTAGGAGGCGATTTAAGTATCAGTTTCAACAACATCGAAAGTGTTAGTGCATTAGGGAATCTTGTTGAAGTAAAAGGTGCTATCGTGATGAATGAAAATCCACATTTGTCAATTGTAGAAGGATTTAATAATCTATTGCTGGCTGGTCAGATTATTATCGGATATTCTTCCAGCTTAGAAAGTATTAGTGGCTTTGAAAAATTACAATCTGTCGAAAATTCTGTTATGATTTCAAAATGTCTGTCGTTAAAAAGCATCGTTGGATTTAGTCAATTACAATCAATTGAACAATCATTATATATCCGATATGCTCAGATGCTTAATGAAATCTATGCCTTCGATAATTTGCAGACTATTGGAATGTCATTGAAGATGGTGAGTTTAGGACAAATTATCGACATGAAGGATGCCTTTAGAAATCTACAATACATAGGAGGAGGATTGCAATTAAATGAGCTCAAATCTTTACAATATTTTAAGACATTTAATAATTTGAAGTCGGTTGGTGAAAATTTTTCAATTTCTTATTTATATGAGCTTAAAAATCTCGAGGCATTTCAAAACCTTACAACTATTGGTGGTCAATTTTATGTTTGTGGAAATGATAGTTTGATAGATTTTGAAGGATTGGACAATCTTCGGTCTATAGGTTGTTCTGTTGATAATCCTTATAATTATATTGCAAATAATAATAGTCTTACAAGTCTTCAAGGATTAAATAACCTGGACTCTATCAATGGAATCAGTATTGTCACAAATCCTGTACTAGCTGACTTTTGCGCAATCAGAAATCTGCTAATAGGGGGCATTAATACAGGAGGACTCTCAATTGGCAACAACTTATTTAATCCAAGCTATTCCGACATAATAAATGGGAATTGCAGCTTGAACCAATAGTTTTAAATGGAGAAATAAAAACAATGATAAATAAAATCTTCGTCATCTCCCTATTAATCGGAATCCACCTAATAATTATTTCTTGCACAAAAAAGGAGGTTGTGTCTAATAGTAAACCAGATATAACTTTTCACTCAGGATTAGTAAATCCATCCTTCGAAGAACTTCAAATATTTTACGAGGGAGGCTATAATATTATTTCCGGAGATGTTGAAATAACTGATATGTACGACCTGATCAATATGCAAGCCTTATCAAATGTTGACACCATACAAGGTTCGCTAATCCTTCGAAGAAATTATGACTTACTGTCACTCGAAGGTCTTAACAATTTAAAGTATATAGGTGGTGATTTTATTATTGATGAAACACAGATTGTAAATCTGAATGGAGTTAAAAACTTGTGCAAAGTGGGTGCAAGTATAGAAATAACTGAGTGCAGAGATTTAATTTTTCAGGATTGTCTGATTAACTTGGTTGATGTCGGACAGAACTTATATCTAATCAATTATTGTTATGGTAGCTTTACAGGATTTGATAATTTGCTCCAAATTGGAGATTCGCTGGCTTTGTTCGGTAATCGTGTAACAGATATAAAAGCATTTAAGAAATTGCAATCAACACCGATTTTCGCGGGCACTTTATTTTCTATAATTAACTCCTAATTTTTTTACTGCCAGAAATAGATTATTTGGTAACCCATCGTATTTTTCGATCTGTATATGTGTTTCAATATCAATGATATATTCGGACATATA
>JAIOYV010000145.1 GCA_021740905.1 Bacteroidales bacterium
GTAAATACTGGTATGATGCACTTTATCGCCTGACTAAAGCAACAGGGCGTGAACTTTCTTCATTGGCTATTCCGAGCGACACCGATTTTGTTAACAATATTCCTGTTCCGAATACGGCAAGTAATGCCATGCAAAACTACACCCAGGAGTATCGCTACGATGAGCTTGGTAATATTGAACAAATGCGATCGGTTGGTGATTGGACAAGAGATTACTATTACGAAACAGTAAACAACCGCTTGAAAAACCATGATAACCAAACCGATGTTTACGGTTATGACGAGCATGGGAACTGCATAGAAATGCCACATTTGCCTGAATTGATTTGGGATTACAAAGATGAATTAAAGGAAGTAACTTTAAATGCCAGCAGCCACAAAGCCTATTACACCTATGATGCATCCGGCGAACGGGTAAGGAAAGTAGTTGACAAAGGCAGTGTAGTAGAAGAAAGGCTTTATCTCGGTGGTTTCGAGGTTTACCGCAAAACCATTTCCGGCACTTTAAATTACGAGAGGGAAACCTTAAAAATTACCGAAGGCCGCAACACCATTGCCCAACTCGAAACAAAGACAGTTGAGAACGGAAATACAATTTCTACACCCACGACAAACCAGCGGTTTCAATACTCAAACCACTTGGGAAGTGCCTGTTTGGAATTGGATTCAAATGCTGCAATTATTAGTTATGAAGAATACCATCCTTTTGGCACAACAAGTTATCGTTCCGGTAGTTCAGAAACAGAAGTTTCATTAAAACGATATAAGTATGTTGGCAAGGAAAGAGATGAAGAAACCGGATTGTATTACTACGGAGCAAGGTATTATGCGGCTTGGATTGCAAGGTTTGTGAGTGTGGATCCGTTGCAGTTTGAGTACGGGCATTTAACCCCATATAACTACGCTGGTAACAAGCCCATAACATTTATTGATATTGATGGATTACAAAGCAATGGAGAGAAGAAAAACAATGGAGACCAAGGTAATCCTCCGAACGATCCTGGATTTGCAAAATCTATATATAGATCTTTTATGGGTGAAGATTATATAAATCGTGCTGAGAGTTTGGCATATAGAAGAAAAATTCCCAAATCAAATCTAATTGATATGGGAAATAGTACCATGGTTGCGATTGAAGAACAAAAGATTACCTTTCCTGTAAGTGATGGACAAGGTGGTTACGAGGCTAAAACTTTTACTGAAATAAATTACCATGTATTTAGACAAGCAAAGGAAGATACTAAATTCTTTAGTTTTGGTAAAGATAATGATGATTATAATTTAAGTGCAATACAATTATCTCAAATTAGGGTGCTTGGGTATACACCTCTTGATTTTGATTTTGGCGGGAAAACAGCTTTAAAATCTGGATTGCAGTTAGCATCGATGGGAAAGTCAAGTATACTGTCAGTTCTTAAAAAAACAAATAGGATAATTAATAAATCACTAAGTGATGCAAAAAAAGTGAGATTCCCTGTATGGGGAGATGATCTAATTGACAAAGGATTTCATTTACATATTGACGAGGTAGAATTAGGATTAAGATATGTTGATGATCAAATAAATTTGGTTAATGTAGGTAAGAAGTCTACAACAGCGAAGAAGATTGCTGATGCTGGAGGAATAGTACAAATGGCTTTTCAAAATTTAGAATGGAGGAGAAAGCTTTATCTAGACTTAATAAAGATGAGAGATAATTTGTCAGGAACTATTGAGTATTCGAAAAAATATGGTACAATAAATAGAAATGCTGAGACCTCCCTAAACCAAATTAATCAAATAATTACCAAAATTCAAAGTTATGGAGGATTATAAATGAATATAATAGAGTTTATTAAATTTGGAAAAATTGATAATGGAGTAACAATCGGTGACAATCGAATGTATATTGAGTCATTATATGGAAAGCCTACAGATATTAATGCTGTAAATGATAAAATTGTTTATTATAATGATTATCAATTAAAGTATAATGACAATTCAGAATTAGTGTCAATTATTTTCAAATTTACAAGTAAAAGAATTAATATAAAGATCAATCAAGGCAATAAATATGTCGATCATTACGTCACATATCATTCGACAATTGGAAAGTTTATTTATTTATTGCAAATGCAAAACATTGAATTTAAAATTGATACAATCAAAAGCATACATGGACAGTTATGCTTAAAACTACCTAATAATGTACATTTGTTTTTTTTAACTCCTAATGATCATATTATGAATATATCAATATTCACTGAAAGCCAAACTTACGGTAATGTTCCAAATGGGGATAGGTAATGTTTCAAATGCGGATATGTCTTACTGAAAACCCAATTATTACTACAAAACAAGAAATGACAAAAAATTAAGATACACGGATTTCATGGTAATTACAGAAGAGATTCATACAAAAAAGCGAAACAACGGCCTTAGAATAGGCTTTTCTTCAGCATGTTTTTCGGTCGTGTACCATAAGGAGCTTTTTAGAACAATAATTAAATAAAACGAAGTGAATCAGGAAGTTAATCAAATGTAAAATGGGCTGAATATTCGATAATTTGTGTATGATTATAGCCAAAGACCGCGAGATGACCCATACCATTTTTAATGCCCTGGGCGAAGCGGTGTACACCGAAAATATCGACAGTGGCCGGAGGTGGTCGCTTACCGATGTGGCCGGCAAGCCCATTTACCGGTGGGACAACCGCCACTTCCAGTTCAGGCATACCTACGACAGCCTCCAGCGGCCACTGAACAGGTATGTAAAAGAGGATGCAACCGAAACCCTGGTCGAAAAAACGGAATACGGCACTGTATCCAACACCAATACCAACCGCAACGGAAAACTTTTCAGGCAGTACGACCAAAGTGGGTTTAATACCATCTTTGAATACGATTTCAAAGGAAATCCCGTATATTTACGCAAACGATTTTGCGAAGTGTACGACCAGACAATTGACTGGGACGGAAGCCCGACACTATTGTCTGATATCTTTAATACTGAAATTAGTTATGATGCGATGAACCGGCCTGCGGAAATAATACAGCCCGATGCCAGTGTGGTAGCTTATGCCTACAACAAGGCAGGCTTGTTGGAAACCGTACAGGCCAAGATTAGGGGGATTACCACTTATACCGAATTTGTGACCAATATTGATTACAACGAAAAAGGCCAGCGCACAGCAATATACTACCGCAACGGGAGCAAAACGGCTTATACTTATGATGATAAAAGTTTCCGTCTTACCCGCTTACTCACAACAAGGAACACCGGGCAAGATATTTTACAGGACATCAGCTACACCTACGATGCAGTAGGAAACATTACTGAAGTTGAGGACGATGCCCAACAAACTTTTTATTACTCAAATTCAGTTATTGCCCCTAGGGGAAAATACTGGTATGATGCTTTGTACAGATTGACAAAAGCAACCGGGCGTGAATTGGCAAGCCTTGCTTTGCCCACCGATGCCGATTTTGTGAACAACATCCCTGTTCCCAATACCGATAGTAGCGCAATGCAAAACTTCACGCAGGAGTATCGCTACGATGAGCTTGGTAATATTGAACAAATGCGATCTGTGGGAGATTGGACTCGCAATTATTACTACGAAACAGTAAACAACCGACTAAAAAACCATGATGGGGGAAACGATGTATATTCTTACGATGAACATGGTAATTGTACCGAAATGCCTCACTTACCAGAATTAGACTGGGATTACAAGGATGAACTAAAAGAGGTTACACTAAATGCGAGCAATCATAAGGCTTATTATACTTACGATGCTTCTGGCGAACGTGTACGAAAAGTAGTGGACAAAGGAAGTGTAGTTGAAGAAAGGCTCTACATTGGTGGTTTCGAGATTTACCGTAAAACCATTTCCGGCACTTTAGATTATGAGCGTGAAACCTTAAAAATTACCGAAGGCCGCAATACAATAGCCCAACTTGAAACAAAAACGGTTGAGAACAGCAACACCATTTCAACACCAACAACCAATCAAAGGTTTCAGTATTCAAACCACTTAGGTTCTGCCTGTTTGGAACTGGATGAGAACGCTGATATTATTTCGTATGAAGAATACCATCCTTTTGGGACAACAAGTTATCGTTCAGGTAGCTCTGAAACAGAGGTTTCTCTGAAAAGATACAAGTATGTTGGCAAGGAAAGAGATGAAGAAACCGGGCTGTACTATTACGGGGCGAGATATTATGCCGCCTGGATAGCGAGGTTTGTGAGTGTGGACCCGTTGCAGTTTGAGTACGCACATCTGAATCCTTATAACTATGCAGGGAACAAACCGATAATTGGTATTGACCTTGATGGTCTTCAAAGTACTGTGGATGACGAAACTCTTGAGAATTTACCAAACCTACTTGATGAAGTTGAAGTTATGTCGTCAAAAGGAGCTAATCCTGGTGATGAAAGGATTATAGATGGACTTAGGTATGAATTTTCTGAAAATAAAACATGGCAACCGATTGGATTTGATATATTTCATAAACCACAAGGACGGATATCTGGAGATGCCAACACTACTGAAACATATCCTGTTGTGCCACCGGCAGAGATGCCTGATTGGGTGGGGCCTTTAAAACGATTATCTAAAGGAGCAGAGTTTGTTCCAATTGTTTCAGATATTAAATCATTATATAACTACTCTCAAAGTGGCAAATTAAGTGATTTGCCAAATCCAGCCATTCAATTTATTGAGGGTAAGTTACCAACTGGAACATTCAAGTATCAAGATGAACTAAACAATATACTAAAAGATCAGATTTCTCAAGAACTGAGTAAATCGCTAAATGGGATGACTCAGTTTGGAGAATTAGAAAAGCTGAAGACGTTAGATTATACAGAGTTTGAAAGTATGGTAGGAAATATCAATAAGGATAAGAAACCTTCTGATAAGTCAAATCTAATTTTATTATATACCGAAGAGAAGTTTATCGAAGGTGAAATTGTGTATGATGAGTCTGGTTTAGTTCCCACAAATGTACCAAGAATGTTAGAGGATTTTAAATATGGTTTCGAATATGAAGGGTTTAGACCTAACTACGTATTGTGGGGGTTAAAAGGTGAGTTTACCGGAAGTTCATTCCCTATTAGAGGGGTCATAAAAATAAACTACTATGATTAAAAAAGTAAAGCTAATATTTTTGTATGTATTTATAATTCTTGCTTCTAGCTGTCAAGTTTATACCCAGCATAAAAATACATATTTTGATACTGGAGAATTGAAAACTAAAGTAACTTATAGAAATGGAAAACTGCATGGTAAGTACATGTCATTCTATAAGAATGGGAATATTGAAGAGGTTAAATATTATAAAAATGGGATAGTAGATGGACCTTTCTACATTTATTATGAAAATAGTCAACTTTGTAAACAAGGTTATTACAACTTAGGTAAAGTTGATAGCATTCTGATAGGCTATAGCTTAAATGGTGATACATCATTTGTTTATAAAAATAGGAATGACAGTATCATTGTGAAAATGTTGTATAAAGAAGGGATATTAAGGCGAAAGGCTGATTATGATCACAATACATATATTCTTTATGATGAAGAAAGAGAGCCAACTTTAATTAAGCCAATCAATTGATGAGGATAATATGGTAATGTTCCAAATGCGGAGATGGATATATGAACCGACCAGCAGAAATAATTCAAACCTACACCCGCAACAGCGGAGCCGATGTATTGCAGGAAATATTTTACACTGGAGCCTGTCCCTCCATTCGAGGCGGGAATGCCGTGGGTAATATTACCGAAATACAGGACAGTGCCCAACAAACCTTTTATTATTCAAATTCAGTAATAGCCCCCAGGGGAAAATACTGGTACGATGCTTTATACAGATTGACCAAAGCAACAGGGCGTGAATTGGCATCTTTGGCAATACCTTCAGACACTGATTTTATTAACAATCTTGCTGTACCGAACACAGCAAGCAATGCAATGCAAAATTTTACACAAGAGTACAGCTACGATGAGTTGGGCAATATTGAACAAATGAAATCGGTTGGCGATTGGACACGAGATTATTACTACGAAACTGCCAACAACCGCCTGAAAAACCATGATAACCAAACCGATGTGTATGCCTATGACGAACACGGCAACTGCAAAGAGATGCCCCACTTGCCGGAACTTGTTTGGGACTACAAAGACGAGTTAAAAGAGGTCACCCTAAACGCCAGTAACCACAAAGCCCATTATGTGTATGATGCAAGTGGTGAGCGAGTACGGAAAGTAGTAGATAAAGGAAGTGTGGTTGAAGAGCGGCTGTACTTGGGTGGTTTTGAAATTTATCGTAAAACAGTCTCTGGCACATTAGATTATGAACGGGAAACTCTTAAAATAACCGAAGGCCGAAACACAATTGCCCAACTCGAAACCAAGACTATTGAAAATGGGAATACCATTTCTACTCCAACTACGAATCAACGTTTTCAATACTCCAACCATTTGGGTTCAGCCTGTTTAGAATTGGATAGTTCTGCAAACATAATCTCGTATGAAGAATATCATCCGTTTGGGACGACTTCATATAGAAGTGGAAGTTCTGAAACCGAAGTTTCTTTAAAACGCTACAAGTACGTTGGGAAAGAACGGGATGAAGAAACAGGTTTGTACTACTATGGAGCAAGGTATTATGCAACTTGGACTGCACGGTTTGTGAGTGTGGATCCCTTGCAGTTTGAGTACCCGCATTATACGCCTTACCAGTATGCAGGGAACAAACCTATTACTTATATTGATTTGGATGGATTGGAGGAATACAATAGCAATAACATAGGAAGACAATTAGGTCTTATGCCAGATCAAATATGGAACTCTGCGGTTGATGGATTTGGGAATATATTATTATTAGGTTTTGAATATTGTGTCCAAGACAGTTTTGAAGGAAAGCGGTAATGTTCCAAATGCGGATATGCCTTACTGAAAACCCTATTGTTACTACAAAACAAGAAATGACAAAAAATTTAAATACACGGAATTTATGGTAATTGCAGACGAGATTCATACAAAAAAGCGAAACAACGGCCTTAAAATAGGCTTTTCTACAGCACATGTTCCAAATGCGGATATGGAAAATCTATTTCAAAGGAAATCCCGTATATTTACGCAAACGATTTTGCGAAGTGTATGACCAGACAATTGATTGGAACGGAAGCCCGACACTATTGTCTGATGTTTTTAATACTGAAATTAGCTATGATGCAATGAACCGTCCGGTAGAAATAATACAACCCGATGCCAGCGTGGTAGCTTATGCCTTTAACAAGGCGGGCTTGTTGGAAACCGTTCAGGCCAAGATTAGGGGGATTACCACTTATACTGAATTTGTGACTAATATCGACTATAATGAAAAGGGACAGCGCACGGATATTTACTACCGGAACGGGAGCAAAACTGCCTATACCTACGATGACAAGAGTTTCCGTTTAACCCGATTGCTCACAACAAGAAATACCGGGCAAGATACCTTGCAGGACATCAGCTACACCTACGATGCCGTAGGCAACATAACCGAAACAGAGGATGTTG
>JAIOYV010000056.1 GCA_021740905.1 Bacteroidales bacterium
AAACAGTTGGCTATGAATTTTAATTCGTCTTAATTTTATCAAAGCATGATATTTCGTTTTTTTTGAAATATTACGCCTGCAAATCAGTACTTTAACTCATGGAAATCAAGATTTTCAAAAACTACCGGACAGCTATGCCTAAATACCAAAACATTCAGCATTAATCATGAATCTATTATCTATTCTGAAAATCTTCGTTAATTTTGTTGTCTGATAAAAATGAGTTTGACATCTTGAAAAATTAGATCATAATGAAAACAAATAGAACATACTTGATTTTGGTAATACTTTCGGTTTTGTTTGCATTAAGCTTTGGAAGTTGCAACAAAACAAAAAGCTGCCCCGAAGGAAATCTTTGTGTAGAAGGCAATACGTATGAGTACCAACTAAAGCCCACCAGTGCCAAATTGATTATCGAAGTGCCCGAAGGTGCCGTTTATAGTAACACAACTGTTACTACTACCGACCTGGTGCCATCCTATCCGGCCCATGCCGATTATGACGACTTCAACAGGCATTTTGGAGGTGGCATATTTAAAATCGAACCGATTGACCTTCCGCTGAAACAACTTATAAAAATGGCCATCGAATACCCAAATGAGGGTATTACAGATGCCGAAGGAAACAACTACGAAGACAACCTTAGGTTATGGTTTGTGAACGAAGACGAGGTTTGGTCGATTGTCCCTGCGAGCCGGGTCGATGTAGATAAAAACCAGGTTTATGCCGAGGTTACGAAACTGGGGATATATGCGGTGGCTGCCGAAAAAGAATGTATTGTCGGCGAATGGCGCGAGGGCGATACAACGGCCACATATCCGTATCACCAAAGGATAATCTTTAATGTCAACAAAAATGGCGTACGCGAATTTATTATGGAATGTGGACCGGATGACTGGCGTGTTTCGAAAGAAACTTTCAAATGGGATTTTTATATGGGTCAACTAAAGTTGTATGGTTTCACTGCACGTAATTTCTGCGACACCAGTATTGTTACTCCACTCACCCTAATAAATTACTATTGTACCGGCCCAACACTGCTGCTTGAAGATTTGCCCCCGGTCACATATAGCAGGTTTTATTGATTGAATGATTATTGATTAATGATTATTGATTAATGATTATTGATAAATAGTATGATGGATCATGCCTGCACGCAAGACATAATTTACAAAATGGTTGCTATTCAAAATCTAACATTTAACATTTAACATTCAACATTTAACATTCAACAATTAACATTCAACAATTAACATTCAAAAAAGGTGTCCACATTTCTATTCGACCAGATAATTTTTGGCCCGGTAAAAAGTCGCCGATTGGGTCATTCGCTGGGGGTAAACCTACTGCCCAACAACTCGAAGCTGTGCAACTACAATTGCGTATACTGCGAGTGTGGCTGGACTCCCAACGCAAAAAGCGAGAAGCCCAAGCTACATGCTCGCCACGAAGTATCGACAGCATTGAAAACCAAACTGGCAGACTTCAAAATAAGAAACAACCCAATCGACAGTATCACTTTTGCCGGAAATGGAGAACCTACCATCCACCCCGACTTTCCGGGTATTATTGACGATACCATTGAGATAAGAAACACCTATTTCCCCGAAGCCAGAATAGCTGTTTTATCCAATTCATCGCGTATTCACATACCGAAAATTTTTGATGCCTTGATGAAAGTGGATGACAATATCCTGAAACTAGATTCGGCTATTCCCAATACCAACCGATTGATGAATCAACCCAAAGGGGAATTTGACATAGAGCGGATTATAGAGTACATGATAAAATTCGAGAGCAAATTCGTCCTTCAAACCATGTTCTTGAAAGGAAACTTCCAGGGCGAAGGTTTTGACAATACCCGTGAGACTGAAATTAAAGCATGGATTGAGCTGATAAAAAAGGTAAAACCACGAATGGTTATGATTTATACCATTGCGCGGGATACAGCCCATAATGATCTTGAGAAAATCCCTCTCGAAACGTTGAACGAGATTGCACGGATGGTTGAGGAGAAAGGTTTTAAAGTGCAGGTTTCGGGGTAGGACGGTTTCCAGTCTTCAGTAGGCAGACCCCAGCAGGCAGTCGGCAGTCTTCTGTAAGCAGTAGGCAGTCCTCATTCGGCAATCGGCAATTCGAAGTATTCAGTCTCTTTCAGAGCCATTTTTAAGTTCGCCAAGTAGGATTATACTCTAATCATTCATCAATCATTCGGGTATCGTAAATGAAAACACACTGCCCTGGTTTTCTTTGCTTTCAACAGAGATTACGCCGCCCATGAGGTGCACGAAATCGTTGCACAAAATGAGTCCTAGCCCAGTCCCCATTTCATCGCTGGTGCCCATACGTTTAAAGTCGCTGTCAAGCTCGAACAAATGGGCTATATTTTCAGAAGGAATCCCAACGCCATTGTCTCTTATTGATACAAATAGGCCACCATTCACCCGCTGGACCGATATTAAAATATCCCCCCCGTTGTTGGTAAACTTGATGGAATTGTTCACTAGGTTAAGTATCACTGATTCAAACATAATTTTGTCCGTGTACATCACCAGATCATCAGGTATAACAGAGGTTAATTGATGGCTTTTAAATTTTGCACGGTTCCGCAAGAGCTTGAAAACGTTTTGTATACTCTCTTCAACACTAAATTTTTGTGGTTCAAACTTAATATGTCCCCGTTGGTTCCGCGACCAATCAAGCAGGTTCAATAAAAGATGGTAGGTATTATGGCTACTTTTTCTCAGACTTGTGATAATCTCCATTTTATCTTCGTCGCTTATTGAATCGAAATCTTCCTCCAACATATCAAGTAGACCAAGCAAACTATTAAAAGGGCTTTTCAGGTCGTGGGCAACGATGGAGAAAAACTTGTCTTTGGTTACATTCAATTGTTGAAGTTCAAGTTTTTGGGCTTCAAGACGGGCGTTAAGGTCTTTTAATTTCTTCCGGCTCCGGTAGAGCCAGATTCCCAAAACGATCATCAGCACAAGAGCTAGCGAAATTACCGCTCCTATAATCCTGTGGTTTTGAATAATCCGGGCCTTGAGCTGGTTCTCATCCTTTAGTAATGTGTTTTCTTGCTCTTTTTTTTCGGTTTCGAACCGAATTCCCAATTCCTTTATTTTATTCTGGTTTTCCTGTTGCCAAAGACTATCCTTGATAGCTTCTGAAATTTTTAGATGTTCGATTGCACTCACGAAATTTCCTAAGGTTGAATCTAATTCAAATAGGTTTTTATGAGCTATTGCGATGTGTTGGGCCGAGGCTGCGCTTTCGGCTTTTTCGAGTCCATCATAAAGGTAATGCCTGGCGGAATCTAAATTTCCCAAATAAAGATTACAAACACCCAGGTTTATGGTTATGGGTATTTCCGAACTATGGAAATTACTTTTCTCATACAAACGATAAGCAATTTTGTATTGATCAAGTGCTTTGTCAAAATCCTTTTTATCAAAATACATATTTGCCAGGTTATTGGTCACACTTATCAAGGTACTCTCATAGTTGAATTCATTCGCCTCTTCGATAGCTTGTTGGTAATACTCCGCTGCTTTTTGCGTATCTTTCTTCAACTCTGCGTATATCAAGCCAATTCCATTTAAAGAAAGAGCTAAATAATCGATTGATTCGACCTGGCGGTCTTTTTCAATAGCTAATAAATAGTATTTTAAACTTAAGTCAAAATCCTGAAGATTATAATAAAGGCTACCCAAATTTATATATGCAAATATCAATTGGAAATCATCGTTGTGCTTTTCAAAATACCGGGTGGCTAACAACAAAATTTCTAAAGCTTCGGGGAATGATCCTCTGGTGGCAAGGTTTCGGCTAAAATCGACTTGGTTTTTACTCAGTTGTGCAGAATCGCCTATTTGTTCGTATAGTCCTATTGCTTTTCTGAAATATTCGTTGGACATAATTGTATTGCCAAATCTTTCGTATACAATAGCAAGGTTCCCGGCTGTAGCCGCCTGTCTCTTTTTAAATCCTATCTGGCTTGAAATAGCGTGTGATTTTTCGAAAAAAAACTTAGCTGAGTCGAGGTCATTCTTATGCAATGCTACTACACCCAGAAAATTGAGACAATTTGCTTCTTCCTTTTTGAAATTTATCTTTTTCGACCAGCTATATGCTGAATCAAAATAGAATAATGCAGAATCAACTTTATGGTAAAGATATGTTTTGCCTAGTTCATTCAAGGCCTTGACTTTTGAAGTATCATGTTGGTTGGAATGGACAACGCCCTGCAAGCTATCGGTTTTGTGCTTGTTTGGAAATGCACTAAAAGGAATGAACAGAAGAACGAAGACGATTATTTGTTTTTTCATAGTGGAATCGCGATTGTGAATGTACTGCCTTTTCCTTCTGCGCTTTCAACAGAGATTTTCCCGCCCATCATCGAAACAAAATCGTGACATAGGATAAGCCCCAAACCAGTACCCAATTCGCTATTTGTGCCAAGTCGCTTAAAATCGTTGTCAAGCTCGAATAATTGCGCTATTTTTTCGGAAGGGATCCCAATACCATTGTCCTTTATCGATATCAACAGGCTTGTATCGATCTGTTTGGCCGAGACCCAAATACGCCCCTCATTGTTGGTGAATTTGATGGAATTGGTCACAAGGTTTAGGACAATCGACTCAAGCATCATTTTGTCGGTATTTACGGTCAGTTCTTCGGGGATGTCTAATTCGAGCGTGTGATTCTTTAGTTTTGAACGGCTAATCAGCACCTTGGTAACATTGTGGATACTATCGGACAAGCGAAATTCTTCTGCTTCAAATTTAATCTGACCACGCTGGCTCCGGCTCCAGTCGAGCAAGTTCATTAATAAATTGTAGGTATTATGGCTACTTTTTTGAAGACTGACAATAATCTCCATTTTTTCATTATCGCTCAAGGTGTCGAAGTCTTCTTCCAGCATATCGAGAAGGCCAAGCAAGCTGCTAAATGGGCTTTTCAGGTCGTGGGCAATGATGGAGAAAAACTTGTCCTTTGTGATATTGAGTTTTTGGAGATCGATCTTCTGCGATTCCAACTTGTCGTTCAGGTGCTTTAATCTCTTTTTGCTAATAAATAACCAAAACCCAAGAACGATCATCAGCAAAAGGGCTAGCGTGATGATCACCCCAATAGTCCTGTGGTTTTGAATGATATTGGCTTTCAGCTCATTCTCTTTTTTCAACTGACTATTTTCCTGCTCTTTCTTTTCGGTTTCATACTGCACCTCCAATTCATTGATCCTGTCCAGGTTTTCCTGCTTCCATAAGCTATCGTGCATATTTTGTGCTTTCTTTAAATGCTCAATAGCAGGTAGGTAATTTCCTAAAGCGGAATCGAGCTGAAAAAGGTGGAGGTGAACAATTTCAACATGCTCGGGAGAGTGGGCTTCCTCCGCTTTTAAAAGACCTTCGTTAAGATAAATCCTGGCTGAATCATATTTCTCAAGGTGTAAATAATTATTCCCAAGATTGATTATAAGGGGTATTTCAGCATTGTATAAATTACCTTCTTTCAACAATTTATAGGCAAGTTTGAATTGTTGCAGTGCTTTGGGGTAATCTTTTTGTTGAAAATAAATGCTAGCCAGGTTATTGGTGACACCTACAAGCGCACTCTTATAGTTATACTCATTCGCTGCATCGAGCGATTGAAGATAATACTCTTCGGCCTTTGTAAAATCTTTCTTCAGTTTTTCGTAGATCAAACCAATACCCATTAATGAACTCGATATATGATTAGCAGGATTTTCTTTGTCTTCCATTCGGATGCTTTCTTCAAAGTAATGCAAGGCTGGGTCGAACGATTTCATTTTGTAGTGCAAATCGCCCAAACCAAAATAAGCATAAATCAAATTAAGGCTGTCATTTTGCTTTTCAAAATAATGGGTTGCTTCCAATAATTGTTCGACTGCTTCTTTATATAGCCCACGCTCCGCAAGGTTATTGCTAAGATCAACCTGATTTTTCGACACAGTACTAGTATCCTTCAATTTCCGATATAAAGCAATTGCCTCCTCAAAATAAGGTTGGCCTGTGGTGTAATCTCCAAATTTACTGCAAACTAAGCCTAAGTTTCCAGCTGCTTTGGCTTGCCCCCTAACGAAACCGTTTTTTTTTGAAAATTCATGGCTGTGTTCAAAGTACTTTTTAGCATTGGGCAGATCGCCCTTATACCAGGCAACAATACCGTACAAATTCAGACTACTGGCTACCTCTTGATATAATTTATTTCGTTTT
This sequence comes from Bacteroidales bacterium, assembly GCA_021740905.1. Lineage (GTDB taxonomy): Bacteria > Bacteroidota > Bacteroidia > Bacteroidales > M50B96 > JAIOYV01. The sequence goes on from JAIOYV010000056.1 coordinate 6,243, forward strand.
GCCATGCAGTATGCCGAATCGAGGTAATATTTGACCGAATCGAAATTGGACGGGATGTAAGCCTGACATAATTTCAGTAAGCTTTTTACTTTAACACTATCTTCGACAGGGCTTTCATAAATCTGTTTTAAACTGTCGATTGTATTTTTTTGAGAAATTGAAAGCAATGGCAATAGTGCAATGATGCCCCAAATAATTATCGCTCTTATTAATAATCCCATAGTAAAGTAAGATAAGGAAAAACTAAATTCTTTCTGCTCAATTAATTATTCATTCCTACGGGAATCCTAGAATAAAGATTCCAATATAATGTAGAAATTTTAGGGCTTTCAATAATATCGATCACATCTCCTACTTTCCAGGGCTATTTCTTATAATACTTCATGGCCTCGGGCAGAAACTTCTTTAAGTTTCGGATCCGGGTTGCATTGCTGGGGTGTGTGCTCAGGAATTCGGGGGGTGCTTGCCCGCCGCCAGTTGAAAACCGTTCCCAAAACTCGATAGCCTTGGCCGGGTCGTATCCTGCCATGGCCATGAAAATCATCCCCATTTTATCGGCTTCGGTCTCATGCTGCCGCGAATAGGCCAACGATCCTAGTGTGGAACCTGCCCCATACGCCAGCAAAAACAATTGCTGGGTCTGCTCAGGTTTTTCTTTTAAGGCATATTGAAGCCCCATGCCTAAGCCTGCAATTGCCAACTGCTGAGATAGTCGTTCGTTTCCATGGCGTGCAACAGCATGGGCAATTTCATGCCCCATTACAGTGGCCAGGCCGATTTCATCTTTTGTGTAAGGTAAAATCCCGCTGTACACAACCACTTTCCCCCCGGGCATACACCATGCGTTGGGCGTGGCATCATTAACAAGCTCGAAATTCCAGGCAAAATCCTTTACCCGGTCGCTTTCGCCGTTTTCCTTTAAAAACTTGGTAACCGAACGGCTAATCTTTTGTCCTGCCTGGTCAACCATTTTTGCATTTGCATCACTTTTTGAGACGGGTTTATTGGTTTTCAAAAAATCGTTGTAACTCGTCAGGCTCATCGAGAGCAGCAAACTTTCGGGCAAGAGCTTCATTTGCTTTCTCCCGGTAATGGGAACCGTAGCACATGCAATCATTAAAACCGAAAGGGAAATCAGGCATAAGTATTTTATAGTTTTCATACTGTTTTTTGTTTTCAAAGGTAGAAGTTTAAATTGAAGTTGGGTAGGATCAATCATAATAAATCACCACAAAGGCATTTGCAGGCAGTGCCCTATAGATGGCCCGTAAATCGTCAGGTGGCATTTTTATTACGAGAGTTGGGATATATTCCTGCTTTTTCAGGCTCACAAAATTGATAAGGCTTTGTATCGTTTTATCCAACCAAAGTTTTATCCTGAATATCCGTCTTGCCTTTTTAGCACCTGGATAGGAATCAATATCCTGCTCAAAGATAAGCTTGAGGCCATGCTCGAGTTGAAGGCTTAAAAACGCCGGGTTTTGGATCATGGTGTCGGGTTTATAGGCATTTAGCGAAGCCTCTATGGTATCCTTGGGCGCCTGTCTCACCACAATTGGTTCTTTTACAATGGTTGAATTTTGACCTACAATTTGGATGGGGCCTGAAAATAAATTCAAATACTCCCTGTTGGGAATCATTTTCAGGAGTTTGTCATTTTCGATGGATTGAATGGGGGTTTTGTGAATCTGAACCCCGTTTATAGACAAACACACCAGGCTGTCGTGTAAATTCACGATCAGCTGGATAGAATCCATTTCCGACAATTTTAACAATGCCGCTGTATATACCTTTTTCCGAATAGCAGATATAATTTCCGGGTGGTCGTTTATGCTGTCGTATTGATGAATAAAAACAGTGTCGGCTTCCACCATTTTTTTTATTTCACCGATTTTATGTAAAGGGGCTATGCCAATGCTTATAAGATACACGGCAAGGATCAGGGCGGATGAATAAATCAGGATCCTGGACAAATGGTTCTTGCGCAGGTTTATATTTTGCTTTTGATCAGTTTCGTGATTGGATAAATCGGACATCGTAATAAGATTTAAAAAATATACACTTTCGAGCCTACCGACAGCGATTTGTAAACCAGCTCCAGGTTTTCATCGCCCAGCCTGATGCAGCCATGTGTGACCGGCAACCCGAGGAATCTTTGGTAAAGGGTTCCATGGATAAGGTAGCCATGGCCCAGGCTAAGGGCATAATCGCCTAACACACCATACTCGAAACGCGACTCATGATTTATTGTCGGCACAGGGAGGCCATCTTCGACAAAGGCCCAGTCGGGTTTTTTCCAAACAGGGGAAGTTGTTTTCCCCTGAATCCGGAATTCGCCTTTGGGGGTCTTGAACATCCATTCCTGTTCATCGGCATTTTTCAGCAATATATAACTTCCGGTCGAGCACTTGTCTTTTTTAATTCGCTGATCGCCTTTAAATAGCGTAAATTCATTCGATGCGCTATTGATTATCAGATAATTTCCCTTTGGTATTTTTGCGTCAAGTTTTCGCTGCAAAAGGCTGACGTCTTTTTCCAGTTTTATTTTGGTGGCTTGTACCTTTTCTTCCTGTTGAAAAGTTATTTCTTTCTGGTACAGCTTAAGATAGATCAAACTGTTTTGTACGAGGATTGGAAAAACCACCGCACAACCAATAATTAACAAAATAGCCAAGACTTTACCTGCTTTTGGCCACGATCGTAATATCCCCTTCCAAAGCCACGTTGATAGAGTTTGTAGATGTACTTTAAATTCAGCCCATCGCCTTGTTGCAAGCTTGTTTTGAAAAACTTTATATAGTTGGCTTTCTTTATTCATTGCTCGGATTTATTATGTCTTTTAATGATTTTAAAGAGCCTATAATAGTAACCTCTGTCCCTTCCTTGCATGCCTGAAACAATTTATCCATATCTTCATTTTCCAATGCGATACATCCATCGGTCCAATCCGTGCCCTTGCCGCCATGTCCGTGAATTTCGATAAGGTTTCCAATTTTGGCATTTTTTTTAAGCCCTCCATTTTTCTTGTTGAATAAAAATCTTTTGTGATCCTCCTCATTGGGGTAATTCAACAGGAAGGCCTTATGATACCTGGTCGAATTGCTCGATTTTTTAGCTACAATTTTATATGTTCCCTCAGGGGTTGATTTATCACCCTGATAGTTTTTATCCCCGATCCAGTTAGGACCCAATTCAATATTGAAAATATCTTGTAATTCACCATTCTTGTATAGCAGGCATTTCCTGGCCTGTTTGTCGACCAGGATGCAAGTGGTCTTATTTTTTTTTGAATTGTGGATTGCCTTTTCTGCCCAGTCTTCCCAATTCGGGAATTCCGAGAAATAGTTGGTAAGTATTTTTTTTGAGTAGGCTGTGGTTTGGTTGATGCAAAGTTCGGCGGAATCGATTTTTTTGGCAGCATGTTGGAAATCTTCTTTTCGAAAAGCCATATTTGCTTCCTCTGTCAAGAGGTTGGCATCAATCAGTTTTTTTCGATGCTCCTCGTTAAGCGGTACGGTCCGGTAAATAGTCATGTAACGCGCAATTTGATCCTGTACTTTTTTAATTTGCCCGGTCAATAAATCTTTGATATTCCCCGAAGCTGTCCGGGCTTCTTCAATCGAAGCTAAAGCGGTTTTGCTGGCTTCATCGGCATATCGTTTAGCCAGGCTATAATCCCTGGTGATAAATAGCTTCTCATTTTCCGTCTGCCAGCTGCTCATGGCCGAGTCGTAATATTGTTTGGCTTTGGCTAACAATCGGCTTGCATACAAGGATGAATTCAGTCTTTCGGCCTCGACAAGGTTTTCCCTTGCTTCCTTTATTTCGAGTATGGGCGGTTGTTGCCACGATATAGCAATGTATGCAACCAAAATTAAAGAGAGTATGATAAGCCCCAAGGCCAATTTCAAAAATTTCTTTTTTGTCATAATTTGAAAAACATTCCAAGTATTAAAAAACCCCGGAAGGAAACCATCCGGGGTCTAGCAATATTCAATCCGTTAAATTATACCTATTTTTTCTTAGCACTTTTTACAGGTTTCTTTTTGGCCTGAACCTTGGCAATTACATCTTTCAATTCCATATTGATGGAGTTAGCCTTTATCTTGGTTGCCTTTACCTTTGTAAGAACAGGCATAAGCTCGCCGTTTTGAAGCATGGTATTGGCTTCTATAACGCTTGCATCAATGGCATTGATTTCATCCGAAATGGCCAATAAAGCGGAAGCCCCTTCTTTTCCTTTTGGTGCTTCTGCTACCAATTTTTTGTTGTCTTCGTTTAAAGAAGTGATCTGTGCGATAGCAGCCCCAATCTCGTTTTTCAATTCTTCTTTCCGTGCATCTGTTTTAGTCACAAGCTCCTGGGCATATTGAGTTACACCAGCAAGTTTTACTTTGGCCTCATCGTACTTCTTAAAGAATTTTGATTTCTGGGTCTCGATACTCTCCATGGCAGCTTTCATCGAATCTTGCAAAGCAATAAAATCTTCTTGAACATACATTTCGGCCCCAGCAGTTTTGGCATTCTCAACGGCTGTATTTGCTTGATCAATTTCAACTTGTGGCATCTTGGCACATCCAGTCAATAATAATGCGGCCAATCCTAAAGTGCTTACTCCTACTAAAAATTTGTTTTTCATCATTTAATGTATTAATTGTTAACTATTAAAATTTATTCATTTTTCTTTTACCCGATCAACCCCTTTTCTTTTATCAAGTCGATCCTAATTTAACTTTTCTATTTTTCGTAATTTAGACGAGGCATCAATTCAAGGTAACACAATCTCATATTATTTTTTTTCTTTCATCATTTTCTTGGTTATTTTCATTTAATTTGTTTTGTATTATGACGGTAGGAAGTAATTTGGTAACCAATTTATTTTTGAAAATGAAAAACGAAAGCCTAAGTTCCTTAAAGGATGATGATATTATCAATAAGATAAGGGATAGTGGCAATACGAAATATTTCGAAGTTCTATATAAAAGATATTACCCCAAGGTGCTCGACAAATGTTATGGCCTAACAAAAAATAGAAGTATTGCCAAAGAATTAGCAGAAGATATTTTCTCCAAAACGTATGAAAAACTAAACACATTCAAACATCTGTCGTCCTTCTCCTCTTGGTTGTACTCGCTTACTTACAACCATTGCATTGATTATCTGCGCGAAAAGAAAAAATTACACTACCCTAGTTGGAACCGGGAAAACGAAATACCTGAAATTATCGATGAAACCGATGAGTCAGTCGATTCGATCAATTACGAAAACTTTCTCGTTGTCCTCGAACTAATACACACCGAAGAAAAAGCTTTGTTGCTGATGAAATACCAGGATAATCTATCCATAAAACAAATTAGCACTGCCCTAAGGATCAGTGAAGATGCAACCAAGATGCGCCTGAAAAGAGCCAGATCGAGGGTGATTTATACATACACGCAAAAATTTTTAGTCACTCAAAATTAGTTACCTCAACAACTTTTTGCGTCAACATACAAAATAGTTTACAATGGACGAATTTTTACAAAAGGTGATACAAGGGGATCAGTTTACCCCACCCGATATATGTTTGCAGGTCTTGTACGAGAATTTTAAGGATGCCATCAATGTAGAATGGCTACATAGAAAAACACACTACGAGGCCATTTTTTATCAGGACAATATTGAATTCATTGCAGTTTTTAGCATAGATGGACAGCTCGAAGAATACAAAATGTATTTGCCCGATAATTTTCTGCCTGAAACCATAAAACACTATCTTGAAAGCAAGGGCGAAATAATGAACCTGGTATTGATAAACAAAGGAAATTGCATTTTCTACGAAGCCATCATCAGAGACAAAGAGTTAAATCGCTCACTTGTTTTATTGAGCGACCTGGGAAAAGTGATTGAGGAAAAACTACTATAATTACGAGTCCTGAGGTTTGAAACCACAGAGATATACCCTATGAAATATGAACAACATCTTCAAAATTGGAATTGGCCTAATTTGAATTCGGTCCGGCAATCCTGAATTTTAGGTGAGTGTGCCGAATACGGGCAAACTGTAGACAGTTGACAACCGACCAAGAATCAATGGCAACTAAAGGCTGTTAAAGGATAACTGTTCGCTAATAAAATTCTTTATTCTTTCAAAATCCTTCACATCGAACCAATGGATGTTTTTGTCGCGTGAAAACCATGTGATTTGCCGCTTGGCATATCGGCGACTATTCCGTTTTATCAGTTCAATAGCTGTGTCGAGGTTATGTTTGCCATCGAAGAAATCGAAAAGTTCCTTATATCCCACTGTTTTTAAACCGTTCAGTTTTTTATAGGGATAAAATTGTTTGGCTTCATCCAATAAGCCCTGATCCATCATCAAATCTACGCGCCGGTTTATTTTTTCGTAAAGTTCCTGCCGGTCGGTATTGAGGCCAATTTTTACAATTTCAAAAGGTCTTTTTAAGTGAATATGATTGTGAAAAGCAGAAAATGGTTTTCCTGTTGAAAGGCAAACTTCGACTGCCCGGATAATGCGTTTTGGGTTCTTTAGGTCGATGCGGGAATAATGCTCGGGGTCTAGTTTTTTTAGGTCGAAGCGAAGGCTATCGATGCCTTCTTTCTCCCAACGCTGCAACACCTGTTCCCTTATTTCGGGCAGCACGTCGGGGATATCGTCGATTCCATTGCACACTGCATCGACATAAAGACCTGAACCTCCTACCAAAAAGGCAAAACCATTTTTTGCGAATAGTCCTTCGAGTATTTGCAGACAATCCATTTCGAATTTATGCACATTGTAATAATCGAAAATAGAAATATTGCCAATCAGGTGGTGAGGAATTTCATTAAGTTCGTCGGGGGTTGGGGCAGCTGTGCCAATTTTCAATTCTTTGTAAAATTGTCTCGAATCGGACGAAATAATCTCTGTCTCGAAATGTTTGGCCAATCGGATGCTAAGACCTGTTTTTCCTATCCCGGTAGGGCCAACTATTACAAAAAGGTAGTTTTTATTCATTCCAATATTTTCTCAGCCTCTTTTGTTGAGGATTCCGAATTAACCTAACCGTAAACGGAATATAAATTCAGCCCAGATTATTCAATAATAAATAATCATATACTAACTGACAGCCTCATCCGAGTAGTCGTCCAACTCGCTGATGTCAAAATCCTGGTCAGAATCATCGAAATCGTCCGAATCGAAGAAATCATCCTCGGGCAATTCGTCGTTTATTTTGATTTGTACAGGGGTCATACCTTCCGATATTATGCAGCGAGGGAATTCTACTTTTGGATTTCTGTCAATCAATTCCACCAGTTCGATAAAAAATGCCCTTTCAGAAAAGAAATCGAAAATATACAACAGGCGTTGTCCTTTATCGTTAATGTATTTCGACAATGTGGCATTTTTCATTTCAACCTTTTCCTCGCCCATTCCTTCACCCATATCGAGCAAAGTTATTTCCTGCCCTTTTTCCCAACTTTCGTCGGAAAGAAAAAACGAACACATCTGAGACTGATCATAGCCTACTGATTCTTGAATAGCATTGTGAAAATCGAGAAATGATTGACTGGAAAAGACTTCAATTTCACGTAAAAAATCCTCTTCTTCATTCGACAAAATCCTGAATCTGTAAATCATGGCACAATCTATTAGGTACAACCAACTAAACATTAAAACCTGGCAAATATACAAATAGGCACTTATATATTGTATGGGCGACTCATTATAATACGGCATCCCTTTTTTGCATATTATCTAGCCTGATTAATTCATAAGTTTTTCGTCATGAGAAGTCAAAATACAAAGAATAAAGGTGAGCGCAGGTTTTCGACTCGCAAATGTAGCCGTAGTTACATTGAGAATCGGGAAACGAGCATTGCCTTTATTCAAAGTAGTTTGGCTTCGGAATAGATCAATTTGTGAATTAATCAGGCTAGGTCTATTTCAACAAAGATTTAATGCTATTTCACTTTGACTTTTGTGAAAAATTTCGAGCTTTCGAGTTTATAAACCTTATGTCTTTCTAGGACCTTAGCAGCCCAGAACGAACACCATCCTTCAGCCCCATTGCACTACACGACTATGAGATTGAAGAAATTTAATAAGGTTAAAAAAAAGCAGAGATGAAATACTATACATCTCTGCCCATTTTTACAATTTATTTCAAAAATTATCTAGTAAACAACAGCTCCCTATACTTTGGCAAAGTCCATATTTCATCATCTACAATTAATTCCAATTTATCAATATGGTAGCGGATGCTCTCAAGATAGGGTTTCACCTTACGGGAATAGCCCTGGGCCTGGTCCATCACAGATTTGGTAGGGTTAAGATCCTTGCGTTCCTTCACCATATCGACCACCAATTTGCGGATGTAGCTAATATGTCTCGAAATTTTCTTGATGCTTTGCAAATGCGGGGTGGCCATCTCATCGTAGTCGGCGGTACCAAACAATTCCTTCAATCCCCGAACATTTTCGATTAGATTATTCTGATACTTGATGGCGGTAGGGATAATGTGGTTTACGGCTAAATCGCCCAACACCCGCGACTCGATTTGAATACTTTTGATGTAATTTTCAAGGCGGATTTCCTGACGGGCCACCAGTTCCCGATGGCTCAACACATGGTTGTCAGCAAAAAGAGCAACCGACTTTTCACTTAGGAAAGCTTTCAAAGCTTCTGGTACTTCGGCAATGTTGCTGAGTCCTCTTCTGGCTGCTTCGTCTTTCCATTCCTGACCATAGCCATTGCCTTCGAATCGGATTTTTTTTGACTCTACAATATATTTCCGTAAAACCTGAAAAATAGCCTCATCGCGTTTAATATTTTTGGCGGTTAGGGCAGCAACATCTTTTACAAACTCACGCAATTGATTGGCCATAGCAGTGTTTAGCGCAATCATTGGGGAGGATGGGTTAGCACTTGAACCCACAGCCCGGAACTCGAACCGGTTTCCAGTAAAGGCAAAAGGAGATGTACGGTTCCGATCCGTATTATCAAGTAGAATCTCGGGTATTTTGCCAATGTCGAGTTTTAACTCGGCTTTTTCATCGGGGCTCATTTTTTTCGAACTCACCCGAGCTTCAATATCATCGAGGGTTTGTGAGATATGCTTGCCCAGGAAAACCGAAATTATTGCAGGAGGTGCTTCGTTAGCTCCTAGGCGATGTTCGTTGCCTGGCGAAACAATGCTGGCACGGATCAGGTCGGCATGGTCGTGTACGGCTTTAACGGTATTGACAAGAAAGGTAAGGAACTGCATATTTTTCTTGGGGGTTTTTCCGGGCGAAAGCAAATTAACACCGGTGTCGGTGCTCATCGACCAATTGTTGTGTTTGCCCGATCCGTTCACACCCTTGTAGGGTTTTTCGTGCAATAGCACCCTGAACTTATGCTTTCGCGCAACTCCTGCCATCAAATCCATGAACAACTGGTTGTGATCTACCGCTAGGTTGGCTTCTTCGTAAACAGGGGCCGCCTCAAACTGATTCGGGGCAACCTCGTTGTGCCGGGTTTTAATTGGGATGCCTAATCGCAGTGACTCTACCTCCAATTCTTGCATAAAGGCAAATGCCCTATCGGGGATCGAACCAAAATAATGATCTTCCAATTGCTGGTCTTTCGCCGATGAATGACCCATCAGTGTGCGACCAGTTAATATCAGGTCAGGGCGTGCATAATATAATGCCTCATCAACCAGGAAGTATTCTTGCTCCCAGCCCAGGTTTGCATTTACTTTGGTAACATTTTTATCGTACATCTGGCAAACCTCAACTGCCGCTTTATCCAATGCGGCCAACGATTTCAGCAAGGGTGTTTTGTAATCCAATGCTTCGCCTGTATAGGAAACAAATATGGTGGGTATACACAAAGTTTTCTCGATAAGAAAAGCCGGAGAACTGGGGTCCCAGGCGGTGTAGCCACGGGCCTCAAAAGTGTTCCGTATGCCCCCGCTCGGAAAACTCGAGGCATCGGGTTCTTGCTGCACAAGCATATCGCCATCGAATTTTTCGAGAACACTGCCCTCCGAGGAAGGCTCGAAAAAGGCATCATGCTTTTCGGCGGTTGCCCCATTTAGGGGTTGAAACCAATGTGTATAGTGGGTTACACCCTTACCAACAGCCCAGGATTTCATGCCCGAAGCAATCTGATTGGCAATGCGACGGTCTATCCTCTTGCCATGTTCCCTGGCTTCCAAAACTGCCTTGTATGCTTCTTCCGATAAATAGGCCTGCATTGCCTTTGTGGTGAAAACATTTTCGGCGAAGTAGTCCGAAGCTTTTCCTTCGGGCATAACCACTTTTATAGGTTGGCGGGAAAAAATTTCCTGCATTGCATTGAATCGTAAAATTGCCATAATCTGAATTTATAAGTTTCGCCAAAAGTAGTAGTAATATTTTACATACCCCCTATTTTTTCACATAGTTATTTAATATTATTATTAACATATTCTGAACACCCCCCCTTTATTTTTAATGATCGCATAGATTTACTGCATGTCAATATTCAAAGAGAGTAAAGTTAGAAGGTATCTTTGCAATTGGAATTAGCATTCTTTTTTTGCAAAATCATAATCTAATGTATAGGGTGCCCTACACCGGAATATCCCATATCAAATGCCGGATAAATACAAGAAATCTTATACACTTTGCAGCACACCGGAAATTTAATCGTATTTTAGAGCAAAAGATTGTTTTGGAGCAGGTATATAAAAACATACACGAAGATTTGATCGAAGCTTGCAAAGGGTACGACCGGAAGGCTCAGTCACAGCTTTACAAGTTGTACTACAAAGCCATGTACAACACCAGCCTTCGTATTGTAAACGATCCTAGCGAGGCAGAAGACATCATGCAGGATTCCTTTTTGTCGGCTTTCGAAAAGATTGACCAATACAGTGGAATGGTAAGTTTTGGGGCTTGGCTAAAACGGATAGTCATAAATCGCTCGATTGATATTGTTAAAAGAAGGAAGATCCATTTTGAAGAAATCAGCGATGATCGACATGGTGAAATTGCATCGGAAGAAATTGCAGATACCGAAGATGCAATGGTTGCCATTGAACGGATTAAGGCTTGCATGGAAAAGCTGGCCGATGGATACCGGTTGATCTTGTCATTGTACCTGTTCGAAGGGTACGACCATGAGGAAATTGCAGAGATCATGAACATATCAAGTTCCACATCGCGCTCGCAATTTGCAAGGGCAAGAAAGAAATTGGTTGAAATGATGAATTGAGAAATTAAGGAATTAGGGAATTGAGAAATTAAGTAATTGGGGAAATAAAAGAAAATATGAACTTAGAAAAAATAATACTTGAAAATATAGAGACATTCGATAGCTCTGAGCCTAAGGAAGGGCATTTCGATCGTTTTGACAGGAAGCTGGAAAATAAATTCAACCGGAAAGAAAAACGGGCGTTTACATTCTACTTGAAAATAGCCGCAGTAATGGCATTAGGCCTAATGTCGACTCTTTGGTTGTACGAGAAGTTTTCGGCTGACCCACTTCAACAAAGCAGTTCAAGCATGGCTTTGTCTGACATTTCGCCCGAATATGCCGAAGTTGAAATGTATTATACTTCAACCATAAACAACAGCCTGAACGATCTCGATCCTTTTTTTAAAGAAAACGAAGAATTGAAAGATGAGCTCCTAACTTCGGAATTCGGTCAACTCGACTCATTGTATCAGGATTTGCAAAAAGAACTCGCCAACGACCCTAACGACGAGCAGATTATTGATGCAATGATCCTACATTATCAAACAAAACTTGAAATCATATCGACCATATTAAATCAGTTGAAAAAAGTAAAAACCCAAAAACCCAAAAATCATGAAAACAATGAAATTTAATTTATTTGTCAGCCTTGCCCTTCTGGCTTCGATGGCAGCTTTGGCCCAGAGCGGAACGGAGAAAAAAATCAGCAAAGAGTTCCCCGCTAATGCGGAAACCGAATTTTTAATTCAGCATAAGTTTGGTGATATCAGTATTGAAAACTGGGATCAGGAAAAAATTTCGGTGGAAGCTTCTCTGATAGCCGACACTGAAAAACCAGAAAAAGCCGAAAAAATATTTAGGGATGTAGAAATCGATTTTAGCACACAAGGCAATCGGGTCCGGGTGAGAACAATTTACGACCCTGGTCTGAAACAAAAGGATGTGAAAGTGAACTACGTCATTCGGATGCCCCACTATGTAGACCTCACAGTGATCAATAAATTTGGTTCGGTTTTGATTGATGAAAACAGCGGGACGTGTATGTTGGATGTATCGTATGGTAGCCTTAAAGCAAACAAACTATTAAACGACGAAAGCAAAGAAATGAGCCAACTTAATATTGCCTATGGCAGTGCCGAGATTGGTAAGTGCAACTGGCTAAAGGTGAATGTGAAGTATTCGTCGATAGAAATAAAAAAGGCAAAGGCCATGATTGTGGATAGCCGTTTCTCGAACCTAGAAATCGATGAGAGCCATTCCATTGTCGCCAACTCAGGATACGACAACTTTGAGAACGGAAGTAGCCAAAACGTAGTGCTTACATCCAAATTTACCAATTTCGAAATCGGAAATATCAGCAATAAACTGGACCTCGATTTTGAATATGGAAACTTCGTGGCCGGAAATATCCAGGCAGGTTTCGAGCAAATGAATATCACTAATAAATATGGTGAGATAAAATTGAAAATTGATGAAAACAGCTCCTATTACCTCGATGCCCATGTGAAGTATTGCGATCTGGATTACCCAAAAAATGGTTCAGTAAACCATAAGGAAGACGGCACCGACGATTACTACAAAGGCATGGTTGGGAAAGATTCTTCCAGCAAATCAAAAGTTATCATTCAAAGCAAATATGGGAGCATTGATCTGGATTGAGTTGAGTAGGTAATTAAGGTGAGTTTGTAATTAACGTGAATTCCACCAATGCTAAAGCTTCGGTGGATAAATATTGGTCGGATAAATTTTATTTATTAAGGTTTTAGTATAAATTTGTTTCCTTTTAGACATGAATAATATGGAAAACTATAAATTACCACTTTCTCAACTTACCTATTTACAGAAACTTGATTTATTGGAATCTCTTTGGGATGATTTGGCTGGGAAAGAGCAAATATATCAATCTCCGACATGGCACCAAGATGTATTGAGAGACAGGGAAGAAGCTTTATTGGAAGGAAAATTATCAATATCAGATTGGGAAGAGGCAAAAGCAAGAATTCGAAATAAAGTTTCATGAAAGTAAAGATTTCTAGTGCTGCAGAAACGGATATCGGAGACGGATACTTCTTCTATGAAAAGCAATCTACAGGTTTTGGAAATCACTTTTTGGATACTCTTTATTCTGATATCGACTCCCTAAAATACTCTGGAGGAATCCATCAAATGGTTTTTGGATATCATAGACTTTTATCATAGCGATTTCCCTTTGCTGTTTATTACCATTTACTTAATAATATTGTAGTAGTCAAAGCAGTACTTGATTGTCGTAAAAACCCTAGTTGGACAAGGCAAAGATTGAGGAAGGGTTGACAATACTAAAAAAAGGCAAATATAAGAGCATCGATTTGGTTTGAGTTAGTAATTAGGTGATATGGGGAGAAGGGTGTTTGAAGAGAAACGAAACCCTCATGCGCTATTGCTTCGGAGGGCAGGCCAAAAACACGAAACCATTAAGCTTGCCAACGAAAAATAATTCAGTAGCTTTGTTAGTTGAATATGCTGAACTATTTTTAGAAGAATGACGATGAATTTTACCCGGATAATTTTTTCCCTTGCATTGGTCCTTTCGGTTTTTGTGCTGGTTGAATGTTCCACCTACCAGGAAGGGGCCAAGCTGAAAAACGTGGCCAATACCTATAACCCGAGCAGCACAAGCATCCACCCTGTCTTTAAAGTTTATCATGTTTCCGATAGTGTCAGCAATTTGTTTTTACGCATCAACCCCAAGGAGTTACTATTCAATACAGCCAATCCCGAGAAGGAAGAAAAGGCTAGGTTGAAAATCCATTATAAGGTATTTGACAGTTTTGAGCAACACAACTACATCGACAGTGCTACTGTGGAATTTACTTTTAATGCCGCGCACATCGACAAAGACTTTACGAGTTACATTCCCATGAAAATGCCGGCAGGTGGCTATTACAGCATGGAAATCACCAGCACCGACGAATTGAAAACGGGCAAGCACCTAAGTTACCTATTAGCTGATAAAAGAGAACAGACGAGCGAGCAAAACTTTCAACTTGTAGATAAAGAAGGCAAGGTAATAATGGCGAACACCTTGAACAAACAAACAGGCTTTGCCATTGAAAACATTAGGTCGGGCGTGCAGGAATATTATGTTTCGTGGTACAAACCACACGATGATTCGCCCTTGCCCCCCTTTTCCATTGCAAAAATAAGAGAGAAAAACTGGGTTCCCGACAGCACCTGGACTTGGAAAGCAAAAGCAGGCCAATTGTTTCATCTCGAAAAAGAAGGCATCTACCAAATAAAAACCGATTCGCTTGCCGCAAAGGGCTTAAACTTATTCAACTTTGGCGATTTTTATCCCGAGACCCGCACCCCGACCAGCTTGTTGAAACCTTTGCGTTACCTATTGTCGTCGAAGGAATACCGCAAGCTCGAAGGGTTTGAAAACAAAAAAGCCGCCATCGACAGTTTTTGGCTTTCATCATCGGGGAATATAAACCGCTCAAAAGAACTGATCCGTGTGTATTATAGCCGTATCCATTTCGCAAACACTTATTTTACGTCCTACACCGAAGGCTGGCTCACCGACCGAGGAATGATATATACCATTTATGGGCCTCCTAAAACCATTTATAAATCCGATCATGTGGAACGCTGGATCTATGGAGAAACCCGTAACCTTAGCTCAATGGATTTTTATTTCGAGCGGGCGAAAAACCCATTCAGCAACAACCATTTTATACTGAACCGCCAGGAAGTATTTAAAGGAAGCTGGTACCAGGCGGTGGATACGTGGAGGAATGGCAGGGTGTATTCGGTGTTAAACTAAAAGATTGATCTCAGAATAAAGATTAAGGATTTATGATTTTAGATGTTTTCGTTGATGCTTACATATTTTTCAAAAACAAATAATACGAATTTCAAAAATCAGCATAAAAGAAAAAAAAAATTGAAAGCAACTATTGATTTTATCTTCGGCATCCGGGCGGTGATCGAGGCCATTGTTTCGGGAAAAGAAATTGAGAAAGTATTGATCAAGAAAGGCCTTGATGGCGATCTTTTCAGGGAGATGTTTTCCTTGTTGCGCGAATGTGAAATCCCTTTCCAGTTTGTGCCCATCGAAAAGATCGACCGGGTGAGCAGGAAAAACCACCAGGGGGTAATCGCGTTTATATCGCCAGTTGTGTACCAGGATATCGAAAAACTTATGCCTGGAATATTTGAGCAGGGCAAAACACCTTTCATCCTGGTGCTCGACAAAGTGTCGGACGTGCGTAATTTTGGGGCGATATGCAGGTCAGCCGAATGTGCCGGGGTCGATGCGGTAGTGATACCTGCCAGGGGTTCGGCGCAAATCAATGCCGATGCAGTGAAAACTTCGGCGGGAGCACTTCACACTCTACCTGTTTGCCGGGCCATGAACCTGAAGCAAGTTCTGCAATTCCTGAAAGACAGTGGCCTGCGGATTTATGGGGCAAGCGAAAAGGCAGAACAATTTTATTTTGATGCCGATTTCAAAAATCCAACAGCCATCATCATGGGATCGGAAGATGAAGGAATTTCGCCTGAATATTTAAAGATGTGCGACGAGCAGGTAAAAATCCCGATACTGGGGGATATTGCCTCGTTGAATGTATCGGCGGCAGCGGCTGTTTTGTTGTTCGAGGTGGTGAAGCAGAGAATGTGATTAATAGTCACCATGCTGAAGCATGGTGCTGTCTCAACTCCTTTTCCTAACAAAACCCCGGAGCCGAAACTCCGGGGAAATCATGATCATGTTAATTTTTTCTTCGAGGCCATACAGGCAGTATGGTTAGTTAGTAAGTGGCTAATATACGAATAAATTATTAATGATGAATGATTATTGATTAATATTTCGGGCTTTTAAAACGAATTGATAATAGCAAAGAAATCATCGGCCTGCAATGCGGCTCCTCCTATCAATCCACCATCCACATCGGGGTTGGCAAATAACTCTTTGGCGTTCGATGGCTTGCAACTGCCGCCATAAAGAATAGAAATGCTATCGGCCATCTCCTTTCCATATTTGTCAGCAATGGTAAGGCGGATAAAGGCATGCATTTCCTGGGCCTGTGCCGAGCTGGCGGTTACGCCGGTACCTATTGCCCATACTGGTTCGTAGGCAACCACAATTTTTCCGAAGGCATTGGCAGGCAAATCAAACAGGGCTTCCTCCAACTGGCTTTTCACCACCTTAAAATGATTGCCGGACTCACGCTCGCTCAACAGTTCGCCGATGCAAAAAATAGGCGTGAGTGAATTTTCCAAGGCCCTCAACACTTTTTGTTTCAACACGGGATTGTCCTCGCAATAGTACTGGCGGCGCTCGCTGTGACCAATAATAATGTATTGGGCACCTGTCGATTTTATCATCTTAGCCGACACTTCACCGGTAAATGCTCCTTTAGGCTCGGCGGCACAGTTCTGGGCAGCTACCGATACCACATCTTTGTCGATAATACGGGCTATCTCAGCCAAATGGATATAAGGTGGTGAAAGGATTACAGTGACATTGTGCTCGTCTTGCTTTCTCACCAACTTATTTATTTCTGTAGCCAGTTCAATGCCCCTATTAAAGGAATTGTTCATCTTCCAGTTTCCTGCAACAATTTTCTTTCTCATATTTTAATATTTTGGTTTGACTTAATATGGTGTTTCAAATATAGCAATGATTTTTGAATATGAAGTTTTCAAATGCAGGTAATAAGATATTACTAAATTCTACGTTTGTTTCGATACAAATTTATAGGATGAATCGTTCTATGCTGAATTACAGAATTGTCATAGTTAATGTTGTTTACATTATAGGTTTTCAATGCAATAGTTTATATGCCCAATCTAATCCCTTCAAAGCCGGTCTTCTACTCAATTTCAACGGTATTGAAATAACAGGTCAAAGCGACATGTTCTGGAATTCTCTCACAGGGAGAATATGGGGTATGGGTGGAGCGTCAGTTGGCCTATTTGTAAAAAAGGATTTAAGTAAAAAACTTAATGGGATAGCTCAAATAAGGTATATCGGTAAGGGTAGTCTTTATGAATTTACTAATGAATACGGGGTCAGGACTTTTGAGGCATTGAACCTTCGCTACGTCGAAGTGCCCATTCTGCTTGGTTGTAAAATCCCCCTACAAAAAACAACTTGCTACCTTGAAACGGGATTTGCTGTGGCCCGCATGTTTGCCTCAAAATTGTCCATTGAAGATTTATTCAAACGAATGGAAACACCCGGCATCGATCAATTCAACAATTATGACTTCTGCTGGATTGGGGAGCTAAAACTCCCCCTCATCAAAAAGAAAAAAGACAAGTGGCTTTTAGGGGTGCGGGTTTCCCGATCAATAGTCTCGATCCATGAGATTTACAAATTGTATAATTTCGATTATGGAGTGGAGGTCTGTTATCTGCTAAATTAGTATGAATATGCGCTTTGTATGATGGAATAAAATTGACTGCCCATAGTAGGTCATGCCCTGATTACCCAACTTCCGAAATACCTAATTTCCCAATCAACTAAACAACAGGTTTTCTCCGATCGGAAGCTTCCTTCTTGATAAGGCCAAGGATGAGCAATTCGGCAGTGGCGTAGTTGGTGGCAAAAGGGATATTCTCTGCGTTACAGGTAAACATGAGGTTTTTGATATCCTCGTGGTGCACATTTACCACAGGGTCGCGAAAAAAGATCACAATGTCAATTTCTTTGCTGGAAATCATCTCCCTTATTTGGTTGTAGCCCCCGTATTCGCCAGGCGAAAGGTGTTTTACTTTAATCCCACTTTTCTCAACAAACTCGGCGGTACGGCCTGTGGACAATAAATTCACCCCAGGAATCCAGTCGGTATGCGACAGTAAAAATTCCACCATTTTAGGTTTCATGTTATCGTGGGCCAGAATAGCTATGTTTTTCATCTTAATGTTCTTATTTTCAATAAATATTAGTTTCAACAAATGAAACGCAAAAATAGAAGATTTTATATATTATTAAACAGAGTAAATGAGAAAAACCAAAAAATCAATTTCATAAGTCTTAAAATATCCCTCGAACCTTCGGGATACTTCGGATCTATATGGTTTGATATTTTGAAATTTGAAGATTGATATTGATTTATTTTTCGCGAATTGCTTTTTTATACTTTTTTATTCGGACGCTTATCTTTTCAAAAAAATGAACATTTGTCATCAAAGTGTGTTTCGTCATCTCAAGGGTACTTTGGCAAGCCTTTGAAAAACTTCAACGACTGTTTGCCTGTGAATTCAAAATTCAGAATACTAATTACGAATAGATATTTGTATGAAAAGAAATTTACTCAGTTTAGCCATTGTCCTGCTACTTGCTTCAACAGGATTTTCTCAACAGGAAAAAGAAGATGAAGAAGAAATAAGAACAGGCCTGAATGTGGGTGGATTGCCTGTTATTGCCTTCGACAGTGACCTGGGCCTGCAATATGGTGCCCTGGCCAATCTCTATTTTTATGGCGATGGCAGCCAGTATCCTGAGTACCGGCACTCGCTTTATTTCGAAATTTCCCGTTTCACTAAAGGGAGTGGTATCAACCGATTTTTCTACGACTCAAAATACCTGATTCCAAAAGTAAGGCTTACGGTCGACTTGAGTTATCTGACCGAACAAGCTCTCGATTTTTATGGGTTTAACGGCTATGAATCGGTCTATAACCCCGATTGGGTGGATGATTCGCAACCTGATGACGTGTATCAGTCGCGTCTGTTTTATCGCCATGCGCGGAACCGTTTTCGCTTGACAATGGATTTTCAGGGAAAACTAAAATTCGATCATTTGAATTGGAGCGCGGGCCTTGCTTTTTTTAATGATAAAATCGGATCGATTGATATTGAAAAATTCAACAAAGGAAAAGACGAAGAAGATAAATTGCCCGATATCGATGGCTTGTACGAAAAGTACATTCAATGGGGCATTATCCCGATCGACCAAGCCAAAGGGGGTAATACCAACTACCTGAAATTTGGCTTGGTGTACGACAGCCGCGACAATGAACCGAATCCGATGAAGGGTATCTGGACGGAGGCGATTGTTGTGACAGCACCATCGTTTATTGGGAATGATTTTCCACATACGAAATTCAAATTTTCGCATCGGCAATATTTTACATTGATACCTAAAAATTTGTCGTTGGCTTATCGTCTCGAATACCAGGGCACAATCGGCGGCACAGCCCCGTGGTTCATTCAACCGAATATTCATACACCCTATTTAAGGTCGGCCAATTCGGAAGGATTGGGTGGCGGAAAAACCATGCGGGGCATCATGCGGAGCCGGGTGGTAGGCGATGCCATTGCCCTTGGAAATATCGAATTACGATGGAAATTTGCCCGCTTTCAATTCATCAAACAAAATTTCTACCTCGGCCTGAACCTGTTTTACGATGCCGGCCAGGTAGTGAAAGAAATTGATTATACGATCCCGCAAAGCCTTACACCAAAAGTAAGAGAAGAGTATTTTAGCACCGATAAAGAAAAGTTGCACAGTTCGTATGGGCTTGGCCTGCGGATAGCCATGAACCAGAATTTCATTATCGCTGTTGATTATGGTCTTGCCCTCAACGAGCAAGATGGCAAAAGTGGCTTGTATATTGGGCTGAACTATCTGTTTTAGAGTGATGACTTTTCTACCCTAAGTTTCATATTTCCGGATGGTGTTTTCCAAGTCATTTTCCAATTGCTCGATACTTAGAAATTCTGCTGTGCCATTCTCTATTTTTTCAAGCTCATTTTGCAAATACTCTTGTATTGTGATATGCTCATTGCTTTCCCTGACAACCTGGATTTCTTCGTGATTGAAGCGTGCAAGAAACCACATAAGGTGCTTGTATATTTTGTCATCCACTTTTAATCAAATAGTTTGCATACAATTAGTTTTCATCAAAGATACAGTTTCAGGAATTGTTATCTAAGTCATTTTTCAAGGGAAATTTTTAGTTGCTTCCTTGCCAAGCGATATTTGGAATCTGAGACATTCGGTACTTTTACTTACTACTCCCGCTATCGCACGAATTTGGTTTACCTGAGAATAATAATTTGCTATTTGGGCTCGAAATGTACCACATACCTAAATCCCAATGTGCAATAGGCACTATCGGGGTTTACAAACAATTTGGTCTGAGCGCCTTCCGTATTTTTTCCGAACCGATTTGAAAAACGCTCGTCGTACCAATTGGCTCCTCTTACCAATTTTCCATTTTTATCATTGCCTTTATCGTAGTAGGCTTCGATTTGCGCCAACAGCTTGACATCTTCTTCTTCAAAAGTAGACAGTAGATTCTGACGTAGTTCAAATATTGGCCCCCATTGTTCCGAATACGAATTTTTTAGCCACTCCGAAACATTTCCTCCAAGATAACAAATACCTAGATCATCTTGGTTTTGTAACACTAAAACGTTTTTCTCTTTCTTCCTAATTATTTTGACCGTGTGTGTAAAGATTGCTACGTCAATTACATAATTACCATCAAATTTTACTTGCCTTTTTAATAGATCAAATAACTGATCTTTCCGCTTTGTGATATAAGAAAGTTTCTGGGCACTGTCCGATTTTTCGATAATCGAAATTGCATTTGATTTCAATTTCAAATCACAAACCCATGTCTGATCAGTTAAGAATCCGTAGTTATTTGTGAATAGCGTTGTTTGCTTATCGATCATTTCAGAGGTAGAGGCAAAGTCCCATTCAATTTCGGTTGGGAGATCGTAAGTGACGATCCAATTGATCCCCTTTTCATCAAGCAATTTTTGATGTCTTTTCGTTCTCCAATCCAAATAAGCCAGGGCTTGCCAGTAAGTTATTCCGACAACCGGATAATCTCCGTAAGCAGGATGCCAAAAATAACAATTTGTAAAAGGCTCATTGAAAGAATAATGAAAATCATCAGTCCAACTTAAGGTATCGGGATATATATTAATTGTGGTAGAATCGTCAATGAATTTTCTATAATTGAGTCTTTCAGGATTGATCTCTCGCCTCCTATAGAATCGTTCATTTTCCTGAAGATACAAACCTGATGAATCTAATATTTCAGAATCCCATGGGATTTTAATTTCCCAATTCAAATACATAATATTAGTTTTCAGACGGTCGGAACCGAGACCACTTTTTGTATTCCCAAATTGTGCTTGCCCGGCTTCATACAAAATGGTACGGGCAATCGAGTCCTTCACATAGCTTACAAACTCTCGGTACTCAGCATTGCTTACCTCAAATTTCCTGAAATAGAATGGTTGTAAATATTCATCTAAAGGGGCTTTGAAATTACTATCTAAAACCAGTTCAAGTTGGCCTGGGATCAACGTAATTTCGCTCGTGTCAATATACATCCGCAACGAATAGGGCAAGATTATACGAACCTCGGAGGAAGGTGATTCATAACACTTATTAAGATAAAAATAAGATTTACGATCCAGTTCCACCGAATAGTTTTCAATGTAACTGTCCAATGGATTAAAATATACACAATCGTTTACTTTGGGTGGTTTCGTGGCATATTTCTGTTTCAGAAAAATGAAACTTGAGTCTGGCTTTATTTTATTGGAATCATTGATTTTCTGATTGATCCGAAAGTGCGAATTGTGAAAGTAAGAGTTCAAATCATGATTGTAAATTTCGACCCTCCTCTGGTCGCGATACTTTACATAAATGCCATTTGAATATTGGGGGAAAACGTCCTGACTAAAAAAGAATAAGATCAGGACGGAGCAGAAAAAAATACGGTATTTTGACATAACTTATGAGTTTTAGTTACCAAAATTCAACTTGAAGTATTTGGAAATTCCTTGTCTTACTTGAGTCAGTTGTGTCTATATTGATTCTATTTCCAAGCTATAAAAACCGGATTTTTATCATATTTATTGTACAATAAAAAAAAGGAACAGGCCTACTCATCATACCCAAAGCCTTTCAAAACCCGTTCTTTATCCCGCCAGTCTTTGTTTACTTTTACGTAGGTTTCGAGGAAGACCTGTTTCTCGAAAAAGTCTTCGATGTCTTTGCGGGCTTGGGTGCCCACACGTTTGAGCATCTTTCCCTGGTGCCCTATTATGATGCCTTTTTGCGAGTCGCGAGCCACATAAATAATACACCTTATGTTGATGATCTTTTCGGTTTCCTTGAATTCTTCCACTTCCACCTCTACCGAATAGGGGATTTCCTTTGTGTAATTGGTGAGGATCTTTTCGCGGATGATTTCCTGTACAAAAAAGCGTTCCGATTTATTGGTCAAATCCTCTTTAGGGTAAAAGGCTTCTCCTTCGGGCAAATAGTGCATAATCCGGTCGAACAAAATACCCACGTTGAATTTTTCTTTGGCCGACATGGGAATGATCTCTGCCTTTGGCAAAAGAGTTTTCCATTTATTCACCAGAGCTTGCACAATTTCCTGGTCCGACAGGTCTATCTTGTTTATAAGCAAAAGGATGGGCACGTTCAAATCCTGGATACGTTGAAGATAATCGGGATTCTTATCCACCTTCTCGACAACATCTGTTACATAGATAATTACATCGGCATCTTTCAAGGCAGATGAAACGTATTTCATCATGGCCTCCTGAAGTTTGTAGTTGGGTTTTAATATACCGGGTGTGTCGGAATATACGATTTGAAAATCATCACCGCTCACAATGCCCATGATCCGGTGCCGGGTGGTTTGCGATTTCGAGGTAATAATGGAAAGCTTTTCGCCCACCAGTTCGTTCATAATGGTCGACTTACCCACGTTGGGGTTTCCTATGATATTGACAAATCCTGATTTATGCACTTTTCGTAGATTTAAAAGCGCAAAGTTAATACTAAAAAATTGGCTACGGAAGGCGAATGAAAATCGGGGGCCTTTGTTTGATTTATTTTTTATTTAAAAGCTTTTTCAATTCTTCGATTTCTCTGTCTTTCTCCGAAAGAAGAATATCTTTTTTTGCCAGCGATTCGGCCAGGTTTTCTATCTCTCGTTCCTTTTCTTCCAATTCAGCCAGTATTTCATCTTCAATGTCCATTATCAATTGTACTTCTTCATCGGCCATGGCTATTTGGAGTTTGCGAACAATATCCCGAAATTCATCAGGATAATCTTCTTCGTTAATATTCAAAATGTGGTCACTTTCTTTTAAACTTTGGTCGAATACGCTTAACAACTTCTCCAACTCGTTTCTGCGGTTGTCCTTTAAATATGGGATTTGTATCACAAAGCTGTTGTGGGTAAGGCTTTCGATAAATTCTTCTTTTTCGTGCAAGCTGTCGCCAGTAGCCACATCAATGTATGTCCTGTTTACTTTTATTACCGGGGCACTGACAAAATCTAATTTGTGTCCTAAAAAATAGATGGTCACTATGGGGATTGCCGATTTCCGCCTATTGGTATCGTTTTCTGTTATGTTTTTTGGCGATTGGTATTGTTGGCCCAAGTACCGCCTAAACCGCATGATATCAGTTGGGAACTTTGCTTTTTGGATTTCAATAAGCACTTGCCGGAATTGGCCTTTCGGGGTTTTTATTTTGGCGGCAAAATCCAAACGATAAACCGTAAACGATGCCTTCGATTTCTCTTTGTCTTTTTTAGGCCGCCCCACTTTTACGGTTTGTTCTTGTGGTTGAAATTCCAAGGATTCGACTTCCTCGCCAATAATCTTTGAGATCATTAGTTTGGCAATCTTGTTATCATCCATCAGGTATTTAAAAACCACATCATATATTGGGTTCGCAATTCGCATTGTTTTATCTTTTTATGCAAATATAAGGATAAATTTTTGTTGTCCTTTTATTTTGAAGTTCTATTATCTATACAGATCAGGGCTTTGATTAGCCTAATGGGTAGCACACAAACCTATATCGCACAGGCTTTTTATCTCCCATTTCTAAACTCGTAATAATCCCATAGATTCCAGTTCATTGTTTCAATTGTCTTGTCGTACGACGATAATAAATAGGATAGGTAAACTATCAGAAAAAACATCTTGTGTTCTGCCATTGAATAGACATTTGTCCCTAGATCATTGATGATTGTTACTTTTCAGGAACAGCATATTCAAGCGGGTATTTCACCCCCTCCCAAGTATCGAGATAGGCTTTTACGCTACCAACAATAATCCGGGCTTCAACCATAACAGGTATCTTGTTGGCATCGTTGGTTACCCAAACAAACATATCTTCGCCACCGTCGAAAATTGTCCCTTCCACCAATAAGGCAGAAAATTTAAGGCAGTTCCAGATCCGCTCTTTTCTATCTTCGATTGTTTCCTGGCCCAGATAGCGAATATAAATATGAAAGTATTCGCCTCCAAGTATGATAGAAACCGGAATGGTATCGTTCACTTGCATAGTTGAAAAATCCATGTTGCGGACAAAGTAGGTGGCCGTGAGCACATCCATAGCCCCGGGTTTAAGATCGAATGTATCACGATGAAAAGGTTTGCTGGAGTTTTCAAGGCTTCCATATAGTTTCTTTTTACCATAATCGAAAACATAATGGTTGTGCAATTCGTAGCCATCCTCATACGTGTCGCGATTATGCTGAAAAGGCCGTAAAGCACTTTCATCGACGATTGATGAATAAATGCCCCTCACTTTAAAAATCCAGTCGTAATTGGGAAGGGTTGTTCCAAAACTTTCCAGTTGTAGACCTCCTTCTTCCAAGTGGCTTTTCTTGTCAGTTTTAAAATAGACCTCCCCGGCCTCCAACCAAATAAAACCCCAGTTGTAAAATACATTGTATTCAACATATTCATGGTCGGTAAAGGCAAAATCGGCACTGTTTTGGGCTGCCAATGTAGAAACCGGCAACAGCCATACCATCAACAGAAAACGTTTAATATATATCGAAATCACTCGTTTCATCCACTCAGAAAATTGGGATGGCTAAATTATGAATAAATGGGATTTTTTTAAAGGGTTTGATGAATAAATAGGGAATTGAGAAATTTGAGAATATAGAATTTAGGAAATTGCGGAATTAGTAAATTGAGGAATTGAGGGCATTTAGGGAAACTTCCAAAATAACTTATGCCGTCTTTTTTTCCGCCCCCCTCCCCCACGGGTACCCTGTCTTTCCGAGTGAGGAATCTCTTTCATTTCACATGGCGGCCAATTGTCCTGAGTTGTGCCTGCCAATAACAGTTTCTTGTATAAGCCTGTATGTAAGTACGTATGAAAATATTTGATTTCAGAACAAGGATCAATCCCAAATAAAAATCGGGACAGGCTGATTTTTGATTTATGATCTGGTGGTTAGTACCACAAATCTTATATCTAAAACCGTTAATCATCAATCTTAAATCTTTTCTTTTTGTCATTTCTCTGGTGCGCATTATTTTTTGTCTTCTGGCTCTGAATGAAAGTTTTCGTTTTAGGAGGGCGCGGGGGTAAAGTTATTTTGTACCTTCCACTTAGTGATTCGACCCTATTACCTCAATCCCCTAATTTCTCAATTCCTCATGCCCCAGATTATGCTGATATAAATCATATAAAAAATAGGATTATTATCTAACAATTGAACTAATTTTGCCAAAGTTTGAACACGATACTTAAAAGATTGATATACAATGGAATTTATGTTTAAAATCAGGGCAAAGGCCAAAATGCTGCAAAAGCGAATTGTATTGCCCGAAAGCCTGGAAGAAAGAACTTTGACTGCTGCCAATATTCTTCTGAAAGAAGAAATAGCCAGAATTGTGCTGATTGGTAAAAAAGAAGCGATTCTCGAAAAGGCAAAATCGTTGAACCTCGACAGCATCGACAAGGCTCAAATTATAGACCCCGACACTTACGAAAAATTGGATGCTTATGCCAAGCTAATGGTCGAAATGCGCGGATCGAAAGGGGTAACTTACGAAAAAGCACGCGAGCTTTTAAAAGACCCGCTCTATCTATCGACCTTGATGATCAAATCTGGAGATGCTGATGGCGAAGTGGCCGGTGCTCAAAACAATACAGGAGATGTACTCCGCCCCGCTTTTCAATATGTAAAAACATTACCTGGCATTAGTGTGGTTTCCGGAGCGTTTATCATGGTTTTGAAAGATAAGGAATTTGGCGAAGATGGCCTGATGGTGTTTGCAGATTGTGCTGTTCATCCCAACCCGACGGCAAGCGAATTAGCTGAAATTGCTGTTGCTACTGGTCGCACGACACGCGCCATTGCTGGTTTCGAACCTCGCATAGCCATGTTGAGCTTTTCGACAAAAGGAAGCGCAAAACACGAGATGGTCGACAAAGTAGTGGAAGCTACCCGCCTGGCCCGCGAAATGGCCCCCGATCTAAAAATTGATGGCGAACTCCAGGCCGATGCTGCCATCATTGCGGCCATTGGGCAAAAGAAAGCCCCGGGCAGCCAAATTGCAGGTAAGGCCAATGTCCTTGTATTCCCAACCCTCGAAACCGGGAATATCTGTTACAAGCTTGTCCAACGTTTGGCCCATGCCGAAGCAATAGGGCCTGTACTTCAGGGAATGGCTGCGCCGATCAACGATTTGTCGCGGGGTTGCTCGGTCGACGATATTGTTCAATTGGTAGCCATTACAGCCAATCAGGCCGGAGGAATGTAAAAAGAAAGATTTATCGGTATAGAATTCAACAGAATAAAAAATTAAATAGATAGAAGATGGCAGAATATAAGGAACCAATCGAGAACTATTCGCTCGGAAAAAGTACTCCACAAAAGGGTTCATTGTCGAAAGTGGGTGTTATTGGTTGTGGCACAATGGGGCAGGAAATAAGCCTTCACATCAGCCAATGCGGCCTGGAAGTGATTTTTATCGACCTTTCCGATGAAATTATTAAAAGTGTATTTGAATCGTTCGACCAAAGCCTTGATGAGGTTATCAACCATTGGGGCCTTACACAAAGTGAGAAAAGGGCAATTCTCCAACGAATTAAAGGCTCGACCGACTACAACGATTTAAAGGATTGCGAGTTGGTTATTGAAACTATCCACAGTCGAAAGTCAGGAACAAGCAAAGAAATCAGGAAAGAGGTATTTAAAAATATTGAAGCCGTGGTTTCACCTACAGCAGTGATTACTTCAAACGTGGCCACCATCATGATTTCTGAATTAGCTTCTGTGTTAAAACATCCCGAGCGTGCAGTAGGTACCCATTTTATTCTCCCCGTAAGCAAGGTTAAAATCATTGAAGTAGCCCGTGGTTCGCAGTCCAACGAAGAATCGTATGAGTTGGTGAAGAAATTTGCCAGGATGATCCAGAAAAAAGTAATTACGGTAAACGAATCGCCCGGAAGCGTCCATACCCGTATGGTTGCCCCTATGATAAACGAAGCCTGCGAAATTTTGATGGAAGGCGTAGCTTCTGTCAGGGATATTGATGAAACCATGAAACAAGCTACCGGGTTCCAGTTTGGCCCCTTCGAAATGGCTGACCGCATTGGCCTTGATAAATTATTGAAATGGATGGACAACCTGTATTCGGAATTTGGCGAAAGCAAATACAAGGCCTCGCCCGTGATTAAGCGCTTAGTACGGGTAAACCACATTGGCCGCATGGTTGGTGTAGGTTTTTACAAGTATGTGAATGGGGTTGCCACCGAGGAAACAGTAACGTGTGCCGAAATTAGATAAGTAAAAAAAGATCAAAATGAAAATATTAGTTTTAAACTGCGGAAGTTCATCCATTAAATATCAGCTTTTCAATATGGTATCAACAGAAGTCCTGGCGAAAGGGATTGTTGAAAAAATAGGCTTGAAAGGCTCATTCCTGAAATTGGAAAAAACAAATGGCGACAAGGTAATGCTCGAAGGCGAAATCCTTGATCACCAAACTGGCATTGAATATTTACTAGGCGTACTAATCAGCAAAAACCATGGATGTATCTCGAGCCTGAATGAAATACAGGCAGTCGGCCACAGAGTTGCTCATGGGGGCGAAAAATTTGAGAAATCAGAATTCATCACCAAAGAGGTGAAAGCCGAAATTAACTGGCTTTGTCAATTGGCCCCTTTGCACAACCCTGCCCACATAAAGGGTATCGAAGCAATGGAAGGTCTTTTGCCCAATGTGCCTCAGGTAGCGGTATTCGACACTGCATTTCACCAAACCATCCCCGATTATGCATATATGTATGCCATTCCGTATTCGCTTTATAAAAAATACAGCATAAGGCGATATGGCTTCCATGGCACCAGTCACAAATACGTAGCCCAAAAGGCATGTGAAAGCCTGGGTATTGATTTCAATAAACAGCGCATAATTACCTGCCACCTTGGAAACGGTGCATCGGTTACAGCGATCAAAGACGGGAAATCTGTCGATACTTCTATGGGTCTTACCCCTGTTGAAGGGTTGATCATGGGCACCCGTGCCGGCGATCTCGATCTGGGCGTATTGACATTTATTCAGGACAAAGAAGAAGTGCCCTATTCAATAGCTAATACCATTGTCAATAAATTTAGCGGGATGTTGGGCGTAACCGGAGTTTCGTCGGATATGCGCGAAATTGAGGCTGCTGCCGAAAGCGGAAACGAACGTGCTGAATTGGGTTTGAATATGTACCGCTACCGTTTGATCAAATACATAGGATCGTATATGGCTGCCCTGCAGGGATTGGATTTATTGATATTTACAGGTGGTATTGGCGAAAACGATCCTCTCACACGAGAAATTGTATGCAAGAATTTTGAATACGCTGGTATCGATTTCGATGAAGAAATAAACAAGGGCAAGCGTGGCAAGGAAGTTCTTTTGACAAAACCAGGCTCGAAAACCAAAGTGATGGTGGTACCAACTAACGAAGAATTGGTGATAGCTACCGATACAATGCAGATTGTTTCAGAGATGAATAAGAATTAGATTTTGATAAAAGTAACGAGTATTTAGTATTTAGTATCAAGCAGAAAAAATGATCCAGGATTTTGTATAATGAAGATCAAAAAGCGATAACACTTTATTGTAGTTCTATACAAAATCCATATCTCTATACTTGATTCTTGATTCTTGCTACTTGATATTTGATATTCAATATTTGATACTCGATACTCAATACTAATTCTCAACACTAAAGAAAATGGAAATACGCAAATTAAACCAAATGTTTGAGGTCCTGAAATCGAAGGACAAGAAGAGGTTGGTGGCAGCTTATGCGAACGACGCCCATACCATTGAGGCCGTGAACGAAGCTGTTGATCGTGGATTGATCGAAGCTACTCTGGTGGGCGATATCGAAACCATCAAAAAAGTTTGTATAGAATTAAATATTGATGTATCCAAATTCCGCCTAGTTCAGGAAGCCAACGATGGAAAGGCTGCCGAAAAAGCCGTGGAGCTGATCAACAATGGCGAAGGCGATATCCTGATGAAAGGGCTCGTAAATACCGAGAAGTACATGAAAGCTATCCTGAACAAGGAAAAAGGTTTGATGCCACCACGTGCCATCCTTAGCCATGTAACTTGTATGGAAAACCCAAACTATCACAAGCTTTTAATCTATGGTGATGTTGCTGTTTTGCCATCTCCCGAGCTACATGAAAAAGTGGCAATCCTCAATTATCTCGTGCAAACAGCTCACGCATTAGGCATCGAAAAACCAAAGGTGGCGGTTATTTCAGCTTCTGAAAATGTATCTCCAAAAATCCCTTCTAGCGTGGATGCTGCCATCCTGTCGAAGATGGCCGACCGGGGACAAATAAAAGGGGCGATTGTGGAAGGCCCACTGGCACTCGATTTGGCTATAGATAAGGAATCAGCTGAGATAAAGAAAATGAATAACCCAGTGGCCGGCAATGCCGATTGCCTGCTTTTCCCGAATATCGAAACAGGAAACGTATTTTATAAGACCAACACCAAGCTGGCAAAAGCTGAACTGGGAGCTGTTGTAGCCGGAGCTAAAGTACCCTGCATCCTTTCCTCGCGTGGCGATAGCGTAATGACGAAATTGTATTCGATTGCGCTTGGGGCACTGATTGCAAATATCGGAAATTAGGGGATTGAGGAATTAGGTAATTATGGTGAGGAAGGTGCGTAGGTAATTGGTTAAATTTGTAGTCATTAGGTGGTCATTAGGTAGTCATTAGGTAGTCATTAAGTAGTCATTAAGTAGTAATATAGAGAAACATAAAATGATGCTCGCAGTGCAAATGACGTGCGAAGCTAAATAACGCGAAGCAAATGACGGCGAAGCCAAATGACACGAAGTGAATGACACGAAGTGAATGACGGCGAAGCCAAATGACGCACGAAGTGCAATTGACGCGAAGCAAATAAAAAGATGAAAAGAATACTTGCAATAAATCCGGGATCGACATCCACAAAGATTGCGGTGTATGAAAACACCAATATCCTGTTCATTAAAACCCTTCGGCACTCGACGGAGGAATTGCAGGGCTTCGATAAGATTACCGACCAGTTTGAATTCCGCAAAAACATCATACTAAAGGAATTAGAAAATGCTGAAATAGACATTCATAAAATTGCTATAATTATTGGCCGTGGAGGGCTTGTAAAACCTATCCCTTCGGGTATTTATGAGGTGAACGAGCAAATGAAATGGGACATGCGAAACAGTCCCATGGGCGAACATGCCAGCAATTTGGGTGGTTTGATTGCCGACGATATTGCCCGATCTTTAAAAGGTGTAAAAGCCTATATTGTTGATCCAGTGGTGGTTGATGAACTGGAAGATGTGGCCCGTTTTTCAGGTCACCCTTTGCTCCAACGGACTTCTATTTTTCATGCTCTCAACCAAAA
This sequence comes from Bacteroidales bacterium, assembly GCA_021740905.1. GTDB lineage: Bacteria > Bacteroidota > Bacteroidia > Bacteroidales > M50B96 > JAIOYV01. The sequence continues at coordinate 37,153 of JAIOYV010000056.1, forward strand.
AGCCACTGCCCGCACCCATGCAGCTTCTTTAGATAAAAACTATGAAGACATGAACCTCATCGTGGTCCATCTTGGCGGTGGCATTTCTGTTGGTGCCCACCGCAAAGGCCGGGTCGTTGAAGTGAACCAGGCACTGGATGGCGATGGGCCCTTCTCGCCCGAACGTACCGGGACTCTCCCATCGGGGGCATTAGCCCAACTTTGTTTTAGTGGGAAATACACCCATAAAGAGGTAAAGGAAATGATAAAGGGCAAAGGAGGATTGGTTGCCTATCTTGGAACCAACGAAGCCTATCAGGTAGAAATAGATGCCCGGAGTGGTGACAAAAAAGCCAAAGCCGTCCAAGATGCTATGTGCTACCAGGTGGGCAAAGAAATTGGAGCGATGGCCGCTGTCTTAAAAGGCGATGTCGATGCCATTATCCTAACTGGAGGAATTGCCCACAACCAATACCTGGTGGACTATGTAAGTGAAATGACAGGTTTTATTGCCCCCATCGCAGTCTATCCTGGCGAAGACGAAATGAAAGCCTTAGCCATGAATGGGCTGGCCGTTCTGCGTGGTGAGATAGAGGGCAAAGAATACTGCTAAAATGAACAGATAAATACCAAAAATACATTCTCCGTGTTAGGGTTTGTGATGAATGAGGCTGAAACCGGAATGTTGTATTTATCCGTCACTTTTATTTCTTTTGAAGCTGTAACACCTATGTTGACAACGTTGGGGCTGTCGGCGTAAAAACCAGTTTCCTTTTTATCGGTGTCAGCTTTATTCGGAGTCCCTCCAATAAAGAAATCGAGGTCGGTTTCTTTCCAGTTCGTGCTATGCCCCAGCTCAATATAAGTGGAATAAAAAATATCACCATCAGTATTTTTGGCATCGGCACCATAAAAATTAGTTGCGACCATCAAGCTAAGAGGAATTTTTTCGGTGCCGTTAAAACTTACGGTCCCTTCCAGTATGTGACCAGTGCTTTCCTTATCGAAGTTGTAATAGCTATTATTTGATAAAGCATCATCCGGGAAAAAATAATCTGTCAGCGTGAGCGAAAATGCCTTGCTAATATCATATTTGATATAAAGATCGCTTTCCTGGACAAAGGATTTTGATTTATCGTTGTTGAATTGGGATGTGGTAAAAGCACCCCATGCTCCTATTTGAAGTTTCCCGAAAGAAAACTCAAGGGTTGGCTGTATGCTTGGCGCACGGCCATAATCCACACCACGCCAGATATAGCGACTGGCCAGATCTACTCCAATGTTCACCCCTTTGTCCTGGGCAGCTATTTGAAATGCGAAAAAGAGGGATAACAAGATAATACTAATTGATTTGCTCATAGTTTCTATTTTTAGGTTTGAATTAGGAAACGAAAGTAGGAAATAACCAGGTCATGGCAATTCTAAATAATAGGTTTTTGACGGGTAGCAGTCAACAATCCACAGTCGGTAGTCACAAATTTCAGTCGGCAGTACCGTCTGTGTCTCAAGTTTCCAGTCCCACCTAGCAGTAGGGTCACCAATTGACAGTCTCAGTATGTAGCCCGAGGTCGGTTTTTCTTCTGGAGGTTTTTCGACATATTTTTGGTTATAGACTTTTCGAAGTAGACCCACATCTTTGGACTTGCAGACTGAATACTAGCCTAAACCTTCTGAGGTAAACCAACTGCTAACTGCCGACTACCAACTGCCGACTGCTTACATAAAGTCATTTTCACGAATAATAAATACGATTGCCGTATTTTCACAAGATTTTGTACTTTTATCACTTTTATTGAACAGTTCCTTCAAATAGAATATGAAATATAAAAAGCATTTTTACAGCATCTTTTTTATCGTACTGCTTCACATCGTTTTTGTGGTCCAGGTGCAATCTCAATTCGACATTGATAGTATGAAACTTGCCCTTTCGCAAGCTGAAAATAAGGACAAAGCCAACATCTTATTGAAGCTTTCGAACGAATACATGATTGTATCGCAAGACTTGTCGCTTAAATATGCACACGATGCGCTTGATTATACCCGTAAATTCCCAAACGATTCAATGCTTGCATTGGTTTATAAGACGATTGGTGTTTATCATCATTATTACAACCAAAACGACAGTGCGATTTATTACAACCTTCTGGCCCTTAAAATATATAAGCAATTGGACGACATACCGGCTTTAGGGAAAATCTATAATAACCTGGGGATATTTTATAGCGATATTGGCTTGTACACAAAATCCATCGAATTCCATCTTCAATCACTAGAAATAAAGGAAAAACTTGCCGACTCTGTTGGCCTATCGCATACCTACAATAACATTGGAACACTTTATTATGATTTCAAAAATTATGATCAGGCCCTCGACTATTTTAAGAAAGCACAGCTTTTAGCCCAAAAACTTCAGGATGAAATGGGGATTCAAAGTGCCCTAACAAATCTGGGATTGATTTATAGTGAGCAGGGCGATTACAACAAGGCTTTGGGATCATTCAATCAGGCATTGGAAATAAACAACCGCCTGAACCAGATTTATTCCATCTCAGACAATTTACAGAATATTGGGATGGTGTATTACAACATGAAGGACTACGAAAAAGCACTCGATTTTTTGCTCCGTACCCAAGACCTGAACAATTCGTATTCGATAAAAAGCCCCAGCAACCAAAATAGTTTAGGCCAGGTGTACAATGCCCTGGAGAACTATCAACAGGCGTTATACTATTTTAAAACAGGGTACGATCTAGCATTGGAGACAAAGGATATAAACTACCTCCTTCTTACAAGTTCAAATCTTGCCCTGGTTTATAAACAATTGAAGGACTATGATAAGGCATGGATGTTCTTGAACGAGTCGCATCAGTTGAAAGATTCGCTGAACAAAGAAATATACTCAAAGCAGATTGGAGAATTTGGCGTAAGGATGGCCATCGAGAACAAGGGCGAAGGAAAAGCAAAAATAGCCAAAGAACTTACGCACGCGGAACAAGCGTCTGATGACTTTGGATTTATTTCCTTTAAATGGCTGGCATTTATTTTTGGGATAGCCTTTATAGCCATGCTAATCATTTATTTATCAACACGGCGAAAAAAAGCGAAACCAGTCATTCGCGAGAAAAGCACTGATAGTTCGACACTATTGCGCGAGATCGTTAATTCATCCTCCGAATTTATTCATTACGTCGATGGTGAAGGGCGCATCCAGGAAAGCAATCGTGCCTATCGAAAGCTCTTCGAATTCGGCGACAACGATCTCCGGGGACTGAATATGGACGAGCTGATCAAGCTCAGCCCATTTTATGCCGATGCCATCCGGGCATGTTTTAATTCCAACGCCGAAGTCTGGAATTTTAAGCGGCCTGTCAGGGAGGTGATAAAAATTAAAACACCCAACGGCCCTGAAAAAATTATAGAAGTTGAAAAAATCCCCATATTCAACAACGATAAGGCAAGAAAGGGGATCATCTCCATTGGGAAAGACATTACCAATGCTCAATTCGACCCGGAAAAAACAACAGGAAGCAACAAGCAATTTACCCAACTAATGGACAAACTGCCGGTTATGGCCATGGCTTTTGATGAGTCGGGCAATATTTCTTTTTGGAACAATAGCTGTGTCGAAAGTACCCGTTGGAAAGCTGAAGATGTGATATCGAAGCCGGAAATACTGGCTGATATTTTCGATCCGGTAGAAAAACTGGAAGTATCGAATTATCCTGAGAATTCCGGTCCATGGCAAATCATCAATATCCATTTGAACGAGGGTGAAAAAAAGGCCTTTCGCTTTCAAAAACTAAACGAAGCCCCATTCATCAACAATTGTGCGTATTGGCTTGTGGCAGTGCCTCTTTTAGATTCTGACAAAGAAGCATTGGATGGCACGGACACAAACCAGGCCCAATCGATTATCGAGCAATTCTTCGATGCTGTTTTTTATGTTGATAAGGATGGTGTATTTCTCGACTATGTAATCAACAGCCCTTATGTGTTGCCTGAAAAAACCGACGAGCTAAGGTTGAAGAAAATTAGTGATAAGATTTTTCCTAAAAATATTGCCTCGGAACTTATTTCTGCAATAGGTGAAGTAATGGAATCGGGTATCGAGAAATATTTATCCTATCGTCACAAAGATGAAAAACTACCCGGCCTTGAAGCATTCCTCCGGCCATACACAACCGACAAAGCAGTTATCCTGGTAAGAAAGAAGAATAATGAAAGTGAGGCTGGCCTTACAGCCGCTGTCGATGAGTATGAAAATGTGTTCCTTTCATCGCCCAATCCTCTTTTCCTTATAGACTCTAAGGGCAAAGTACTAAAAGCCAACAACGCTGGCATCAGCTTATTGGGTATAGTTTCTCACAAAGAAATGGTAACGCAGGATTTCACAAGCTTTATTGATTCGTCCATAGAGGGCCTCGAATTTAAAGATTTCTCGGCACTTGCCGACAATCAAACGACAAGTAAAATACATTTGAAGAATTCTAAAAACCAACCTTTTATAGGAGAGATAAAAATTTGCAAAATCAATTATCTCGATCATACCGATGCGTTATTTGTCTCGGTACGGGATATTGCCCCGCAGCTCAAGTTGGAAGAAGACTTGAAGGAAGCCAACAAAAAATTACAGGGTTCCGATAAGTTCAACCCCCATTTCCTGGCCAACATGTCGCACGATATCCGGACCTCGATGAACTCGATAACCGGCTTTTCCAATTTGTTGACCCATCCCAACATCAGCGAAGATCAAAGATTGGTTTATATCAATAATATCTCCCAAAGCAGCAAATCATTGTTAAAGATAATTGACGATATTATTGATGTATCAAAAATAGAAGCGGGACAGATTACCCTCAACGAAGAGATTTGTTATCTAAAACATTTATTCGCAGAGTTTTACAACGATTTTTCCGAATCTTATAAAGAAAAAGTTCAATCTTCTATTGAATTTAAAGTACACTTGGAATCGAGAGATTCCGATTTTGCCATCTATACGGATGCCTTCAGGCTAAAGCAGGTAATGTCGAAAATTATCTCAAATGCTTTTGAATTCACAACCAAAGGGTCGATCGAAATTGGATATTCTGTGCCCGACAACCAAACCATAAAATTTTATGTAAAGGATACAGGCAGAGGGATTTCAAAGGAAAAACAGGATTTGTTGTTCGACCGTTTTAACATGGTCGACGAAACAGCCACTAGAGTATTTGGCGGGGCTGGGCTTGGGTTGACCATATCCAAAAGCCTGATAAACTTAATGGATGGGCAAATTTATGTCGAATCGGAAAAAGGGAAAGGATCGAATTTTTACTTTACATTGCCATATAAGCCTGTCTTTAGTCAGGATGCCCCAGAATCGGAATACGATATGCCCCCAGGCAAAGTGTATAATTTCGAAGGAAAGAAAATACTGATAGCCGAAGATGTAGAGCCAAATTACCAATTGGTGAAGTCCTTGCTAAGAAAAACCAAAGCCGACCTTATCTGGGCAAAAGATGGTAAGGAAGCCGTGGAACTGTGCAAAAAGCAAAAGATGGACATCATTGTGATGGACATCCAGATGCCCGTATTAAATGGCTTCGAAGCCATGAAAATAATAAAAAAGAAGAACAAGGATATACCAATTATTGCTCAAACAGCTTATGCAATGATTGATGATGGGCCTAAAATAATTGCTGAAGGCTTCGACGAATACATCTCAAAACCATTAAAGGCAGGGCTTTTTCTTGCGATGCTGGACAAGCTTTTGAAATAGTTGGGTGTACTACTAAACCTTCATTTTATTGAAACTTCTATTTCTGAACAGCCTTCAGCCTGGAGTGGTGGAGTACTGGAGTGACGGGCTGAACTTTGCTAATACTTAGGGAAGTTTTCAAAATAGCTTACCCGATGTTATTAAATAAGAAAACAGTCATCCGGCACAACATAGGAAAATTGCGCACAAAGTGAAATGACAGAGATTCCTCACTACATTTCATCCCCTAACAAAAGGTTGTCATTGGTATCCGCCAGCTGGCGGAGAAAAACCTCCTATTCTCATTTGCAACAATAGTCAAAAATCCAAAATGGGTTAATTATTTCGATAGCTTCACGTATGTAGATTTTGCCTTTCACCCATGATCCCCATTATATCAAATTAACATTTTTTTAGCAAAATTATTTTCTTGTTTAGACCGCTCGGTCGTACTTTTGCCAACACATCAAAATCAATGTATTAAAGTGGTGTTAGATAAGAAAAAAAGACATTGCAAATTATTTGCGCCGGAGGCAACATTTTACTTCCCTTATCTGTCTTGCTATTCAATAATCCCTTTCAAAAAAAGGATATGTGATTATTAATTAATGTTGATTTTTTTGATTGGAAAAAAATGAGTTTTTTTGAGGGTATATAAACAGGGATGTTTTGATTAGAAGAAAGTTACTTTTTGCATTCGTATTTTTAAATTGCGTGCGTTCAGCTTGTGCAACCATCCATGTTTTCTTGCATCTCAATTCAGATAGAACAATATCAATGTGTTTATTTAAAAGCATGTAAAGACAATATTATGAGAAAAGTTACTATGTTTTGCCTTATCGGGCTTTTAAGCCTCAATCTGGTTTTTGCGTCCGCCGTTCAGGATAAAGTTAAGCTGGGTGCGTCCGAAACCGGGTTTACAGTGAAAAGGACAGAAGGAAATTCGTTCAACTTTTATAGTTCCCTGGCAGGTTTAAAGCTAATGGAGGTAGGCACAAAATCGGGCGAGTTTATGAAATTGCTCACCGAAGGCTATGTAGGCACAAGAGATTTAGGTTCGCCAGAGTTACCCTCGCTTTCCAAATTGGTCGAAATCCCTATGGGATCAGAAATAGCTATTATTGTAAAAAGCTATACCGAAGAAATTATTGACCTGAACAGTTTGGGTGCTGGCATGAAAATATTTCCTGCCCAGCCTTCACTCTCAAAAAGCCAGGAACCTGAAGACCTCGAATTTTATTTCAACAAAGAGATTTATTCGTTGAACGAGTTTGTTGAATACCCGGTTGCTGTGATCGATCGCCTGGGCACAATGCGTGGTGTTCAGTTGGGACGTTTACGGATTCATCCAGTCCAATACAATCCCGTCACTAACCAGCTTAGGGTATTGAACAACCTGGAAGTTGAAGTGCATTTTTATAAGGCCGATTATGCCGTTACAAATTCAGAAAAGAATAAATACTTCTCCCCCATTTTCAACCAAAATTTTGCCAAGGTCATCAACTACGATAGTCCTTCAGGCAAAGAACTTATTCAGGTTGCCCCGTTAAAATATGTGATTGTGTCCGACCCCATGTTCGAGCAAACACTGCAACCTTTCATTGAATGGAAAACCAAGAAGGGTTTTAATGTGGTTGAAGCTTACACAAACAATCCTGCCGTTGGAAATTCCACCTCAACCATTAAAAGCTATCTTCAGAATGAATATACCTCGGCCACTGCTCAGGATCCTGCACCTTCATATATCCTTTTTGTGGGCGACGTGGCGCAAATACCCGCTTTTTCAGGAACGACAGGAAGCCATGTATCCGACTTGTATTATTGTACC
>JAIOYV010000057.1 GCA_021740905.1 Bacteroidales bacterium
CCAAATGGATGAACACCTGGTGGCTGTACAAATGGAATGTGAAAAAATGAGGCTGTTACAAAATATTGAAATTGCAGCATAGACAACATCCGAAATATAAACAACATGTTGGTAAAAGTGTTTTGTTAAGGGCCTAATATTTTCAGAATTATAGTTTCATAATTATCTGTTTTTATCGCACTAGATATGTGTTTTGAAAGTAAAATAGATTTTTCTTTTTTTGAATTCATTATGAAACTGTATATATAAGTTTCTTATCTATCAAATGAAATATTTGCATTGCTTGATGTGTTCCTAACATTTCCCCAGTTTCTATCACATCAATTATAGTGTCTTCAGAAATTTTAGAAACGATTTTATAAAAAGATTTCCATTTATTACCAGGAATACTTATGGCTACAGATATCCTGTATTTATTTGGATCATTATTAAAATCTATGATAGCTTGAATGATTTTATACATAGTTTTCTTTTTAGTGAGCAAATTAATCTTACGGTCTTTTGCCTTGTGCCTAACTTAAAAAATATTTACTACTCTTTTGTGTATATTTCGACTTTGTCTTTTGTCACTGCATCTGTTTTCTAAATATCCTTTTGATTGTACCTGTCTTGTTTTCATGGTCTTAAAAAGTTTTTTCCAAATATAGCTATTCCTTTTAAATATAAAGGCTGTCCATCGGATTTTTTATACTGCTTAGGTACTGTTTCGAAATATGAACAGAGATTTGATTTGGGAGACTTACTACCCAAGCTTGCTCGGATTTCAAATCCGCCAGTATGCACCAGAATCGATCCAATTGAGGATGGCTGCCTGGTGCCTGATTTAGAAACAAGATGGGCGTGTGGAGCGTTGCAAAACGGCGATGCGTATCATATCACTTTTAGATTATCATTATTTGTGAGCAACACGAAATTGTAAATATGACTACGAGTTTGCCTCGATACGAAGTAGCCCTATTCGGCCAGTTCCATTTTGATCATTATATCTTCCTTGTCTTTTTTATACACTTCAACCATCAATGTTTTTTCGTTGGCTTGTAAAATCCTGGAAGTCATAAATTGATAGGTTTTTACGCCATTTACCTTCGCCGAGTTGTACAGGGTAAGCTTTTCGGCATCCCCGGTGGCATCATCAATTTTATAGGCTGTGAGGTAGCCCCCCTTTCCGTCGATGTGTTTTTCGGGTATCTTGTTGGTTTTAAGGCTTGCGTTCTTTACATTGTCGAGGTAGAGGATGTAATGTGCATCTCTCGATTTAATATAGCTTATGCCCAAACCGCCCCTGCCTTTGAAACCCTCTTGTCGTTTGGGCAATTTCTTCATCCAGGCCACTTTTCCGTCGGGATTTATTTTTGCGGCCACCAAATCGCGGTAATAGAAATGGTACCTGACAACCTTGCCGTTTATTTCCTGGATCACATAAAATTGCTCGCCAAGGATAAACATACTACCATCGGGATTGACCGTAAATTCCCTGAGCTTTAAATCTTTGATGCCAGCTTTGCCTTTATCCTCTCTTTTGTTGTTCTTTTTTTGCTGCTTGTTGGTAGCGTAAAGGTTTATCAAATCAATGGGGAATTCAATTTCGTTTGAGGCAAGCACATCACCGGTTTTGGAAAGCTCAAAAAGGTTGATCCCGTTTGCATTAAAACTTATTTTGCCTTCCCAATAATTATATTCAATCCCATTGCCATAATAGCCCATGCAGTTGATATTCCCATCCGGGTTTTCATTCATGACCAGTTTGTTGAACAAGAAACCACCATGTTGAATCTCATACACAGCCACTTCCCCTTCGGCAGGGATTTTTAGGAGCTGTATGTTTTTTTTGGAATTGTGAAACACCATCATATACACCGTGCCATCGGAAGCTACGATGTATGCCAGGTTGTTGATGTCCTCTTCGTTATAGGGCAATCTGATCTCCCGGCCCCACACCTTGTCGAAATTGTTGTCGAACACAAAAAAACCGATCAGGTCATGGTTTAAGGCATCACTTTTTTTGATCGGTTTTCTGCGGTATTGGATCATGAATTTCGATTCGTCGAAAGAGGTGAATACTGAAAACGGAGGGCCCGACCGCAAGCCAAAGAAACCTATCTTTTCGACCGAAGGGCCATTTGCAACCGACCCATTGGAATGAAAGAGCACCAGTTCTTTACCAAAAGTACAGTCGTCGGTGATAAATTCCCTGGCACTTACCGTTTTAATATCTGAATCGTCGTGCGACTCATACACGTAATAAAACTTGCCCTGTAATTCAACAATGCCTACCGAATTGTTTTTCTCCGAGAAATCAGCGTATTCCTTGCGGGCGGTTTCCTTCATCCCGTCCACGCTGAATTTTTGGAGTATTACCCGTTCCCTGTCGGTTTTCACGGAGTAGGTAAACCCTTTCATATCCGAGAAATATTCTTTCGTGCGGGCATCCACCACCTTGTACGGTTTGGAATTAGTCACTTTGAAATCTTTCGACAATTTCACTTGGGCACACAGGGTGACCGAAATCAGCAAGAAAATGAGGATAGCGTTTGTTCGTAGCATAGTTTTGGTTTTAGCATGTAAAGATATTACTTGATAATTACCATCTTTCTGGTCTGGGTAAATGAATTAGAAAGAATTTGATAGTAGTAGGTTCCTGCAGATAATCCGCGGGAGTTGAATTTTAATATATGATCGCCTTTCTCCATAAGTCCATTAGCAAGAACAGAAATTTTTTCACCAAATGAGTTATAAACAGCCAATTCGCAATTGGTTTTCTCTGGCAGATAAAACCTGAATTCGGTTTCTGAGGTAAATGGATTAGGGAAATTTTGATACAGGATCGGGTATTCGGAATATTCTAGTTCGCTGATAAACATATATGTCGTATCAATGAATGAAATGTCAGATAACAAGTTGATTTCATTGCTGTTCAGAACTCTGTTATATACTTTTACTTCGTCGATCGTGCCATCAAAATAAAATCCTTGTATTTCAGGATAAAAACCAATTGCAAGGATGTCAGGATTTACTAATGAAGGACTTAAGCTATTCCCGATAACGGTTCCTATATGATCCCCATCAACCCAAAAATTCCATTCATTTTGGTCGACAGTTCCAAGTAAATGATGCCAGGAGCCATCGGTCACAATCTTCTCATCAGCAATAATTTGATAGAAACCAGAAGTACTACTTTGTCCCAATCTTCCTGCAAATCTTGGATGTCCACCAGGGTTAATAGATAGTTGAAATCCTTGTTGAATGGTTCCACTCCCTCCTCGATATTTCGTTACAACAACCTGTCCCGAATTGTTCATTGTTGTTTTTCTTATCCACACCGATGCTGTTACTTTTTCGGTTATTCCTCGTTGATTTGTATCACAATCAATATATTGATTAATTCCATTAAAATTATAGGCAGAATTTGAATAGCCGTTTTTACCGATGTCTAAAGTAGCGCCATGCACCACACCCAAGATAGCATAAGAACTATAATCAACAGCACTACCTTCAAGTGGATAGTAGGCCACCAGGCCTGAATCTAAATTTACCTGGGACTGAATAAGTGTAGAAAAAACCACTAAAGCAAGTGATAGGGAAATGATCTTTTTCATGATTTTTTATATTAAATTAGTAAAATGATAGTTACCTACAAATTTATAATAATATTTTAGAATTGAAATGAGTAATTTGAAGGTATTTTCAACTTTAACTCTACTCCGAAAAGTCCAAAAGCAAGAACTTGCTAAAAACCCCGCACGTGTGGGGACAAAGTATCACAAAGGGATTGCTATTACGACTTTACTCTTAGTGATTCCTTCGTGAATTAGTGACTTCGTGGCTAAAATTGACTTTTCGGAGTAGACACAATTATATGATTGGAGAGGGTGTATGCCTGGAATAAATGACAGCCAGAAACCCATAAAAAAAGCCGGCATCAACCGGCTTTAAACTCTTTTCGAAAAATAATGAGGTATATGCAATGATCTCTAATTTTATGAATTCTTGGAGATTTTTCGCGTTCCAATTATTACTTCTTTTCCTGGATATACTTTTAAAGCCTGTTCGAGTACTTCCATGGCTAATTTTAATTCGTCAATATTCAGCACATAGGCAATGCGTACTTCTTGCCGGCCCAAACCAGGGGTGGCATAAAACCCAGCTGCCGGTGCCATCATCACTGTTTGGTTGTTGTGCTCGAAATCTTGCAATAGCCACTGGCAGAATTTCTCGGCACAGTCCACCGGGAGTTTAGCGATGGTGTAGAATGCGCCTTTGGGCTTAGGGGTAACAACACCTTCCATTTTGTTTAGGGCTTCGATTGTAAAATCTCTCCTAGCCACATATTCTGCCGATACCTGATCGAAGTATTCCCGGGGGGTGTCGAGCGATGCCTCACCAGCAATCTGGCCAAAGGTGGGTGGGCTTAAACGTGCTTGCGCAAACTTCATGGCTGTGGCCATTACCTCTTTGTTTTTCGAGATGATGGCGCCAATCCGCACACCACATTCGCTATAGCGTTTCGATACTGAGTCGACCAGCACTACATATTCTTCCATGCCTTCGAGATGCATGACCGAAAAGTGCTTTTCGCCATCGTAGCAAAATTCGCGGTACACTTCGTCGGAAAAAAGGAAGAGGTTGTGTTTCTTTACTAATTCTCCAAGCTGCCTTATTTCTTCTTCAGAATATAAATAACCGGTTGGATTATTTGGGTTGCAAATTACAATGCCCCTTGTTTTTGGGGTGATCAGTTTTTCAAATTCCTGAATGGCAGGCAAGGCAAAGCCATTTTCAATAGTCGATGTAATTGGTTTCACCACAACACCACTGGCAATGGCGAAACTATTGTAATTGGCATAAAAGGGTTCTGGGATAATAATTTCATCGCCCGGGTCGAGGCAGGAATTAAAAGCAAACGAAAGCGCTTCGGAACCACCCGTTGTGATGATAATTTCGTTATGGTCGACATGGATGCCTAAAGCCTGATAGTAACCAGCAAGCTTGCGACGGTAGCTTTCAAATCCTGCCGAATGACTATACTCGATTACCTTTAAGTCCATATTACGGATGGCATTCAGGGCAACTTCAGGTGTGGGTATGTCGGGCTGCCCTATATTTAAGTGGTACACTTTCCGGTTTTTCCTTTTGGCTTCTTCGGCAAAAGGTACCAATTTCCGGATTGGAGAGGCGGGCATGGACATTCCTTTTTTTGATATTCTTGGCATAGCGTAAAATATTGGTTTATAATTTGGCAAAAATAATAAAGACAGGCCGAAACCTGTCTCTCATTCAAAAAAATATTTAATATTTCCCTTATATTTTATTTTTGTTCGGGTAGGCTTTTCTCTTTTTCAATAACCGATTTTTCGGGGGTTTTTGGTTCAGGCTGGTTGAACTTTTGCTTATTCTGGGCTGCCCTTCGCTCCCTTTCTATCCGAAGTTCTTCCATTTCTTCCGCAGAAGGTTTTTCAACATCGCCACGAATAGTCAATTGTACAGGCGAATTGCTGGCATTTGAAAACACCGTAATGGTTTTTGTAAAAGCACCCTGACGTTTGGTATCGTATTTAATTTTTATAGTTCCATCTTTTTTCTTCTCGATAGGCTCGCGAGGCCAGGTAGGAACTGTACATCCGCACGATGTTTTTACATTGGTGAGCACAAGGGGATCTTTCCCGGTATTCTTGAACACAAATTCACATTCACCATTTCCACGGTAAGGGATTTTTCCAAAGTCATGGATGGTTTTTTCAAAAGTGATTTCAACTGCATCACTTGAGGCAGGGGTCTCTTCCTGGTTGACTTGGCTATAACCTAAAGGTACGATAAACAGCGATACCCAAATCAGGATTGCAATTTTCTTCATGATATATTCTATTTAATTTAAAAAAATTAGGACTGTATTTATGGGGCTAAAATACAACTTGTTTCCAAAAATTATCCGTCAAGCCTCCTTTATTTTACGAAATACCCTGATATTTAAACTTTTTTAAGAAATGAATCCCGAAACAGCTTCAGTTTTTAATACACCACCAACTTTTCCGAATAAGATTTCAACCCAATGCCCAGCCTCAAGAAATAGATCCCTTTTTCAGGTAAAGAAAAAGTGAATTTGGTTTGATTGTTCAATTGTGAGGAATAGATTCGTTTGCCATCAACTGAATAAATTTCAACCATCCCACTTTTCAAATCCCTATCAATAATAGTCAGGCTGATTTCTTCCTTTTGCCATGCAGGGTTTGGACTGATCCTAAAATCATCATCTTCAGAAGAAAAATTAGCCTCTATTGAAGTGGCAACTGAGCACAAAACCACATTCAAAGTATCGGCCAGGGGTGTCCCGGCAACTATGCCAGAACCCGAGGATGTTTCGACATAGTCGCCTGTAAGCTCCCAGATAATGACCCCACGGGCATTGTGGCTCACCACATAGCTAGCTTTTAAAGCTACCGATTGTTCATCATCGTACGACACAAAAGTAGAGATTGAATTCCCCAGCAGATAAGGCACTTGGGCCAGGTTGTCCCAATAGGTTGTGAAAAGGTTCATCTTGTTGAGGATATTATAATAAAGGGGCGAACCTTCATCTTCCCAAAAGGTAGAACCATCGGGCGATCCCGAGTTGCTTTGATGCAAGCCAATGCATCCGGTAACCGAACGGCCATAAAAAGCCACACCAATATTCACCATCGAGGAAGGTACTCCATGTACCTGGGTTATATTGTAAAAAGCCGAATCGATATTAAAAGCCGGGTTCCCGACAGCGGGTGCATACAAGGGTGAGTTGTGGTTGCTTAAAGTGCTAAACGCCCCGAAAAAGTCATAGCTCATTAAATTGAACATGTCCAGCTCGGGGATCAGATTTGTCCATTCGATGATTTGCATCTTTGCAGGATCGGCGCTAAAACAGGACGAAAGCAAATAATCCTTTCCGGTGATCAGGCCGAGGGCATCAATCGAATCGCGGATTTCTTGCACCAGCAAGGTGAAATTTCCTCCATCGGCAGCCGTGCCATTGTGTTCGGCATAACCAGGGTATTCCCAGTCGAGGTCTATTCCATCGAAATCATACACCTGCAACAGCCGGTTACATTCCGAGGCAAAGTAGCTGCGTTTGGCAGAATCGGCAGCAATGCCCGGAAAATTATCCGACAATGTCCAACCCCCAATCGATACCATCACTTTTACATTGTTCGTGTGCGCCAGGTCGATCAATGAAGTGTTGGGGAAATAACCCCCGTTCACCCAGTCGTGCTGGCCAAACAGCAGGTTTTCGTCGGCCCACGAATCGGTTTCGACTATGCTGCCATTGGGCATTGGCTTGAAAAATGAATAATTGATGATATTGTATTTCGAGTAGTCGATGGATGCCGGGGCCACCAATTTGTTGCGGTCGTACCATTGCCAGTTGGGATAATAGGCAATTACTTCCTTGCAGGGCTGGGCCAGGGCCGGTTTCATTGCCACCATGAAAACAAACACAACTAAAAGTAGGATATTGAACTTTTTCATAAAAATGGTTTAAGGGTTCAAAATTAGGAATTTTTGGCCTTATGCGAATGGTATGTGATTGAAATGAAAAATTGTATATTTGAATCAATAAATTGAACGATTTTCTAATACCCATGATTTATGAAAAATCTATTTATCATCTCACTCTTTTTTTTGATTTCAATGCCTACCCGTGCTCAAATAACTTTTCAGCAAACGTATGGAGGTACGGGAGTCGAAGTTGGGATTTCGGTACAACAAACCACCGATGGGGGCTACATGCTTTTTGGCAGTACTACAAGTTTTGGCAATGGCGGATCTGACATGTATCTTATAAAAACTGATGAGTTTGGAAATCAACAATGGGGTCAGACTTTTGGAGGCCCTGCCTCAGACTTTGGTGTTTCGGCCCGGCAAACAACAGATGGTGGCTATATCTTATGTGGTAGCTATTCCGGTATGGTAAATGATTCATTGGCACTGATAAAAACCGACTCGAATGGGGTTGAAATTTGGAATAAGCGTTACAGTGGCTCCGTAGAGCGGGATGTGGGGCAATTTGTACAACAAACATCCGATGGCGGTTTTATTGCAGTAGGTTTTACTGGGACAGGGTTTGAAGAAAATATATACATGCTAAAAATCGATTTGGATGGGAACGAACAATGGAGCAAAGTGATTGGCAGCACTGGTCGCGAATATGCTGAATGTGTTCGCCAAACAAACGATGGCGGATACATCATGTTTGGTGAAACCAATAGCAAAGGGCACGGCGGAAAGGATATGTACCTTTTGAAAACAAACAACATGGGCGACACATTGTGGACCAAAACGTATGGCACTTCTTTGGACGAAATTGGACGGTCGCTTTGGATCACTTCCGACAATGGCTTCATCCTTCTTGGTTACGAGGATTTTGATGGGGGCAACTTGTTTCTTGTAAAAACCGATTCGCTGGGCAACGAGCAATGGGGCAACTATTACGGAGGCTCCGGCTGGGACGTGGGCCATGCTGTTCAACAAACCTCAGATGGCGGGTTTATCCTTGCAGGCAGCAAGCAAGACAGCATCGATATTAATGAAATGTATTGCATAAAAACGGATGATACGGGAACGGTTTTATGGGAAAACACCTATCCAAAAGGACTTCTTAGTGTGGCCCATTCGGTGGAACAAACAACAGATGGGGGTTACGTATTACTTGGATATTTCAACCACCCTGACTATGGTTATGGTTATCCTGATATGTACCTTGTAAAGATTGATGAAATGGGGTCGGCTTTTGTTTTCGACAATGACTTTCATTCTGTCAATGTCAGCACTTATCCAAATCCATTTGCCGAATCGTTTACCATCAAATGGCACGACCCGGCGAACAGGGAATTCGGAGTGACACTCTCGGACTGCCAGGGGCAAACAGTAAGGTTTATACACAATATCAAAGAAAGAGAAGCAAGGTTTGAACGTGGCAATTTAGCCAGTGGGATGTACTTTTATCAACTTACCTCAAACAAACAGGTAGTTGCAGCCGGGAAAGTGATTGTTCAATAAAAGGTAAGTCTACTTCCCCTTATTCTTCGCATACCTCTCAACCGGCAAACTCACCAAATAAACCCCAATAAAAACCAGAATTGTGGAAACAACCTTCACCCAGGTCAGTTCATCTTTAGCCAGGATAACTGCCACAATGGATGCAATAACCGGCTGGGAATAAATATACACACTCACGGTGGACGATTTCAGATATTTCAATCCGCTAATGTTAAGGAGATAGGCAAAAAAGGTAGTAGCTATAATCACATAAACAACCGAAAGGATTATCCCTGTGGGCATCTCCGACCAATTGATCTGGGTGAATTCGTTAAATCCAATAGGGGTCACCACGATCCAGCCAAAAAGGAATACCCATTTTACGACAGTGATGGGTTTGTATTTTATCATCAGGGGTTTTACAATCACGAGGTAAACTGCGTAAGAGGTGGCATTCAAAAACATCATCAGGTTGCCCAGAAATGTTTCGGACTGAAAACTGATTTCTCCCGAGTTCAAAATCAGAAAACCGGCCCCTGTACCACCTGCCCAGATACCGATCACCTTTAGCCAGGTAATTCGTTCTTTCAGCACAATGGATGCAATCACCAGCACCAGCACAGGATTTATGGTCATGATGATGGAAGAGTTGATAGGAGTGGTAAAACTCAATCCTTTCAGAAAAAGCATTTGGTTGATGGCGACCCCAAACAGGCCACTGAGAATAAGCCGGGGGAAATCTTTCCGGTCAATTTTTTCAGTACCGATAAAAAAGCTTATAGCCCAGAACAAGAGCAATGCACCGGTGACCCGCATCAAAGTAAGCCCAAAAGCCCCCACATAATCGGGCATAATCCCTTTGGCAATGGTGTAATTGATGCCATAAATAAGGTTGGCACCCAAAATTGCAGAATGTGCCTGAAAGCGTTTAGTCATGATAGAAGTTCTGGGTTAAAGAGTTCTGAGTTATTAAGTTCAAAGTTCATTAAGCTATGTACAAATAACCATAAATAAGGCCTAAAGTTTAGTAAAGATGAAAAACAACTGTGTTGCATTGGAAATAATGACTCATTTCCCAAATATAAGTGAATTTTATGGTATCGCATAATGTGGCACCATATTTTACAAGCTACCTTCTGAACAGCCTTTTCACAATAAAATTTTGTCCCAACCAGCTAAAAAATTGGTTCAACTCCGTACTCCGAACTTTGAACTTTGAACTCCGAACCCTCCAACTACCTCAACCCCGCAATCTGCTCTTTCAGCGAGTTTATCTTACTCTCTGCATCGGCCATTTTCTTTCGTTCGTTTTCGATTACCTGGGCCGGGGCATTGCTGACAAAGCGTTCGTTGCTGAGTTTTTTGGAAGTTGAAAGGAGGAAGCCATTCAGGTATTTCAATTCCTTTTCCAGCTTTTCCAGTTCTTCTTCCACATTTACCTTTCCTGCAAGCGGAATGAAATATTCATCGGTGCCCACAATAAAGGAAATTGCTCCCTCCGGTTTTTCAGTGCAAGAAACAATTTCCGAAAGGTTGGCCATTTTTGCCACTATCGAATCGAACTGGTCGATGTAATTTCCACCGTCCGATTTTATTAAAAGCTGCAATTCCTCTTTGTTAGAAATTTGTTTCTCGGCCCGTACTTTACGGATGTTGGTGATGGCCTCTTTGCTCATTTCAAAATTCTTCAGGAACTTGGCATTTGAAGCATCGGCAACAGGCAACATTTCCATCATGATGCTTGCACCATCAGCACGTTCTTCCAAGAGTTGCCAAATTTCTTCGGTGATGAATGGCATGAAGGGGTGCAGCAATTTCAATAGTTTGTCGAAAATAGCGAGGCTGGCCTCGTAAGTTTGCTTGTCGATGGGTTGCTGATAGGCAGGTTTTATCATTTCGAGGTACCAACTGGCAAACTCGTCCCAGAAAAGTTTGTAGATGGTCATCAACGCTTCTGAAATGCGGTACTCGTCAAACTGTTTGTTCAATGTGTCGATGCTCTCGTTAAGTTTTTGATTGAACCATTCCACAGCAATTACAGAAGATTCAGGAGCAGGGATGCTTTCATCTACCTCCCAGGTTTTCACCAGGCGGAAGGCATTCCAGATTTTATTGGCAAAGTTCCGGCCTTGCTCCGTCAGGCTTACATCGAAAAGCAAATCACCACCAGCGGGTGAGCACAACAACATCCCCACACGCACACCATCTGCCCCATACAGTTTCATCAGTTCGATAGGGTCGGGTGAGTTGCCCAGCGATTTAGACATTTTCCGGTGGAGTTTATCGCGAACAATCCCGGTGAGGTACACATTCTTGAAAGGTTTTTCATCCCTCCACTCATAACCTGCAATGATCATTCGGGCTACCCAAAAGAATAAAATCTCGGGAGCCGTGATCAAATCGTTGGTGGGGTAATAGTATTTTATGTCTTCGTTTTCGGGTTCGTTAATACCATCGAAAACCGAGATAGGCCACAACCACGACGAGAACCAGGTGTCCAACACATCCTCGTCTTGTCTTAGGTCGGCAATTGTCAGGGATTGGTTACCCGTTTTTTGTTTAGCCAGTTCGAGGGCTTTCTCCTCCGATTCGGCCACCACAAAATCGTTGCTGTTCGGAAGGTAGTAAGCCGGGATCCTGTGTCCCCACCACAACTGGCGCGAGAGGCACCAATCGCGTACATTCTCCATCCAATGCTTGTAGGTGTTTTTGAATTTGGCAGGATATAGCTGGATGGTATCATCCATTATGGCATCGAGGGCGGGTTTGGCCAGGTCTTCCATTTTTAAGAACCATTGCATCGAAAGCTTGGGCTCGATCACAGCATTGGTACGTTCCGACCGTCCTATTTTATTCTGATAATCTTCAATCTTTACAATATGGCCTTTTGATTCAAGCTCAGAAACAATCTTTGGACGCACCTCAAAGCGGTCTTCACCAATGTATAACAAAGCGGCATCGTTTAGTTTTCCTGCATCATCAAAAATATCGATGCTTTCCAGGTTGTGTTTTATGCCCAATTCGTAGTCGTTGATATCGTGGGCGGGGGTCACTTTCAGGCAACCGGTCCCAAATTCACGGTCTACATATTCATCTAAAATAATAGGGACTTCGCGATCGACCAAAGGAATAATAACCTTCTGCCCATGCAGGTGTACATAGCGTTCGTCTTCGGGGTGGATACAAACGGCGGTATCTCCCAAAATAGTTTCAGGGCGGGTTGTTGCAATGGTCAGCCATTCGTTCTCTTTCCCGGCAATTTTATAGCGGATATGGTAGAGCATTGAATTCTCTTCGGTATGGATTACCTCCTCGTCCGAAACGGCAGTCTTGGCCTGCGGGTCCCAGTTCACCATCCGGACACCCCGGTAAATCAAGCCTTTTTCGTGCAAATCAATAAAAACTTTGATGACCGATTCGGACATGTCCTTGTCCATGGTGAATTTGGTGCGTTCCCAATCGCAGGATGCACCCAGCTTTTTCAGTTGCTCCAGGATTATGCCGCCATGCTTTTCTTTCCACTCCCAGGCATGTTCCAAAAATTCGTCGCGTGAAAGGGTGGCTTTGTCGATGCCCTCTTTTTGGAGCTTGGCAACAACCCTGGCCTCGGTTGCGATGGAGGCATGATCGGTTCCCGGTACCCAACAAGCGTTCTTTCCCTGCATCCTGGCGCGGCGAACCAATACATCCTGAATGGTATTGTTGAGCATGTGCCCCATGTGCAAAACCCCGGTCACGTTGGGTGGTGGAATTACGATGCAATAGGGTTCGCGATCATCGGGCGTGGAACGGAAAAAACCATTGTCCATCCAGTACTTGTACCATTTGTCTTCCTTTTCGCTGGGTTCGTATTTTGTGGGTATTTCAATCATTGTTCAACTTTTTGTGGGACATTCCTCCCTATAAATCAGTAATCATCCTTTAAATCAATCTTTTTTTATCAGCCCGCAAAAATAGAAAAAATAGTGGAAGGGGATTAGGGGGAAGATCTGGGTATAGAACATATTTTGGGGAAAGTCACAGTTGCGTGATTCATTCGAAAATTGGAAGTATTGGAGTTATGCAAGGTGCTTTGAAATGTTATCTTAGTTGGAAGGCACAAAGTGAAAATCAGTATCCCGAAATAAATATTTGCCTGTTTTATTTTTCTGTCGTACATTAGTAAACAAGTTTTTTAGCAAACACAATACGTTTTGAATTAATCGAATTCGCCATGGGAACAATCTACGACAAAGAGGGAAAACTTAAGATCCCGGAAGGTAAAAAAGAATCAAGCAGAGAAGAAAAACCGGATGTGATCTCCTATTGCTTTTGCCCCAATGGGCACAACCTGGTAAGCCCAAAAGTGAAAATCCGCAATTACGACGGTATCTTGTTAAAAGTGAAGCATAATAACAAAACCGGTCTATTGGGTCTAAGTCCGGTGTGTGGTTGCAAAATGAAAATGAGCATTGACCTTGACTTGATAGATGGCGAGAAATGCGACATGTTCTGTCCCGAGTGCGATGCAAAATTACCGGTATTCAACACATGCCCAAGCTGCGGTGGAGACTTGATTACTCTCTTCCTTGACGAGCGCACCGACTATACCTATTGCATTGGGATTTGTAATAAAGCTGGATGCCCTCATTCTGAAATCAGGAAGGGCGACGAGCTAAGGGTTTGCGCCATATTGGAAAACTGGAACTAGAAGGGTTTTGGGTTTATTGCACTACCTTCGAGTTAGCTGAAAAGCGATAGAACCGTTTGACGACAAAGAACCAGCACCCTATATATAAAGTTCTATAAATACCGAATTTCAGTTTGCTTCGCTTACAATATCAACCCTTCCAACAACACAAGTATTTCCTGGTAAATATCTTCCTGTTTGCTTTTTATGATGGGCGAAAAATCATCGCTGAAAAGGAGGTCTTCCACAATTTCGATGGCGATGATATAAATTTCGCTTGGAAGTGCCATTCCCAGTTGTTTGCCCAGTTCGAGGGCTGTGAGAAAGGAGGCATCGTGAAAATTCGACAAGTGTAGGGTTTCCTTAAAATTTTCTGGCGTAAAGAGGTACACCGAGCCAGGTACCCCAAACTGGCTTTTTATGGCATCAATAAAAATTACCTTCTTGTAATCTCTCACCAAATCCAGAATGTCGAGACCGCCTAAGAACACGTTTTTCATCTCCACCATGGCAAATTTGCCCTCCTCCTGGATACGGTTTATCATTTTTGGCCCTATGCCATCGTCCGATAATATGTCGTTGCCAATGCCGAGCACAAGTGTGCCTTGTAGATTGTTGTTTGTCATTAGTATTTATATTTCAGTTCAGTTTTATATAGACTGGAGTATTGGAGCAATGAGAGGGGATTGCTACGTTCCATCCAATATTTACGCATTGTCTCGTTTCAAATGAGATATTTCAGGACGTGACAATTACGCCAACACTCCAACACTCCAACACTCCAATACTCCATCACTCCAAGCCCCCCGTTTTAGTAAGGATTATTCTGATAAAATTCGTTCAACACCTTCATCATTTCCTTGCGCTGGGCATGGGCCACCATCTCTTCGGAATCGACAAGGCTTTTGTGATGGGTCATCTCGCCCATCGACTCGTATACATCTTCGATTTGATCTTGCGCCAACTGGATCGACATGGAAATGTAATCGTAAATTTCCTGTTTCAGGTTTTGAAATTCTTTTCTGAACAGCAAGTCGGTGAGGATTATATTTTTAAAAACCGACAACACTTCACAAACTTCTGTAGCACTGAATCCGGATGTGAACCTGCCAATAGCCATATCGTCGATGTTCCTTAACAACAAGCTTCGGTCGCCGGTTCGTACCGAGGCTATTATCATGTTGTAGATCGAGCTGGTATAGGTTTGGAAATCCAACGATTTCATTTTCTGGAAACCGGGATACATCCCCACCCTGTGTTTCGATAAAATGTGGCTGTTTATTTTAACAAGGATTTCATCTTTATGATATGCCAGGTATTCGTAAATCTGAAGATTGGGCCTATTCCCGGCATGTTTCATACTGGCCTCGTTGATCAAGTCCCACTGAGTTATATGGCTTTTCATATTGACCAGCATGAACAACATTCGCCTTTTTATGTGATACCTGGGATTAGGCTCCCAATTCAAGGTATTCCGTGTATAGGTATTGTTGATATCTAATTTTTGATCGATATATTTCATCATCCAGAGTTGCTCGAAGGGCTTTGGCCCCAGTTTTAATTTCGACAACAAGGTAAGGTTTAAAAGCCCGAAAAAAGCTACCGATTTGGGGAAATGCAAGGGTTTTATGGTTTGTCCAAAGTAATCTCGGGTAGCAATGCTGTACAATTCGTTATGGCTGACCGAGCCTTCGGGGCTGGCAATAAAAATGTTGAAATTGTGGAGGTTGCCCGAGTTGAAAAACACCTGTTGCACCATGTTGAACAAATCCTGGATGAAAATATAGGTAATGGCCGATTCTCCCTTCCCACCCAGAATCCGCGATTTCCAATTGTTGCCAAGCCATGTTTTCAGGAACTGGTACAATGGGGCATACTCGCACCAATCGCTGAAAACTGCAGCAAAACGGATAGCCGTGCATGGGAAAAAATGGGAGAATTCTTTGCACATCAACTCTCCTTGCTTTTTGCTGCGGGCATACGCAAAATCGGCATCGGGCGATGTCTCTTCATTGATGGTAGTGCCCCGGGCCGGAAAATTACAAGCTGCCAATGAACTTGCAAAAATAAAGTGCCGGGGTTTCAACTCTTTGGCAAGCAATAGCATGTTGCGGGTACCTTCCACATTGGTGAGGAGGTATTCGGGCTTGTCTTTGTAATCGAAATCGTAATAGGCTGCCAGATGGATAATAAAGCTCACGCCCCCATTTTTTTTTATATAATTGCCCACTTCCACAAGCCTGTCCTTATTTGTAATGTCGCATTGCATCCAATGGATGTTGGGATGATACGAAATGCCCGATTGCACGATCGAGCGACGGGCCAATGCAAATAGGGTGTATTGGTCGCGGAATTTCTCGACAAAGTATTTTCCGATAAAGCCCGATGCGCCTGTGATTAATATGGATCGGTGTTTTTTCCCCATACTATTTTGCTTTATTTTCCTTCGCGATGGTTGTACTTAAAAAACAAGTAAATATAATGAAAATTCCTTTACTGCGTTCGGAAAGTCCGGGTATGTTGGAAAAGAGGGAGGATTTGGCGATTCCACCTTCTCAACCGGCATGGTACGATTTCTCGAACGAAGTGAAGGAGTATCTTCACAACTCACCCTCAGTCTTTTAAATAGGAAGCCCAAGTCGGACTTCATCATTCCACCTTATTAACCTTTATCGAATACCTCGAATCTTCAAAAATCAACAAAAGGAAATAGGTTCCAGTTTCGATATGCTCTGTGGCAATAATTTGGGTTTGATGGCCAGGAGTAAAGAATTGATCAAACAAAGTGGTGATAACTTTGCCCTCAGAATCATACAATACAAAACTTACCTTGCCCTGTTTTTTCAACGAGAAGGATGTATGGATTTCCGATTGAAATGGATTTGGGAATACTTGTACTTGCATGGGATTCGATCCAATTTCATCGATCCCCTCGGGTTGAACTTCCATTTCAACATTAATCTCATGGACTTCATTTGTGCCCAATACTTGATAGTCACGAATTTCATCCTTATACCCCGGGGCTGAAAACCGCAGGGAGTAGGTGCCCGGCATAATTGGCCGGAAATAGTAACCATTGGCCGGATGACTATAAACATGTGAATTGTCGACATCGTGGTTCAGTATTTCTACTTTGGCCACCAGCGGCTCTTGACTTACAGCTGCCGTAATTTTTCCACGGAAACCATACAGGCAAAAATCCATATAATCGAGCATCGACCGGTAATTTGCCTCCCAGTAGGATGGCATGGTGCTAGCTATAGGCGTTTTTGTCAAACTAAGTTCCATAGTGGTTTCGCGGCCATTCAGGTAATAATTCATATAATCCTGGCGGTTGCCATCGGTAGTGTACCACTGATAACCATTTGTTATACCATTGTTGAAAGAACTTAAATAGTTGCCCAGGTTTGGTGGCATATATTTATGCACCGTGTCGGCGTATCGGCGCGAAAGATTGACATACCAATTGTTGTCGGCATGTAATGTAGGCCAAGTGTCCCAGGGATAATTCACTACTTCGGCACCGGTGTGCAAATTGGCTGCCAACACAAAATTATGCCCGATCATAAAATTCATCATCACCACATTTTCTTTCTGCCAAGGGTTTCCGTCGGGGTGAAGTCCATCTTCAGGATCGGGGAAATTCCGGTTCAGGTCAATCCCATTCACATTAAAACGGGTGGCCATGCCTACGGTATGATCGCCCCCAAAGTAGGTGCCATCGGGGTTGGCCAACGGGTTGATATAAATCTCCATCGAATCTAACAAGTGGTTAACATAGGCATCGCTGCCGTAGTTCGACAGGAGATAGTCGATCATTCGCAAGCAAAGCATCATTCCTGTTAGTTCGTCGCCGTGCATCGAAGAGGTGTATAAGAACTCGGGCTCTTCTTGTTTTAAATATACTTTATCGGATATTTTCACGGCCAGGATATCTCTCCCTTCTATGCTCTGGCCCATGTTGATGAGTTTGCAAAGTTGTGGGTAATCGGTTTCAAATTGCTGCATCATGGCCACATAATCGCTATATGTTGGGTACACATTCCAATCAGTAACGCTTTTCCCATTCCCCGACATGACGGCAGGGTAAAGCATGGAAGGGGGCGTGAGGGCTTCGAAGCTGTATCCTGATTTCAGGAGTTCGTTAAATTGCTTTATGTTGGAATAGACGAAAATCGTATCGCCATTAATTTTATCAATCGAAACAAGCTTCGAAAATGATGCAATAGTATTTAGTTTGATGGGATAGACGGCCAGGTACACTTCAGGTCTCACCGACAAATAGTGTTGGGCAAGCGTAATTTCTTTGGCCCTGTTTTGGGAAAAAGAAGAAAGGTTTGTCAGGATGATCAGAAAAAAGACAAGCGTTTTTGGGATCAGATTTTTCATCGTATAATCAGTTTCGTTTCTGTTCAAAATACATTTCAATAGGAATTAGTTGAATGTCATTTTCTTTTGACAAGAATCCCATCAATACTCCAACACTCCATTATTCCATTATAAATAAACGTTTAAGAAATATAAGTGTTCGCAATTTAGTGCAATTGTTAGACATTGAACCTAATATGAAGGATATCCCCGTCTTCCACCAAATAGTTCTTCCCCTCAACCTTGAACTTCCCGGCCTCCTTCACGGCATGTTCCGAGCCCAGGCTGATGAAGTCGTTGTATTTCATTACCTCGGCCCTGATGAAGCCACGCTCCAGGTCGCTGTGTATAACCCCGGAAGCCTGCGGTGCGTGGGTTCCTTTGCGGATGGTCCAGGCCCGTATTTCTTTTGGCCCGACCGTAAAAAATGTTTCCAGGTTGAGGAGGCTGTAAGCTGAACGGATCAGCTTATCCACACCTGGTTCGTTCAGACCAGCATCTTTCAGGAATTCGAGGCGGTCGTTTTCATCCTCCAACCCGGCAATGTCGGCTTCCAAAGCACCGGCTATGGTAAGTATTTCTGTGTCCTGGCCTTCGAGGTGCTTCTTCACCTGCTCGACATACGCATTTCCATTGATGGCTGATGCCTCGTCCACATTGCAGACATACAATACAGGCTTGGCCGTAAGCAGGGAAAGATCGGCGATGTACTTTCTGTCGTCCTCCGAAACATCGGCTGTACGGGCATTCTGAAAATTCTCGAAATGCTCCTGGTAAATATTCAATACATCGATGCCTTTTTTGGCATCCTTTTCTCCAATTTTCAAAAGTTTTTGAAGCCGCTGGATTTTCTTCTCCACCGATTCCAGATCTTTCACTTGCAACTCCAGATCGATGGTTTCTATGTCGCGGACAGGGTTTACCGAACCATCCACATGGGGCAGGTTTTCATCGTCGAAGCAGCGCACCACATGGATCAGGGCATCGGTGTTGCGGATGTCGGCCAGGAATTTGTTCCCCACCCCTTCACCTTTATTGGCCCCTTTGGTAAGGCCGGGAATGTCGACAATCTCTACCGAAGTAGGGATAATTTTTTCGGTGGGCTGATGTTTTTCCAGTTCTTTCAAACGGGGGTCGGGCACGTTTATCATCCCCACATTCGATTTGCTGGTGCTAAACGCAAAGGCAGTCGCCTCGGCTTTGGTGTTCGATATACAGTTGAACAAGGTGGTTTTACCCACATTGGTTATTCCAATAATTCCGCATTGTAAGGCCATAAAGTAATGTTGTTTTTTGTACAAGGCAAAAGTAAGGAAATATTGTCCAACTACGCTAAAGCTTCGATGGGTGAAATGAATGTTGAGGCAAAACCGAAATCCCGAGAGGAATGCTGTGCCCCAGTCGGAGTATGATTTTGAGTCTCACTCCCAAATGATTTTGCCCTAACAGGCGAGGGACGATGACTTTGATATCCACTCTGACTGTTGAAGAATTATTTATCTTCCTCGCCCCTTTAGCACATGAAAAACATCAAACGAAAAAAATCAATTTCGTAAAGTTGCAATTACTGTTTGTTTTTCATGAAATTTGTTCAGGTGATGGCAACCTACAATTTGATGATATTTACAATGACTTCTTTGCGTAAAGATCTGTATATTAGAAGATATTTAAACTTGATTTAAGATATAAGATCAACGATTTTTGATTTATGATTTTGTGGGACGAAAGGCACTTCTAAAATCTTATATCGTTGATCATCAATCCTAAATCCATTCTTTTTAATAATTGTATTTGAACGTAGGCAGCAGGGAAGTTATCATATATTTACAAGAGAGGATATTTAGGAACGTATCAACTCAAAATACGAAGTAATCCTTTACTGGGACAAAGACGATGCTATTTTTGTTGCCGAAGTACCCGAACTTTCGGGTTGCTTGGCACATGGCAAATCGAAAAGCGAAGCAATTGAATCGGCCGAAGAAGCAATTAGCTTATGGATAAAAACTGCGGAAGAGGATGGCATTGAAATCCCGCAACCCCGCGGTAAGCTTATGTATGCTTAGTGAACAGTAGTTTAGTGGAAGGCTAACTTTAAATCCTGTTTTATCCCGACACAACAATTTTCCGGGTGAAAACATTTTTTTTGCCTGTAAACCGGATCATATAAATTCCCTGCGGGATATTTTGGGTTTTTATTTTGATTGTTTGGCAATATCCTGTATTATAGTTTGCATTCAATTTTAGTAAGATTTCTGTCCTGTAAAGTATATCGGGTTAAAATGAAATCCCCAAAAATAATCACCAATTACGTATTTCTGCTTTGGATTAGGAGGATATCTACGCCTTTCTCTTTCTCTAAAAGAAAAGCCCAACGTTTTTTCTGAGCTAATGGGACTACATTTTTTACTTGCAGGAATCCATTTTGTCAATAGTAATACGCGCTCTAGTTCTTCGGCAATTCTGTTATCATGTTGTAATTTTGCTGGAATTCTACGTTGTTTATAATATTCATCGATTGATGCCGAAGGGATTCTAACATTCAATACATTTCCTAAAAAGTCAATTTCTAAATGGGCCTCATCATTAAACTCAACCTTTTCTGTGAGTAGGCTGTCAAGGAGTTCCTTGTCAAAATATTCTGAAAAATCCTTCATGAAACCATCCACCCCATCTTGGTAGCTTGCTTCCCGCTTTCTACAATTAATTGATTCGTGCTCTACTAAATATTCTGCAATTGCCTTGAAAAAGAAAGCTGTTTCTAATTGTTGCTTCGATAAGATCCCTAGATTATTATGCCTTTTCCGATGTCTGTCTTTATTCCTTTTTCCTCTTTTTGAGGGATAATCGACATCAAAATTATATTCTACCATCCTATTGTTTTTAAAATAGGATAAACTAGATTTAATCTTCCAGTCACCATGCGGTTCAAAACCAACCCAATATGTGCTGTATGGGGTTTGAATTCTTCTACTGTTTGCTACTAATGCGTTTTTGTGAAAGTAAAAACTTTCATGCATATTATTATCAAAATTTAAAGAAAGAAAAACGACCTGGTTTTCGTTGTTGGTGCAAAAGGTAAATCTATCTCCATAGCTTGATCTGGATCGTACAGACCCATCAAAATAATTATTGATAATTTCTAATTCTGGTTTGATATCTTCTTCGGTATAATTGCTGTTCTTTTTTTCTAGATTTTTCTTATCCCTTAGTATTCTGGATCCATAATGGCTAATTTCAGCTTTTAGACTATCAATCTCCTTTTTGCTAAGTTTTTGCCCACTCGTTTTTGGGATAGAAATATCGAGGTCATCAACTGGTATTACTATTTTCATTTCATCAAAAGTGAAAACCAGCTCAGAGCTTCTTGTAAGAATCCATTCCCTAATTTTAAACTTACCCTTGAAAGAACAAGAATTTGCAATCAGGCAAAAGATTAACAATACCACCCCTGCAAGTAAAATGTGTTTCTTGTGCCGTTTGGTAATCTTTGAATGCAGTATTTCTATTAAGCTAATGTTCATCAAAATCGTAATGATGTATTTTTTGATGTGTTATTACCTTCAGTGGTCATCATACCACAGTGGTCTTCCTATCTACGAGGTATTTCTTGATAGAGGATATTTTCAGAAGCTTTTCCGTCTATATCATCTCAAAACTTCGCTTCACTTTAATAAACTTGTCGGCTATTTTTTGATTAGTTGGTTCTCGTTCTGGATAATCCTTTTGTAAAAATTCGATTGTTGAATTATCCTTTACTTCGTCTAATAGTTCAGGTTTGTCAATAATGTCTTTAAGGAAATCGAAAGTTAAACCTATGTTTCTATTTACAGTTTCTTTGTTTGTCATTTCTTTAGTTTTTTAGTGTACCTGTTTTTATAAAACTCCCACCTGTCCTTTAAATCTTGTTCAGCGTACATCAAAGCCATTTCAAGATTATCAAATTCAATAACTTGTTTTTCTTTGTCTCCATTAGGGTACATTACATCTCTATGAAAAAATCCATGTGCGCAATCATATCGAACAACGGCAACCCAATTGCCTTCAATCAATGTTTCATATTGAACCACAATATCTGTTACTCTTCCATTTTCTACTGTAATTCGAATCCGAACACGCTCTTGACTAAACTTGTCAAGGTATTTTAAAAACTCTTTCTTTCCCAATGGTTTGATTCTTATAATACAAAGATAATTATTTCGTACGATTTACAATTATCTTAATCAGAAGGACCAATACAATGTTATCAGTCAGATTCATTGTTGAATTATTTCGTTAATACCATTTTCATTTTCAGATTTTGTAGTTTCGCCGGCTGAAAAATAAATGAGAAACATGTCGGAAGAAAAAAATAAAGTTGCAGAGATTTCAGATTTAGGCGAATTTGGCCTGATTAAACATCTCACAAAAGATATCAAACTAGTAAATACAAGCTCGGTGTATGGCGTGGGCGACGATGCTGCCGTGCTTGATTATGTCGGGAAACAGATGGTCATCACCACCGATTTGCTTACCGAGGGCATCCATTTCGATTTGATGTATACCCCGCTCAAACATTTGGGCTACAAAGCGGCTGTGGTCAATTTCTCGGATGTGTACGCCATGAACGGTATTCCCAAACAGATGACAATTGCCCTGGCCATTTCACGTAAGTTTTCGCTCAAAGCCATTGAAGAATTGTACGAAGGCATAAAACTGGCCTGCGAAAAATACGGGGTCGACCTGGTAGGTGGCGACACTTCTTCTTCTTTAACAGGAATGACTATTTCGGTTACAGTTGTCGGAGAAGTGGATAAAGAGAAAATTGTGTACCGCAAGGGAGCACAAATAAACGACCTGATTTGTGTGACCGGCGACCTGGGGTCAGCCTATTTGGGATTATTGCTGTTGAAACGCGAGCAGGAAGTGTTTAAAATCGATCCCAACATGCAGCCTCTATTAGAAGGCTACGACTATATCCTCGAACGCTTTTTAAAACCCGAAGCCCGTAAAGAAATTATTGAGTTCTTTGCCGAGAAAGGAATCCAGCCCACTTCGATGATTGATATTTCAGATGGTCTTTCATCAGAAATACTGCACATTTGCAAGCAGTCGAAAACCGGTTGCCGCATTTACCAGGAGAAAATCCCCATCGATGCTGTCGCCTCAAAAATGGCCGATGAATTCAATATTGAACCAACAGTGGCAGCCCTGAATGGGGGCGAAGATTACGAGTTGCTTTTCACCATGCCACTGAAAGATTATGATTTGGTGAGCCAAAATCCAGCTATTTCAATTATTGGGCATATCACATCGGCAGAAGATGGCTGTAACCTAATTACCAATGCCGAGCAAGAAATTGAAATAAAGGCACAGGGCTGGAATGGGCTGGAGAACTAATTGATGAATGATTATTTTCGATTGATTATTGATTAATAGAGGTGCACAGAACTTACGATTTGTGCCGTCCCTACGGGACTTTCTTTAATCTTGATTCTTTTTTCTACCATACTGTCACCTCTCCGAGGCTTTTAAATCCCTCCATAAATTATTCATAGTTCCGTAGGAGCGACAGTTTGGTAGTCTATCGAACACCTTTGGGCACAAAGTTACGTTGAAATGACAGAATGGTAGCTTGTCGCACAATTTATTTCTGAATCAGAATCTTTCGATTTATTACTTCCCCGTTTCGTTCAACCGTAATAAAATACAAACCTGCCAGCTGTTCTCTCATATCAAGCAGAATGGTCTTTTCATTTTCTTTGATTTCAGATAAGATCAACTGGCCGTTGATATTAAATATACTCACCGAAACTGGATCATTTGTTCCTTCTGGGAGAGTAATCCAAACTTTTCCCGAGCTTGGGTTGGGATAAATATTTATCTCTCCAGCATTTATTTCCTGAACGGAAACTGAGGAGTCCACACCTGTCGAAAAGTTCCAAACCGTGGAGAAGTTGCTGTTGAAAAGGGTGTCGCTGATGGCTTTCACCTTCCAGAAATATAGCTCCAGGGGGTCGAGGTTGCTCATTATGTAATAGGTTTCGAAGGTGGAGTGCATCTGAAAATCTACCGTAAAGTTCAGGTCGCGGGCCGTTTGCACCTGGTAGTAGTCAGCCAAAGGCACATCTTCCCAGTCGAGGATAACTGCGCTGAATGGTAAACCCGCAGACAAATTGGCGGGACTTATAAGCACGGGGATTTCGAGCGCAATTGCGGTTGTAAATGTCCACGTGCTGCTCCATACGCTGTTGTTAAAGGTATCGCTGAGCGATTTTCCATGCCAGTAATAGGTGGTGAAAGGCTCGAAACCAAAAGCCTGATGCTCCGAATTGCTTACTGTATCGGTAACATAATCGAATAAAAAGTTGGCATCGGTGGCATATTCTATTTTATATTCCTGGGCGTGGTACACATCGTCCCAGTCGAATGTTAGGTTTTGTACATATAAGCCACTTATTCCATTGTCTGGGTATATAAGCTGAGGTGGCGACAGGGTTTCCTGCTCGGTGGTGAAATGATAAAGCATTGACCAGGGAGAAAGGAATATACCATCGAAAGTACGAGCCCGCCAGTAATAAGTAGTCACAAATTGCAGGTTGAGAATTCCTGCTTCCGATAGGGTGGCATAATCTTCAATTGGGTTGTTGAAATCAGGGGTCACGTCGTATTGATAATAATATCCCACAGCCCCGGGCACATCGCTCCAGTCGAACATAGGATTGACAACCACTTCAATCTCTCCGAATACAGGGCTTTGCAGAAGGGGGGCATTGGGAAGGATCAATGAATCTTCCCCTGTACTAAACCAGCGGGTTTCCCATTTGCTGGTGTCTATTTCGTTCAACACACGTACACGCCAAAAGTAGAAATGGTTGTCGAGCAGGGTATCGGTAGTATATTCTGTGTCGGTGCCTCCCGAAAAAGGTGATGTATATTGGAAATACTGATAAAATAAATTGGGTGAATCGAAGGTATTCGTAGTGTCTATTTCCAGCTCGTAACCATTGGACTTGTAATGATACCACCAATCGAGATAAACTCCATTGTTATCTACGCTCAATGTGCCATGGGCTGGTGTAAACAAGCCTACTTGATCGTACGTAAAAAATCCTCGGGTTTCGCTCCATGCCGAAGTATCGACAGCATTGATGCCACGCACCCTCCAGTAATAATCAGTGCCAAAATATAAGTTGGTGACTTCTAATTCAGAGATCCCATTCGCAAAGAAATCGGTTAGGTAAGTTGAATTAAAACTTGCTGAGGTATCAAGTTGAAGCTGATAGGTCGAACATCCGGCAAAGTCTTCCCAATCGAAAACTAGCCCAGTGAAAGTGCTGGCAGAGTTATATGGATTAGTCAATTGGATGGTATCCTGGGTATGTATTTTCCGGCTGGTGCTCCAATTGCTTGTGTCGATAGCATTGCATGCCCTGACCCGCCAATAATAGGTTGATGAAAATTTCAAAGGATCAACTAAGATTTCAGTATCCGTATTTCCATCCATTGAGTTGATATAAGTGGTTTGCCCGGAAATCAAAGAGGGTGAGCTAAAACTGCTGGATTCATCAATCTGATAGTCGTAAAAATCGACCCCGGCGTGAGGTAGCCAATCCAGGGTAACGGCACACTCCGTCCAGCTGTCGTCCGCAGGGCTGTCGAGTGAAACCGTACTGTAGGTTGTAAATTCAGAATAACTCCAGGCCGAAGTGTCGACTCCATTTCTCGCTCTCACCCGCCAAAAATACGGTTGACCAAACAACAGGTTGTCGACAAAATGTTGACTGTCGGAATTTCCGGATCCACTGCCCTGATAAAGGTTCATGCCTGTAATTAGATTCGAGGTTGAAAAACTATTGTCGGTATCGAACTGGTAATCGTAATAAAAACTTCCGGGGAAGGCCAGCCAATCGACAACTGTCCCGGTAAAAACGGTATCGCCCGACACCGGCCCATTGATGTCGACAGTTGCCTTGGTAACAAATGTGGCCGCAGTCCAAGCTGATGTATCGACCAGGTTCCGCGCTCTCACTCGCCAAAAGTATGTTTTTCCATAAGCCAGATTCGATATCAATTGCTCTGTGTCATAAAAAGAATTCAGCTCGCTGAAATAGGTTTCGACACCGCTAATCAACATGGACGAATTAAAACTGATGGTAGTGTCGACTTGGTAATCGTAGTAATTAACCCCGATATGAGAGTTCCAGTCGAGCATGGCCTCAGCATAGGTTTGTATGCCTAATGCGGGTGAAACCGGGGTTACATAGTTGCGTGTGCTTATGGTCCAAACCGGAGACCAGGCGGAGGTATCTGTTGCAGAATATGCTCGTACCCGCCAATGGTAAATAGTTCCAAAGTACAATTGGTCGATCAGGATATGGGTGTCGCTATAGCCCGTGGTATCGACATAAGCAATTGCCGTATCGAACAAATTTGGCGAATTAAAGCTACTGCTCATATCAATTTGGAACTGGTAGGCCACCGAATTGTTTACCGGTGTCCAGTCGAACACAACGGCATTCCAGCTTTGGCTGCCTGTTGCCGGGCTAAGTTGTGTAGGTGTGTTCCATCCCAATACAGCCATCGAAAACAATACTGCCGCAAACAGGGATAGTGATTTATACAAAATACTGGTTTTCATTCTTATCTAAATTAATCTAAATTAAAACTTTAAGGATTGCCTCCCGGAGCAATCAATTCCAAGCTCCAAAAATAGATTATTAATAAGAAAAACAGAATTTTATTCGAGATGAGTTATTCACAGAGTTGTGAGGTGCAATTATTTTCAGACACAAATTGATTGTTGGTGGTAAAAACCGCGTCTCTTCACTAATAAAAATTGAAAAGCAACGACACCGTATGGATCCGTATATCCGAAATTGTGTTTGGGTCTCTTGTTTCGGCTACGTTTTGTAGGCCGTACGAATAACAGAGTTCAGGGGCAAGGTTGAAAAATGCAAATTGTTTCTCGAAACCGATGCCAAAATCAAACGCAAAAGTTGATTTTGTGGGGATGTAATCTTCATCATCTGATAAAGGTATAAACCAATTTGGGCCGATAAAAATATAGGGAAGGTGTAGCTTGCCAGGATATTTGATTTTGATGTGGGGTTTGATTTCCATCACAACTGGATAAATAGAGTATTCATCCACTATCGTGTAATTGTTCCACATTGGGTCTCCATCCTTCACCTCTACATCGAGATTGTAGAACGAAAGCACTGCCTTTGGAAAAAAGCTAAACGTCCGGTTGATTGGATAGTTCATCAGAAGCCCCAAATTGAAACCATATTTATTTGAAAATTTGGTTGCTGCCGATGTAAGTTTAGCAAACTCTACATCCCCATGGGGCACATTTACACCGAGGTTAAAACCATACGAAATTTTGCTCACTGGCTTTTGGGAATCCTGGGCATAGAAAGGAAGGGCGACAATCAGGCTGATAACTAATGCAACTAATATTCTCATTTTCTGAATAATTAAGATTCAACAAAGATAAAATACAAAGTAACTTTCGGCTATAGGATTATGTTTGAAGATGTAAACGGGGTTTGTTTTGCCAAATTGCGTTCGATAAAAAGGGATGAAAAGTTTTTTTTAGTTAATTCAAATTGACTATTTTTACATCACTTATCAATTCCTTTATGCGAACTTAATACGAACCTACAATGCCTTATAAACCGAAGTATTCCTTTTTTATAGTTTTGATTTCCATTCTGTTTTCATCCTGTGGCGAGAACATTAATACACTCAACCTATCAGGCTCAATTATAGGAGGTGTATCTTATCATCCTTTCGATAATTTTGAGAACACAGGATTTTCCGATGTCCTGGTTTCGCTCGAAGCAGCTGGAATATTGGACACAGCAGCACCTGACAGTATGGGGGAGTTTCGATTCGACAATGTAAAAACCGGAACCTACAATTTAATTTTTACAAAACCAGGTTTTGGGACTACCAAGGAAATGGGAGTACAAATGGTGGGAGGAGGCGGACTGGTATATTGTTATACTACACTTTACAAAAAGATTGATTATAAGATTTTTGATTTTTCAATAAACTATGATTCTACACTCAATCAGTTTAATCTTCGAGGTAGATTGGACACAGCGAATTCATTTTTACCAGAAAATAGGCGTATCAGCATCAAGGTATTTTTTAACAATTCTGCAGATGTGTCTTATTTAAGATATTATAAGTTCGATTCATTTGGCATTAAGATTAATCAAGATTTACAGTTCGATTCATGGGGAGGATATTCTGTTAGTAGTGATTATAAAACTTACAAGCTTTATTACGCAGTGGCTTATTGTGGCAACTATGATAATGGTTATTTTGATACGGACAGCATTGCCACAGTGTATCCAAGCTGGGGCGAGCCATCAAATATCGATACGGTATTTATAAACCACGAAGAAACCGGACCTCCCGACATTATCTTCACCGAAATTTAAACAGAGAATCATGAGACTTCTAAAATCCTCAGCAGTTTATTTAGCCATGTTTGCCGGACTTTTCGCTATTCTAAGCTGCGAAAAAGAAGCGGCGAATTACCCATTGGGCAACCTGGTTGGGAAGGTATCTTTAATTGATTTAGAATATAATAATGATTTTGATGATAATAGCGGAATTTTAGTGACCATCGACAATTCTGATTACATCATGGGGGCAGAAACCAATATCTACGGAGACTTTAAATTTTCGAATATCCAAACCGGCTCGTATAATATTGTTTTCCAAAAAAAGGATCATTGTCCTTTCAAGATATTCGGCTACCAGTTTGTTGGAGGAGAAGTTCCTGCAAGCATTGAAAACATTATGCTTTATGAATATCCAAAAGTGGATGTGAATATAAGTGAAATCTCTATCGATAATTCTAATAGGATAATTATTCATGGAGATTTAGAATGGGAGAATTCTGAGTATTGCCCACCCTATTTTAGGATTTATTTTGGGTATTCGACTGATGTGTCATACACGAATTACAAGTTAACAAATAAACAAACAGGGGTTTACGAAGGTACATTGCAGCTAATTATTGAAAATAACCCAAATTATTTCCCAAGTGGGACCGAACTATTTGCTGTCGTTTATCCATGTCATGGCACTTCAAAGATTACTAGTTACATGGAGCCTTCAACCGGCTGTATTGTTTATCCTTCGATAAATCAGGTTGGGTCGAATACCGTAAGTTTGATAATCCCTTAAAATTTCAAATATGAAGAAGTTATCAATTTTCTTAGTTTTGATTTGTCCCATTCTATTTTCATGTTCGAAGGATGAACCCATCACAAGTTTCGAGGGCAATTTAATTGGCTATGTGGGCCTAGTGGATGAGTTTAGTAGATACATGCCCGACAATAGTGGCGTTAAAGTGAGTATTAACAATCAGGATATTTCGACTTATAGTAATGAAGAGGGATATTTTGAGATTGAAAACCTGGTATCAGGTACATATACTTTTCAATTTGAAAAAGAAGGATTTGGGACTGTGATGCAGTATAATTATCAATTTGTGGGGGGAGAAATACCGGGTGTCTTAGACAAAGCATTATTGTTTAAATTACCGATTGTTGAAGTCGATTCTGTATCCATATTTGAGAGACATAATCCACCCTATTATATACATCAAACTTTTGTAAATTGTTATTTTTCGAGGAATATAGGACAATGGGTAAGATTTTTTGTAAACGACAGTGCTAATGTTTCTCAAAACCATATAATTTGTGGTGGTATGAATTATGTCGATCCGGATATTGAACCGAATTTCAAAGTTGCTGTGGCATATATTCAAATTCCTGATTATATGAAAATTTCAGGTAAAATATTTTATTTTAAAGTTTTACTTATGAACACAAAAGAACAAGGATATTATGACCCATCTTTACAAGAAAAAGTTTATTCCAGTAGGGTTGAACTACCCGGGGTTTATAGTTGCGCTTATCCGTAGATTAACTGTTTATGTGGAAAGTTTTCCATTATCCATACCCAATCTAAATTACCTTTCCTATTCAGAAAATATAGCAATATTCGTATCTTTACATAGTCTTAAACAGGAATGAGTCTTGAAGAAGAAAGTATGAGGAACCAACAGGAAATAATCGCACTATTGGCCTCGAAAGGGATCAAAATCACACCGCAACGGATTGCTGTGTGCGAAATCCTTTCCCGACTCGACCATCCGTATGCCGACGAAATCCTCAGCGAACTTATCAAAAGCAGTCCATCCATTGCCAAAGGCACGGTGTACAGTATCCTCGATTTTTTCTGTCAACAAGGCATTTTGCACAAAGTGAAAACATCGAATGGGAAAATGCGCTACGACCCCATTACAGAAGGTCATCATCATGTAATTGAGGAAGGTTCGGATAAAATTGAAGATTATTCAAACGAAGAATTAAATACGATCTTGCAGGATTACTTTGCTGAGAATCCAATCCCGGGATACGAAGTAGAGGAAATCAAGTTGCAAATCCAGGTAAAAAAATCAACTAACAATTAAAATAGAAAAGTATGATAAATTTAGAAGCATTTTATAAAGTATCGTATGGGCTGTATGTGGTTACGGCCGGCACAAAAGAGAAGTCGAACGGCCTAATTGCCAATGCGGTTTTTCAGGTTACTGCCACACCTCCCCAGTTTGCGGTGTGCTGCAATAAGGACAATTTTACCACTGCATTTATCCAACAACAAAAAGCCTTTGGCATTTCCGTTTTGCAACAAGACCCGGAAAGTAAAATCATCGCCACATTCGGCTACCGTTCCGGCAAAGACCTCGACAAGATGGAGGGTATGGAATGGCGCGAAGGGGAAACCGGGACACCCCTGATCATAACCGATTCGGTGGCCCTTTTCGAGTGCAAACTGAACAATACATTCGATGTGGGCACAC
Organism: Bacteroidales bacterium; assembly: GCA_021740905.1. GTDB lineage: Bacteria > Bacteroidota > Bacteroidia > Bacteroidales > M50B96 > JAIOYV01. Next base: position 30,912 of record JAIOYV010000057.1, read on the forward strand.
ACTATATGTTTATTGGTGAAGTCATATCTGCCGAAATCCTTGCGGACGATGTTGACCCCATCACCTACGAATATTACCGCACAGTGAAAAAAGGCTTTGCACCGAAAAATGCGCCAACGTATATCGATCGGACAAAGCTGGCCAAAAAACCCATCAAGAAAGAAAAAGCAAAATATCGCTGTGTAGTTTGTGGGCACATTTATGATCCGGAAATTGGTGATCCGGACAGTGGAATCAAACCGGGCACAGCCTTCGAAGACATACCTGACGACTGGCACTGTCCTGTTTGTGGCGCAGAGAAGGAAGATTTTGAAAAAATTTAGAATCGAAGAAATTAATGGAACCAAAAAATATTACTCATCAATACAATTTAAAAAATCAAGAAAATGGAAAAAAGTATTAAAGGAACACAAACCGAAAAGAATTTATTGAAAGCCTTTGCCGGCGAATCGCAAGCCCGCAACCGCTACGAGATGTTTGCTAAAGTGGCCGTAAAAGAGGGCTATCAGCAAATTGCAGCCATTTTTCAGGAAACGGCCAACCAGGAGAAGGAACATGCCAAGCGTTTTTTCCGCTTCCTCGAAGGGGGGATGTGCGAAATCACTGCTGTCTATCCAGCCGGGATAGAAGGAACAACCCTCGACAACCTCTTGGCTGCTGCCGAAGGCGAAAACGAGGAGTGGACCGACTTGTACCCAAAATTTGCCGAGATAGCCAAAGAAGAAGGGTTCAAGGAAGTAGCCGTTGCTTTTAAGATGATTGCCAAAGTAGAGGCCGAACACGAAAAACGCTACCGCAAACTGGCCAAGAACATCGAAGAAGGCAGTGTATTCCTGAAAGACGGAAAAGTGTGGTGGAAGTGCCTCAACTGTGGCTACATCTACGAAGCCGAAAAAGCATTGGAAAACTGCCCTGCCTGCCTTCACCCAAAAGCCTATATGCAGGTGAAAGAGGAAAACTATTAATATCAGGTTTGAATGAAAGACAATGGGTTGACCTTTGCTGTAAACAGGGTCAACCCACTTACTTCCTGTATATAGTATGGAAAATGCTAGGCTTGATATTGAAACGAATAAATGGATAAAACCAAACAAAATATAATCATTTATAAAACTGCCGATGGCAAAGCATCGGTTGCTTTATATGCCAAAGATGGAAATATTTGGATGAACCAAAATCAGCTTGCAGAACTTTTTGCCACCTCAGTTCCCAATATTAGCATGCATATATCAAACATATTGAAAGATGAAGAGTTAGAGCAGTTTTCAGTTGTTAAGGATTACTTAACAACTGCCACCGATGGTAAGGAATATAATGTAACTTTCTACTCCCTCGATATGATTTTGGCTATCGGTTTTCGCGTTCGTAGTAAACGAGGCACTCAATTCAGGATTTGGGCAAACAAAAACCTGAAAGAATATATGATTAAAGGGTTTGTGATGGATGATGAACGTTTAAAAAACCCAGATGGCAGACCTGATTATTTCGATGAATTATTGGAACGAATACGAGATATTCGTGCATCAGAAAAACGTTTTTACCAAAAAATCAAAGAATTGTTTGCGCTTAGTAGTGATTACGATGCTGAAGATAAGTCAACTCAAATGTTCTTTGCAGAAACTCAAAATAAACTTCATTATGCCGTAACAGGACAAACGGCTGCCGAATTAATTGTTTCAAGGGCAAAAGCCGAAAAACCAAATATGAATTTGACTTCGTGGAAAGGTTCAATAGTAAGAAAACAAGATATTTACATTGCAAAAAACTACCTGAATCACGATGAAGTTGATACGCTAAACCGATTAGTGGTAATCTTCCTTGAAAGTGCAGAACTAAGAGCCAAAAACCGAATGGACATTACAATAGATTTTTGGCGTGAGAATGTTGACAGAATTCTTGATTTTCAGGACAAAAAAATATTAACACACGCTGGTTCGATAAGCAAGGCTGAGATGGAAAAGCTAGTAAGCGATATCTACAAAAGCTTTGATAAAAGGAGAAAGGAATTTGAAGCAATCCAAGCTGACAATGAGGATTTAGAGGACTTAAAATTACTGGAAAAGGAGATTAGAAGCAAAAAAAAGGATCAATTTCCAACTACCTAAATTTCATCACCCAAAAACATTAGATTCCTTGCCAACCCCGAAAACTTTGTCCGTTTTACGGCTGAGTTTTGAAAAATTTTGCCGAAGGTTTCCTGGGTAATTTCCTGCCAGTCCTTTTTCTTCATATTTATTATTTCCGGTCGTGGTCCAAACTGAGGTTCGCTGTGGGCAATCGAAAACCGGTTCCAGGGGCACACATCCTGGCACACATCGCAACCAAAGGCCCAGTTGTCGAATTTCCCTTTCATCGAGGCAGGGATTTCGTCTTTCAATTCAATGGTGAAATAGGAAATACACCGGCTGCCATCCACTACTTTCGGAGCCACAATAGCACCCGTCGGGCAGGCATCGAGGCACCTTGTACAGTTGCCACAATAGTCTTTTATGGGTTGATCGGGTTCCAATTCCAAATCGATAATCAACTCGGCAATAAAAAAGAATGAACCGGCTTTGTGCATAATCAGGTTGCCATTTTTGCCAATCCATCCTAACCCCGCTTTCTTTGCCCAGGCACGATCGAGCACCGGCGCCGAATCGACAAAGGCCCGGCCATCGACCTCACCAATTTTTTCCCGGATAAATTCCAGCAACAGGTTCAGTTTTTCTTTCACCACAAAGTGATAATCGGTGCCGTAGGCATATTTCGATATTTTGGGCGCGTCGGGATGTTTTTGGGTTTCAGAAGGAAAATAATTGAACAACAGGCTCACCACCGATTTAGCGCCTTCCACCAACAGGGTCGGGTCGAGACGTTTATCGAAATGGTTTTCGAGGTATTGCATTTTTCCCTGATAATTGTTTTTCAGGTACAATTCCAGACGGGGTGCCTCTTCCTCCAGAAATCCGGCCTTCGAAATACCACAAGCCGAAAACCCAAGCCGTCTGGCCTCAGCTTTTATCCATCTGCTGTATTTATTTGCAGGGCTCATTAAAAAGTTTTTGTAATTCTAATTTGAAAAAGCCACGAATGCACGAATAAATAATTTACACGAATAAATCAATCTGCGATTGATTCTATTATTCGCGCATTCGTGGCTATTCTTTTTTTCTTTTATTTGTGGATTTTGCCGTACAATATAGATTATCTAACTACAAGTTTGCTTTGAAATTTGTTTTGTCCAAAATTCGCGATTATTGATAACTTGTTTTTTGATACTGTCAAATAGTTAATTGCCCGTGCCACAAAATCGTTTGAGATACCTGAGGTGGCCTTTACCTCTAATATAATTTTGTCGTAGACAACAAAGTCTGCAAAAAAATTATGCCGAAGCATTATCCCTTTATAGTTAACATCATACTGCTTTTCTCTTTCGAAGGGTATCCCAGCTTGTTGAAACTCATATTCTAATGCGTCCTTGTATACAATTTCAAGAAATCCAGGCCCCAATATATTGTGAACATCAAAGCATATCCCGGTAATTAAATAGCTTTCTTCTTTGTAAATTAGATTTTCCATATTTTGATGACCAAACTTTTTAAAGCCACGAATGCACGAATGTCGTTCAAAATAATTTGTGTTTATTTTTCATTCGTGTATTCGTGGCTAAATTTTACATTTTCATATTTGTGACATGATTTCCTATTTTACTGCCTTCAACACCTCAACCAATAGATCCCAGAACTTTTGAACAGTGCCAATGTGGATTTTTTCGTCAGGAGAGTGAACGTTGCGCAGGGTCGGGCCAAACGATATCATGTCCATGCCGGGGTATTTTTCGAGGAATAGGCCACATTCCAAGCCAGCGTGGATGGAACGCACCACGGGCACTTTTCCAAACAGTTTGGTGTAGGTGTCGCGGGACAGTTTCATGATATCAGAATTGGGGTTTGGTGTCCAGCCCGGGTAGCCCGACGACTGTTTCACTTTGGCCCCTGCCATGTTAAACACCGAAGAAACCATATTGGCTACGTAATATTTGCCCGAATCAATGTCGCTGCGTTGGCTGGTGGTGACTTCAATAAAATTCTTCCCTTTGAATTTCACCGAAGCAAGATTGGTCGAAGTTTCTACCATGCCCGGCATCTTCGCGCTCATGTTGATTACCCCGTGTGGACAGGCATAAAGTGCACCCAATAAATTCCGGGTTGTCTTTTTGTCGATCACAAATTTGGGCAATTCGGCTTTTTCTATGGTAATGCTCAGATCGGGTTCGGTAATGCTTAACTCGAATTTAATCTTCTCCGCAAATTCGTTGACATATTCCTCTATTTCTTCCTTGCGTTTTGGTGCGGTTACGATTGTAGCAAAAGCTTCTCGGGGAATGGCATTGCGTAGGTTTCCTCCATCGAAATCGCTCAAGCGGATTTTATACAGGAACAGGGCATCTGATAAAAGCCTGGTCATTATTTTGTTTGAATTTCCCAGCCCTTTGTCGATTTCATCACCCGAGTGACCTCCTTTTAATCCGGTCACACTTATTTTGAAGGCAACGGACTTATTGGGAAACTTTTCTTTTTTGTACTTGAACTTTGCCACCGTGTCGATGCCCCCGGCGCAGCCAATAAACAGTTCACCTTCGTCTTCCGAATCAAGATTGATTAGTGTATTCCCGGTCAAGAATCCGGGTTGTAGCGCAAAGGCTCCGGAAAGTCCGGTTTCTTCATCTACCGTGAATAGGCACTCGATGGGGCCGTGTACCAAATCCTTGGCTGAGAGGATCGCCATTTGGGCTGCAATGCCAATCCCGTCGTCTGCTCCAAGGGTGGTGCCTTCGGCAGTTACCCATTCGCCATCAACATGTGCTTTGATGGGGTCATTCTCGAAATCGTGCTCGACATACGAATTTTTTTCACATACCATGTCGGTATGGCTTTGCAGGATGATGGTTTTTACTTTTTCCTTGCCAGGGGTGGCTGGTTTTGAGATAAGCACATTCCCAATCTCGTCGCGTTTGGTTTCGAGATTGTGCTTTTTGCCAAACTCCATCAGGAATTCGATAATCTTTTCTTCTTTTTTAGAGGGCCGGGGCACAGCAAGAATATCGTTGAAATGCGACCACACCACCTTCGGCTCCAAATTCTTAATATCTGACATAACAGTAAATTTTAGGTATTTATTTATTCAGCAAAAAACAAAAAAAGTGGGAAGAAACAAAATGAAGGGAGTGGAATGTTGACCCCAATATCTTACTTGAAAAAAGGTAGAAATATCAATTTAGGATTTATTCAGGCTAGATTCGGCGCGGCTTTTAATCGCACCCCTAATTGATAATCAGGCAAGTGAAGATTAGACATGAATGGATGCTAATGTGGCGACATGATTAATTGCATCTATACTATCCCGGACGCCGTCTTGTGGTACCGGTAAACGAGGGTTTTCTGTGTGGCAAATCTCTTGATGAATTTCAAATGCCAGTGCCTACTTACAATCCCCTTCAGATATTTTCCAAATTGAATTGCCCATAAGCTACGATGTGGCATTGAGATGTAAATCTATTAATACAGCATGTTTTGAATTAAATATGCCAAATATATGAAAATCAGCAAACCACAATTAGATCCAGTTATCCACTCACCTACAAAAAACCCAAATCCAATTTGGCTTCTTCGCTCATCATGTCTTTATCCCAGGTAGGCTCGAAGGTAAGTTCCAGTTCCACTTTGTTTACTCCTTCGATGGCTTTGACTCGCTCACTGACTTCGGCAGGTAAGCTTTCGGCCACCGGACAGTTGGGCGACGTTAAGGTCATTACCAATTTTACATTGTTGTCGTCATCCACATTCACTTCGTATATGAGGCCCAGTTCGTAAATATTAACGGGTATCTCAGGGTCAAAGATATCCTTGAGGGTTTCTATGATTTTATTTTCGAGTTGTAAAAATTCGTTTTCCATTTTAATTTTTTTTCTGTTAGCACTTTGCTTTTGGTATTTGGCTACTGCCGGATTTGTCGATTTATTTATCAAATCCCCAAATTACAGAACCAACTTAATTACTTATACACCTTACTTACCTTATTCACCTATATTCCCTAATTTCCTTGTTTCATCTTGGCATCGAAGGCGATTGCATACAATTTCATTTGTTTCATCATGGCCAGCAAGCCATTCGATCGGGTGGGCGAAAGGTTTTGTTTTAGGCCAATCTTATCTATAAAATACAAATCAACTTTCATTAAATCCTGTGGTGTTTGGTTCGACATTACCCGGATAAGCAAAGCGATGATTCCTTTCACGATTATGGCATCGCTGTCGGCAGTAAAAATTATTTTGCCATCAACCAGTTCGGCATTGAGCCACACCCGAGACTGGCAGCCTTTGATCACATATTCGTCGGTTTTATATTTTGGGTCGATGTCGGGGATGTCTTTGCTTAACTCGATGAGGTAATTGTATTTGTCCATCCAATCTTCAAAAACCTCAAACTCCTCAATTATAGTATCCTGTATTTTATTTAGTTCCATGTTTCAATTTTATGGCAAAGTAACAAATTAATGTCGAATTTGTTGATTTGTTTCCAAGTTTGAGCTTTGGACAAAACCTACGATATTACCATCACTGCAAGGTTAAACATGGTTCTTGTTAAATTGGACAAGAAATATCATGTTTATCTTGGTCATTTAATTGTACACATAAGCTGTCGTACCTACGGCACTTTACACTACTGGATACCAATCTTCTACTACCATACTGTCATCCCTACGGGATTTGAATAGCTCCGGTAGGAGCGGAAGTATGGTAGGAGATTTATGAGCACCACACTTAAAGCCCCGAAGGTGGCGACACTAAATTTTATGAAAATGCAATGCTCTTTTCCAGAATATGTTCAATTGAATCATACATAAATTAAATATCTTTATTTATTGGAAGTGGATTATCTGGTGCACCTTTTCGCTTATTAGGTAATAGGGCTATCGATTTTTTAATACTTTTATACTGAAGAAAAGATGAGTGGTAGTTTATCAATTTACTCTCGGATTTAACTGATAAATACAATATAGATGGTGAAACAAAAAACAGCCTGGTTTTGTCAGGAGTGCGGGATGGAGTCGCCCAAATGGGTGGGTAAATGCCCATCGTGCGACCAATGGAACAGCATGATTGAAGAACCTGTGGTGAAGGCATCGAAAAGCGAGGCCGTGAAATATACCGGTAGCAAGGCAAAACCACTTAGGTTGAGCGAAATATCGTTGGAGGACACACCCCGAATCGACCTACGCAGCGTAGAGCTGAACCGTGTGCTGGGCGGTGGTCTTGTGCCCGGCTCGCTGGTTTTGTTGGGAGGCGAACCTGGCATTGGAAAATCGACCCTTGTGCTGCAATTGTCGCTCCGGCTGAAAGGCCGTAAAATCCTATATGTGTCGGGCGAAGAAAGCGTTCAGCAAATAAAACTGCGGGCCGAGCGTGTGGGGGCAAAAAACGACGAATGTCTGTTGTTGAGCGAAACCCAGCTCGAGAGCATACTCGCACACGCCGAAAGCATCAAACCTGAATTTGTGGTGATTGATTCCATCCAGACTATTTCGACTAGCCGGGTCGAATCGTCGCCCGGAAGTGTTACCCAGGTGCGCGAGTGCACCGCCGAGATCCTGCGTTTTGCCAAACAACGCAATGTGCCTTTCTTTATCATCGGACACATTACCAAAGAAGGAAGCTTGGCCGGACCAAAAGTGTTAGAGCATATTGTAGATACAGTATTGCAGTTCGAGGGCGACTCTAATCATTATTATCGGATTATCAGGTCTATCAAAAACCGTTTTGGTTCCACTTCCGAAATTGGCATTTTCGAGATGCAGAACACCGGCCTGCGCGAAGTGAGCAACCCCTCCGAATTGTTGATCAGTCAGCATAAAGAGCCTATAAGCGGCACTGCGGTGGCAGCTACAATCGAAGGCAACCGACCCTTGTTGATCGAAGTGCAGGCACTGGTGAGCACGGCAGTGTACGGGACGCCTCAACGCTCTGCCATTGGTTTCGACAATCGCCGTCTGAACATGTTGCTGGCTGTGCTCGAAAAACGGGCAGGTTTCCGCCTCTCGCAAAAAGATGTGTTCCTGAACCTGGCAGGGGGCGTTAAGGTGAGCGACCCAGCCATGGATTTGGCCGTTATGTTTGCCATCCTCTCCTCCGATCTCGACATCCCCATCAACAAAGAGGCTTGCTTTGCCGGCGAAGTGGGATTGACAGGCGAAATCCGCCCCGTAAACCGGATAGAACAGCGTATTGGAGAGGCTGGAAAACTGGGGTTCAAAAAGATATTCGTGTCAGAAAACAACCAGAAAAACCTGGAACAACCGAAAACGAAAATTGAAATATTCCAGGCCGGAAAAATAGAAGAGGTGTTCAGGAATTTGTTTCAGGGGGCAAATAAATGATTATTGATAAATGATTAATTTGGAGTATGTAATCATATCCTGTGTACCTTAATCCACCCCCTTATTTCCCGCCGGCCCCGTCTGCATCGGGATGGACGGGGGGGCATCCTTCCAAATACTTCCATCAGGAGAAATAGTACTTCTCAAAGTGGAAATAATGTAGGTAATTTTTCAACGGAGCTATTGTACTATTTCAACAACAAAAAAGCTATAATAAGTCAAGGCTATAGTAAGTAGTCCTGCAATAAACCTTACGATCCTTACTCCCTTCTTTCCGAAAAGCCTGACTTGATTGTTGTATTTGTGCTTATTAAAGAAAAACTCCCAGTTAAAGATGCTCTGAAGGATCAAGAATAATCCGAAAATGAAGAAAAGACCAGCTTTAAATAGTTGAATGTTTTCTATTATCATGGTTCTCTTTTTTCTCTGCAAAGATGGGTGATTTTAAATTATCAGTAGATCCATTAATAAAGTTTCTCATTCAATATTCTGTATTTGATATTCATCATTCATCATTCAACATTTTCAAATCCTAAAAATCAGATTATTTCCATTAATTTAATAATGGGCTTCAAAATAAATTTAAAAGAATTACATTTGCGCAAAATTTGGAAAAGAATAATTAAGTAAATATGGCAAAGAAGAAATCGTCTCAAGATGAGAATTTAGTGGTAGTGCAGGATGCGCTTAGTAAAACCGAACAATATATTGAAGACAACCAGAAAAGCCTGATGATTATTGTGGGGGCGATTATCGCCATTGCAATCCTTTACCTGGCCTACACCAAGCTTTATGTGGCCCCAAAAGAACAAGCTGCTCTGGCTGCCAGTTTCAGGGCAGAGAAATATTTCGACATCGACTCGTTCCGCTTGGCATTGAATGGCGACGGTGGAAGTGCCGAAGGTTTCCTCTCGATTATTGATGATTATGGAATGACAAAAACCGGCAACCTGGCAAATTACTATGCCGGAATATGCTACCTTCAGTTAGGCGAATTCGATACTGCTATTGAATACCTGAAAGCTTTCGATTCGAACGACAGGGTGGTAAGCGCGATGGCCTTGGGCGCTTTGGGAGATGCCTATTCCGAGTTGGATGATAACGACGAAGCCGTCTCCTATTACGTCAAAGCTGGCAACACCGACAATGATTTTACGGCTCCTATGTATCTGATGAAAGCCGGGCTGATCTATGAGAATCAAGGGAAATATGCCGATGCACTCAAACTCTATGAAAAAATCAAAACGGATTATAGCCAATCTACCGAAGGGCGCTATATCGACAAATACATTCAGCGCGCAAACCTGAACATGTAGAAGAAATTATTTTGATATTGGAGGCTTTTGCTACTGGCAAGAGCCTTTTTTTTTGCTATTTTTGAAAGCTAATATTGAACTAAACCTAAGAGATTATGTCAACCTTACTTAAGAATCTATCGAAATACGATGCTGCTAAAGTTCCTTCGGGCGAGCACCGGGATTTTGCCATTGTGGTTTCTGAGTGGAACCCCGAAGTGACCAATTCCTTGTTGAAAGGGGCCGTAGAAACGCTTATTAAACATGGGGTTGACGAATCGGATATTATCGTGAAATATGTTCCGGGTACATTTGAGTTGACTATGGGAGCTAAAATGTTGATCGAAAGCTATAGTGCCGATGCAGTAATCGCCATAGGTTGTGTTATCCAGGGCGAGACCCGCCATTTCGATTTTATCTGTCAGGGGGTTTCCCAAGGCCTAACACAGTTGAACATCGAATACGATGTACCCGTCATATTTGGAGTGCTTACTACCGAAAATCAGCAACAGGCACTCGACCGTGCCGGAGGAAAGCATGGCAACAAAGGGGTTGAATGTGCCATTGCCGCCTTAAAGATGGCCGAATTGGCAGAGGAATTTTATGGCGATGATTTTCTCGATGATATGTTTGATGAGGATTACGACGATGACGATTTTGACGACGACGATGATCCTGTTGAAGACAAGCCAGGCCCAAGACTTTATGTGAAATAGGGTGCTCCATTCACCACAATGAATTGTGGTGTTGTCTCACCCCTAACCTGGATCAACAGGGTGGATACCTTTCCGATTGTTCAACTCTAACAGTAGCATTTCGGGGAAATAATCTTTCTCGTTGTATGTGGAAGTAGAGACCATTTCAGATTGAGGAAGTAATTACGAATCTTTTTTTTGAAATAAATCCCTTTGAAAAAGTTGATATAATCTGAAATTTTCTTTCTCCCAATTTTCCTATTTTTGCCCCGAATAAAAAAACTTGAATATGAAAGCTTATGTTTTTCCCGGACAGGGAGCCCAGTTTGTTGGAATGGGCAAAGACTTATATGAGAATTCCACATTGGCCAAAGAGCTCTTCGAGAAGGCCAACGAAATACTTGGTTTCCGGATTACCGATTTGATGTTCGACGGTACCGAGGACGACCTGAAACAAACCAAGGTGACCCAGCCTGCCATATTCCTTCACTCGGTTATCCTGGCCAAAACCCAGGGCGATGATTTCAAACCCGAAATGGTGGCCGGTCATTCGTTGGGCGAGTTTTCGGCTTTGGTAGCCAATGGTGCATTGTCGTTCGAAGATGGGCTGGTCTTGGTATCGAAACGGGCAATGGCTATGCAAAAGGCCTGCGAAGCCGAGCCGTCCACCATGGCGGCCATCCTGCGCGTGGAGGATGAGGTGGTTGAGCAGGTGTGTAGTGAAATAGAGGAGGTGGTGGTTCCTGCCAACTATAACAGTCCGGGACAAATTGTTATTTCCGGTTCTTTCAAAGGCATCGATATGGCCATTGAAAAATTGGCTGAGATGGGTCATACTAAAGCCATAAAACTGAATGTAGGTGGTGCTTTCCATTCTCCTTTGATGGATCCTGCAAAAATTGAGTTAGCCGAAGCCATCAACTCAACACATTTCAATACCCCGATTTGTCCGGTGTATCAGAATGTGAATGCAAAGCCATCCTCCGATCCTGAAGAAATAAAGCAAAACCTGATTGCCCAGCTAACTTCACCCGTTCGCTGGACTCAAACGGTGATCAATATGATAGCCGATGGTGCAACTTCATTTACTGAATCGGGGCCTGGTAAGGTTTTGCAGGGTTTGGTTAAAAAGGTCGATCGGCACATGGAGGTAGCCAGTTTGTAATAGGTTCCTGACATAATAAAACAAAGACGGATATCCAATTTCAGAAATCCGTCTTTGTTTTGTTACGGTAATACGTCTCGCATAATGTCAGGATTTTGTCGGCAATCAAAAACACAGGCAATTTTTATTAAGTCATTATCAATCCAATAGATAATCTTGTAATTTCCTTCAACAAGTTATCTGTAGTTGAATTTCTTATGAATAAGGGATTCTTCAATTGGTCCAATCATGGGATGTTTCTGGAGCAGTTTGGTCTGTGAATTTATTTCTTAAGTTATCCTGATGGCAACTTTACGACCGGCAACATATTTATATAGTCGTAAATATCTTTAAGTTGATATTTTACCGTATCGGCCCAAAAAACATTTAGGCCCATGAATCAATTTCTTTGTCGAGTTCAATAGTGGAAGTCAGACGTCCATTGGCTGCATCCTCTTCAGCTCTATCGATAATCCGTTCCAATTCATCCTGGGACATTGGCTTTAATGCTCTCTCAAAGCTCATTTTTCTTTCCCTTTTTAGAATAGAATTTAATTTATCAATAAGCGGTTCATCATTCAAACGGAGAAATTCCTGTATGAAGTATATCTTTTTTGCTTGTAAATCCATTTCATTTATTTTACTCAAAAGTGGAAAATTATTATTCAATTTCGAAAATTGGAATGATTTCTTTGCTTTTCTCTCACTCACAAATTCTACCTTCGCAGCCTAAAAAAAATCGCAGAAATGAACGAACTAGTTGAATATAGCCTGAAAGCTTTTGCCAGCTTTTTTTCCCTGATAAACCCCTTGGGCATTATGCCGGTGTTTATGTCGATGACAGCTACACTGAGCCAGAAGCAGCGAAAAGCTGTGGCAACCAAAGCTTCGCTAACAGCTTTTGGGATGCTTATTTTATTTGCTTTGGTTGGTCAATTAATTTTCAATTTCTTTTCCATTACGGTTGACAGTCTGCGTATTGTTGGTGGTGTGATTTTCTTTATGATGGGTTATGAAATGCTCCAGGCCCGGCTCTCGCGTATTAAAATTACTGCCGAAGAAGAAGCCGATTATGTAACAGATATTTCTATCACACCCCTTGCCATCCCAATGATTTGCGGACCTGGTGCCATTACCAATGCTATTGTGTTCTGGAACGATGCTGCCAATCTTTCTGAAATGGTAGTTCTATTGGCGGTAATTTTCGTGGTCATTTTCATTACTTGGATTGTGCTGGTGGGTGCTGGCCGGATAATGAATTACATGGGCGACACCGGAAATAAAATCATGCTCCGACTTATGGGACTGATTGTGATGGTAATTGCCGTCGAGTTTTTCTTCGCCGGGCTGAAGCCTATATTGAAGGGGATAATTGGGGGTTGAACGAGAACCAATTAGATGCTAAAATAGGCTTGTGTCTTAGGCAATAAGCGAAGCAGGATAAATTCAGCTCTCATCATATTTGTGTATAAAATTAAATAATCCAAATCAATATATTTTTTCACTACTAACCGACAAAAAATAAAAGAAGGGTACAGCCTTGCGGGTTCCCCTCCATGTTGTAATTTGGTTTATACTGAAAACGGGATAAATTTCTGCAATAGGACAAAATTCAATCGGTTGATAAAAGGTGGTAATAATCAAAACCGTCTGAAAGTTTTAGGTGCTTGAAAATTCTTGCTACTTTTTTACCATACTGTCGCCTCTCCGAGGCTATGTGGTCTTTATCTTTATTGTTTCTACAATACTGTCGCCTCTCCGAGGCTTATCGAATATTTAATAATTGAGTAGAGTTCCGTCAGGAACGGCAGTATGGTAGCAATTAAAAAGGAGCAAGTTTACCAAGCCTCGTTGAGGCGACAGTATGGTTTGATAGATTTGAT